>NZ_BAFC01000052.1 GCF_000248055.1 Gordonia sputi NBRC 100414 | reverse complement strand
ATCGCGCCCGGGTCGGTGACCGTGATCGCGGAGGTGGTCGACAAGTGAGCGAGGCGTCCCGACTACCCGACTGGGCACGTTCACTCGACCTGCAGCCCCACCCCGAGGGTGGTTGGTATCGCGAGACCTGGCGAAGCGGCGTCGAGATTCCTTGTGGCGCACTGCCTTCCGGATATGAGGGCACGCGCGTGGCTGCGACCGCGATCTACTTCGTGTTGCTTCCGGGCGAGCAGTCGTCGTGGCATACGGTGCGCGGTGCGGAGATGTGGCTCTTCCATCGCGGCGCCCCGGTGGAACTCGACCTCGGCGGTGACGGGGAAGCGCCGAACGACGTCGAGACCGTGGTCGTCGGACCCGACGTGGGGTCGGGACAGCGTCCGCAAGCCCTTGTCCCGCCAGGGCATTGGCAACGCGCGCGTGCAGTCGGCGACGAGGCGTCGCTCGTCAGTTGCGTCGTCGCACCGGGGTTCGACTTCGCGGATTTCGCGCTACTCGAACCGCGTCGATAAGCGCCGGTTCACGCCGTGGACGTCGCGTCGACGACGTCGCCCTGGCCGTCGGGTACGCGCTTGGCGATCTCGCCGACGCCGACCGAGTACCAGCGGGCGGCCGCCCGTGGGTCCTCGTCGTAGCGTCGGAACCAGCGGGCTGCGAAGTCGGGGAGTCGCTCGTAGAGCGGATCGTGGTCGGGTGCCTGTGACCGCACGAGTCCGACGAACATCTCGATCATCTCGCGCAGCGGTACCTCGGCGTAGGTCGTGTCGTACTCCGCGTGCGTCCGATTGAACCGCCACACGGCGGCCATCGACCGCAACGTGACCCCGGCCGGGACCAGGTCGGCGAACTCACCGCCCTCACCGACGGGTACGTGCTCACGGAAGCCGTCTCCGACGATCTTCAGCATCTCGTTCAAATGCTTGACCACGCCCGCGATGGTCTTGAGCCGGTAGGGATAACTGTCGTGGACGGCGTCGTACACCCTCAGCGCTGAGCTCCGATGCTCCATCTCCTCGACGAAGTGCCAGATGAATAGCGACGAAATGCGCTCATCACCGGGTTCGAAGAGCTTGTCGTCGTGGTCGAGAAACACGCGGAAGTAGGGCGTGAAGGTCGCCTCCACCACCGCGGCGTAGGCCAGACGCCAAGCGAGTGGCTTGGTCGCGAGCAACCGGTCGTAAGACGCGATGACCTCGTCCATCGTGTGTTTGAGTCCGGGCCACCGACGTATCAGCGCCCGGAGATGGGCCAGGTGGGCAGCCGTGTGCTGGCCCTCCTGTTTGATGTAGTCGGTCGCCTCGTCGACCATCTCCGGGTCTCGCATCAACGGCAGTGCTTCGCGTGTCGACTGCACGATCAGCTTCTCGAAGCCGGGCGCGAAGAACGACACGACGTTGCACTGCATCGCGAAGGCGGGTCGCTGTGGGTGCCAGTTGAATGGGATGTCGTCGCCGGCGAGGTCGAACTTGACTCTGCGGACCTTGAGGTCGGACATCCTGGCTCCTCATCGCCTGCCGAGCCCGACGCGGCCTCGGCATGATGAGGTTGATCATACATAGAACGACGATGTGTATGACCAAAACGTGCGATCGATCAAACCGGCTGCGTGGAGGGCTGCACCGCAGGAGCGAGGTGACCGAGCGTGCTCAGCCACACGTCGCGGTCGGGAGCGATCGACGCGACGATGAGTTCGTCGGCGTTGGCGTGCCCGGCAAACCAGTCGAGGTAGTCGCGGACCTCCGCGGGGGTGCCGACGCCCGCATAGGTCAGCATCGAGTCGATCTGCCTGCCCTGTGGCATCTCGAGGATCGCGTCGGCCTCGTCGTCGGTGAACTGCCGACCACCGCGACCGAGGAGTGCGGTCACTCGCTGGCGCTTGGCCTGGCGGAGCTGCGCTGCCGCGACATCCGGATCGTCGTCGGCGATCACGCAGACGCCCGCGATGACATACGGCTCGGCGAGTGCCTCGGATGGCTGGAATTGGTCGCGGTAGAGCGCGACGGCTTCTTCTAGTGCCTGCGGAGCGAAGTGCGATGCGAAGGCATAGGGCAGTCCGAGCGCGGCGGCGAGTTGTGCCCCGAACAACGACGAACCGAGGATGTAGAGCGGGACGTCGGTGCCCGCGCCGGGCGTCGCCCCGACTCCGGGAATGCGAGACTCACCGCGCAGGTACCCCTGCAGTTCGAGGACGTCGGACGGGAAGCGGTCGGCCGATGCCATGTCCCGACGCAGTGCGGTGAAGGTCTGCTGGTCGCTGCCGGGGGCTCGACCGAGACCCAGATCGATGCGGCCGGGGTGCAGCTCGGCAAGGGTGCCGTACTGCTCGGCGATCGTCAGCGGCGCGTGGTTGGGGAGCATCACTCCGCCGGCGCCGAGGCGGATTGTCGAGGTGTGTGCCGCGACATGTGCGATGAGAACGGCAGGCGCCGACGACGCGATCGAGCGCATGTTGTGGTGTTCTGCGTACCAGATTCGCCGGTAGCCCCAGAGCTCGGCTTTGGTGGCCATTTCTGTTGAGGCGGCCAGGGATTGGGCGACGGTTTCGTTGCGACCGACCTGGGCGAGGTCGAGGATGGAGAGATCAACGGGCATACCTAGGGCAAGGAGCGTGGCGTCGAAGGTATTCCCGTTCCGGGGCCGTTTCGGTGTGGGCGAACACGTCGACAAAAACGTCGACGCGAAGTGTCGCGTCCGAGCATCCGGGAGGCCGCCCGGTAGGGCACGATGGGACGGGTGAGTGACACTGCATCCTCGGACCCGGACCTGCTCGTCGATTTTCGTGACGTCACACTCGTGCGCGGTGGAAAGACGCTTGTCGGGCCGATCACATGGCAGGTCGAGCTCGACGAGCGCTGGGTGATCATCGGCCCCAACGGTGCGGGCAAGACGTCGTTGTTGCGCATGGCTGCCGCCGAACTGCATCCGACGTCGGGCACCGCGTTTCTGCTCAACGAGCCACTCGGCCGAGTCGAGGTGCGCGAGTTGTCGACGCGCATCGGAGTGAGCAGTCCCGGCCTGGCGGACAGGGTTCCCGACGACGAGGTCGTCAGCGACGTCGTGATCTCGGCGGGCTATTCGGTGATCGGTCGGTGGCGTGAGGACTACGACGACGTCGATCGCGCGCAGGCCGTCGAATCGCTGGAGTCGATGGGCGCTGAACATCTCGCCGACCGGAGATTCGGCACGCTGTCGGAGGGTGAGCGGAAGCGCGTGTTGATCGCCCGCGCGTTGATGACCGACCCCGAGCTGCTGCTCCTCGACGAACCCGCAGCAGGCCTCGACCTCGGCGGTCGTGAGGAGCTCGTCGACCGGCTGTCGATTCTCGCGCAGGACCCCGACGCGCCAGCCACCGTGCTCATCACCCACCACGTCGAGGAGATCCCGCCCGGCTTTACCCACGCGATGCTGCTCTCGGAAGGCGGCGTCGTCGCGCAGGGCCTCCTCGGCGACGTGCTGACGAGCAAGAACCTCTCCGACACGTTCCGTCAGCAGATCACGCTGACCAAGGACGGCTCCCGCTTCTTCGCGCGTCGTTCGCGTCGTGCCGGATCCCATCGACGGGCCGCCGGGTAGCAGCGATAGTGTCGATTCGGTGACGCGGACCACAGGTGGTGGCCCACGTAGGAGTTGGCCGTACCCGTTCGGCACAGAGCAGGAGATCGACATGACCGATACAGACGCCGCGACAGCCCACGCGGAGACCGTCGCGCCATTGCGTGATGCCGCGACGGTCGTGCTGGCGCGCGACGCCGACGGCGGTATCGAGGTCTTTCTGCAGCGTCGGGTCAAGCAGATGGCGTTCGCCGGTGGGATGACGGTCTTTCCCGGTGGCGGCGTCGACCCTCGTGATGCCGACGCCGATCTCGCGTGGACCGGCCCCGACGCGGCCTGGTGGGCACAGCAGTTGGGCACCACGGAAGAGCTCGCCCAGGCCCTGGTCTGTGCGGCGGTCCGCGAGACGTTCGAGGAGTGCGGTGTGCTGCTCGCGTCGCGGCCCGACGGCTCGTTCGCCGACCCGGCGACGCTGCGCGACGAACGCCGCAGGCTGGTCGACAAGACGATCTCGTTTGCCGAGTTCCTCCGCGCCCACGACCTCACGCTGCGTGCCGACCTGTTGCGTCCGCTCGCGCACTGGATCACGCCGAAGAACGAGAAGCGACGCTACGACACCCGCTTCTTCCTCGCGGCCATGCCTGAGGGCCAGATTGCCGACGACGCGACGTCGGAGGCCGACGTCGCGCGGTGGGCCGGCGCGGCCGACGCTCTCGCGGCCTGGTCTGATGGCAAGCATTTCCTCCTGCCGCCGACCTGGTCTCAGCTGACCGAGGTCGCCCGGTTCGACACCGTCGACGAGCTGCTCGCCGCAGAGCGCACGATCGAGGCGATCGAACCAGAGGTGAGCGCTGGGCATGGGCTGAGCGGCTTGAGCTTCTCCGGTTCCGACGCATACATGGCGACGCTCGCCGACCAACCCATCCCCGACATCACGCTCTGAGGGCTACTGCCTGAACCTGCTGCGTGCGGGTTCGTCAGCGGTCGAGGTCGACGACGTCCGGGTCGTCTGTGCCGGTCCCTGCTCGATCGGTCTCTCCTTGATCGGCCTCGTCTCGGTCGGCCCACTCCAGCAGGGTGTCGATGCGGTAGGCGACGTCGTCGATCTCCGCGTGCAGGTCGCCGAGTTCGGCGAAGCGCGCGGGCATCGTGGCGATGGTGAAGTCGTCGGGCGCGACGTCGTCGACCTCCGACCACAGGATCGGCGCCGAGACCGTTGCGCGTGGATTGCCTCGTACCGAGTAGGCCGCGGCCATCGTGTGGTCACGCGTGTTCTGGTTGTAATCGACGAACAGAGCAGCGGGGTCGCGGTCCTTGCGCCACCACGTCGTGGTGACCTCGTCAGGTGCTCGACGCTCGACCTCGCGTGCGAAAGCCAATGCGGCGCGGCGCAATTGGTTGAAGCTCCACTCCGGTTCGATTCGTACGTAGATGTGCATGCCGCGTCCGCCGGACGTCTTGGGGAAGCCGCGCACACCGAGTTCGTCGAGCACCTCGTGCGCGACGTGGGCCACCCGCTGCACGCGATCGAAGGTGCACTCCGGCATCGGGTCGAGGTCGATGCGCCATTCGTCGGGCAGCTCGGGATTCGAGCAGCGCGAGTTCCACGGATGGAACTCGACCGTCGACATCTGCACCGCCCAGATGACGCTGCCCAGTTCGGTCACACAGAGCTCGTCGGCGGTGCGACCGAAGCGCGGGAAGTAGATCTCTGTGGTCTTCAGCCAGTCCGGGGCGCCCGCGGGTACCCGCTTCTGGTGGACCTTCTTGCCGTCGACGCCCTTGGGAAATCTGTGCAACATGCACGGCCGGTTGCGCAGCGCCCGCACGATGCCGTCGCCGACCGAGATGTAGTAGTCGGCGAGGTCGCGTTTGGTCTCGCCGCGTTCGGAGAAGTAGATCCGGTCTGGACTCGAGAGTCGGATCGTCCGTTCACCGACGGACAGTTCGACGGGTTCGCCGGCCGACGACTTCGAGGACGGCGAAGATGCCATGCACCAACTGTAGGTCGTCGGGGTCTCGGCGGTGGCCCACATCACGGCTGGGCGTCGCTGGACGGTAGCCTTCGACACATGCCTGAGTTCGTGACTCTCGAGACCTCTGACGACCATCCAGGAGTGGGAACGATCCTGCTCAACCGTCCGCCGATGAACGCGCTGAACCGGCAGGTCCAGACCGAGTTGGAGGCGGCGGCGCGCGAGGCGACCGACCGTGCCGACATCAAGGCCGTCGTCGTCTACGGCGGACCCAAGGTGCTGGCGGCAGGCGCCGACATCAAAGAGATGACCGATATGACGTTCGCCGAGATGTCGAAGGTGGCCGGTCGCCTGCAGCGTGCGCTCGGATCGATCTCCGAGATCCCCAAGCCGACCGTCGCCGCGATCACCGGATACGCACTCGGTGGCGGACTCGAGGTGGCGCTCGGCGCCGACCGTCGTATCGCGGGCGACAACGCGAAGCTCGGCGTCCCTGAGGCGCTTCTCGGCGTGATCCCCGGAGGTGGAGGCACGCAGCGGCTGGCGCGTCTGGTCGGCCCCGCCAAGGCCAAGGACATGATCTTCACCGGCCGCTTCGTGGGGGCAGAGGAAGCGCTGAGGATCGGTCTGGTCGACGAGGTCGTCGCACCCGACGAGGTCTACAACGCCGCGCTGGCGTGGGCCGGGCAGTTCCGCAACGCCGCGAGCCTGGCGCTGGCGGCGGCAAAGAAGTCGGTCGACCAGGGGCTCGGCGTCGACCTGGAGACCGGTTTGAAGATCGAGGAACAGCAGTTCGCGTCGCTCTTCGCCACCGACGATCGCAAGATCGGCATGGATTCGTTCATCGCCAACGGGCCGGGCAAGGCACAGTTCACCGGGAAGTGACCACGGAACCTCCTCCCGACGGCGGGTAGGGTTCAACGGCAACGTGTCGTTACCGGCGGGTAGGGACCCGCTGTCGGCCACGGCAGTCGCGACGACACACGGCTGGTGCGACGACACAGAACAGGGCGAAAGTAGGAGACATGACGACCACGGAGAACGAGTCGGCAACAGATCACGTCGATCCGGCACCCAATCCGCATGCCACCGAGGAGCAGGTCAAGGCCGCGCTCGAAGACACCAAGCTCGCGCAGGTGCTCTACCACGACTGGGAAGCCGAGACCTACGACGAGAAGTGGTCGATCAGCTTCGACGAACGGTGCATCGACTACGCGCGCGGCAGGTTCGACGCCGTGGCCGCCGACGAGTCGCTGCCCTACGAGCGGGCAATGGAACTCGGTTGTGGCACAGGATTCTTCTTGCTCAACCTGTTGCAGTCCGGTGTCGCGAAGAAGGGCTCGGTCACCGATCTGTCGCCGGGAATGGTCAAGGTCGCGCTGCGCAACGCGGAGAACCTCGGCCTCGACGTCGACGGCCGGGTTGCCGACGCCGAGCGGATTCCCTACGACGACAACACCTTCGACCTCGTCGTCGGCCACGCGGTGCTGCATCACATCCCCGACGTCGAGCAGGCGTTGAGTGAAGTGCTCCGTGTGCTCAAGCCGGGCGGGCGTTTTGTGTTCGCGGGCGAGCCGTCGACGATCGGCGACTTCTACGCGCGGTGGATGAGCCGGGCAACCTGGTGGGCCACCACCCACGTCACCAAGTTAGGGCCGCTCAAGGCGTGGCGTCGACCGCAGGAGGAGCTCGACGAG
Source organism: Gordonia sputi NBRC 100414 (assembly GCF_000248055.1). Classification (GTDB taxonomy): domain Bacteria; phylum Actinomycetota; class Actinomycetes; order Mycobacteriales; family Mycobacteriaceae; genus Gordonia; species Gordonia sputi. The sequence continues at coordinate 119,246 of NZ_BAFC01000052.1, read as the reverse complement.
TCGTCGCGCGCGGCGGCGCTCGAGGCCGTCGTCGACATCCACACCTTCGATCCCGACGAGTTGGCCGATATCGCGCGTTCGGCGGGGGCCGCTCGGGTCGAGACCGCGACCGAGGAGTTGGCCGCCGCGATGCTCGGGTGGCCCGTGCGTACCTTCGAAGCCGCCGTGCCGTCGGAGAAGCTCGGTTGGGGCTGGGCCGGATTCGCCTTCGGCGGGTGGAAGCGCATGACCTGGCTCGACGAGAACGTGCTGCGTAAGGTCGTGCCGCCGAAGTTCTTCTACAACGTCGTGGTGAGCGGGTACAAGCCGCGGTGATCGAGACTTCCGGCGCGGAGTGACGCTCACCGCGCATGTGCCAAGCTGTCTGTGGAACCGGCACGCGCCAGGGGAGTTGCGACTTGGGATACGAATTCACGCTCGACGATGTCGCTTTCCTTCGTGGTCGCTATGGGGAGAAGGCGCTCGAGGTGGTCTCGGGTATGGCGTTGACGCCGTCGTCGATGATCGCCGACGTCGAAGCGGCGCGACGACGCTACGCGCCTCACGACGCCGCGCTCATCGAGACCGTGCGCGATCGACGGCGAGCTGCGCGCAAACTGCGCGACGCCGATCAGTGGCTGCTCACCGACGATGCTCTCCAGCAGGCGACGCCGAGTGTGGTTGCGGCACATCGGGCTGCCGAGATCGCGCGCTGTTTCCCCGGTGCGGTGATCCACGACGTCACGTGTTCGATCGGTGGTGAGGTCGTCGAGCTCGCGTCGCAGGAGGGCATCGGTGGTGTGATCGGCAGCGACCTCGACCACGTGAGACTGTCCATGGCGCAACACAATCGGCACGTCCTCGGGCAGTTGTCCACTCCGACTGCGCTTCTCGTCGCCGATGCACTGACCCCCACCTCGACGGCCGACGTGGTGATCGCCGATCCGGCCCGACGTTCCGGCGCCGGACGGGTCTTCCGGCTCGATCAACTGACGCCGCCGCTTCCCGATGTGTTGATGACCTATGCGGGTCGCGTCGTGATTGTCAAATGTGCTCCGGGACTTGACTATCGGGCACTGCGCAATCGCCGCTTCGGCTTCACCGGGGAAGTGCAGATCACCTCCCTTGACGGTGGTGTCCGTGAAGCCTGCCTGTGGAGCGGACCGGGGATCGTCGACCGAACACGAGCAACAGTGCTGCGTACCGGTGGCGACGCCGCGGTGGGCGGTTTCGAGGTCAGCGACGACGAGCCCGACGACGTCGACCAACACGGGCCGGTGGGTCGGTGGATCGTCGATCCCGACGGCGCCGTCGTCCGTGCCGGACTGGTGCGTCAGTACGCCGCACGGCACGCTCTGCGGCAGCTCGACCCGCAGATCGCCTACCTCACCGGCGAGCAGGTGCCGTTGGGCGAGCGAGGATTCGAGGTCATCGAGGAGGTTACGACGTCGGAGAAGGCGTTGCGGAAGACCCTCGCCGCGCACGACTGCGGCACGTTGGAGATACTCGTCCGCGGCCTTGACGTCGACCCCGACGCGTTGCGGAAGCGGTTGCGTCTCAAGGGTTCGCGGTCGCTGACGCTCGTGCTCACCCGCGTCGGCCGCAAGGGCGTCGGGTTCCTGTGCGAGGCCGGGGTCAGGGCGCGATAGTCGCGCGCAGAAAACCACACCCCTCGGGCCCTCCGCACGTACCGGTACATGCGAGCGACCCACGGGGCGCAACTTTCTGCGCGGCCGCGATGTGACAGGGACCCAAAGGTCAGTCCCGGGGGCTACGACTGTCCCGGTGAGAGCTCGGTACCGGCGATGTACCAACCGCCCGGCTCGAGGTGGATCGAGTCGCCCTCGCGGTGAGAGGCCTCCGACTCGAGGTGCCCGGTGGTACCCAGCTCGACTATTACGTCAGTTGGTGCCTGAGCGGCTTGAGCGCCACAGTGATCGGCTGTTCGGTGTGCACGCGGTAGACCAGTAGGCCCTGGTTCACGTCGAGTGTCTGCACGCGTGCGTGCTCGATGTCGGGAAAGCGGCGTCGAAGTCCCAGCAGCCGCTGGTGGAGTCGGTAGATTGCGGGCAGCGAGGCGTCGTCGGGAGGTGTCTGCGGCAGCGGCGGTCGGATCGCGTCATCGCCGCCGATGCGTTCCTCTTTCGTTCCATTCCAACCCAATTCGTCGCCGTAGTAGATCGCCGGGGTGCCGGGCAGGGTGGCCAGAAGCACGACGGCGAGATCCGCGGAACGTTCGGCGAGGCGGGTCGCAATGCGGGTCACGTCGTGATTGCCGACGAACGTCCACGGTACGAACGTGCTCAGCATCTCGTCGTGGCGGGTCAGCGCCCACTGCAGTTCGTGCATGTTGGCGTCGATGATGCTGCTCCACACGGCTTTCCACAGCTCGTACTGGGTCACCGAGTCGACGCCGCTGTCGGAGACGAATCCCGGATAGTCGCCGTGAATGACCTCCGCGAGCACATAGGTGTCGGGGAATCGCTCACGCACGCGGGGTAGAACAGTGCGCCAGAAGGCAGGTGGGACCGCATAGGCCGCATCGAGACGCCACGCGTCGGCGCCTGCGTCCAGCCAGTGACACATCACGTCGACGACCAGGTCGGCGACGTCGGGATTGCGGTGATCGAGCGCGACCAGGTCGTCGTGACCCTCAAAGGTGCGCGCCGAACCGTCACGCGCGCGACGCGCCCAGCTCGAGCCGTCGGCAACTCGATCATGCCGGCGTGACACATGATTGAACACGCCGTCGAGCATGATCCTGATGCCGCGCGACCGGCATGCGGAGACGAGGGCGTCGAAATCGGCTCGGTCGCCGAGACGTTCGTCGATCGTGAAGTAGTCGAGGGTGTCGTAGCCGTGGGTCGCGGACTGAAAGATCGGACCGAGCGCGATTCCGTTGACTCCCAACGCGACTGCGTAATCGAGCCAGTCGATGAGTGCTGACAGCGGACGTCGGCAGGTCCGGTCGACGCCGGTGGTGTCGGCGCCCAGTGCGCCGAGCGGGTACACGTGCCACCAGATCGACGTCGCGACCCAGTCCGGCGTGGTGGCTGTCATCAGTCGATGTTCTTCTTCGAGTCGAAGAAGAACACCTCGCCGATGTTCGTGGCCGTCGCGATCTGTCCCGACGGCGACACCGCGACTCCCGTCGCGAAGCCTTCCGCGCCGGGCATCGCCACGGTGCGCTTCGTGGCACCGTTCGACGTGTCGACCTCGACCAGCGACAGCGAATTCTTGCCCTGATCGCGCACGACGGTCCACGCGGTCTTCGATGACGTGAGGGTCGACAGGCTCACGGCGGCGAGATCCTTGCGCTGCCAGACCTGCTCAGCTTTGTCGCCGCGGTCGCGAAGCAGGGTCAGCGGGGCGCCGATGACACCGGTCGGGATGATCAGACCGTCGGGGGAAACGGTCATGGACGCGAATCCGTAGCCGCCGTTGTCGTAGGTCCACTTTGTCTTGCCGGTCGCGGCGTCGAGCGCGACGATCTGGCCGAGCCTGCTGAACGTGTAGAGGGTGTTGCCATCGGCCGACAGCGTCGGTGCGCCGATCACACCTCCGGGGACGTCGGCATGCCAGACCTCCCGGACAACACGGCCGTCGTTCTGCTTCGCGTACGAGAAGCCGCGGATCTGCGACGCGATCGCGCCCGTCGGCCAGAAGTTCAGGAAGAAGCGGCTGTGCTGTTCGTCGACGGCGGGCGGCGCGGGCACTGCGCAGCGTGGGCCGTTGCTGACGCAGTCGCCGTAGCCCCAGAGCGGGTCGCCGGGGTCGGCCTCGGGTCGCAGGCGCACCTCGGGTGCGGTGAAGTCGCTGTTCTGGGTGTTGAGCATCAGGATCTGACCCTGGGTGGTCACCACGAGTACCTCGCCGGGGGCCGCGAACTTGGCCGACAGTGGCACCCCGATCACCGGCATCCGCCAGCGGATCGCGCCGCCGGCGTTGAACGCCACGAAGGTGGTCTCCTCGCCGACGTAGGGCTGGTCGAACTGGTCGAGCAGCGTGGAGTTTCCCTCGATGCCCGCGCGCATCCTTTTGCAGAAGTTCATACGTCCCGAGTTGGGATCGAGGGCAAACAGGTTGCAGCCGTTGGCTGTGCTCGCGGTGACGTTGACGTTCGAATGGTTCGACAGCGTGAGAGGAGCCGTCACCGGGCCGCCGGTCGGCCGTGTCCAGCTCAGGGCGAGGTCGTCGGGGATCGACGGGTAGGTGTAGTTCGAGTTCGCGCCGTTGCCGCCGTAGCTCGCCCAGCCGGGACTGGCGACCGAACGTACGTCGATGTGCCCGTCCGAGCAGGCGCTGAGTGCCACCACGGCACCGAGCAGGAGCGCCAGCGGCGCCAGAACCCGTCGCGGTACCCGAATCCGGGGGCCAACCACAGCCATCCTGCTCCCGTCATGTTCGGTCTCCGGCACTGCACCGGGACGCCAGCAGTTGAGCCTATCGTGCGACGCTTCGCCGCTGGTTCGCACGGCGGCTCCGCTGCCCACTGAAGCCGCGGCTCCGCCGCCGAAGCCGACAGCGGCGTCGATTATGGTGAGTCGTCATGACGACGATGTGGAACGCCTCGTATCGGTCGCGGTGGCGAGCAGGTCGACGCCGCGACCCGCGACAGGCGCGCTTCCTCACCCTCGATTCGCTGCGCTGGGTGTTGCGCAACAAGGCGTACACACCCTGGTACCTGGTGCGGTACTACCGGCTCGCGCGGTTCCGGATGACCAACCCGCACATCGTGCTCCGAGGAATGCTCTTCCTCGGCCGCAACGTCGAGATTCACGCGACGCCGGAGCTGAGCAGGATGGAGATCGGACGCTGGGTCCACATCGGTGACGGCAACTCGATCCGGTGCCACGAGGGCACGATGCGCATCGGCGACAAGACGGTCTTCGGCTGCAACAACGTGGTCAACTCCTACCTCGACCTCGAGATCGGCGGATCGGTCCTCGTCGCCGACTGGTGCTACATCTGCGACTTCGACCACAAGACCGACGACATCACGCTGCCGATCAAGGACCAGGGCATCGTGAAGGGGCCGGTCCGTATCGGCGCCGACACCTGGGTGGCCGCGAAGGTCTCGGTCCTGCGCAACACGATCGTCGGGCGAGGGTGCGTGCTCGGGTCGCATGCCGTGGTCAAGGGCGTGATCCCCGACTATTCGATCGCCGTCGGCGCTCCCGCGCGGGTCGTGAAGAACCGTAAGGACGACTGGGCCTCCAACGCCGAGGAGCGCGCCGAACTCGAACGCGCACTTGCCGACATCGAACGTAAGAAGGCCCAAGCCCGCCAGGTTCCTGGCGCCTGACCCGTCCGCCTGACCCGTCCGCGTGCCCTGGGCCGATGTGCGGCTCAGGGCTGCTCCGGATCGCGTTCCGGGAGTGGCCTTTCGGCGATGAACGGGCGTCCCACGGGATGGCGGACTCGACGCTTGGCGGAGAGGTAGACGCCGCTGGTGCGTTCGGCCACCTCCCGCCAGGAGAACTCCGCAGTCAATCGCGCACGGGCGCGTCGTGCGCGCGCAGCGGTCTGTACCGGATCCGACAGGCATGACCGCACCGCGGCGGTCAGCCCCGCGACGTCGCCGGGCGTGAACGTCAGCCCGGTCACCGGCGCCACGACAGCCTCGCCGAGTCCGCCCGCCGTGGAAACCACCAGAGGCGCGCCGGTGGCAGCGGCCTCGAGGGCGACGATGCCGAACGGTTCGTACCGCGACGGCAGCACGATCGCGTCGCACCGATGCATCAGGTCGACGAGTTCGTCATGGCCGACGCCGCCAAGGAAACGCACCGCGCGCGAGACCCGATGGCGGCGAGCGGTGTCGACGAGCCAGTCGTACTGAGTGCCGTCGCCCGCAATGGTCAGCGTGGTGCCCGGATGGGTGCGTCGGATGCGGGGGAGCGCGGCGAGAAGATCCTGCACGCCCTTCTCGTATTCGAGGCGCCCGGCGAACAGCAGTTCCGCGGGACCCTGCGTGCGTGTTCGTTCGGCGTAGGGCCAGATGTCGACGTCGATGCCGTTGTGGATGACCTGGACGTCGGGCAGCCCTGGCCCGAAGAGCCTGGTCACCTCGTCACGCATCGACGCCGAACAGGCGATCAGCGCGTCGGACTCGTTGGCGAGCCACCACTCGACCGAGTGCACCTGACGGTTGGTCCGCCCGCTGACCCAGCCGCTATGCCTGCCCGCCTCGGTGGCGTGGATCGTCGAGACGAGCGGGACGTCGAACAGCTCGGCGAGCGTGATCGCCGGGTGCGCAACGAGCCAGTCGTGGGCGTGCACCACCTCGGGTGTCCAGCGTGCGTCGGAATCGGCAGTGAGGATGCCGAGTCCGGCGCGGACGAATGAGTGACCCATGGCGAGTGTCCACGCCATCATGTCCTGCCCGAACTCGAATTCCGGTGGATCTTCCGCGACGGCGATCACCCGCACACCCTCGACGACGGTGTCGGTGGTCGGGTGTGTCAGCGCGTCGGTACCCGACGGCCTGCGGGTCAGTACCGCGACGTCGTGCCCGATGGCGGCGAGCTCGGTGGCGAGGTGGTGTACGTGCCTGCCGAGGCCGCCCACCACGACCGGCGGGTACTCCCACGAAACGAGCAGCACTCTCATGCGCGCTCGTCTCCGCGGAGTCGACGGGCGTCGAGGTCGGCGAACAGTCCGTCGGCGAGATTCCAGCTCGCGGCAAGACGTGCCGCCTGCTCGGTGCGTCCGCGTAGCGCGGCGTCGGCGATCTCACGTGTGGCGTGTGCGTGGGTGTGGGCTCGACGCACCGCGTACTCGGCAGCGGTGTCCTTGGAGACCATGAAGGGCCAATCCGACGAGACGGTCAGCAGGGTCTCCCGGACGATCTGATCGGCAACGCGATCACGACCCGACTCCGCATCGAGAAGTTTGTCGACGGTGTCGAGTGCTGTCTCGACCACCTCTGCGTTGAGTTCGACGAGGTGCTCGACCTGCGGACCATTCCATACACGCCAGTCCTTGCCGGAACCCCACGAGCTGTCAGTGAGCGACACCGGTTCTCCGACAAGGCCATCGGCTGCTGCCGATGCCATCGTCCCGACCCGCACCCCGGCTTCGGGGAGGCGTCGAAGCACCTGTTCGAGCCACACGGGTCCCTCATGCCACCAGTGCCCGAACAGCTCGGTGTCGAACGCCGCGACGACCAGCGCCGGTCGGCCGATACGCTCCGATTCCGAGATCAGGCGCGCGCGTACATGTTCGACGAAGTCGTCGACATGGCGATCGATCACTGGTGCGACGCGGTCGGGGTCGTAGGGTTTCTTATTCTGCGCCGCAACGGTTTTGCCGGTCACACGCGACATCTTGAAGCCGGTCGTGTGGTCGTAGGTGTGGAAGTCGCGGTAGACGGAGTGGCCCGGATATCCCGATTTCGGTGACCACACTTGATAACTCACGGTCAGGTCGCGACCGAAGGCGAGGACCTCGGAGTCTCCGACGGGTCGCGCGAGCGAGGTGTCGCCGTGCAGCGCGGGGCCGTCGACCATGAAATGTCGCACGCCCGCAGCCGAATACTCGGACTCCATCCCCGGCGTGAACGCGCATTCGGGCGCCCAGATCCCTTGCGGCGCAGCACCCCACCGTGATCGAGCGTCGGCAAGCCCCTCGGCCAGAGAGAATCGACGCAAGCGCGGGTCGAGCAGCGGAGCGAACGGATGGGCGAGCGGGCCGCCGAGGATGTCGACGACGCCGCTGTCGGCCAGTGCTCGGATCAGCGGGCTCGCACCGTGTTGCCAGTGGCGTTCGAAATCGCCCAGTGCGCTTGCCGCACATCGGAATTCGTGCGCGGCGAGTTCGCGGCGGACGATATCCGGATTGTCCGCGGCCGCCACCGCCCTCAGTTGCCAGTCGGCGAGCCACTCGTGCATGGAGCGAAGGCAGTGCGGGTCGTCGAGTTGGGCGGCCAGCACAGGCGTGATGCCCAGCGAGAGCTGATCGGTGAATCCGTCGGCCGCCAGCCGTCGGAGCATGGCGAAGACAAGAAGATACGACGCCGCCCACGACTGGTAGAGCCACTCCTCGCCGACCGGCCAGCGACCGTGATTGGCCAGCCACGGCAGGTGAGAGTGCAGCACCAGGGTGAACTGGCCGGGCACGGCGTCGCCGCTGCCCTGTGGGTGCGTCGCAGTGCGGGATGAGGAAATTGTCATCGGGTGTGCCGGGTGCTCAGGGTCGGACCGCGATGGCGAAGAGGTCGAGCGAGGCGTCGATGTCTGCGGTTGCGCTGTTTGGGGAGGTTTCGAGAATCACGAAGTCGTCAGCGGAGATCGCGGCGACGTCGGCGACGAGGTCGGCGGGCCAGTCCTCTCCCGCCAAGGCGCGCTCGATCTGTGCGTCGATCAGGGACCCGCCCCACTTCGCGTCCAACTCCGCCAGGCCCGGGCCGTGGTAAACGCCATGCATCACAACGGATTCCAGCCCGCCGTCGGTCAGGAGATCGGTGAGCTCGACGGCGTCGAGTTCGCGCGTGTGGAACGGATTGAGCGGGGTGTCGCGGCCGGGCGAGAAGGTGATGCGATTGGGCGTCGAGATAAAGAGACGCCCGCCGGGGCGCAGCACTCGACGGCACTCGGCGATGAACGCGGCTTGATCCCACAGATGCTCGATGACCTGGAAGTTCACCACGACGTCGACCGATTCGTCGGGGAGCGGGAGATCAACGAGGTTGCCCGCGATCATCGTCAGTTCCGGGTAGCGCCTGCGGGTGTGTTCGACGGCCGACGCGTCGTAGTCGACGCAGGTGACCGTCGCGCCCGCGGCGGCGAGCATCGCGCCGCCGTAGCCCTCACCGGAGCCTGCCTCGAGAACCTCTTTCCCACTGCACGACTCCGCGATGAACCGGTAGGCGATCTCGTGGCGACGGAACCAGTAGTTCTCTGCCGGGATGCCGGGAACCGTCCGCTCGCCGGTCAGCGCCAGTTGGGCTTCGGTGTCCAATGCGTCCATGCCGGCCGCGGGTCGTGTGGCCTCGGAAGTCGTCCCTGAAGTTGCCTGAGGGGTGGCCTGCGAACCCGTGCTCACCGTCGGCAGACGGTCCGTAGTCGAGCCCTGTGCGTCGATCATCCCCATGAGACTAGTACCCGGGGCCGTCCCAAGAACGTGCCACAGTCGCTTCGCCTGCCCGCAGTCGTCACATCCTGCCCGTGAGAACGCCGCCATAGTGTGAGGTAGGTGATGTTCTAAGGCAAAATAGGAGACGCTAAAGTGGGTGGAGACCGATGGCCTTACCCGCCGGTAAGTTGCCGAACCCGACGCAGGAGGTCGACGTAGACCCATGACAAACATTGTCGTTCTGATCAAGCAGGTTCCGGACACCTGGTCCGAGCGAAAGCTCTCCGAGACCGACTACACGCTTGATCGCGAAGCCGCTGACGCCGTGCTCGACGAGATCAACGAGCGTGCGGTCGAGGAAGCGCTGCAGATCAAGGAGGCCAACGGGGGCGAGGTCACCATCCTCACCGCAGGTCCCGAGCGCGCCACCGAAGCCATCCGCAAGGCACTTTCGATGGGTGCCGACAAGGCCATCCACATCAAGGACGATGCGCTGCACGGTTCGGACGCGGTTCAGACCGCATACGTGCTCGCCCGCGCACTCGGCACCGTCGAGGGCGTCGAGCTGGTCATCGCAGGTAACGAGGCCACCGACGGTCGCGTCGGCGCGATCCCCGCGATGATCGCCGAGTACCTCGAACTGCCGCACCTCACGCATCTGCGCAAGCTGACCGTCGAGGGCGAGTCCCTCAAGGGCGAGCGCGAGACCGACGACGGCATCTACCACGTCGAGGCCGAGCTTCCCGCGATCGTCAGTGTCAACGAGAAGATCAACGAGCCGCGCTTCCCGTCCTTCAAGGGCATCATGGCCGCCAAGAAGAAGGAAGTTCAGGTCGTCGGCCTCGCCGAGATCGACGTCGAGCCTTCCGATGTGGGCCTCGAGAATGCGGGCACGACGGTCACCAGCTCGACCCCGAAGCCTCCGAAGACCGCGGGTGAGCGTGTCACCGACGAGGGCGACGGTGGCGTGAAGGTTGCCGAGTACCTGGTCAGCCAGAAGATCATCTAGGCGCCGAACGCACCGAGACCACCTCACCGGCCCGCGCGGTCAGCAGACTCGCCGCAGGCCACCAGACATCCAGGAGCAAAACAATGGCAGAAGTACTCGTTCTGGTCGAGCAGGACGCCGAGGGCGCCCTCAAGAAGGTGACCAACGAACTGATCACCGCCGCTCGTGCACTCGGTGCGCCGTCGGCCGTAGTGGTCGGCGCACCCGGTGGCGCCGACGGCATCATCGACGACCTCAAGGCCGCCGGTGCCGAGAAGATCTACGTCGCCGAGTCCGACGACGCAGCCAACTACCTGATCAGCCCCAAGGTCGACGTCCTGTCGTCGGTCGCTGAGCAGGCATCGCCCGCGGGCATCCTCGTCGCGGCGAACGCCGACGGCAAGGAGATCGCAGGCCGTCTCGCCGTGCGTCTCGGCTCGGGCGTGCTCGCCGACGTCGTCGACGTCAAGGAAGGCGCTGTCGGCGTCCACTCGATCTTCGGTGGTGCGTTCACCGTTGACGCGCAGGCCAAGGGCGACACCCCCATCTTCTCCGTGCGCCCCGGTGGCGTCGAGGCCGCACCGCAGGCTGCTGCGGGCGAGCGCGTCGACGTCGAGGTTCCGGCGCAGGAGGGTGGCGTGAAGATCACCAAGGTCGAGCCGAACGTCGGTGGCGACCGTCCGGAGCTCACCGAGGCATCGATCGTCGTCTCCGGTGGTCGTGGCGTCGGAAGCGCCGAGAAGTTCTCCGTCGTCGAGGAGCTCGCCGACTCGCTCGGTGCCGCTGTCGGCGCCTCGCGTGCCGCCGTCGACTCGGGCTACTACCCGGGCCAGTTCCAGGTCGGTCAGACCGGCAAGACCGTGTCGCCGCAGCTCTACGTCGCACTCGGCATCTCGGGTGCGATCCAGCACCGCGCAGGTATGCAGACCTCGAAGACGATCGTCGCCGTCAACAAGGACGAGGAAGCGCCGATCTTCGAGATCTCCGACTTCGGCATCGTCGGCGACCTCTTCAACGTCGCACCGCAGCTGACCGAAGAGGTCAAGAAGCGGAAGTGATCTCGACAAGCTCGATCAGCGGTTAATGGCTCGATCAGCGGGCTTATCGCTCGATCAGCGGGCTTGCTGGTTGAGCCTGTCGAAACCACTCGGTGATCTCGACAAGCTCGATCATCGGGTCACAGCCCGCTGGTTGAGCCTGTCGAAACCACTATCAGCGATCCCCGGCCCACCTGGGTCGGGGATCGCTGCTTTTTGTTCACCGAGCGCGCCCCGACACGTCACGCGCACGTAGCAGGCCGGTCGTTGCGACTGGCTTTCATCTGGGGCATGACAGACGTACTGGACAGCCCGGGTGTTGCACACGGACGCACCCTCGTCGACGCCGGACGGCTGCGGATCGTTCTCACCGAGTCCCCGGAGCTGATCGACGCTGTCCAACGACTCCGCTACGACGTCTTCGCCGCCGAGCCGGGCTTCTCCGATCAGATCGGCGACCCGACAACCCGCCGCGACGCCGACCACGTCGACGAGTTCGCCGAGCACCTCGTCGCCATCGACGACGAGTACGGCGTTCTGGGCTGTGCACGACTGCTCGCACCGCCGCGAGCCATCGCCGCGGGCGGTTGGTACTCGGCAAGCGAATTCGACCTCACCGAGATCAACCAGATAGGCGGGTCGGTCGTCGAGATGGGCCGCGCATGCGTGGCGCCAGGCCATCGCCACGGCGCAATCACCGCGCTGCTATGGGCCGCAGTGTTGCGATACCTCGACGACGCGGACTACCGCTACCTGATGGGCTGCGTCTCGGTTCCGCTCGGTGGTCCCGGTGACGAACAGCGAGGTTCGACGCTGCGCGGCGTCCGCGACCACGTCCTCACCCGCCACCGGGCGCCGTGGCGAACCACCCCGTTGCACAGCCCACTGATCGACGGTCGCATTCTCGACGAGATCGAGCCGCCGTCGACGCTCACCCTCCCGCCGCTCCTGCGCGCCTACCTGCGTCTCGGCGCGACGGTCTGCGGTGAACCGGCGATCGACGAGATCTTCGACGTCGGCGACTTCGTCACCATCATCGACCGCGAACACGCCAACACCCGCTACCTCGACAGACTTCGTGCGACAGGCGCGCGACTCGCAGTATCTCCACGAGAGTGAGGTCCGTATGACGGCCGCAGCGATCATCAGCCCTCCGACGTCCCCCGCATCACTGCCGACGCAGACAGTGGTGCCGACCGCGCACTCTGCCTCCGCCACCAAGCCTTCGTCGTCCGCGACGGTCAGGCCCGAGGGTCACCGTCACGCGTGGTACCCGGCCAGCCCATGCGGCGACCTCTGCCACGCCGACAACCCATTCGCCCGGGCCAACGTGCTCGTCGTCGCGACTCGCGTGGTCCTGCTGGCGGCGTCGACCATCGTCTTCCTGCTGATGGGTTCGCTCGTCGCAGTGCTGCCGCGACTCCTGCGTCGTGCATACATCCGCACGAGTGCGCGAACTCTGTTGTGGTCCTTGGGCGTGCGAGTGGTGATCGACGATCGTCGGCCGTTCGCCGCGAGCACCCGTGGGCTCGTGGTGTCCAATCACATCTCGTATCTCGACATCCTGGCCGTCGCGGTCGTCAACCCGGCCCGGTTCGTCGCCAAATGCGACGTGATGTCGATGCCCGTCGTGTCAACGCTTGCTCGGCGACTCGGAATCATCTCGATCGACCGCGGCTCGCTGCGTACCCTGCCCGCAACCGTCGATCGGGCGGTGGCAGAACTGCAGGCCGACAACTCGGTGGCGGTGTTCCCGGAGGGCACCACCTGGTGCGGACGTGCCCGCGGTGAATTCCGGCCCGCGTTCTTTCAGGCGGCGATCGACGCAGGAGTGCCTGTCATTCCGCTGCACGTCGAGTTCGAGGTCTCCGGAATGGTCACGGCCGCAGCAGGTTTCATCGGCGATGATTCGCCTGCCGACACGCTTCGACGTGTGCTGCGCACCCGCGGCCTCGCGGTGCGTATCCGAGTGCATGAGTCGCAACTTCCCGGGTCGGACCGTCGTGAACTCGCCGAGCGCTGCGCCGAACTTGTCGGTGGGGCGCCCGCACACGCTCATCCGTAGGCCACCGGAGCAGCTGACTCACATCGGTGACCGCGGAAGACACACCCGATCGCTCGATCCGATACGGTGAGAAAACCGCGCCGATCCCTACGGTGCGCCTGGCCGTCGGGAGATTTCGTGACCGCGAGTTCGCAGACAGACACCGAGAACGACGCACGTCGCGAAGCCGCACGGGCGCGGTTCAGTGAGCTGCGTGCCGCTCGGGGCGCTGTCGCCGACGCCGACCTCGACGCGGTCTGGGCCGATCTCGACACCATCAGACCTGCCGACATGCTCGGGAGTTGGCGCGGTGGCGAGTTCGTCACCGGCCACGCGATGAACGGACTGCTAACCAAGATCGGTTGGTACGGCAAGAACTTCATCTCGCTCAGCGAGGTGCAGCCGCTGGTGTGCCGCGACGAATCGGGAGAGCTGTACTCCAACACCAGCGTCGGCAAGGGTGAGGCGTCGTTGTGGGCCATCGAATTCCGCGGCGAGGTCACGGCGTCGATGGTCTACGACGGCCAGCCCGTGATCGACCACTTCAAGCGCGTCGACGACACCACGGTGATGGGCATCATGAACGGCACCGGCGGCCTCATCGGCGGCCGCCATTTCTACTTCTACCTCGAACGTGACTGAGTTCTGAGCGTCGACGCTCTTACCACATCTGCGTCGCAACCGCCCGCGTCAAGAAGTCGGCAAGTGATCGCCAAGCGTGTCATCGCAGTCTGTCGTCGTCCCTGAAGGATCGACACGAAGGCAGAAGCCATGGCGCAGACCAGACGCACCCGCACGCCACACATTCGCACATCACACACTCGCGCGAGGCGCCCAACGCCAGCGCCGCACCGGCCGGTCGACGTCGGAAAGCAGAGGTGGACCCCGGTTCAGCGCGTGACACTCGCCGTGGTGTGTGTGGCAACCGCGATGCTCATGCTCGACATCGCAGTGGTCAACACAGCGCTACCCGCGATGGCACGCGAATTCGACGCGGGGATGACCTCGCTCAAATGGGTGATCGACGGATACACACTCGCGTTGGCGACGATCGTTCTCAGCGCAGGCGCATGGGCTGACCGCATCGGCCGACGTCGCGTCTTCGTCGTCGGCGCCGTGGTGTTCACCATCGGGTCCGCGGTCTGTGCGGCTGCGGGTGACATCCTCACCTTGAACGCCGCACGTGTCGGCCAGGGGTTGGGCGCCGCGCTGCTGTTCGCCTCCTCACTCGCGTTGCTGGCGAACGCATTTCCCGGGAAAGAGGAACGCACCAAGGCATTGGCGGCCTATGGGGCGACCATCGGGGCGTCGTTCGCTGTCGGACCGCTGCTCGGCGGTGTACTCACCGACTGGATCGACTGGCGCGCAATCTTCGTCGTCAACGTTCCGCTGGGTATTGCGATGATCTACGCGACACGGTGGATCGATGAGTCGGCGAGCAGTCGTCCGCGACGGGGTGACGTGTGGGGTCAGCTGAATGTTGTTCTCGCGCTGGGTGCATTGACCTATGGACTCGTCGAAGCCAACTCGCGCGGTTGGGCGGATGCGGTAACGCTGAGCGCATTCGGCGTCGCCGGGATCGCGTTCGTCGCGTTCCTCGTTGTCGAATCCGTTGTCGCGCAACCTATGCTGCCGCTGCGCATGTTCACCAACCCTGCATTTGCGGGAGCTCAGGTCGCAACGTTCGCGATCAGTGCGTCGATGTTCGCCGTGTTCGTGTACGTGACCATCTATCTGCAGGGGGTGCTCGGGATGTCGGCGATCGCCGCGGGCCTCGTCTATCTGCCGGGGACGATGGTCATGCTCGTCGTCGCGGGTCTCACCGATCGCGTCGTCGGACGCGTCGCGCCCTGGGTGCTCCTGTCGACGGCCCTGTTCGCGGTGGCGGCGGGACTGGTCTGGATGACGTGTGCGGGCCAGCACAGCAGTGGCTGGATCATGGTGCCCGGCTTCCTCGTCGCCTGCGTCGGTGCGGGTGTGTTCAACCCCGTGATGAGCGGGGTCGTGTTGGCCGAGGCCGCGCACGACGACGCGGGTCTTGCCGCCGGCGTCAACGATGTCTTCCGTCAGTCGGGAATCGCGCTCGGCGTGGCAGCACTGGGTGCGGTGTTTCCTGCCGTTTCCGTCTTGAACGGCGGACAGCCCGCCGCCTACGTCGACGCGCTTGGCCGTGCGTTGTGGATCAGCGCCGCGATCGCAGTGCTCGGTGCGCTCGTGGTGATCGTGGCAATGCGGTCGGCGCGCGCGAGCGTCGATGCTGTCGGGCCGGTCGCTCCGGCTCGGACAGCCCACATCGTTGCGATGCCGGTCGTAGACTCGGAATCGCCGTTTTTCCGACATTCCGGTCCACAGGTGTGAGGGGAGAGATGCGGGAGTATCTGATCCTCGGTCCCCTCGAGGTTCGTCGTGCAGGCGAGACAGTCGATCTGGGATCGCCCAAGCAGCGAATCGTCCTGGGCGCGTTGATCCTTGCGCGCGGCGCGGTGGTGTCGGTCGATCGGCTGATCGACTCGGTGTGGGGTACGCATCCGCCGCCCGCCGCGACGACGAGCCTGCAGGCCTACATCTCCAATCTGCGGCGCGCGCTACGCGGTGAGTCCGGTGGGCCGTCGCCCATCGAGCGGATCAGTCCCGGATATCGACTGACCATCGCCGACGACTCCGTCGACCTCGTCGAGTACGTTGCCCTAGCACGCAGGATTCGCGACGAGGTCGACGCCGCCCGTTGGCATGATGCACTGCAACTCTGCGAACAAGCACGCAGGTTGTGGCGTGGACCCTTGTTGGCAGACATGGCCGACGAGAAGTGGGTCGGCCCCGATTCCGTTGCGGCGTCCGAGATGCGACTGTCCGTCACGGAGGCGTACATCACGACGCTGCTCGCGCACGGCGACACCGGTCAGGCGCTCACCGAGACGTCGACGTTGCGCACGCTCGATCCGCTCCGCGATCGTGCTGCCTGGCTGCACATGATGGCGCTCTACCGTGCGGGCCGCGGCGCCGATGCGCTCGCCGTGTACACAGAGCATGTTCGACGACTCGACGACGAACTCGGCCTCGACCCGAGCAACGAACTGCGCCAGTTGCAGGGCGCGATTCTGCGCCACGACCCCGAAATCGCGGCCTGGCCGCGAGCACCCCGCTGGTCGGGGGCCGGCCCGGCGCCGTCACCGGCCGGCGGGGTGGACGCCGACAATCCCCATGCGGAAAGTCCTCGTGCGGAAAGTGCCGACACTGCACATGCCGGCGTACAAGGCGCATACGTCGATACGCCGGAGGTCGTCACTGCCGGAGGAGGTCCGGCAGCCGGGCCGGACGGCGCGCTTGTCGGGCGTGACACGCAGCGGCGCACGCTGGCAACGCTTTTCGTCGACGATCGGGGTCCGGTCACGCGGTGGCTGGCCCTGTCGGGTGCGGCAGGGATCGGCAAGACCAGGCTCGCCGAGGAGGCAGCTCGGATGGCGTCGGCCAACGGAGACATCGTAGTGTGGGTGAGATGTCCTGACTCACAGGGCATTCCGGCATGGTGGCCGATGCGTCAACTCTGCCGCGAACTGAATACCGACGCCGACTCCGTGTTATCGGTTCCACCGGGAGTCGACGCCGACGCCGCGCGGTTCGCGGTGTACGAACGCGTGCAGGGTCTCCTCGAGTCACACGCCGCGGCCCGACCGGTCACCGTCATCGTCGACGACGCGCAGTGGGCCGATCCCATGTCGATCGACCTGCTGGTCTACCTGACCACGGCTCTGCAGCGGGTGCCGGTGCGGGTGATCGCCACGGTGCGCGACGAGGAGGGCGGGCCTGCGATCGCTCGCCTGCGCTCGGCGATGGTGCGGGCAGGGGGTCGTATCGTCGACGTTCCCGCATTGACGCGCCATGAGGTCACCGCATTGGTGCGGGAGATATCCGACGTCGAGCTCTCGTCGGGCGAGCTCGACGAACTCGTCGCCCGCACCGGCGGTAACCCGCTCTTCGTCGCGGAGTATGCGCGGCTCCCGGATTCGCAACGCGGAGAAATCGTTCCGGCGGCTGTCCGTTCGGTACTCGATCGACGGCTCGCCTCGCTCGACCCCGCGACGCGTGAGGTGGTCGGCTATGCCGCGGTCATCGGTGACGACATAGACGTCCCGCTCCTCGCGCACGTGATGGACCGTGATGTCGACGAGGTCGCCGACTGCATCGACGACGCGGTCGACGAGCGGATCGTGGTGACCGGCGTGGGCCACGGGCGCACCGTGTTCGCGCACGCCCTACTGCGTGGAGAGGCGATGGCGGGCATCAAAACGTTGCGACGCTGCAGAATTCACCTGCGCACGGCCGAAGTGCTTGCGTCGGCAACAGATTCGGCGTCGTCGGCGCGGCGGGCAGGCCACCTCCTGCAAGCCCTGCCCTTGGCCGAGGTGGTCGACGTGGTCGAGGCGTGTCGTCGGGTCGCCGCCGACGCGACATCACGATGGGATTCGGTGAGCGCCGCCTACTGGCTCGATGCCGCACTGCGCACCTATGAGGCCTCCGAGAGCGCCGCCGCCGACGTCGCCATGCGCGATGCTCTGCTCGTCGACCTCCTCGACGCGCATCTGCGTGCCGGAAACGTCGCGACGGTGCTCGAGATGGTGGCCGAACGACTGAGCGATGCGATGCGTTCGGGGAGTCCGCAGACGGCTGGACGACTGGCCGCCACGCTGATCAGGTCCGGCGGGGGATGGCCGTGGGTTGCGCCGGGAACCGAGACCGGCCCACTACAGGACCTATTGGCGACCGCAGGCGAGTTCACCGACGGCGACGCGGCGAGCAGCGCACGGGTGTTGGGCGCGTTGGCCATCGGCACCTGCTACAACCGTGACGCCGCGATCCCGGCGACACTTCTCGCCCGCGCGGAGGCGCTCGCGCACCAGCTCGGTGATCCCGACGTGCTCGCCGACGTCATGGTCGCGCGCTTGCTGACGTATTCCGGCGTCGCAGAACGGGCGCAGGAGTCGGTCGCGCTCGGTATCGCCATTCGTGAGCTGCCGCATACGTTCTCGGCGCTCGACGAGGTGATCGTCGATTCTGTGCTGTCGATGGCGACGATGACACTCGGCGACCTCGACGCCACCGAACGGCACCTACGGCGCGGGATCGTCGGCAGCGAACGGATGCGTCTACCGATACTGCGCGCACAACTGCGGTGGATGGAGGCCGCCGTCGCGGTCTGGCATGGTCAATTCGACCGTGCGCGTATGCATTTCGAGACCGCCTATGCGGTCCACCAGCAGACGCAACTCTACGTCGCCGGGAGTGGAGCGCTTGCGATGATGGCGATGGCAACGCAGGAGGGGATGTTCGAGCAGATCGTCGACGACGTCCTGGGAATCGATGGAAACGACCGGCTGCAGTGGGTGCGCTCGGTGATGTCCGGTGCCTCGGGCAGTTCCGTTGCGACACTTCTGGCCTCGGGCGTCGCCACCGTTGCGGGTGTGCACGGTGACGCCGACCTCGCGATCGACATGATCGACGCCTGGTTGGGCGAGCGGGAGCCGATGATGTGGACGTCGCTCGCCCAGGCGGTCATCCTTGCCGGCGTCGTCGTCGAACTCGAATTGACCGATCGTGCCGAGCTTTTCATCGACTATCTCAGTCGATTCACGCAGTGCATCGCCACCGTCGGGCAGGTCGGATGCATCGGCCCGGTCGATCTCGCGCTCGCGGAGTTGTACTTCTTGATCGGTGACGACGACGCCGCCATCGAGGCGCTCGACCGCGCACGAGAATTGTCCGAGACCCAGGCCAGTACGCCAGGGGTTCTGCGGTGTCGGATGGCCGCGGCATCCCGCGCGCCTGCAGGAGCGCGGCGTGACCGTGAGCTTGCCGATATCTCCGCGCTCGCTGCTGCTGCCGGCATGAGCGCACTCGCTTCGACGGCGACCGCTGCGCGCATTGTCTGACCTGCACGAATTGATGTGCTCTGAACGACGGACATCGGCTGGCGTGCACTCCAAGAAGACCGCAAGATCATCCCAAGGGTGTGCCGACATCGTGTGAGTGCGGCCGGACCAGCCGGTCGCCACGTGCACATTCGAGGAGCATCGCCATGACCCAGACACCGACCGGGATCGACCAAGCCGACATCGCGGGTTTGCGCGCCAGTATTCGCGGAAATGTCTTCCGTCCCTCCGAGGAGGGCTATGCGACCGTGAGCTTCAACGCCTCGGTGTCGCGGCGCCCGTGGGCGGTCGTCGACGCGGCAGGCAGCGACGATGTTGCCGCGGCAGTCGCTTTCGCCGCAGCAAACGACATGACGGTTGCCGTCCATGCAACCGGACACGGCGCGACGCCGACCGACGGACGGTCGTTGTTGGTCCGGACCGGTGCGCTCGACACGTGCGAGATCGATCCTTCAACGCGGACAGCGCGGGTCGGTGCAGGCGTCCGCTGGCAGCAGGTCATCGAGGCGGCAGCGCAATTCGGACTCGCGCCACTGTGCGGATCGGCGCCGGGCGTTGGCGTAGCGGGATTTCTGTCCGGCGGCGGTATCGGGCCGCTCGTCCGGTCGGTCGGGGTGTCGTCGGATTATGTGCGCGCCATCGAGATGGTCACCGGTGACGGGCTCGTCCGGCGGGTCAGCGCCGATGCAGATCCCGATCTGTTCTGGGGTTGCCGCGGCGGGAAGGCGACGCTCGGCATCGTCACCGAGCTGGAGATCGAATTACTGCCGATCGCGGAATTCTATGGCGGCGCAGTCTATTTCGACGGAGCTGACGTGCCGTCAGTACTCGCGGCATGGCAACGGTGGACACAGGATCTTCCCCGCGAGGCGTCGACGTCGATCGCGCTCCTGCGGCTGCCCGACATGCCGGGGGTTCCGCCGATGCTCGCGGGCAAGCTCACTGTCGCCGTGCGCTACGCCAGCGTCGCCGACCCCGACACCGCCGCGTCGACCTTCGCGCCGATGCGCGCGGTGGCGACCCCGATTCTCGACGCGGTGGGCACGATGCCCTACGCCGCCGTCGGCATGATCCATGCCGACCCCACCGACCCGAAGCCTGCGTACGAGAACGGCATGTTGCTGTCGGGGCTGCCCGACGACGCGGTGCGCACGCTGCTCGACCACGTGGGACCCGAGGTCGCTTCGCCGCTACTGCTGGTGGAACTGAGGCTGCTCGGAGGGGCGTTCGCCGAGCAACGCGGACCCGACAGTGCGGTCTGCCACCGCGACGCCGCGCTCAATATGCACGTCGTCGGCGTCCTGGTGCCACCGATCGCCGACATCGTGCCCGGGCACGCCGACCGGCTGATCGGCGACATGTCGGCGTGGGCAACCGGCGGACGACTTCCCAACTTCACCGCGAGCGCCGACCCCGAGCGTGTCCGGTCCTGCTACGACGAGGAGACGGCGGCCTGGCTGGCAGCGCTGGCGCTGCAGCACGATCCCGGCGGCGTGCTCGCTGTGGGCCAAGTCGTCCGCTGATACCCGGTCCGGTGTAACCCGACTCCGCACGACGGAATTGGTCCCGGGTGTTCGCGCGTTTATCCTGGGGTGCGTATGTCCATGTCATCCCGCGCCCCGGTCTACCTCGACAATGCCGCGACGACAGCTCTGCTGCCGGAGGCACTCGAGGCGATGACCGCCTGCTACCTCCAGCCGGGTAACGCGTCGTCGTTGCACGGTTCGGGTCGTCGTGCCCGGCGCCACCTCGAGGAAGCCCGCGAGACCGTCGCGTCGGCGCTCGGTGCGCGGCCATCGGAAGTGATCTTCACCAGCGGCGGCACCGAGGCCGACAACCTGGCGGTCAAGGGCATCTACTGGGCACGCAGGCGTGGAGACGCGCAGCGTCGTCGAATCATGGTGTCCGCGGTCGAACATCACGCCGTGCTCGACGCCGCGCAGTGGTTGGCCGACAACGACGACGCCGAACTCGTCGTGATCCCGGTCGACGCCGAGGGTGCGGTGTCGGTCGCGCACGTGCGTGCCGAACTCGAGCAGCACGCAGCGCAGACGGCACTGATCTCGGTGATGTGGGCCAACAACGAAGTCGGGACGATCCAGCCGGTGAGCGAGATCGCGGCGCTCGGTATCGAGTTCGGCGTTCCCGTCCATTCCGACGCCGTACAGGCCGCCGGTCACATCCCCGTCGACTTCGCGGGCAGCAGGCTCTCGGCGATGAGTATTGCCGGGCACAAGTTCGGTGGACCGTACGGATGTGGCGCGCTGCTTCTCGGCCGCGACGTCGAGTGTGTTCCGTTGCTCCACGGTGGCGGTCACGAGCGGGATCTGCGATCCGGCACCCAGGACGTACCGGGGATCGTCGGATTGGCTGCCGCGCTGCGACGGTCGGTCGACACACTCGACGAGACGCTGCCGCAGGTGGCAGCGATGCGTGATCGCCTGTTCGACGTGCTGCTCTCGATCGACGGAGCGACCGCCAACGGGCCTCGCGACGATCGCCGACTGCCCGGCAACGTGCACGTGTCGTTCGCGGGTTGCGAAGGGGATTCGTTGCTGATGCTGCTCGACGCCAACGGTGTCGAGTGCTCGACGGGTTCGGCGTGTACCGCAGGCGTCGCACAGGCCAGCCACGTGTTGCTGGCGATGGGGGTCAGCATGGCCGACGCGCGCGGGTCGCTGCGCTTCTCGCTCTCTCATTCCACCACCGACGCCGACATCGAGTCGGTCGCCGAGATCATCGGCGAGGTCGTCGACCGCGCCCGCGTCGCCGGTCTGGTGTCCACTCCCGCGGGGAAGGGGAACTGATGCGCGTACTGGCAGCCATGAGCGGAGGAGTCGATTCGGCCGTCGCCGCGGCACGTGCCGTCGACGCCGGTCACGAGGTCGTCGGCGTGCACCTCGCGCTGTCGACGGCGCCGGGGGCCCTGCGGACCGGCTCTCGCGGATGTTGTTCACGTGAGGACGCCGACGATGCGCGCCGCGCCGCGGACGTCCTCGGCATCCCGTTCTACGTCTGGGACTTCGCGGAGAAGTTCAAAGACGACGTGATCGACGAGTTCGTCGAGGCCTACGCGGCAGGGCAGACGCCCAATCCGTGCCTGACCTGCAACGAGAAGATCAAGTTCTCCGCCCTCGCCGAGAAGGCGGTCGCGCTCGGTTTCGACGCCCTCGCGACCGGCCACTACGCACGACTCGCCGACGGTGAGCTGCGTCGCGCCGTCGACGATGACAAAGACCAGTCGTACGTGCTGGCCGTCCTGACCCAGCAGCAGTTGTCGCGGGCGATGTTCCCGGTCGGCGACACCTCCAAGCCGCAGATCCGCGACGAGGCGGCCCGACGCGGCCTGTCCGTTGCGTCGAAGCCGGACTCACACGACATCTGCTTCATCCCGACCGGCGACACCCGAGCGTTCCTCGGCGCACGTATCGGTGTGCGTCCCGGCGCCGTTGTCGACGCCGACTCGGGCGAACGTCTCGCCGACCACGAGGGCGTACACGGCTTCACCATCGGCCAGCGCAAGGGACTCGGGATCGACGCACCCGCCGCCGACGGGCGTCCGCGCTACGTCACCGACATCGACCCCGAATCGGGCACCGTGACCGTCGGAGCCGCAGAGAACCTGCAGGTCTGGTCGATCAGCGCCACCAAGGCCGTGTGGACGTCCGGACAGGTTCCGAGCGGCCCGATCGAGTGCATCGTGCAGGTTCGCGCGCACGGTGGGCTCGCGCAGGCGGTCGCGACGCCGATCACCGGCGACGACGGACGCCCCGGAATCGACATCGAGTTGCGCGAGCCGCTGACCGGCGTCGCACGTGGCCAGGCGGCCGTGCTGTACCTGCCCGACGCCGAGCGAGGCGATCTCGTCGTCGGCTCGGGTCGTATCGCGGGCACCTCGCACGTGCGTCGCAGCGACGCGGCCGTCGCGGGTGCGTCGTCGAGTGCGCACTGACCGGTGATGTGATGACCTCGCTGCCGACCGGTGTCGGTACGGGTGTCGGCTCCATGCCGGGCACCGATCCGACAGAGGCCGCGGCGATTGTGGGCGGCGAACTCGACTTCACCTACCTCGCCGAGTTGCCCGCGCGCGGGATCGGAGCCGACATGGTCGGCCGAATGGGCACCCTGCTCGTCGACATGCCGATCGACGCCGGACCGTGGGGCTACCGGCTCGCGGCACGACCCTCCGCCGTCACCCGCGCGGCGTCGGACTATCTGCGATTCGACCTCGACGCACTCGAAGAACTGTGGGACACAGCGGGATTCATCGGTACCGGACGTCAGGTCAAGGTGGCGGTGTGCGGGCCGTTCACCTTCTCCGCCTCGGTCGAGCTGCCCAACGGCCACAAGGTGCTCCGTGACGTCGGCGCGTGGCATGACGTCGTCGAGTCGACGGCCGAGGGGCTGCGTGAGCACGCCGCGGAGGTTGCCCGACGCCTGGGCGCGCAGGTGACCGTGCAGCTCGACGAACCTCTGATCGGCGCCGTCCTCGATGGCACGGTGACTCCGCTGACCCGCCTCGATCCGATCCGCGCGATCCCGCTCCCCGAGGTGGTGGACGCGCTCTCGGGCATCGTCGAACAGGTGGGGAGACCGGCGATCGTGCACAACTGCGGAGCGCCACGCTGGGATGTGATCGGGCGGTTGCACGGCGTCGGACATTCGGTGGTGCTCGACGCCGCGATCTCCTCGGGGCCAGACGTGCTCGACACCGAGACCCTCGACGGAATCGGTGCCTTGATCGAACGTGGGGATGTCCTCGTCGCGGGCGTGGTCTCGGCGCAGCGGGCCGATCGGCGCGCCCGAGCCGAAACGGTCGCCAGCGGGCTGGCCGCGATCACCGACCGCATCGGTTTGAATCGAAAAGTGCTGTCCAACAACGTGATCGTGACTCCGACGTGCGGTCTGGCCGGGGCTCCGCCTGCGTGGACCCGCACCGCCCTGGGCATCTGCGCACGCGCAGGCGAGCTGCTTTCGGAGGACCCGCAGGCGCTGTGACTGCTGCGTAAAGGGCTGGCGGGGGCCAGGAACTCTTCAATGTGTGTCGTTTCGAAAGATGTGGGTGCTGCAGCACCCACATCCTCGGATTCGACACACATTCATGCGTCCCGGTGGTCGGTCGCTCAGTCCGGCCCCGTCGACGCCTCAGAGCGGCGGAAGCTTGGCCAATGACTTCTTGGGCGCCACATGGCGGTAGCTCGCGTCGAGAAGCTCGGCGACCTCGTCCCAGTCGGTCTTCTTGTCGAGAAGCAGTCCGAGCCAGCCGTACACGCCGACGTAAGCAGGGAGGAAGAAGCGCGGATCGTCGACGAGGGCGTCGCGTTCGGCGTCGTCGGGAATGAACAGCACCGACTGGTCGTGGCGCTCGCCGCCCTTGACGCTTCCGCCGTAGGTGCCGAACATCTTCCCGCAGCGGAACGTCGGTCGGCCGTGTGCGACGACCTCGGTGGCGTCGGGTAGCGCGAGTGCGATCGTGCGCACTCGGCCGAGCAGCGGATCGTCATCGTCGAACGCGATGGGATGCGGCATAGGTCGACGATAGGGGACGGTAGCCGAGCGGGAGGGCGTGTCGGTGCCCTTCGATAGTCTTTGAGGGTGGCACAAGACGTCGGAACCACGGATCCCACGACGAGGGATCCCAGCGCGGATCTGCGTGAGCAGTGGTCGAAGCTCGCTGAAGAGATTCGCGACCACCAGTTCCGCTATTACGTCAAGGACGCGCCGATCATCTCCGACGGCGAGTTCGACCATCTCCTGCGTCGACTGCAGGAACTCGAGGACACGCATCCCGAGCTCGCAACGCCCGATTCACCGACCAAGCTGGTCGGTGGGGGATTCTCCACGGCGTTCACCCCCGTCGACCATCTCGAACGGATGCTGTCACTCGACAACGTCTTCGACGGCGACGAGATGCGCACGTGGGTCTCGCGGGTCGAGGAGGAGGTCGGTGTCGGCACCGAGTACCTGTGCGAACTCAAGATCGACGGAGTCGCGCTCGCGCTGGTCTACATCGACGGCGTACTCGACCATGCCGTCACCCGCGGCGATGGACGCACCGGCGAGGACGTCACGCTCAACGCCCGCACCATCGAAGACGTCCCGGCGCGGCTGACCGCAACCGACGAGTACCCGATCCCGCATGTTCTCGAAGTCCGCGGTGAGGTGTTCTTCCGCGTCGAGGATTTCGAGGCGCTCAACGCATCGCTCGTCGACGACGGCAAGGCGCCCTTCGCCAACCCCCGCAACTCCGCGGCGGGTTCGTTGCGGCAGAAGAACCCGCAGATCACAGCCAGACGTCGGCTCAGGATGATCTGCCATGGGCTCGGCCACACCGAGGGCTGGAAACCCAAGTCTCTGCACGACGCCTACCTTGCCATCGGGGCGTGGGGGCTACCGGTGTCGACGCACACGACCAAGGTGTCGGGAGCCGACGCGATCCTCGACCGTATCGCCTACTGGGGCGAGCACCGACACGACGTCGAGCACGAGATCGACGGCATCGTCGTCAAGGTCGACGACTTCGCGAAGCAGCGTCGGCTCGGCTCCACCTCGCGCGCACCCCGCTGGGCGATCGCGTACAAGTACCCGCCCGAGGAGGCCACCACCAAGCTGCTCGACATCAAGGTCGGTGTCGGCCGAACGGGCCGCGTCACGCCGTTCGCCTTCATGGAACCGGTGCTCGTCGCAGGCTCGACGGTCTCGCGCGCCACGCTGCACAACGAGTCGGAGGTCCGCCGGAAGGGTGTGCTGATCGGCGACACGGTCACCATCCGCAAGGCGGGCGACGTGATTCCCGAGGTGCTCGGTCCGGTCGTGGAGTTGCGCGACGGTAGTGAGCGCGCATTCGTGATGCCGGAGCGCTGTCCGGAGTGCGGTTCCACGCTGCGGCCCGAGAAAGACAGTGACGCCGACATCCGTTGTCCCAACGCGAAATCCTGTCCCGCGCAGCTGCGCGAGCGACTGTTCCACCTCGCGGGCCGCGGCGCCTTCGACATCGAGGCGCTCGGGTACGAGGCAGCGACCGCACTGCTGAGCTCGGGGGTCATCGTCAACGAGGGCGACCTCTTCTCACTGACCGCCGACGATCTCGCCAAGGTCGACCTGTTCACCACCAAGGACGGCAAGCTCTCGGCTAACGGCAAGCGGCTGCTCGTCAATCTGCAACGCGCCAAGGATGTTCCGCTCTGGAGGGTGCTCGTCGCGCTGTCGATCCGTCACGTCGGCCCCACTGCGGCGCGTTCGCTCGCAACCGAATTCGGCTCGCTACAGGCGATCGAAGACGCGACGCCCGAACAACTCGCCGACGTCGAGGGACTCGGCGGAACCCTCGCGCAGAGCATTCACGACTGGTTTGCCGTCGACTGGCACCGCGAGATCGTCGAGAAGTGGCGTGCCGCAGGGGTTTCCATGGAGGACGAGCGCGACGAGTCCATCGTGCGCACGCTCGAGGGCAAGACCATCGTCGTCACCGGCTCGCTACAGGACTTCTCCCGCGACGGTGCCAAGGAGGCAATCTTGGCGCGCGGCGGTAAGGCGTCGGGGTCGGTATCGAAGAAGACCGACTACGTGGTCGTCGGCGACGCGCCCGGCAGCAAAGCGGCCAAGGCCGAACAACTCGGCGTGCCCGTGCTCGACGAAGACGATTTCAAGCGTCTGCTGGAGACAGGGGAGGGGCCTGCGCGTGCTATTCCGGAGTCTGACCCGGAGCCGAGTTGAGCAGTGATGATCTGAACGCCGAAACCGTGTGCGGCAGCCACAGCGCCTGCACCGGGGTCAGCGGCGGATAGTCGAAATCCTTGACGATGACTCGACTTTCGTGACTGGTGCCCGCGGGATCGGTCACGAACGCGACAGCGCTGTTATCGACGAGTACTGCTGTCGCGGGTGGTGCACCCTGGACACGGCAGACGCACAACGTCGGCTCCACGCCGCCGCGGCGCAGATGCGCGACCAAGAAGTCGGTGTAGAAGGACTGCCGTTCCGGAGCCCACACGACGATGGGCACGTCCAGGAGATCTCGCACCGAGATGGTGTCTGCGTCGGCCAGGCGATGGTCGGCCGCCATCGCCAGCCGCAACGGGTGATAGGTGACGATCGATGAGGTCAGTTGCGGTGGTGTCTCGACACCGCGGCGCATCACCAGATCGATCTCGCCCGACAGCAATTGGTCGGTGAATCGGTCGGGAAAAGTCTTGATCAGCGTCACCGATACGTCGGGATGCAGCTCCAGGGCGGGTTCGACGAGCGCGAAGACCTCATCGCCCGACAGGGCAGGTGAGTGTCCGATGGTGAATGCGTCGGGAACCCCGGCCGCCCGACGTCGGACCGATCGCGCGAGTTCGCGCGCGCCGGCGAGCAGTGGCAGCGCCCCCTCGAGGAGATCCTCGCCTGCGGCGGTCAGCACGAGACGTCGACCCGACCGGTCGAACAACGTCACACCGACCTCGCGCTCGAGTTGGCGCAGCGCCGTCGACAGCGCCTGCTGGGTCAGGAACATCTGTTCTGCCGCCGCAGCCAGAGTTCCGGCCTGCGCGACGGCGACGAACTGTTCGCGCCGTCGGGTGTCCAGTGCGGCAGCGTCTCCCAATTCGGACATAGCGCAAATGTTACTTGAGTAAGGTCCAGCAAGATCCGATTGAATTGGAGTATCGGGATTCCTACCGTCGAAGGCATGACGCAAAATCAGAGCTCATCCGTTCTCACTCGCCCTCTCGACGGCAAGAGTGCCGTCGTGGCGGCAGGTGCGAAGAATCTCGGTGGACTCGTGTCGCGCGATCTCGCGGGACACGGCGCCAACGTCGCCGTCCACTACAACAGCGATGCCAGCAGGCCGGAGGCGGAGAAGACCGCGGCCGCGGTCGAAGAGCTGGGCGGCAAGGCGATCATTGTTCAGGGAGACCTCACCGCTCCTGCCGCGGTCGCCGCGCTCTTCGACGAGGCTGTCGGCGCATTCGGTGGCGTCGACATCGCGGTCAACACCGTTGGCAAAGTGCTGCGCAAGCCCATCGTCGAAACGACTGAGGCCGAATACGATTCGATGTTCGACATCAATGCGAAGGCCGCGTACTTCTTTCTTCAGGAAGCAGGAAAGCGACTCAACGACGACGGTGCGATCATCACCATTGTCACCTCTCTGCTCGCGGCCTACACCGACGGCTACTCGACGTACGCCGGTGGTAAGGCGCCTGTCGAGCACTTCACCCGCGCGGCTTCCAAGGAGTTCGCCGATCGCGGCATCTCGGTCAACAACATCGGACCCGGACCGATGGACACGCCGTTCTTCTATCCGCAAGAGACGCCGGAGCGTGTGGAATTCCACAAGTCACAGGCGATGGGAAACCGGCTCACCCGAATCGAAGACATCGCGCCGATCGTGACCTTCCTTGCGACAGAAGGGCATTGGATCACCGGACAAACAATCTTCGCGAACGGGGGGTACACCACGCGCTGACCCGGTCAGACTGGATCTGGCCGTAGTTGCTCACCTGGCACCGATGGATTGCTTGCGGATCCGAGTGCCTGCCCGACGCGATTCATCAAGGGAGATCACATGACCACCTCGCTACCCGCTCCCGTTGCCGCGTCGATCGTCGCGACGAACGCGGGCGATCTGCAGGCGTTCCTCGACGCCTTTACGCCGGACGGCTCCGTCGACGATTGGGGTCGGGTCTTCACCGGACCCGACGCGATCACCGGTTGGAGCGACAACGAATTCATCGGTAAGAACGTCACTCTCGACGTCACGAAGGTGACGACGATCGGTGCCGACACGGTCGTCATCGCGACTGTCGGCGGAGACGGATTCAACGGTCCGTCGACCTTCACCTACACCGTGAGCGGAGACAAGCTGTCGCGCATGACAATTCGCGAATAACCCGTCGTTGCTTCGTCGGCGGCATCCCCGCCGCGCGCCATCCGGCTACGACTCGGTGCGCAGCACAGTGCTGACGATGCCCGAGAGGTAACCGAGACGCGCGATCTCCGACGGCCGGAAGTCGGGCCCGCCGATCCTTCCGAGCAGCAGGGCCTTCCTGCCATCCCCAAGTGGGGCTGCGGCCATGCGGGTGTCCATCTCCTGCCAGGCGCCGGGCACCCAGTCGGCGTCGGGATCGAGCTGCGCGGCCTCACTGAGCGGAAGCCAGTCGGCGCTGGTCAGCGGAGTTTCGGGCGCGCCGGAGCTGCCGTAGAGCGAGAGCACGCCACCTGCGGCCCTGGTGACGACCATCGCCCACGAGACGCGCAGGACGCGGGGTGCGTTGTCGACAAGGACCTGCAGGCGGTCATGGTCTGCGGTGGCCACCTGGTCGACCAGTTCGAGTTCACGGTGAGTGTCGAGTAGCCCGCTGTAGGGACGAATGGAGTCGACGCGCACGCCGCTGACCCGTTCGGCCGCCGTGATCAACGCATCGGGAAGCGAGCCGGGTGTGACATCGACGACGAGGTCGTCGACGGCGTAACCGTCGCCCCGTTCGACGACCTCGAGAGACAGGATGTCGGCGCCGACGGACCCGAGCTGCACGGCGAGCAGTCCGAGGCTGCCGGGGCGGTCCTCGAGGTACACGCGCAGCAGATATGACACGTGCGACATTGTCGCACCGTGGCCGCGGGCGTGCTCGGATGGCATAGGCCGCGCGCTGTTGCCACGATGGAGGACATGGTTTCGATTCCCGATCACGACGACGCGCCCGCCACGCAGCACGTCACGACGTCCGTCGCGCGACGCATCGAGTCAGGGCGTGAACACGACTTCGTCACCTGGACAGACGCCGGGATCGCGCTCGCCCGCACGTTCCCCGGCTTCCTCGGCGGTGGATGGTTGCGGTCGAGCAGCAAGCCCGACGAGTACTACGTCGTCTACCGCTTCGCCGACGACGACGCGCTCGAGGATTGGAACTCCTCGCCGGTGCGCAGGGCGTGGTTGTCGCGCGGTGAGGGTGTGGCCGTCGAGTATGCGACGCATCGCCTCTCGGGTATCGAGGGGTGGTTCGAACCACAGTCGACGCTGACCAACGCGGTCCGGGTGATGGGCGCACCGCCGCCGCGGTGGAAGCAGGCGGTCACCATCTGGCTGGGCTTCTTCCCGATGTCGCTGCTGATCAACTTTCTGGTGATTCCCCATCTCGGTGGGATGCCCCTGGTGCTCAAGACGTTGATCGCGACGCTGATCAACACGCCGATCATGGTCTACCTGGTGCTGCCGTGGATCACCCGCCGACTCAAGCCGTGGCTCCATTGAGGAGCGTCGAATTGGCTCGGGAACTCAGAGAGTTCCGGCCCGGAGAAAACACGTGTTTCTGACAGGTGCGAGCGAAGCTTCGCGCGCGTGTGTCAGAAACACGTGTATTCGCTGTCGGGGTGCAGCCTTGTCGGGAAGTTCATCGTCGAGGACCGCGTCGAATCGGCCGAGAGCGTCGTCGCCTAGGCTTGATGGGGTTGTCGGTGCGCTGTCACCGATGCCGGTGGGTTTGCTGGTGAGGAAGGACGTGATCTCTTCAAATGTCTGACGGATCTGGGTCAAAGGACGCAGGCTCGACGATCTCGCGTGAGCAGGTCGCGCACCTGGCGCGGCTGTCGCGGCTCGCGCTGAGCGACGACGAGCTCGATCTCTATGCGCAACAGCTCGATTCGATCTTGACGCATGTCGCGCAGGTCTCCGAGGTCGCTGCCGACGACGTTCCCCCGACCGCCCACCCGGCGGCGCTGGCCAACGTGTTGCGTGAAGACGTCGTCAAGCCCGGCCTGACCACCGAACAGGCGCTCTCCGGTGCGCCCGCCGTCGAGCAGGACCGGTTCGCCGTTCCGCAGATCCTGGGGGAGGAACAGTGAGTTCTCGGACACCGGCCACCCGCGCCGCCACAGACATCACCGGACTCTCGGCCGCAGAACTCGGCGAGAAGATCGCGTCCCGAGAGCTCTCGTCGGTCGAGGTCACCCAGGCGCACCTCGACCGCATCGCCGAGATCGACGACCAGCTCGGTGCGTTTCTGCATGTGAGTGGCTCCGAGGCGCTCGTCGCCGCCAAGGCCGCCGACGACGCTGTCGCGGCCGGTGAGGCGTCGTCGCCGCTCACCGGCGTGCCGCTCGCGCTCAAGGACGTGTTCACCACGACCGACGCGCCCACCACGTGCGGCTCGAAGATCCTCGAGGGCTGGGTTCCTCCGTATGACGCGACCGTGACCGCGCGGCTGCGTGCGGCGGGCATCCCGATCCTCGGCAAGACCAACATGGACGAGTTCGCGATGGGCAGTTCCACCGAGAACTCCGCCTATCAGGTGACGCGCAATCCCTGGGACACCTCGCGCATTCCGGGCGGTTCCGGCGGTGGCAGCGCCGCGGCGCTCGCGTCGTACCAGGCGCCGCTGGCGATCGGCACCGACACCGGTGGCTCGATCCGTCAGCCCGCCGCCGTCACCGCGACGGTCGGCGTCAAACCGACCTACGGCACGGTGTCCCGCTACGGACTCGTCGCCTGCGCGTCGTCGTTGGATCAGGGTGGCCCGTGTGGCCGCACCGTCCTCGACACCGCGCTGCTGCACGAGGTCATCGCGGGACACGACCCGCGCGATTCCACCTCGATCGACGTTGCCGTACCCGACGTCGTCGGCGCCGCACGTGCCGGAGCGTCCGGTGATCTGACGGGTGTACGGGTCGGCGTCGTGACCGAGCTGCAGGGCGAGGGCTACCAGCCCGGCGTGCTCGCCTCGTTCGAGCAGGCGGTCGCCACGCTCACCGAGCGTGGCGCCGAGGTCGTCGAGGTCTCCTGCCCGCACTTCACCTACGCTCTCGGCGCCTACTACCTCATCCTCCCCAGTGAGGTGTCGTCGAACCTCGCTCGCTTCGACGGCATGCGGTACGGGCTGCGCGTCGGCGACGACGGTAAGCACAGCGCCGAAGAGGTCATGGCACTGACACGCGAGGCCGGATTCGGTCCGGAAGTCAAGCGCCGCATCATGATCGGTACCTATGCCTTGTCGTCGGGCTACTACGACGCGTACTACGGCCAGGCACAGAAGGTCCGCACACTGATCGCGCGCGACTTCTCGACGGCGTTCGAGAGCGTCGACGTCCTCGTTTCGCCGACGACGCCGACCACCGCGTTCCCCATCGGCGACAAGGTCGACGATCCGCTGAGCATGTACCTCTTCGACCTGTGCACACTCCCGGTGAATCTTGCGGGTGTCGGGGCGATGTCGGTGCCGTCGGGTCTGTCGGCAGACGACGGGCTGCCCGTCGGACTGCAGATCATGGCTCCCGCACTCGCCGACGACCGGCTCTACCGGGTGGGCGCTGCATACGAGGCCGCCCGCGGTCCGATCGTCTGATCGGTTCCGGGCAGGCCTCGGGCCTGATCCAGCCCCGAGTACCGGTGGCCGACGCCTGCGGGACCGTCGAGCGATCCCGCGAGGTCGGCGGAGTTCTGCACGAACGTCACCACGGGCAGCCACGGGACGCGGCGGGTGGGTTTGCCGACAGTGACCGTCTCGGAGGGGCGTGACGGAGTGCGCCAGATCTCCGCCGCCGACCAGGTGGTCACCGGATCGGTCGCGTTCGCCATCACGATGCGCGGCGATCCGTGCGTGTGCGTCGCGACGGTGTCCGCGGGAACCCCGGAGAGAACGGTGGCACTGACAGTGCCGGGTCGATGGTCGTCGGCCCAGACCCGCGCCGTCTCCGCTCCGATCGCGCCGAGGCTCTGGCCGTACAGGATGATGCGCGGACGTTGCTGTGCGGGAACGGAATCGAGTGCGGAGGTCACTGCCGCAACGACAGCGACAGACGCGCGTCCGGCGGCGTCCCGGTCGGTGACGAACGCCCGCCACGACTGCGTCGACGCGTAGCGGGGCGTGATGGTGTGCATCCGGCCGACGCGTTCACCGATCGCGGTGACCGCACCGGCGTCGATCCAACCCGAGCCCGTCGGGACCGCGATCAGCACGGCGTCGTCGCCGCGGCCGCCCGCGTCGACCCATTGCTGCACAAGGGCATTCGCGTCGCGCGCGCTGGTCACCTGGGCGCTCAACGTCGACGCCGACGCTGTGCCCGAGGCGGGCGTGAGCAGTCCGGCGACAACTGAAACGGCGCCTGCCACGGCCAGCGCGCTCAGCCGTGGCAGCCAGACGATCGCGGCGACCACCGCTAGTGTCGGCCCGATCAGGAACGCCAACCACTCGATGCCGACCGGGGCGTAGCCCAGCTCGCTGCGAATCCCGTTCTGCCACCACATGTTTGCCGCGGCCGCGACCGTCAGGAACGCACCCGCCGCGATGGTTGGTGACCATCGAGTCGCACGCCGCGAACGATGGCACAGTCTGAGCCCGACCATCGTGGCGCTCACGGCAACGGCGGCGCATACGGCGACCACGACGCCCGCGAGCCACGGCGTCCGCGGAAGAGGAGACGGCCAGAGACCTACCCCGGCGGCGAGCACGATCGCCCAGGCGATCGCCGGATGGGGTGGTGAAGGCGCGGTGAGTGCTCGATCGGTCCCCGGGATCGTCATCGTGTCGCCCCCGACGGTGCCTGTGCGCCATCGCGCTCGGCGTCGCTGTTCCGGTCGGGATCGCCGTGGATATCGCCGTGGACGAGGTGTCCGATCGCCGAGAACGTCGCGGTGAGGAGGTTGTTGCGGTCTTGTGGCGGGCCCTCGCCTTCGTGCCAGGTGTTGAGTCCGAGTCCTACGCGTGCCAGCTCGGCCGCACCCCCGCACAGCGGGTCGTGACAGGTCTCACGCATCCGCGTCACGAGCGACGTGTCGAGGCCAAGTCGCGCCCAGGCGCCCAACGGATGGCCGACCCGCGCCGAGTAGCGCAGCAGGTCATAGCCGAAATCATGAGTGCGACAGAGTGGTTCGAACGACGCGGGCATGGGGACCGGTGACGAGCAGCCGCCATGAGGATTGCTCGCCTTGCCGTCGTCGAGCACCGGTCGGTACCCCATCGTCGGAGCGAAGTCGGGTGGGAGGGCAGCTAGTGCCCCGGCGCCGTTGCCGTCGAGAAGGCGCCTGACGACCGCGGCCGCCGCGGGGTCTTCGGTGGTTGCGGTGTGGTCGGAGGTGTCGGTGTTCGACGTCGAAGCGACCGCCGACTGCGCGGCCGCGTGGCCGGCAGGCGTCATGGGGAGGGTGGCGAACGCGGCGACGCTGACGAGCAGAAGTGCGGCTGACCAGCGTCGACGTCGGTGGGTGCGATGGGGGAGTCGGTGGCTCGAAGTCATGTCATCGACGCTAGAAATGCGGAGCACCAACCCACATCGGCCGCGAGTGGGGTTGTCGCACAGTCCATTCGCGGTGACCGCTGTCGTCGACCCACTACCGCAGAGCGACCCCGATCTCCCTCTTGGGTATGAGGACATCGTGAGCCGACTCGCCTACGGTGGACGACGAGGTGATCTGATGATGAAGCACGTGCGGACCGGGCTCCGTAAGGCCGGCTCCGCCCTCGTCGACGAGGTGCGCGCTATTCCCGCGCTGTCGGATCCCGATGTGCGACGCTATTTTTCGTCGCGCGCGAATGTGTTCTTCTTCCTGTGTGCCGCAGTGCTGTTCGCTGTGGCATGGCCGACATCGAGCCTGACGCA
Organism: Gordonia sputi NBRC 100414; assembly: GCF_000248055.1. Lineage (GTDB taxonomy): Bacteria > Actinomycetota > Actinomycetes > Mycobacteriales > Mycobacteriaceae > Gordonia > Gordonia sputi. Next base: position 84,623 of record NZ_BAFC01000052.1, on the reverse strand, counting down.
CGACGTTCCGGCGTACGCGATGCCCGCCGTGGCCGCGGCGATCGCATGGCCGGTTGCGCTGGGGTGGTCGGCTCCCGTTGTGGGATGGGCGATCTCGTTGCTCGCGGCGATGATCATCGGGTCGGTGGTTCCCACGGTGGGCGGGTGGCCGTGGTCGATCCAGGTGACGCACATCATCGCAATCCTTGTGCTGTCGTTCATGGCCGCACTCCGATGCCCGCTCCGGTGGCTGCCGGTGATCTGGTTGGCGTCGACGTTGGTGATGACGAATTCGGCCCCCGACGACCAGCGGCCGGGATGGATCTTCGGTCTGACGTTCGGTGCCATCGTCATCGCCCTTGTGCGCGGGCTGCTGGCATCTCGTAGGCAGCTGGCCGAGCGCACCCAGGAGACCAAGGCGGCGGAATCCGAGGCGGCCGTCCTGCAGGAGCGTGCACGCATCGCGCGTGACCTCCACGACGTCGTTGCCCACCGGATGTCGATGGTGGTGGTGATGGCGCAGACCGCTCGGTATCGACTGCCCGACGTCAGCGACGCCGCTGCGGCCGAATTCGACGCGATCGCCGTGGCGGCGCGCACCTCGCTCGACGAGGTGCGCCAGCTCCTCGGCGTGCTGCGTGAACCCGACGACACCTCAAATGCGTCGAGTGCGCGGACAGCGCCCAACCCCGGGCTCGAACACATCGAGTCGTTGGTTGAGGCGACACGTCGGGCAGGAGCCGACGTGCAGTTGCATCTGGCGACGCCCGGAACGGACGTCGGCGAGGCGTCGGGTCTGGCCGTGTATCGGATCGTGCAGGAGTCCCTGGCCAACGCCACCCGCCATGCGCCGGGAGCGCGGACAGACATCTGGCTGCGCGACGGTGCACAAGGTCAGCTCGAACTCGCAGTCGTCAACGGGCCGGGCACCGAACCGCCGCTGGATCTTGCGGGCAACGGAGCCGGTATCCCCGGTATGACCGATCGGGCGCGCAGCGTCGGCGGATCACTCGTCACCGCGCTCACCCCTGACGGCGGATTCGCCGTCCGCGCGTGGGTTCCCACCGGAAACCAGCGCGCGATCACTTCATCGGACCCAACCGCATCATCGGACCCCACTGCTTCATCAAATACAGATTCATCAAATACAGATTCTTCGGATGCAGAAAGGTAGCGTGCATCCGGTGCCGATCACGCTTGTCATCGTCGACGACCAGGCGATGGTCCGACAGGGATTCTCGGCGTTGCTCGCCGCCCAACCCGACTTCTCGGTGCTCGGTGATGCCGCCGACGGCGTCGAGGCCGTCGAACTGTGCGCCAGGGTGAGCCCCGACGTAGTGCTCATGGATGTGCGGATGCCCAGGCGCGATGGGTTGTGGGCGGCGCAGCGCATCCTGGCGAGTCAGGCGGGCGTCGAATCCGGTACGGGCGCAGGCGTTCCGGCGAACGGCGCCGCGGGCAAGACGCGCGTGCTGATGTTGACGACCTTCGACATCGACGACTACGTGTACGAAGCGCTGCGGATCGGGGCGTCGGGATTTCTGCTCAAGGATGCGCCCGCCGACGAGCTCGTCCGGGCTGTGCGGGTGGTCGCGGCGGGCGATGCGCTGCTGGCGCCGTCGATCACCCGCCGACTCATCGCCGAGGTGACCTCGCGGCGTGAGCGCCGCACCTCATCGCCGGAACTCGCATCCCTCACCCCGCGCGAGCGTGAGGTGCTCGAACTGGTCGCCGAGGGCAAGTCGAACGCCGAGATCGCGGGCGAACTGTACGTCACCGAGCAGACCGTCAAGACACATGTGAGTGGATTGTTGGGAAAACTCGGCCTGCGCGATCGCGCCCAAGCCGTCGTCTACGCCTACGAGCACGGTGTGAAGTGATGAACACCGGCTGTACGGCATTCGCTGTCGCACGGCGCACGGCACGACGGCCAACTAGATTGGACAGCGTTCACCCAAGTAAGCGTTCACCAGTGAGCGTTCACCCCGGCGGCTAACTCGGATAGCGGCAACTCGGACGGCGGAAGGCACGAAGAGACATGGCGAAGAGATACGGCATTCTCACCTCCGGAGGCGACTGCCCGGGTCTGAATGCGGTCATCCGCGGTGCGGTTCTCAAGGGAGAAACCGTCTATGGGCAGGAGTTCGTCGGCTTTCGTGACGGCTGGTACGGACTCGTCTACGGCGACATCATCGAGCTCGACCGCGCCCGTGTGCGTGGTCTGAGCCACGAGGGCGGAACCATCCTCGGTACCAGTCGATTCGGTCCGTACTCCGAGCCGGACGGTGGCGCGGAGAACATCAAGAAGGTCCTCAAGAACCTCGAGATCGACGGTGTGATCGCCATCGGCGGCGATGGCACGGCCGCAGCGTCGCAGCGCCTGTTCGAAGACGGCATCAACATCGTCGGCGTGCCGAAGACCATCGACAACGATATCGCCGCGACCGACTACACGTTCGGTTTCAACACCGCGGTCGAGATCGCGACTGAGTCCATCGACCGGTTGCGTACCACCGGTAACTCGCACAAACGCTGCATGGTGCTCGAGGTGATGGGCCGTCACGCGGGGTGGATCGCATTGCACTCCGGAATCGCGGGCGGCGCGCATGCCATCTTGATCCCGGAGCATCCCGAGAGTCTCAATCAGATCTGCGCCTGGGTGACGAGCGTGAAGAACCGCGGTCGCTCACCGATGGTCGTCGTCGCCGAGGGCTTCAAACTGCCCGAGATGGAGACCGCACATTCGACGAAGGGGCTCGACGGCTTCAACCGGCCCCGACTGGGCGGCATCGCCGAGGTCCTCGCCCCGATGATCGAGGAGCGCACCGGAATCGAGACCCGCGCAACCGTGCTCGGCCACGTACAGCGCGGTGGAGTGCCGACGGCGTTCGACCGCGTCCTGGCCACCAGACTCGGCATGGCGACGACCGATCTCGTCGCCGACAAGGGCTGGGGGCAGATGGTGGTGCTGCGTGGCACCGAGATCGAGCGCACCACCTTCGACGAGGCGCTGGCCAACCACAAGCAGGTCCCCGCGGCCCAGTATCAGGAAATGCGGGTCATCTTCGGCTGACGGGCCCCGCTCGGCGCGGCTCGGTGATGCGCGCCGTCGATGCACACGACCCGACCGACCGGGCGATGCGCGCACGCATAAACTGGACGCCATGACTGCCGCGACCGCCGAACTGATGGACTACGACGAGGTCATCGAGAAGTTCGATCCCGTGATGGGACTCGAGGTGCACGTCGAGCTCGGTACCGACACCAAGATGTTCTGTGCGTGCCCGACCGCCTTCGGAGCCGATCCCAACACGCAGGTGTGCTCGGTGTGCATCGGCCTGCCCGGATCACTCCCCGTGGCCAACGCCAAGGCCATCGAGTACGCGATACGCATCGGACTGGCGCTGAACTGTTCGATCCGGCCGTCGAGCACCTTTGCGCGGAAGAACTACTTTTATCCCGACCAGCCGAAGAACTACCAGATCTCCCAGTACGACGACCCGATCGCCTACGAGGGATACCTCGACGTCGCGCTCTCCGACGGAACGACCTGGCGTGTCGAGATCGAACGCGCTCACATGGAGGAGGACACGGGCAAGTCGCTGCATGTGGGTGGCGACGGCCGCATCCACGGCGCCGACCACTCCCTCCTCGACTACAACCGCGCGGGTGTGCCGCTCGTCGAGATCGTCACCAAGCCGATCACCGGTGCCGGAGCGCGCGCACCCGAGGTCGCGCGCGCCTACGTCACGGCGTTGCGAGATCTCCTCAAGTCACTCGACGTCTCGGACGTCCGCATGGATCAGGGATCGCTGCGCTGCGACGCCAATGTGTCGTTGATGCGCAAGGATGCCTCCGAGTTCGGCACCCGCACCGAGACCAAGAACGTCAACTCGCTCAAGAGTGTCGAGGTCGCCGTCACTTACGAAATGCGAAGGCAGGCAGCGGTTCTCGAATCGGGCGGCGAGGTCGTGCAGGAGACTCGTCACTTTCACGAATCCGACGGCACCACCTCGGCGGGGCGTCGTAAAGAGACCGCGGAGGACTACCGCTACTTCCCGGAGCCCGATCTGCCTCCCGTGCAACCGGATTCGGCATGGGTGGCCGAGATCCAAGGCGCATTGCCTGAGTTGCCGTGGGTGCGACGCGCGCGGATCCAGACCGAGTGGGGCGTGTCCGACGAGGTCATGCGTGACCTGGTCAACGTCGGCGCCGTCGACCTCATCATCGCGACCGTCGATGCGGGTGCCGCTCCCGAAGCCGCGCGCGGCTGGTGGGTGTCATTCCTCGCGCAACAGGCCAATACGCGCGAGGTCGAACTCGCCGATCTGGCCATCACTCCGGCGCAGGTCGCCTCGGTCATCGGACTCGTCGACGAGGGCAAGCTGACCACCAAGCTCGCGCAGCAGGTCGCGGTCGCGGTGCTCGACGGCGAGGGCGAACCCGAGCAGATCGTGGCCGACCGTGGCCTCGAGGTGGTGCGCGACGACTCCGCACTGCAGAAGGCCGTCGACGAGGCACTGGCCGCCAACCCCGACATCGCCGACAAGATCCGGGGCGGCAAGGTTGCGGCCGCAGGCAAGATCGTGGGCGACGTCATGAAGGCGACGCGCGGTCAGGCCGACCCGGCTCGTGTGAAAGAACTGGTCATCGCCGCCTGCTCCTGACGACGCCCGAGCCGATCAGCTCGCGTTTGGAAGAAGCGCGAGCACATCGTCGTCGACGCCGGCGTCGACCAGTCGTGACCGCGTCTGACCGAGCCACGTGTCTGCCCACTCCGGGTCGACGCCGTGCAGGATGTCGTACTGCGCCTGCCACGACACCCTGCGGAAATCCGGGGTGCCGGGCGGGTGCAGTCGTCGCGACTTCGCATCCGATATCTGTTCGGCGACGAAGAAGAGAAACTCGTCGGCAGAGGTGGTCTGTCGGTCGGAGAGAATGCGTGCACGTTCTCTGACCGTCAGATGCCACACGCCGTCCTGCTGCCAGCATGATGGAACACCGTCGTCGCGCAGACGTGACAGCTCGGGGAGGTCGTCGGTGGTCGCCCCCATACGACGGCCGAGCTCGACGATGCGCGTCGTCATCGACTCGCCGAGCCCGCTGTCGATACCGGTCATCCGCTGGTCACCGGCGGGAACGTCTGCAGCAGGTATCCGGCGCACAGCAGCCAGCCGACGTTGACGTCGGTTCCACACTCCGGGCGGCTCGGCAGAAGCTGTGGGACCACCTCGTACTGAGTGCCGAGACCGGGTTGTTCGAAGGCCGGTGCGATCGGGCCGGTGTAGATCGGGAGTTGCTTGACCACGCGGTACACGTGGTAGTTGCAATACCGGGGGCTGGAGCTGTTGACGAGATTCGACGGCGGCAGTGACCGTTTGATGTAACTCGTGCCGGTGGGTGCGAAGAAGTTGCCACCCTCACCGCCGTACCGGTCGATGCTCTTGCCGACGTCCAGCGCGGCGCGGTGCTTGATGGGCTTGCCGTTCCTGATAACGTACCCCTGTTGTTCCGGATAGCGCCAGTTTGCTTTGGGCTTCGCGTCCGGGTCCCACCACTTGGTCAGGAAGTCCTTGCCGTCGGTGAAGTTGCCGAGGCGCTTATAGCCGGCCAACTGAGGTCCGACCGGCGCCTCCGTGGCGAATTCCTTCGGGCCGAGGCGCCAATCGCCCGGGCTGTAGAGTTCCGCCGAACAGCCGGCCGAGGTGCCCGGCAGGCCGGGGATGCCGCCGAGACTGCCGAAATCGGAGGAGCCCAAACCCGGTGCCGCGGTGGCCACACCGGCAGACCCGAATGCGAGGGCGAGGAAGAACGAGAGTACGAGAACCAGAACGCGACGACGCATGGGCCGTGCCTTTCGCTGAATGATCAGTGGTGAAGGCAGCGTAGAGCGCGCCCATGTCACCGATCGGCAGTATCGCGAAATCCGTACGACGAACGGGTGACGGAAAACGAGGCTCGTACCTCAGGTCCGATTCTCCGACGACGCGGGCGGAATGAAGCGCACGACGCGGTCGTCGGTGGCGACAGGCTTGCCCGACGCCTTGTTCACGGTCGCGAAAAGCATTGCGCCACTTGCGGAGCTGACGATCCGACCCAAAGCGCCGTAACGCTTCTCGAGAACGACGGCAGGCGGAGTGATCGTCGGCTTCTCTCGTGTCGGTTCGGTGAGCGCGAGGATCTGCTGGGTGCGCGTGGTGGTTACGAAGATCTGGCCCGATGAGACCGCGCAACCCGCGACATCGGGTTTGTCCGGCCACGTCCACAGCACCTTGGGCCCGGCCGACTCGACGATCTGCAAGCGATCCTCGGTCGAGGTGCGATCGGCGACGTAGAGCGCTCCGGTGTCGTTGTGGCACAGTGCCACGTTCGATCCGAATCCGGAGGCGACGACTTTCGGTGGCGGATTGGCGCCCGACCCGAACGAGGTGACGGACAGCAGTTTGCCCGCGAGCGACGCAGGGTTTGCCGCCGCCGACGGATCACCCGCATCGCCCGTCGCGACGAGGAGCTCGGTGGGGGAGCGGAAGTACAAAGCCCCCATGTTTCCGGTGGCACCCTTCGGAATCCCGGTGAGAATCGGCTTGGCGACGTCGCCCGGCGCGATCCGGACCACGCGATTGTCCGACGGGGTGGTGATGAGGGCGTAGATGAGCCGGTCCTGGCTGTACGTCGGAGACAACGCGAAGTCGACGAGTCCGCCGTCGCCCGAGCCGTCGACGTCGAACGAGGCGATCGCTCGTTGCGGTCCATAGCGCTTGGCGGTGATCAGTTTGCCCGTCGTGCGTTCGGCGACGACCGTTGTGGTCGCCTGATCGTCGCCGGGCATGAGTCCTCCGGTCGACGCGAGACATGTGGCGATGACCTGGGGGTCGGGGTCGACGCACGGGCCTGTCGGCGGCGGACCCTGATTCTCCGGGGTGCTGGGCTCGGGGGTCGGCGTCTGCTGCTGATTCTGGGGCGCATCGTTGTTGGCCGAGAAGTCGCCTGCCGCGCGGTCGCGGTCCTGAGCGGAGAAGTCTGCGCACCCGGTGAGTACGACCGCCGCCAGCATGATCGCCCCCGTCAGCAGTGCCCACAGGCGCACCCGCCGGGATCCGGCGGTTCGATGCCGCTTGTTCCGCCCCTCTCGCATGCACACCACAGTAGGCGATGGTCGACGACTCACCGCGCGCTGTTGGGCGGTGGCCCGTCGGCGACGCTCTACAGTCGACTGTGTGACTGAACGAGACGACCGGGCCTCTACCGACGACGTCTCCGGAGCGGCGTCGAACTCCGACGATCGCGGTCTGAGGGGAAGTTCAGGCAGCGGCACCGGGCGCGTGGCGGCAGGCAACGCGGAGACGGGCAGCAACAAACCCTACGTTGGTTCCGACGGCGACTCCGCGAGTCCGTACGACGAGACGACCGGGCAGATCCCCATCCAACAACGTCCTGCCGACGACCGTGATGCCTTCTACGACAGGCACTCTCGTGGACGGATGACTCGCGTCGACGAACTCGACGATCTCGATCCGGACGAGGTGCAGACGCGCCCGTTCTCCGCCACGACCCCACCCGCTGGGAAGCCGACGCCGCCGGCAGCAGTGTCCTCAGAGTCGGCCGCGGGGGCGACGGGGCATCGACGGCGCCGCAGGCCCGCGCCGCAACGTATCGACGACGCCGCGACCGAACGTTTCGCGAGCTCCGAGCCCGCAACGCCCGAACCTGCGCGCGAGCACGGGGACGTTGCCCACCCGGTCACCGCCGCCTCGACCGAGCGTCACGACACCGCGATCATCGATACGGCCACCCCTCAACCCGAACACGACGCCGCCGACTCCGCGACGGCCGAACCCGTCGACCCCGCCACTCCTGAGCCCGTCGATACAGCGAGATTCAGCAGTGCGCGGGCCGACGTCGACGCAGTGCCTGCGCCGGTACACGCCGACCATGACGAGTCGCTCGCGGTCGCCGAGCCGCGCGTGCGACGCGGCACCCTCGACCTCGGGCTGCTGCTGTTACGCGTGGCCGTCGGAGTCGTCGTGATGGCGCACGGTTTGTCACACCTGTTCGGTTGGTGGACCGGCACAGGTCTCGACGGGTTCCAGAATGAACTCCTCAATCCCGCGAACCCCGCGATCGGATTCGCAGCGGACGCCGCCAAGCCGCTGGCAGCGGGTATCGCGCTCGCCGAGACGATCGGCGGTCTGATGGTGATCGTCGGGCTGCTCACGCCGATCGGGGCGTCGGCGATTCTCGCGGTGATGCTGCTGGCAGCCGCATTCAAGACAACGCTCGCCGGTGGGTTCGAGTTCTTCGCGAGCGCAAGCGGCGTCGAGTTCGAGCTCATGATGGCCGCGGCGGCCGCCGCCATCATCCTCACCGGGCCGGGGCTCTACTCACTGGACTATCCGCGTGGCTGGGCCCGCAGACCGTTCATCGGCTCGGTGTTGTGGCTGGTCGTCGGGATCGCCGTCGCGTGCGTGATCTGGATCTTCTGCAACGGCACCGACCCGTTCACCTCTCCGGGCAACCCGGGCTGACAGCCCCGCTGTAAAGACACCAACGCAATGAAGAAGGGCCCGACCAGTTGGTCGGGCCCTTCTTGTTGGAGTTGTACGCCGGACGCTCAGACGCCCAGACTCTCAGTCGACTCGGCGAACAGCGCCCTTGTCAGCGGAGGTGGCCAGCTTGGCGTAGGCGCGCAGCGCAGTCGTCACCGTGCGCTGGCGGTCCTTGGGCTGCCACGGACGCTCGGAGGCCTCCATCTTGGCGCGACGCTCGGCGAGCACGTCGTCGTCGACGAGCACCTTCAACGCGCGAGTCTTGACGTCGATGAGGATCGGGTCGCCGTCTTCGATCAGACCGATGACACCACCCGCGGCGGCCTCGGGGGAGATGTGGCCGACCGACAGACCCGACGAGCCACCGGAGAACCGGCCGTCGGTGATGAGCCCGCACTTCTTGCCCATGCCGGTGCCCTTCATGAAGGCGGTCGGGTGCAGCATCTCCTGCATGCCCGGGCCGCCGGACGGGCCCTCATAGCGCACGACGAGCACCTCGCCTGCCTGGATCGTCTTGGACAGGATGACCTGCACGGCCTCCTCCTGGCTTTCGACGACGCGCGCGGGACCCTGGAAATGCCAGAGGTCTTCGCTGATGCCCGCGGTCTTGAGCACGGCTCCGTCTTCGGCCAGGTTGCCCTGCAGCACACACAATCCGCCCTCTGCGGTGTACGCATGCTCGACGTCGCGGATGCAGCCGCCCTCTTCGTCGGTGTCGAGTGAACTCCACCGGTTCTTCGTCGAGAACGGTTCGACGGTCCGCACGCCACCTGGCGCGGCGTGGAACAGTTCGATCGCGGCGTCGGTGGCCTTGCCGCCGCGGATGTCCCAGTCGTCGAGGGCGTCGGCCATGGTCTTCGAGTGCACCGTGGAGACGGTGTCGTCGATCAGTCCGCCACGACGCAATTCACCGAGGATGGCGGGGATGCCACCGGCGCGGTGGACGTCTTCCATGTGGTAGTCGGAGTTGGGTGCGACCTTCGACAGACACGGCACGTTGCGGCTGATCTCGTCGATGACGTCGAGATCGAAGTCGGCGACCTCGCCCTCCTGCGCGGCGGCGAGGATGTGCAACACGGTGTTGGTCGAGCCGCCCATCGCGACGTCGAGTGCCATCGCGTTGCGGAAGGCCGTCGTGGTCGCGATGCTGCGCGGGAGCACCGAGTCGTCGTCGTCGCGGTAGTAGCGAAGAGCAGCCTCGACGACGGTGGTGCCCGCGCGACTGAACAGGTCGTAGCGCGCGGCGTGTGTGGCCAGCGTCGAGCCGTTGCCCGGCAGCGACAGACCCAGTGCCTCGGTCAGGCAGTTCATGGAGTTGGCGGTGAACATGCCGGAGCACGAGCCGCATGTCGGGCAGGCCGACCGCTCGACCTCGGTGAGGCCCGCGTCGTCGACGTCGTTGTTCGCCGACGCCGAGATCGCGGTGATGAGGTCGGTGGGCGCCTGCGCGACACCGTCGACGATCACGGCCTTGCCAGCCTCCATCGGGCCACCCGAGACGAAGACGGTCGGGATGTTCAGGCGCATCGCGGCGTTGAGCATGCCGGGAGTGATCTTGTCGCAGTTCGAGATACACACCAGCGCGTCGGCGGTGTGGGCGTTGACCATGTATTCGACGGAGTCGGAGATGATCTCGCGGCTCGGCAGCGAGTAGAGCATGCCGCCGTGACCCATCGCGATGCCGTCGTCGACGGCGATCGTGTGGAACTCGCGGGGAACGCCGCCCGCGGCGCGAACAGCGTCGGCCACGATCTCGCCGACGTTCTTGAGGTGCACATGGCCCGGCACGAACTGTGTGTACGAGTTCGCGATGGCGACAATCGGCTTGCCGAAATCGTCATCGGTCATGCCGGTGGCACGCCACAGTGAGCGGGCTCCGGCTGCTTCTCGTCCGACGGTGGTGGTTCGCGACCTCAGGGCTGGCATGGGATTCCTCGATCGTTCGGTGTCCGCGCGAGGCGGACCGTGTGGACTCGCGATGCGCCGACTACGGCGCTGTGGATGTCTCAACGCCACACCAGACGCGAATATTCGCTCACCGTTTTCGTGTGCGTCGGAAACGTTCGTCTGGCCTGACACCTCGGCGGGTCCGCACCGGGTTCGACTGGGCTGAGCCAACTCGCGTCGTCACTCCGATGGGCGTGGCGAAGCGGGTTCGCTCATCAACGGTACTCCCCGCTGACGTGCGGGAACAAAACAGATCTCGGCCGACGGCCCGCGCGCGTCGGCCGCCCGGCGGTGCATGTACCGCGACTCAGATACCCAACACCGATTTGGCGATCATGAAGTAGAGCAGGAGGCCGGTTGCGTCGCAGAAGGTCGAGATGAACGGAGTGGAGAACACTGCGGGGTCGACTTTGATCGACTTGGCGATCAGCGGCATGAGCCCGCCGACCGTCGCGGCCATGGTGCAGATCGACACGATGGTCACGCCGATGACCGTGCCGATGCGGAAGTCGTAGACCAGGCCCGCGACGACGAATCCGACGAGCCCGAGGCTGACGCCGAGTGTCAGTCCCACTCGGAACTCCTTGCCGACCACCCGGGCCACATCCCGAGGTGCGACGTCGTTGACGGCGAGTGCTCGGGTGACCGTCACCGCGGCTTGCGAACCGGTATTGCCGCCGATGCCGGTCAGAAGGGGGATGAACAGCGCAAGCGCCACCATCTCGTCGAGCGTCGCCTCGAAGATCTCGAGGACGTTGACGGTGAGGATCGCCGAGATGGCAAGGACGAAGAGCCACACGATCCGTGATCGGGTGATGGAGAAGACCGAGGCGAGCAGATACGGCTCGTCGAGCGGCTCGCTTGCGCCGGCACGCGCCTCGTCGACGTCTCGGGCCTGCTCGATGACTTCGACGGCGTCGTCGAGAGTCAGCACCCCGACGACCCTGTTCTCGCTGTCGACGACGGGCATGGCGAGGATGCCGCGGTCGACGCAGCGTTGCGCAGTCGACTCCGCGTCGTCGTCGGCGGCAGCAGCGACGGGTTTGCGCATGAGATCGCCGACCGGGGTCTCGGGCTCGGCGAGCAGGAGATCGCGCAAGCTCACCACACCCTCGAGGACGCGATGGTGGTTGATCACCGGGATGGTGTAGATCGTCTCGACCTCGGCGCCGCGCTCTTTCACACGCGCGAGAGCCGCGGCGACCGGTTCGTCGACGTAGGCATGGACGATTTCGGGGCTCATCCGCCTGCCGACCGAACCGCGCGGATAGCCGAGGACGACGCCGGTGGCATCACGTTCTTCGGGTGTCAGGTCTGCGATCAACGTGTTGGCGACGGCCGCGGGCAATTCGTCGAGCAGTTCGGCGCGGTCGTCGGGATCGAGATTGTCGAACGCCTCGGCGACCGCAGTGGTGCCGAGGTCGTCGATCAGGTGGCGCTGCGACCGCGGGCTGAGGTCGTCGAAGACGTCGACGGCTACGTCCTTGGGTAGCAGCCGAAACGCGATACCGCTGTGCTTGCGGGGGAGTCTGTCCAGAATGGCGGCGACGTCGTGGTGGGGAAGGGTCGAAAGGTATGCCGACGTCTGGGCCAGCTCGCCCGCGTCGATGAGGTCGTCGATGTCGTGGGCGGAAACGGTGGGGCTTGCCACCTGAAGAACCTTAACGCGACGGCCGGGTTCGGGCGGGTTGACGATGACTGCTGGGCACGATTCTGCGCATCAGGATCTCGGGCGTCAGGATTCTGCTGCGGCCGCGGCGGCGTATGGATCGGGGATTCGGCCGCGACTCGCGGCGGACAGCAGTGGCAGGTCGCGGAACATCAACGCAGGCAATCGGACCTTCGAGCCGTCGGACAGCACTGCCCGGACGGGTCCCCACTTGGAGAACTGCAGACCCGCAATGTCCGACCACGCGATGCGCCTGGTGCGGAACGTGCCGACCGCGGTGATCCCGTCCTCGGTGACGACAGTCCGGATTCGAGCGATCCACAGGGCGAGCAGGATCGGGATGATCAGTGTCCAGCCGAGCCACACCAGTGACGTGCCCGCCAGGATGATCGCGACGATGAACGCCGCTGGCACCGCGAAATAGGCCAGCTTCTGTACCCGGAAAGCCTGTGGCAACTCGACCGCATCCTCTGCCGAGGAGTCCTCGTGTGACAGGTGATCCTCGCGAGACAGGTCCTCGCTCGGGGGGACGTCGTCGGGGAGGTCGCTGGAAGTCGGCTGGTCAGACGAAGGCACGACCCCATTGTGTCATCCTCGCCAGACGGCCCGTCCACGCAGTGCTTTCCCACGATGTGGGACTCAGGTGTCCGTAGTTTGACTCAGTGATGTGCACAGCCCTACCGTGAACAACGTGATGCACAAGGATCTTCTCGTAGTAATCGGCCGGCGCGTCGTCGCCTGATCGGTCACTTCGTAGACCCAACCAGCATCGACGCGCCACCCTCGAACAGCCTTGCTGTCGGGGGTTTTTTGTTGTCAACGACATGGTGAACCGATCTCCATGCGCAATCACAAGTCAATCGAATCCCAGTCCGTCGCAGGACGCCGAACAGAAGATGTGAGGACCGTGCAGTGAGCGCACCAACAGCACGCGCCGCCAGCGGGGCCGATGCCACAACCGAGCCCGCAGCCAAGAGTAATGGCACCGCAGCCAACGTGCTGCGCGAACAATCACCGGCGGCGGGCACGCTCCGCGCCGTGCCGCAGAACACCGTCGCACCCGAGCGGGTCAGCGGTGCGCAGTCGGTGGTTCGATCGCTCGAGGAGCTCGGCGTCGAGGTGGTTTTCGGTATTCCCGGCGGCGCTGTTCTGCCGGTCTACGACCCGCTTCTCGACTCGCAGAAGGTGCGGCACGTTCTCGTTCGTCATGAGCAGGGTGCTGGTCACGCTGCCACCGGCTATGCACAGGTCACCGGTCGCGCCGGAGTCATGATGGCGACGTCGGGTCCCGGTGCGACCAACCTCGTCACGCCGCTGGCCGACGCGCAGATGGACTCGGTCCCCGTCGTGGCGATCACCGGCCAGGTCGGCCGGGCACTTATCGGCACCGATGCGTTCCAGGAGGCCGATATCTCCGGCATCACGATGCCGGTCACCAAGCACAACTTCCTGGTGAGCAACGCCATCGACATCCCCCGGATCATCGCCGAGGCGTTCCACATCGCCGAAAGCGGCCGTCCCGGTGCGGTTCTCGTCGACATCCCCAAGGACATCCTGCAGGCGCAGACCACCTTCTCGTGGCCGCCGCAGATCGATCTGCCCGGCTACCGTCCGGTGACCAAGCCGCACGGCAAGCAGGTTCGTGAGGCAGCTCGACTGATCAACGCCGCGAAGCACCCCGTGCTCTACGTCGGTGGCGGTGTCATCAAGGCCAACGCATCGCCGGAGTTGCTCGAACTTGCCGAGCTGACCGGCATCCCCGTCGTCACCACCCTGATGGCTCGCGGAGCGTTCCCGGATTCGCACCAGCAGCACCTCGGCATGCCCGGCATGCACGGCACCGTGGGAGCCGTTGCGGCACTGCAGCGTTCGGATCTGTTGATCACTCTCGGCGCGCGCTTCGACGACCGTGTCACCGGACAGTTGGCGTCGTTCGCGCCCGACGCGAAGGTGATCCACGCCGACATCGATCCCGCTGAGATCGGCAAGAACCGCGTCGCCGATGTCCCGATCGTCGGCGACTGCAAGGCTGTCATCTCCGATCTGATCGAGACGCTGCGCAACGAGCGTGCCACCAGCGACACGTCGCAGGATCTCACCGAGTGGTGGGCCTACCTCGACCGCATCCGCCGCACCTACCCGGTGAGCTACGACCGTCCCGCCGACGGTTCGATGTCGCCGGAGTTCGTCATCTCGCGCGTCGGGCAGCTCGCGGGCCCCGACGCCGTGTACTGCGCGGGCGTCGGCCAGCACCAGATGTGGGCCGCACAGTTCATCTCCTACGAGAAGCCGCGTACGTGGCTGAACTCGGGTGGTCTCGGCACGATGGGCTACGCCGTTCCCGCGGCGATGGGCGCCAAGATGGCCGATCCCGACGCCGAGGTGTGGGCCATCGACGGTGACGGTTGTTTCCAGATGACCAACCAGGAGCTGGCCACCTGCGCGATCGAGGGCATCCCGATCAAGGTGGCGCTGATCAACAACGGCAACCTCGGCATGGTCCGTCAGTGGCAGACGCTCTTCTACGAGGAGCGCTACTCCAACACCGACCTCTCGACCCACTCGCGGCGCATCCCCGACTTCGTCAAGCTCGCGGAAGCGTTGGGCTGCGCGGCATTCCGTGTCGAGAACGAAGCCGACGTCGACGACGTGATCGCCCAGGCGCGTGAGATCAACGACCGCCCGGTCGTCATCGACTTCATCGTCGGCGCCGACGCCCAGGTCTGGCCGATGGTCGCAGCGGGTACCGGCAACGACGAGATCATGGCCGCCCGCGACATCCGGCCGCTCTTCGACGACAACGAGTCGGCCGCCGAAGACGTCGCCGAGATCCACGAAATCGTCAACCAGCAGACCAATCTCGGCCAGGAGGGTCGGAAGTGAGTACTCATACCCTGAGCGTTCTGGTCGAGGACCTGCCCGGTGTTCTCGCGCGCGTGTCGTCGCTCTTCTCGCGCCGCGGATTTAACATCGAGTCGCTCGCTGTCGGCCCGACCGAGATGAAGGGTGTCTCGCGAATGACCATCATGGTCTCCGTCGAGGACTTCCCACTCGAGCAGGTCACCAAGCAGCTCAACAAGCTGATCAATGTGATCAAGATCGTCGAGCAGGACCCGGCGTCGTCGGTGTCCCGCGAACTGATGATGGTCAAGGTGCGCTCCGACGCTTCGGTGCGCAGTGAGGTCATCGAGGTCGTGAATCTGTTCCGCGCCAAGGTGATCGACGTCTCGCCCGAGTCGTTGACCATCGAGGCGACCGGAACGTCGGAAAAACTGGAGGCCCTGCTGCGGATGCTCGATCCGTACGGCATCCGCGAGATCGCCCAGTCCGGTGCGGTCACACTGGGTCGAGGACCCAAGAGCATGTCGGCCAACCGCTGACGTTCTGAAGAAAACAACCTGTCGTAAGACAACATACGAGCCCCGGCCGCAAGACCACTTCGACTGGGGCACAAGTAGATATCGAAGGGAATCCAACTGTGGCGATCGAATTGTTCTATGACGACGATGCCGATCTGTCGATCATCCAGGGCCGCAAGGTTGCTGTGATCGGCTACGGCAGCCAGGGCCACGCGCACTCGCTGTCGCTGCGCGACTCCGGCGTCGACGTCGCGATCGGCCTGCGTGAGGGCTCCAAGTCGCGTGAGAAGGCGGAAGAGCAGGGCCTCAAGGTCATGTCGAACGCCGAGGCCGCCAAGTGGGCCGACGTCATCATGCTGCTCGCTCCCGACACCTCGCAGGCCAAGATCTTCACCGAGGACATCGAGCCGAACCTCAAGGACGGCGACGCGCTGTTCTTCGGCCACGGCCTCAACATCCACTTCGGCCTGATCAAGGCTCCGGAGAACGTCACCGTCGCGATGGTCGCCCCGAAGGGTCCCGGTCACCTCGTGCGTCGTCAGTTCGTCGACGGCAAGGGCGTTCCCGCCCTGATCGCCGTCGACCAGGACCCCAAGGGTGAGGGACAGGCGCTTGCACTGTCGTATGCATCGGCTATCGGTGGTGGCCGCGCCGGCGTCATCAAGACGACCTTCAAGGAAGAGACCGAGACCGACCTCTTCGGTGAGCAGGCCGTGCTCTGCGGTGGCACCGAGGAACTGATCAAGACCGGCTTCGAGGTCATGGTCGAGGCGGGCTACGCACCCGAGATGGCCTACTTCGAGGTGCTGCACGAGCTCAAGCTCATCGTCGACCTGATCTACGAGGGTGGCATCGCCCGCATGAACTACTCGGTGTCCGACACCGCGGAGTTCGGTGGCTACCTGTCGGGCCCGCGTGTCATCGACGCCGATACCAAGGACCGCATGCGCGCCATCCTCTCCGACATCCAGGACGGCACCTTCGTCAAGCGCCTCGTCGCCAACGTCGAGGGCGGCAACAAGGAGCTCGAGGATCTGCGTAAGAAGAACGCCGAGCACCCGATCGAGGTCACCGGCAAGAAGCTGCGCGACCTGATGAGCTGGGTGGATCGTCCGATCACCGAAACCGCCTGATACTCAAAGGACTCAGCACCGGCCCGGTTCCCGTCAGGGAGTCGGGCCGGTGTCGTTTTACCGGCGCGCCACGGCGGGTCGCGCTCGGCGGTCGCACTCGGCGTCGACTGAACCCGGACACGCGAAAACGCAACACCCCGAGGCGAAGTGGTTGCCTCGGGGTGTTGCGTCGGTTGTCTTGTCAGTCGATCAGATCAGCGAGAAACCCTTGTACCTGGTCGATTTCACGTAGTCGAGCACGGGGCCGATGTTGGTTCCGGTCTCCGGTCCGATGCAGCCGACGAAGTAGTACGCGTTGACCATGCCGACGAGCCGGTCGCCGACGACCACGGGGCTACCCGAATCGCCTTCGATGACGCAGATCTGGGAGAAGTGCACGTCACCGTCGGAGAACCACGAGATGCCGCAGGTGTTGCCGGTGGTACGACCCTGCTTGCATGCGACGGTGGGGAAGCCGAGGGGCTTGGTGTCGATGTGGTTGATCGTCACACCGTTCACGGTCCGCAGTGGAACGACGCGGCTCTTGTCGAACTCGATGATCGCGACGTCTTCTTTGGGGTCCGAGTAGGTGATGGTGCCTGCCTGGCCGCGACTCTGGAATGTCTCGGAGAGCACCTTCTGGCCGGGCTTGCCGCAGTGGCCGGCGGTGATACCGATCAGCTCACCGGTCCTGGCTTTCCCGATTGTGGTGAGGGTGCAGGCGGCTGCGCTGTTACCGCCCTTGAGGACCAGGATTCCCGACCCTCCGCCGAGATAAATCTTTGCCGGGGCAGCAGTGGCGCTACCGGCCCCCCAGCCGGCCAGCAATACTGCGGCGAGAACAGCCAGCATTGCTGTCAGCTTCCTCATCATTCACATGCTCCACTCTTGTTAACACCGGTCCCGCCCAAGCGGCGGGTCTTGCACACCGTAACGGTCGACGGCCAAGACGAGCTGCACCTGGAATCCAGATGCGGTTGCTTTGCAACCTGTCTGTGATGACGTGTCCGATATTGGAATCGTCGGCCGCGTAATGACGATCACAATGTACAGGTGTTTCCTGAGTAAGAGCTCCGACGACGCAGACCGGCTGTTCAGGCGCGTCGGACGTCCCTCTAAGCTGAGTGCCGTACGTCCCTGGCGCTTCGATTACGTCCTTCGATATTTCGACACGTCTTCGGCGTCCCGATTCCTGTGTAACCGATCTACGGAGAATTCACTGTGACCTCAGCTGGCAGTCCGGTCGTCCTGATCGCCGACAAACTGGCCCCCTCGACCGTGGAAGCGCTCGGCGATGGCGTCGAGGTGCGGTGGGTCGATGGCCCTGACCGTCCCAAGCTCCTCGAGGCAGTGGTCGATGCGGACGCAATCCTCGTGCGGTCCGCCACCACCGTCGACGAGGAAGTGCTCGAGGCGGGCAAGAACCTCAAGATCATCGCCCGCGCAGGCGTGGGTCTCGACAACGTCGACGTACCTGCCGCGACCGCACGCGGCGTGATGGTGGTCAACGCTCCCACCTCCAACATCCACACCGCCGCCGAGCACGCCGTCTCGCTGCTGCTCTCGGCCGCACGTCAGATCCCCGCCGCCGACGCCACGCTGCGCGAGCACACCTGGAAGCGGTCGTCCTTCAATGGTGTCGAGATCTTCGACAAGACGGTCGGCGTCGTCGGGCTCGGTCGTATCGGACAGCTCGTTGCCGCGCGTCTCGCCGCGTTCGAGACACACGTCATCGCCTACGACCCCTACGTCTCGCCCGCCCGCGCGGCGCAGCTGGGTATCGAATTGGTCAGCCTCGACGAACTGCTCGAGCGTGCCGACTTCGTGACCGTGCACCTGCCGAAGACCCCGGAGACCCTCGGGTTGATCGGCGCCGACCAGCTCGCACGCACCAAGAAGGGCGTCATCATCGTCAACGCCGCTCGCGGTGGACTCGTCGACGAGCAGGCTCTCGCCGACGCGATCACCTCGGGCCAGGTGCGCGCTGCAGGCCTCGACGTCTTCGCCACCGAACCGTGCACCGACTCGCCGCTGTTCGAGCTGCCGCAGGTCGTCGTCACGCCGCACCTCGGTGCGTCGACCAGTGAGGCGCAGGACCGCGCGGGCACCGACGTCGCCAAGAGCGTGCGTCTCGCGCTTGCGGGCCACTTCGTTCCCGATGCCGTCAACATCACCGGTGGAGCCGTCGACGAAGAGGTCGCGCCGTGGCTGGAGATGTCGCGCAAGCTCGGCGTGCTGATCGGTGCGCTGAGCAGCGAATTGCCGTCGTCGATCGTCGTCGACGTTCGTGGTGAGCTCGCGTCGAGCAACGTCGACGTTCTCGCACTGTCTGCGCTCCGCGGACTCTTCTCGGCCGCGCTCGACGAACCGGTGACGTTCGTCAACGCGCCGACGGTCGCCGCCGAGCGCGGTGTGACCAGCGAAGTCGTGACCAACACCGAGAGCCCCAGCCATCGCAGCGTCGTCGACGTCAAGGCCGTCTACGCCGATGGTTCGGTGCACAACGTGTCGGGTGCGATCACCGAGCCTCGTCAGGTCGAGAAGATCGTCAACATCAACGGCCGCAACTTCGACCTGCGGGCCGAGGGACTCAACCTGCTCGTCAGCTACGTCGACCAGCCGGGTTCGCTGGGCAAGATCGGTACGTTGCTCGGCAACGCGGGCATCGACATTCTCGCCGCGGCGCTCTCGCAGGACACCGACGGTGGCGGCGCGACCATGATGCTGCGCGTGAGCAAGAACGTCGACGACGCCGTGGTCACCGAGATCTCCGAGGCTGTTGACGCGACCCTGATCGAGCAGGTGGATCTGTCATGAAACTCGCTGTCATCGCCGGAGACGGCATCGGCCCCGAGGTCATCTCCGAGGCGCTTGGCGTCTTGACGACGCTCGTGCCCGAGGTGGACGTCACCGAGTATGACCTCGGTGCTCGTCGCTACCACCGCAACGGAGAACTGCTCACCGACGATGATCTGGCGTCGCTTCGTGAGCACGACGCAATCCTGCTCGGCGCCATCGGCGATCCGTCGGTGCCCTCGGGTGTGCTCGAACGCGGACTGCTGCTCAAGATGCGGTTCGCGCTCGACCATCACGTCAATCTGCGGCCGTCGCATCGCTTCCCGGGCGTGACGTCGCCGCTGGCGGGCGATCCCGACATCGACTTCGTCGTGGTCCGTGAGGGCACGGAGGGTCCGTACACCGGCAACGGGGGAGCGGTCCGCGTCGACACCCCGCACGAGGTCGCGACCGAGGTCAGCGTCAACACCCGCTACGGGGTGGAGCGAGTGGTGCGCAACGCCTTCGAGCGTGCGACCAACCGTCGTAAGCATCTGACGTTGGTCCACAAGACCAACGTGCTGACCTTCGCTGGATCGTTGTGGAGCCGCACCGTCAACGCCGTTGCCGCGGAGTATCCCGACGTGAGCGTCGACTACTGCCACGTCGACGCCGCGACGATCTACCTGGTGACCGATCCGGGTCGGTTCGACGTGATCGTCACCGACAACCTGTTCGGCGACATCATCACCGACATCGCGGCAGCGGTCAGCGGCGGCATCGGCCTGGCGGCCTCGGGCAACATCGACGCCACGGGCACCAACCCCTCGATGTTCGAGCCGGTGCACGGCAGCGCCCCCGACATCGCCGGGCAGCAGAAGGCCGACCCGACCGCGGCCATCCTGTCGGTGGCGCTCCTGCTCGATCACCTCGGATACGCCGACGAAGCGCGCCGCGTCGAAAAGGCCGTCGCCGACGATCTTCTCGACCGCGACGGCGCGACGCTGTCGACCGGCGAGATCGGCAAGCGCATCCTGGATCGTCTCTGATCAGTTGTCCTCTTCTCGGGCCGGAACCTTCGGGTTCCGGCCCGAGTCGTTTGTGAGGGCACTGACGCACTGCACGTGAGCCGCAGGGCCGTGCCCGCAGAAAGCCGCGTCCCTCGGGGCGTCGGAACGTACCGGTACATGCGAGCGACCCACGGGGCGCAACTTTCTGCGAGTGCGGCGCGTGACAGACCGGCCGCGCGACGCGAGTTGTTCTATTTGAACTAGAAATATATGATCAGGGCATGCTCATCCGCATCGACGCCGCAGATCGCGCGCCGATCTTCACTCAGATCGCCGCGTCGGTACGTGGCGGCATCGCGCGCGGGGAGTTGACCGAGGGCGAGCGGCTTCCGTCTGCTCGCGATCTGGCGGCGTCGCTCGACGTGAATATCCATACCGTGTTGCGCGCGTACCAAGAATTGCGCGACGAGGGACTGGTCGAGCTGCGCCGGGGTCGGGGTGCCGTGGTCTCCGGCGACGCGTCGCGCGCCGCCGAGCTCGCTGATGCGCTCGACCGACTCGTCGACACGGCCCGCCGCTTCGGAATCGGGCCAGTCGAACTGACCGTCGAAATCACCAGGAGGATGTCATGAACCATCCGTCGTCTCAACACCGTTCGGGGAGAGTGGCAGCTGTCCTGCTGGGCACTGTGCCGTCCATCGCCGTGCTCGTCGTCGCGTTGGTGCTCTTGCGTATCTGGCGTGCGGATCTGCCGAAAGAGATTGCTACGCATTGGAACTCGCACGGAGTCGACGGCACGATGAGTTTGCTCGGTGTCGTCGTCACCGTGGTGGTGATCGCGGTACTCGGCGCAGTCCTGGGAGGTGTGGCGGGGTGGTACATCCGTGAATCGGAGCCGCTGCGAGTCACGCTCGGCCTTGTCAACGGACTGACGGTGTTCGTGGTCGCCGGGATCGTGAGTACCGTTGGCGCCCAACGCGGTATCACCAGTGTCTACGACATCGCATTCCGGCAATCGAACTCGTCGTCGCGGGTGTGATCGGACTGGTCGTGGGGCTGATCACCGCGGCGCTGGTGCGCCGCAGGGAGCAGCCGGCACCGGAGCCGGTCGGCGATGTGCCTGTCGCCGAACTCGCTGTGGGAGAACGCTTTCTGTGGCAGCGGCGAGTATCGACATCGGCGACGTCACTGATCATCGTAGGACTTGTGCTGTTCGTAATCGTCGTGCTCGCGGTTCTGCTGCGGGAGCCATGGTTGGTGCTGCCGGGTGTCGTCGCCGCGTTGGCCAGTGCGATCCTGTGGTCTGCCCGCGTGACTGTTGATCGGGAGCGAATCGCCGTGCGAGGCGTACTCGGATGGCCTCGGGTCACCGTCCCCATGAGTGACGTCGTCCGCGCCGAAGTCACTCAGGTCAACGCATTGCGCGACTTCGGTGGGTACGGTCAGCGGCTCTGTGTGCACGGGCGGTTGCGCGGAGTGCGCGGCATCGTCCTACGATCCGGGTCCGCACTGATGCTCACTCGACTGGACGGCGGCCGTGAACTCGTCGTCGTCCCCGACGCGCAGCAGGCCGCGGGTTTGGTCAATGCGTGCGTCGCGCAAGCACACTCGCGTCGGTGACTTGCTCGACGGCCCGCGTATTGCGTTCGACGGATTGGCGCGCGGGCCGATCAGCGTGACAATCGAGCTATCTGGTTCTGCACGTCGGCGTTACGGGTGTGCGGGTTACGAGACTGTGCGGTTGAGAAGACTACGGAGGTGCCGATGACAGGCAACGGCTCCGTGTCCGTTATCCGGTCGCGGACGGCAGCGCTCGGCGTCGGGCCCGCCGTCGGGATGAGCGTCGTCGCGGTAATCCTGCTGGCCGCTTGGCGACCCGGTCTGCCGGATGCCATTGCGACGCATTGGGGTCATCACGGTGTCGACGGCACCAACAGTTTCTCGCGAGTCTGTGCCACGGTCGGAGTCGTTGTCGCTGTTGCCCTGGCTGTCGGTGCCGTAACAAGCTGCACCGCGCGAGCGGTCCCGATGTTGGCCGCGACACTCGCCATCATCAACGGGTTGGTCGTCTTCCTCGTCGCCTTCATGCTCGGGGTCACAGGCGCTCAGCTCGGCCATCACGGAGCGCCGTCGGCCGCATTGCCTGCACTGTGGTTCGTCTTCGGCATGATCCTCGGGCTTGTCGTCGCGGTGGCGACGGCGATAGCCGCGTCGACATGGTGCCTTCGACGGGACCCGCCGAATCGGCGATGACGGGTGGGCGCCACCTCAGGAGACCAATTCCTCCTGTGGGACTGCGTCTTTCGGAATGAGTGGCGTCGCTATGACCGGTGCGGCGGCGCTGACGAGAAAGGCGAGTGGAAATCCCGCAGCGCCGATCAGAAGTCCGAACAATGGCGTGGTTGCCGCCGTTGCCAGGTACTGGGCGGTGTTCTGAATCGCGAGGCCGCGGCCACTCCATTGTGGCCCTGCGTATTCGGCGATCGCGGTGAATGCGAGACCATTGTCGGCAACGGTGATGATCGAGGCGATCATCATCAACGCCGGCGCCAACGGCGTGTGCAGCCAGTCGGTGACGGCCAGCATCGCCATCGCCGCCGCGGCGCCGATGGCGATCAGCCGAATCGGACGCATGCGTGACAACCAGGCATCCGACCAGCGACCGGCCGCGATCCTGCCCAACGCGCCGATCACCTGGGTGATCGTCACCAGAATGCCCGCTGCGGCCGGAGACCAGTGCCGCGCGACGATCAGCCAGGTCGGTACAAATGTCCATAGCATCTGCTGTGGGATCACCAGCAAGACGCTGACTGCATGGACTCGTGCGAGAAACCAGCTCTCGCGGTACGGGTTTCGACGTTGCGCTGGGGCGGTGGCGCCGGTTGCCGACGGTGCGGGCGGATCGATCACGCCGAACACCACGGCAGCCAAGCCGATCGCGGTCACCACGGCGGGCACCGCCAGCGCGGCGGCGACGGAGTGGCGCGCGGCGATGACGGGCATGGTCAGTGCGCAGACGCCGATGCCCAGCGGCTGCGCCATCTGCCGGATTCCCATTGCGGTGCCGCGCAATTCGGGCGGAAACCATCCGACGACGATGCGGCCGCTGGCGCCGTTGGCCGCGCCGGAACCCACTCCCGCGATAAATAGGCAGACCGCGATCGCGACGTACGACGCATGGGCGGCAGCGGTGATCGCGGCTGCGGACGTGCCGACAAGGGTGATGGAGACCGAGATCAGCAGGATCGTCCGCTCGCCGTAGCGATCAAGAAGCGTGCCCCAGCCGACGATCGCGATCATGAGGCCGATCGTCGGGATCGTGGCCAGTACAGAGGCCTGGGCGAGTGACATGCCTTGCTGGGTGTGTAGCGCGGGAATGAGGTACGCAACCCCTCCGACGACAACCGCAGTCGTCATCGCGGCGACCAACGAGCACGCGAGCATGGTCCAGCGCCTGGCGTTGCTGATGGTGGACGTTGTCGTCATCGCGGACCTCCTTCGGGTGTGTCCTGGCAGCGGGGACCAGGTGGCGTCGTCGCGCTCTCGGGCCACTCTCAAATAATGAGATTGGATGTTCACATTCTAAGACCGACGCGACGCGGGCTCAATTTCGCGTCCCACAGAGTGGACGCGGTGGGTGCGCTAGTGTTCTTGGTATGCGTCTTGGCCGAATTGCGAGTCCTGATGGTGTGGCTTTCGTCTCGATCGAAGAGTCGGACGGCTCTTCGATCGCCAAGGAAATCGCCGAACATCCCTTTGGTACACCGACGTTCACGGGTAGATCGTGGCCGCTGGCCGACGTTCGATTGCTGGCGCCGATCCTCGCGTCCAAGGTGATCTGCGTCGGGAAGAACTACGCGGCACACGCCGCCGAAATGGGTTCGGAAGCGCCGGAGAGTCCTGTGATCTTCCTCAAACCCAACACCTCCATCGTCGGACCCGAGGTGCCCATCGTGCGCCCGCCGTCGTCGGAACGTGTCGACTTCGAGGGCGAGCTCGCCATCGTGATCGGACGTCCGTGCAAGGACGTGAAGGCCGCCGACGCCGCCGGTGCGATCCTCGGCTACACGGTCGCCAATGACGTGACCGCTCGCGATCAGCAGAAGATCGACGGTCAGTGGACGCGCGCCAAGGGCTACGACACCTTCTGCCCGCTCGGACCCTGGATCGAGACCACATTCGACCCGTCCGACGCCGCGATCACGACGGAACTCGACGGCGAGGTGCGTCAACGCAGTCGCACGTCGCTCATGCTCCACGACGTCGGAGCGCTGGTGGAATGGATTTCACGCGTGATGACCCTGCTCCCGGGCGACGTGATCCTGACCGGAACGCCCGAGGGGATCGGTCCGATGGTTGCCGGGCAACGTGTTTCGGTTACGGTCGAGGGCATCGGCACCTTGAGCAATCCGGTGGTCGACAAACCGTGAGCGGATCGGGCGTGGCACGCGTCAACGGAATAGAGCTCGCCTACGAGCGCACGGGCGCGGGCCCCGCGGTCGCGATGGTGATGGGCAGCGGCAGCCCGGGGCGCGTGTGGAAGGCCAATCAGGTTCCCGCGCTTGTGAAAGCCGGGTACGAGGTCGTCACATTCGACAACCGCGGGATCGCGCCGTCGTCGGAGTGCGCCGACGGGTTCACCCTCGACGACATGGTCGCCGACACCGCGAGCCTGATCGAATCACTCGGCATTGCACCGGCATTCGTCGTCGGAACCTCCCTCGGCGCACGGATCACGCAGGAGTTGGCGCTCGCGCGACCGGATCTCGTCCGCGGCGCGGTGATGATGGCGACCTATGGGCGTACCACCGTTCTGCAGGAGACCTTCTCGGTGGGCGAGCGCGCGCTGTACGACAACGGAGTCGAGTTGCCGCCGGAGTATGAGGCGGCGATCACTGCCGAGCAGAACCTCTCCGCGCACACACTCGCCGACGACCGCGCGACCCGCGACTGGCTCGACGTCATGATGTTCTCGCAGCAGAAGATGACGCCGGGTATGCGTGCGCAACTCGGAATCCACACGAACGAGCCCAACCGACTCGATGCGTACCGCCGCATCGCCGTTCCGTCGCTCGTCGTCGGATTCAGCGACGATCGACGACTTCCTGTCGAGCTCGCCCGTGAAGTGGCCGATGCGATCCCCACCGCGGAGTATGCGCAGGTCGACAAGGCCGGGCACTTCGGATATCTCGAGCAGCCTGCCGAGGTGAATCGACTGCTGATCGACTTCCTCGGTCGCCACCGCGACTGAGCACGCGCTCGGAGGTCGGTGCCCATTCGATACGCTGACCTCCATGAGCAGCGCGCAGGGAGTCCGTGTCCGTTTCTGTCCGTCGCCCACGGGCACACCGCATGTGGGAATGGTGCGGACCGCATTGTTCAACTTCGCCCAGGCCCGTCATGACAAGGGCACCTTCGTCTTCCGGATCGAAGACACCGACGCCGCGCGCGACAGCCAGGAATCCTACGACGCGATCCTCGAGTCGCTGCGCTGGCTCGGGCTCGACTGGGACGAGGGCCCCGAGGTCGGCGGCCCGTATGCGCCCTATCGGCAGTCGGAACGTCGCGGCATCCACCAGGACGTCGTGAAGCAACTCCTCGACGCGGGTGAGGCCTACGAGGCGTTCTCGACGCCCGAGGAGGTCGAGGCCCGCCACCGCGCGGCAGGGCGTGACCCCAAACTCGGTTACGACAACTTCGACCGCGACCTGACCGACGAACAGCGCGAGGCCTATCGCGCCGAGGGCCGCAAAGCCGTTGTCCGCCTTCCGATGCCCGACCACGACATCACCTGGAACGATCTCGTACGCGGGCCGACGACCATCAAGGCCGGCACCGTTCCCGACTTCGCGCTCACCCGTGCCAACGGTGACCCTCTCTACACACTCGTCAATCCCGTCGACGACGCGATGATGAAAATCACCCACGTGCTGCGCGGTGAAGACCTCTTCTCGTCGACGCCCCGTCAGATCGCGCTGTACGAGGCGCTCATCCGGATCGGCGTCGCCGAGCGTGTCCCGGAATTCGGGCACCTGCCGTTCGTGATGGGGGAGGGCAACAAGAAACTCTCCAAGCGCGACCCGCAGTCGAATCTGTTCCACCATCGCGATCGTGGATTCCTCCCGGAGGGTCTGCTCAATTACCTCGCGCTGCTCGGTTGGGGCTACTCCCACGAGACCGACGTGTTCACGCTCGAGCAGATGATCGACAAGTTCGACGTCCGCGACGTGAACTCCAACTCGGCACGCTTCGATCAGAAGAAGGCCGACGCGATCAACGCGGAGCACATCCGCATGCTCGACCTCGACGACTTCGCGGCGAGGCTCAAGGCGTACCTGGTCACCCAGGGATTCCTCACCGACCCGATCGACGACGAGCAGTTCACCACGATCGCCGAACTGGTGCAGACCCGCATCCAGGTTCTCGGTGAGGCGTGGCCGCTCATCTCCTTCCTCTACGTCAGCGATGACGAGTTCGCGATCGACGAGAAGTCGGCAGCGAAAAACCTCGGCGTCGACGCCGGGCCGGTCCTCGACGCCGCGATCTCGACGCTGTCCTCACTCGCCGAGTGGAACACCGACGCCATCCAGGAAGCCTTGACGAGCGCGCTGGTCGACGGACTCGAACTGAAACCACGAAAGGCGTTCGGGCCCGTGCGTGTGGCGATCACCGGATCGCACATCAGTCCGCCGCTGTTCGAGTCGATGGAGTTGCTCGGACGCGACAAGAGCCTCGCACGGCTCCGGTCGGCAGCGGGCCAGGTGGCCAATTAGCGGGTCTGACCAGGCGATTTGTAGTAACCCGGTCGGCCTCTGCTAGGCTATCGCAGGTTGTTTTCCTCACGGAGAACGAGACCTTTGGGGTATGGTGTAATTGGCAACACAGCGGTTTCTGGTACCGCCATTCTAGGTTCGAGTCCTGGTACCCCAGCGAAAGCCGGGACACCAAACCCTGGCTTTTATAACTGAATATCGAGACATCTGATGTCGTTTCTTGGCCCCGTCGTCTAGCGGCCTAGGACGCCGCCCTCTCAAGGCGGTAGCGCGGGTTCGAATCCCGTCGGGGCTACAAGAAAAACGCACTTCTCCTTTCGGAGAGGTGCGTTTTTTTGTTGCCGCGCCTTCGAAAGCGGGTCAGGCCTGTAACCCCGATGAGTCGACGACGGCCGTCGACCCGGCGACCGGCATCGGGTCGAGGCCGAGCTTGCGGTGATCCCAGGACCGAACGCGCGCCGGGACGAGCCGCACGGCCACGCGCTTGTGCATCATCTGGTCGACGAAGGGCTTCATCTCGTCGGTGTAGGGGCCCGTGTAGCGTTCCCAGACACTCACACCGATGCGATGGCAATGGTCGGGATCGTCGTGGATTTCCGCATGTCCTTCAAAGGCGACGCCGCGCAGAGTGTCGTAGGTGTCGCCGTCCTCGATGAGGACCGAGCATCGCGCGTCGCGGCCGAGATTGACCGCCTTCTGCGACTTGGCCTTTGTCTCGAACCAGATCTCGCCGTCGATGACGCCGTACCACATGGCGACGAGATGGATACCGCCGTCGGCGCCGTGGGTCGCGAGAGTTGCTGTGCGACTGCGTTCGACGAAGTCGGTGATCTCGGCGTCGGACATGACGATCTGTTGACGTTGGTTTGTTCCCATGCCCAGACGCTAACCGAATCAGCCTCGCGCGGTTGGCACTAACCGTTTCTGGATGGCCTCGGCGGCGGCGAGTAGATCGGCAGCCCACCGAGCGCCGGGGCGTCGGCCCATACGATCGATCGGCCCGGAGACCGAGATTGCCGCAACCACATCGCCGTTGGCGTCGCGCAGCGGTGCCGAGACACTGGCGACACCCGCGGCTCGCTCACCGGCGCTCTGCGCCCAGCCGCGGCGGCGGATCTCGTAGAGTGCGCGTTCGCTGAAGACGCTGTCGTGTAGAAGCGCCCGCTGGGTCGACGGTTCGGCCCAGGCGAGCAGGACCTTGGCCGCCGAGCCCGCGCTCATCGGGAAGCGGGTGCCCACGGGTACGGTGTCGCGCAGTCCGGTTGGCGGTTCCATGGCCGCGATGCAGACGCGTTCGGAGCCTTCTCGGCGATAGACCTGAACGGATTCGCCGGTGATCTCACGCAGTCGGGGGAGCACCATGAGTGCGGCCTCCTGGATGGGATCGTGCGCGCTCGACGCCAACTCGCTCAGGGCGGGCCCCGGGTACCACCGTCCGGCGGCGTTGCGTGCAAGCAGGCGATGTGTCTCCAATCCGACGGCCAACCGATGGGCCGTTGCCCGCGGCAGGCTGGTGCGCTCGCAGAGCTCCGTGAGGTTGGCCGGGGCATGCGCGACGGCCCGTAATACGATCACGGACTTGTCGAGTACACCGATTCCGCTCTGCGGTTCCGGTGCGCTATCCTTTCCCATAGGACGATACTAGCGGTCCACATCGTGAGATGCACGCGAGAGGCGGCACAGCCCGCCGACTCCCGCCGCATCCCACCCCAAACCACAAGTGCTACAGCCAGAATGAGTGCAGTGATGACGAACAGCGCAAGTAAGCCTCGTACTCTCGCCGAGAAGGTGTGGGACGACCACGTCGTCGTACGCGGAGACGCGAACGGCGGGAACGACCCCGATCTGATCTTCATTGATCTCCACCTCGTTCACGAGGTCACCAGCCCGCAGGCATTCGAGGGTCTGCGGCTCGCAGGCAGGCCCGTGCACCGACCGGATCTGACGATCGCGACCGAGGATCACAATGTGCCGACGGTCGACACCAACCTGCCCATCGCCGACCCGGTGTCACGGACCCAGGTCGACACGCTGCGAAGCAACTGTGAAGAGTTCGGTATTCGCCTGCACCCCATGGGCGACAAGGAACAGGGCATCGTTCACGTCGTCGGACCTCAGCTGGGACTGACCCAGCCGGGAATGACGGTTGTCTGCGGCGACAGTCACACGTCGACCCACGGCGCCTTCGGTGCGCTCGCCATGGGAATCGGGACATCGGAGGTCGAGCACGTGCTCGCGACGCAGACGCTGTCGTTGCGACCGTTTAGGACGATGGCCATCACGGTCGACGGCGAATTGGCGCCCGGTGTCACGAGTAAGGATCTGATCCTGGCCGTCATCGCCAAAATCGGTACGGGCGGCGGACAGGGCTACGTGCTCGAGTATCGCGGTAGCGCCATCGAAAAACTCTCGATGGAAGCGCGGATGACCATCTGCAACATGTCGATCGAGGCGGGCGCGCGTGCGGGCATGATCGCTCCCGACGAGATCACCTTCGAATTCCTCAAGGGCCGCCCCAATGCTCCGAAGGGAGCGGATTGGGATGCGGCCGTCGAGTATTGGAAGTCGTTGCGCACCGATGACGACGCCGAATTCGACGAAGAAGTGCATATCGACGGCGCGTCGTTGAGTCCCTTCGTCACGTGGGGCACCAATCCCGGCCAGGGAGCGCCACTCTCGGCGTCGGTGCCGGATCCGGCCGACTTCGGCGACGAGAATGCGGCGGGCGCGGCGTCGAAAGCCCTTGAGTACATGGACCTCACCCCCGGAACCCCGTTGCGTGAGATCAGTGTCGACACCGTCTTCGTCGGCTCGTGCACGAATGGTCGGATCGAGGATCTGCGTGCCGTCGCCGAGATCCTCGACGGCCGGACGGTCGCCGAAGGTGTTCGGATGCTTGTGGTCCCGGGTTCGATGCGGGTGCGTGCGCAGGCCGACGAGGAGGGTCTCGGTGAGATCTTCACCGCCGCAGGCGCGGAGTGGCGTCAGGCCGGTTGCTCGATGTGTCTTGGAATGAACCCAGACCAGCTCGCGCCCGGCGAGCGCTGCGCGTCGACGTCGAACCGCAACTTCGAAGGGCGACAAGGCAAGGGCGGCCGTACGCATCTCGTGTCACCCGCCGTCGCCGCGGCAACGGCTGTGCGAGGCACACTGTCGTCGCCCGCGGATCTGTGACAGGCGCGCAACGCGCCGTCTGAGTCCGCCATCTCCGAAGCCAACTCCCAGATCGCAAGAGGCACACATCATGGAACCATTCATCACTCACACAGGCATCGGCGTTCCGCTGCGTCGAAGCAACGTCGACACCGACCAGATCATCCCCGCCGTCTACCTGAAGCGTGTGACCCGCACCGGTTTTGAGGACGGACTGTTCGCCGGGTGGCGCACCGACCCCGACTTCATCCTCAACGTCGAACCCTGGAATCGCGGTTCGGTTCTGGTCGCGGGTCCCGACTTCGGCACCGGGTCGTCGCGCGAGCATGCGGTCTGGGCACTGTCGGACTTCGGTTTTCGCGTTGTCATCTCGTCGAGGTTCGCAGACATCTTCCGCGGCAACGCCGGAAAGGCCGGTCTCGTCGCCGCACAGGTCGAGCAATCCAACGTCGAACTGCTCTGGAAGCGTCTCGAAGAGCAGCCGGGCCTCGAACTGACTGTGAGCCTCGAAGATAGGACCGTAACCGCGGGAGACCTCGTGGTGCCGTTGACAATTGATGACTACACGCGGTGGCGTCTGATGGAGGGACTCGACGACATCGGGCTGACATTACGGCAGGTAGACGCGATTTCTGAGTACGAGCAGCGTCGCCCGTCATGGAAGCCGACAACATTGCCGCTCTGATTTACGGCTCTAGGCAAGCCTTTCCGCGATACGACGACGGAAGTGCCCGAAAGCGTGACGAATTGGTGACACGTCGCGCTAATTGGCGTGGAAGATGGAAGTTTTCGGCGTCGACGTTTACCGTGTGGTGGTAGCTGGCCTGATAAGAGGGCCAGATCGGCTTGCGGAGGTATCCAATGAACAAGGCAGAGCTCATCGATGAGCTGACAGTAAAACTCGACACGGATCGAAAGACCGCGACCGAGGCAGTCGAGCAGTTGGTCGACTCGATCGTGCGCGCAGTCAATAAGGGTGAGAGCGTCACCATCACCGGCTTCGGTGTCTTCGAGAAGCGTCGTCGCGCACCACGCGTCGCGCGCAACCCGCGCACAGGCGAGACTGTCAAGGTTCGCGCGACGTCGGTGCCCGCGTTCCGTCCGGGTGCTCAGTTCAAGGCTGTCGTGTCCGGCAAGCAGAAGCTCGCCTCGTCGGGTCCGGCCGTGAAGCGTGGCAGCGGCGCCACCACGGGTACCGCGGCCAAGAAGACCACTGCGGCAAAGAAGTCGACAGGTACCGCGGCGAAGAAGACCACCGCCGCGAAGAAGACGACGACTGCGGCGAAGAAGACCACCGCCGCGAAGAAGACGACGACTGCGGCGAAGAAGACGACGCCGGCAAAGAAGACCACCACCGCGGCGAAGAAGACCACGCCGGCAAAGAAGACCACCACCGCGGCGAAGAAGACCACGCCGGCAAAGAAGACCACGACTGCGGCCAAGAAGACCACGCCGGCAAAGAAGACGACGGCCAAGAAGACAGCCGCCAAGAAGACGACCCGTCGCTGAAAGTCTCGCAGCGACAAGTTCACATCCTCAACTCACCCCCGATGGTCTTCCCCCGTCGGGGGTGAGGTGCGTTGGGAGCCGATTCAACTGCGCTGGCGGGTCACTCGACGTCGTGGCCGGGGAACGGGCTGTCGATGTGGTCGGCGGCGACGAGCTTGCCCTGATGCGTCGACACCACCCACACGCTCGCCTTGCGGTTACGCGAGGCAGGCAACGAGACGCCGTCCTGCTTGCCCCACCACTCCATGAGCGGCGGAATCACCTTGCCCTGACTGCATACTGCGCGCACGACGGAACCAGAATCGGTCGCGAGGTCGACGATGCGTCGTTGCGCGGCAACGGGGTCGTCGCGGTAGGCCTCTTCCGACAGCGTCGATTCCGTGATGATCGGCACCCCCAGCGCACGAGCGGTCGGCGCAACG
This sequence comes from Gordonia sputi NBRC 100414, assembly GCF_000248055.1. Taxonomy (GTDB): domain Bacteria; phylum Actinomycetota; class Actinomycetes; order Mycobacteriales; family Mycobacteriaceae; genus Gordonia; species Gordonia sputi. The sequence goes on along the minus strand of NZ_BAFC01000052.1, from coordinate 52,369 downwards.
GTTTGCTCGCACCTGGTCCGGTCGGCGCTGTGTATCTCGTTGGTACCGAACGCGGGGAGCAGTACCGACAGCGCGTCGGCCTGTGTGCGTCCCTCGGGGTCGAGCGGACGCAGCCGGTCGTCGCCGTGGTAGCGGGAACGACTGCCTGCCTTGGCATGGCGAACCAGCAGCAGAGTATCGAGATCGACTGGGAGCCTTAGGAATTCGCGTAGTACGCGGCGATCCTGCGAGTAGCTCAGAAGCCGCTCTGCCGCGTCGATGCCGAGCCACTCCATCTCGTCGACTTCGTGGTTCTCGACGAATTCTCCGCCGACAGCTCGAGCCGACCAATACCGCACGCGCTTTCGGCCGCTCGAGATGTCGTAGCCGACGTCGCGGAGATACCTGCCGATGCGTACGCGGTAACCGGTCTCCTCGCCGATCTCGCGCACCGCGGTCATCACGAGTGTCTCGTCGGCTTCGATCTTCCCTTTGGGTAGGGTCCAGTCGTCGTAGCGAGGTCGATGGATCACACCGATCTCGACACCGTTGTTCTCCCGCGGACGCCACAGCACGCCGCCCGCAGCCCAGATCGTCTTGTGTGTCTTAGACATTGCCTGTGATGCTAGTGGCCGAAGGTTACGAAAAGGGTGGGCTTGTCACATGCCTGCGTCGCGACGGCGGGTGCGCCGCATCATCTGTCGTTGATGGTCGCGTACCTCTTCGCCCGCGGCGGGTGAGGCCATCCAGCTTCCGTCCGATTGCAGGACCCAGCATCGTGTTCGGGGGTCGAGCGCCGAGTCGAAGATGTCGCCGAGTTCGGCGGTCAGCCGGTCATCGCGCACCTGCACCATCACCTCGATACGTCGATCGAGGTTGCGGTGCATCATGTCGGCGCTGCCGATCCAGTACTCATCCTGCGCCCCGAAATGGAAGATGCGTGAGTGTTCGAGGAATTGGCCGAGGATCGAGCGCACGTGAATGTTGTCGCTGACGCCCGGCATCCCGGGACGCAATGCGCAGATTCCACGCACGACGATTTCGACCGGAACGCCGTTCTGCGATGCGCGGTACAGGGCATCGATCACCTGCTCGTCGACGAGAGCGTTGGCCTTCAACCGAACTCGGGCGCGGGGATCGCCTTCGTGCTTGAGTTCGATCTCACGGTTGATGCGCTCGACGATGCCGGAACGAATCCCGGTGGGAGCGACCAGGATGTTGCGGTACTCGCGTTTACGGGAGTAACCGGTCAGTGTGTTGAACAGGTCGGTCAGGTCGGCGCCGATGTCCGGTGCGGCAGTGAACAATCCGACGTCCTCGTAGAGCCGAGCGGTCTTCGGGTTGTAATTGCCGGTGCCGATGTGGCAGTAGCGTCGGATCGACGATCCCTCACGACGCACCACAAGGCATGTCTTGCAGTGGGTTTTGAGTCCGACAAGGCCGTAGACGACGTGCACGCCTGCCTGCTCGAGCTGGCGCGCCCACTTGATGTTGGCCTGTTCGTCGAAGCGAGCCTTGATCTCGACGAGAGCCACGACCTGCTTGCCTGCCTCGGCAGCGTCGATGAGCGCGTTGACAATCGGCGAGTCACCGGAGGTGCGATACAACGTCTGCTTGATCGCGAGGACCTGCGGGTCGGCTGCAGCCTGCTCGATGAATCGCTGCACGCTCGTCGAGAACGAATCGTAGGGGTGGTGCACGAGGACATCGCCTTCGCGCAACGTGGAGAACACACTCTTGGGCGTCTCCCGCTCGCCGAACGCGGGATGTGTCGACGGTACGAACGGGGGGTCCTTGAGCTGTGGCCGGTCGAGCGAACCGATCTCGAACAGCGACGCCAAATCGAGCAGCCCGGGAACCTGGATCACGTCGGCGGGGTTGACGTCGAGTTCACGCAGGAGCAGTTCGAGCATGTGCTCGGTCATGTCGTCGGCGACCTCGAGTCGGACCGGCGAACCGAACCGGCGTCGTGCGAGTTCACGTTCGAGCGCCTGAAGCAGGTCTTCGTCGCGATCCTCTTCGACCTCGAAGTCTGCGTTGCGCGTGATACGGAACGCGTGGTGCTCCACGATCTCCATGCCAGGGAACAGATGTCCGAGATTGGCGGCGATCAGATTTTCCATCGGAAGGAAGATCGCGGTGCGATGTCCTTTGCCGTCGGCTTCCGCACTGGGCGGCATCAGTCGATCGACACGGACGAACCGATTGACGTTGTCGGGCACCTTGACTCGCGCGAAGTGCTCGCCACCCTCGCCGGCGTCGCGCACCGTGACAGCGAGGTTGAGGCTCAGTCCGCTGATGTAGGGGAAGGGGTGGGCGGGATCGACGGCGAGGGGCGTCAGCACCGGGAACACGTCATCGTGGAAGTACTCGACCATCCGGGCCTGCTGGGCCTCGGTCAGATCCGACCAGCCGACGACGTAGATGTCGTTGTCCGCCAGTGCAGGACGCACCGAGTCGAGGAACACTCTGGCGTGCCGGTCGGCGAGGGTCTGGGTGCGTCCGGCGATCCGCAGCAACTGTTCGCGCGGGGAGAGTCCGTCGGCTGAGCGCACCGACAGGCCGGTTTCGTCACGGCGCTTGAGACCCGCGACGCGGACCATGAAGAACTCGTCGAGATTCGACGCGAAGATCGCGAGGAACTTCGCGCGTTCGAGCAGCGGGATCGACGTGTCCTCGGCGAGGGCGAGAACACGCGAATTGAAGTCGAGCCAACTCAGCTCGCGATTGAGGTATCTGTCCTCGGGAAGATCGGCTGACTCGCCCGGTTCGAGAGTTGCCGCGGGCGGCGCACCAGGAATCGCACTGATCGGTTGTGTGGTGACCGGAGTCGTCGTGGTGTCGTCAGCTGTGCTCACCGTTCAATCATGACGCATCGGACTGATCGCCGACACCGCTGGCCGTCGCGTCGGAGATCTCGGCATTTCCGAGCACAGAGAGTGTGTGCTCGCCGACGCCGAGTCGCAGTGCGGCGGCGAGATCATCGACGGTGTCGACGTCGGTGCGCACGTCGGGCCAGAGGAGATGCTCTGGGTCGAGTTCGACAACGCCCGCGGAACGATGCGCCGCAGCCGAATCCGGCCCGAAACGCGGCAATTCGTGCGCCGTCATCGACCGCAGCAGAAGAGATGTGCCCGTGCCTGCGCGGTCGGTCACCATCGACTCGCCGCGCTCGACTGCGGCGTCGACGATCTCGCGCAGACTCGACGGCTGCGCCGCGGGAAGGTCGGCCTGGACGATCACGACCCATCGATGCAAAGGCCACATGGTTCGAGCCTCCGCGGCGCCGAGCGCGTAGGCCGCGTTCAGGTCGCCTGCGACGTCGCCGGGCTCGTCGACGACGTGTGCCGAGAGCTGCTGGGCCCGCTCGCGGACCCGGTCGTCCGGGGTCACGACGACGACGTCGCGAATTCCTGCTTCGTGCAGGGTGCCGATGGTGTCCGCGAGCATGGCGAGCACGAAGGCGCCCGGATCGGCCCGCAGGCGCTCGCGCTGTGCGGGGGAGAGCTCGATCAGGGACGTCTCGGGAGTCTCAACCCCTGCGGCGTCGCTCATGGTGGAGACCAGACGCGATTTGGCGTCGCCGAGTCGTTTGACCGCGAGGACCGCGACCACGGTGCCGAGCGCGCACTCGTCGCCGGAGTCGCCGCAGTGCTGCCCGCGATCGGCGGGTACCGGAGCGTCGGCGGGCATGCGTCGTCGCTCGTTCGGATGACCGCGTACACAGGAGAGGGTCATGTAGACATGATGACCCATGCACGAGAGGACGTGTGGACGCGAGGGGTGATCGGCGTCGCAGGTTCTCGAATCGATCGGACGGGCATCGTCGGCGGTCTACCCTTGACCGAAGCGATGTCGGGCGAATGAGGAGAGTTGTGCGGGCGGTTGTGATGGGTGCCGGGTCATGGGGCACGGCGACGGCGAAGGTACTCAGCGACGCGGGGACCGACACCACCCTGTGGTGTCGGCGAGAAGAACTCGCCGATCGGATCAACGAGTCGCATACCAATGCCGACTACCTGGCGGGAATCACCCTTCCCGCGAATCTCACGGCGTCGAGCGACATCGCCGAGGCGCTGACCGACGCCGATCTGGTGGTGTGTGCGGTCCCGGCGCAGTCGCTGCGCGACAACCTCGCCAATTGGCGCCCGCACCTGAGCGACGACGCGACGCTGGTCTCGCTGGCCAAGGGCATCGAGACGTCGACGCTGATGCGGATGAGCGAGGTGATCGCAGAGGTCGCCGAGGTTCCCGCCGAGCAGATCGCGGTGCTCACCGGGCCGAACCTCGCGCGAGAGGTCGCCGAGGGCCAGCCCGCCGCAACGGTGATCGCGTGCTCCGACCTCGCGCGTGCCGAACAGCTGCAGCAGATGTTCAACACCGGGTACTTCCGGCCGTACACCAACACCGACGTCATCGGCTGTGAGATCGGCGGTGCGGTCAAGAACGTGATCGCGCTGGCGTGCGGTATGGCCAGCGGCGTCGGGTTCGGGCAGAACACCCTCGCGACGATCATCACGCGTGGCCTCGCGGAGACCATCAGACTCTCGAGCGCAGTCGGTGGGCAGATAGAGACCCTCGCCGGTCTCGCGGGTATCGGCGACCTCGTCGCCACCTGCTCGTCGCCGCTGTCGCGCAACCGCACCTTCGGTGCCCATCTCGGGCAGGGGGCGACGATGGAAGAGGCGCAGGCCGCAGCGTCGGGTCAGGTCGCCGAGGGCGTGAAGTCGTGCACGTCCGTCACGGCACTCGCCGAGAAGTACCAGGTCTCCATGCCGCTCACCGAAGCGGTGAACAGTGTCTGCCACGACGGCCTGCCCGTCGCCGACGCGGTCAGCTCATTGCTGGGTCGCAAGACCAAACCGGAGTTCCGAGCCGGCGACGCGTGATCTACCCCCGCGCCCGGGCGGCGCGAAAGGGGTTGTCGCTCAGCCGAAGTCGAGTGGTCCTCGGGGGAGTGTCCGTTCGATGGCGGCCGAGACGTCGGTGATCGGTCCGTTGCCCGCGTTCACCGGAACCCACAGCGCAACGTACGGGCGGTGATCGACGCAGATGAACGCCTGCCCGGAACCCTCGATGGAATCGGTGATGAACCACTGCACGGGGTTGACCACCTGCAGGTTGCTGGTGGGGGAGAGCTCCGCCGGGCGCGAGACGCCGCACCGCACGATCACCGGATCGCCGTCTTTGCTCGCAGGCCAACTGGCCTGTGTTCCCGAGATCGTCTTGTTGCCGTATCCCTCGAAGGTCTGCGGCAGCGCGGCGAGGAACTTCGGGCATTCGGCGGGAGTCGACGACTCCGCGGCGTACGAGTCGACGGGCGTCGAGTCCGAGTTGCCCGGACGAAGCGCCGCGAACACGATGAAGCCCACGATCACCATCACCGGAATCGTCACCAGTGTGGCGATCAGCGCCGGACTCAGCCGCGGTCCTGAGTCGCCGTAGCGCGCGTGCGTCGTGTCCTCGACGCTTTCGGCGGAGCCGGACTTTTCGACGCTTTCGGCGGAGCCGGACTTTTCGACGCTGTCGGCGGAGCCGGACTTTTCGACGCCTTCGGCCGCGCTGACACGTTCGGCGTCGGTCTCTTCCGCGCGGTCGGCGTTGTTGTCGGGTTCGTCCGGTCCGGGTGGGGTCACGACGACAACCCTAGGACATCGCCGCGCAGCTCCTGTGGCGTGCCGGTCAGTGCGCTGCGTTCACCACCGGGCATGTCAGGGTGCGTGTGATGCCGTCGACCTTCTGGATCTGAGGTACGACGTCGTTGTTCAGGTGGCCCGCATCGGTGGCCTCGACCCGCACGATCACGTCGTAGGGTCCACTGACCTCCTCGGAGGAGGCAACTCCGGAGATCTCTGCGATCGTCGCAGCCGCCAATGCGGCTCGTCCGACCTCCGTCTGGATCAGTATGTATGCCTGAACCACGGCCATCCTCTCGTATCCACTGTGCCGTCGGCCCCGGGCTGGGGAGCGGCGAGTCGACGCCCGCGGCAAGCCGCCGAAGGCATCTGGCTCCGGTCTCCCGGAAACCACTTCGCGCGTCGAAGCGCCACACGAAGTCACTACACTGTGGGGATATTGTCACCACAACGCCGCGAGAGCGCGAACCGAAACGAATAACCGTGGAGCCGACGAGGAGTTGACAGTGGCAGGTGGCGACGAGAACGCCACGACCCCCGACCACCCGGAGCCCAGTGGTGTCACAGTCGGTGACCTGGGTGAGCGGGCGCTCATCTCGCTGTTCACCTCGGCGGCGACGACCGCAACGTCGGGCGACATCGTCGTCGGATCCGGTGACGACGCCGCGGTCTTCGACGCGGGTGGCCCGACCGTCATCAGTACGGACACCGCCGTGCAGAACCGTCACTTTCGCTTCGAGTGGTCGACGCCGCGCCAGATCGGAGAGCGGGCGGTGATCCAGAGTGCAACAGACATCGCGGCGATGGGGGCACGTACGGTCGGCGTCGTCGTATCGATCGCATGTCCGGTGAGCACTCCCGCTGCCACTCTGACCGAGATCAATGACGGCATCCTCGCCGCAACCCATCGTCTCGGCGGTCGGGTGCTCGGCGGCGACCTCGTCGCCGCGGACGAGGTGGTGCTGACCGTGACATCGGTTGGCGCACTCGACGGACTCACTCCGGTGGCGTTGACCGGCGCGCAGGTCGGCGATGTGCTGGCTGTGAGCGGACCGCTCGGCAGCGCCGCCGCCGGGCTCGCCGTCCTGCTCGCCGCTGATGGATGCGACGAAGACGGCGAGCGGAGTGCCGAGCGCTCCCACCGACTACGTGCACAGCACGCCGAGGTGGTGGATTCGCACCGTCTGCCCAACCCCGACCTCTCGGCGGGTGTGGTGGCGGCGCGCGCAGGCGCTCACGCCATGACCGATGTCTCCGACGGACTGGTCGAGGAGCTGAAGACCCTGGCGGCAGCGTCGAATGTCGCTCTTGCAGTTGATGTCTCGCGAGTTCCGCGAACAGAGGCGACCAGACGAGCCGCGGCCGAACTCGGTGAGTCCGACGACATCTGGGCACTGACCGGCGGCGAAGACCACCAGTTACTGGCTGCGTTCGCGGCCGCCGACGTTCCGCTAGGGTGGGTCGTCATCGGTGATGTCCGCGAACGCACGGGCGATCGCGCACCGGTGTCTCTCGACGGCATCGCGACGAGTGACCTGCGCGGATGGCAGTCCTTCGGACACCAGTAGGTGGCGGCCGTCACCGCGGTGATTAGATCGACTCATGGCGATTTACGCACTCGACGATCGTGAACCGATCCTCGGTGAGGACGTGTACATCCACCCCGACGCGACGGTGATCGGCGCCGTGACCCTCGCAGACGGGGTGTCGGTGTGGCCCGGGGCTGTGCTGCGGGGTGACTACGGGACCATCTCCATCGGTCGGCGAACCAACATCCAGGACGGCACGGTCATCCACTGCACGCCGATCGATCCGACGGTCATCGGTGCCGGATGCGTCGTCGGGCACAACGCCCACATCGAGGGTGCGACGATCGGCGACAACTGTTTGATCGCGTCGGGTTCCGTTGTCCTCAACGGGTCGACGGTCGGTGACGGCGCGATTGTCGGCGCGGGAGCCGTTGTGCCATTCAAGTTCTCGGTTCCCGCACGGGCGATGGCACTCGGTGTGCCCGCGCGCATCCGCGAGGGATTCCAGGTGCCCGCCGACCATGTCGACCTGAACGTCGAGATGTACCACCAGAATTCGCTGTACTACCGATCGAAGCTCAGGAGACTCGACTGATCATGACCCCACAACCGTTGAGCGAACTCATCGATCCCGGGTGGGCGCAGGCACTCGCGCCGGTCGAAGAGAACATCGCGCAGATGGGGCAGTTCCTGCGCGACGAGAACGCCGCTGGTCGCCGCTACCTCCCGGCCGGGCGAAATGTGTTGCGCGCGTTCACACAACCTTTCGACGACGTCCGCGTGCTCATCGTCGGACAGGATCCGTATCCGACGCCCGGGCATGCGGTCGGACTGAGTTTTTCTGTCGCAGAGGATGTTTCGCCCGTTCCGCGCTCGTTGGCCAACATCTACACCGAGTACTGCGCCGATCTCGGGTATCCCAAGCCGGCCAATGGCGACCTGACACCGTGGGCGAAATCGGGTGTGCTGCTGCTCAACAGAGTGTTGACCGTCGCTCCCGGCGAGCCCGCGTCGCACCGCAACAAAGGCTGGGAGGCGGTGACCGAGTGCGCGATCAAAGCGCTCGTGTCGCGCGACGAGCCGCTCGTGGCAATCCTGTGGGGACGCGATGCCGCAGGCCTTCAGCAATGGATGCCCGACGTCCCGGTGATCGTGTCGCCGCACCCCTCGCCGTTGTCGGCGAGCAAGGGGTTCTTCGGCTCGCGTCCGTTCAGTCGGGCCAATACCGAACTCGAAGACCTCGGCGGCGAACCGGTCGACTGGCGCCTGCCCTCCTGACGCCCACTGCTCTCCTGAAGCCCCCCTGCTCTCCTGAATCCACTGCCTTCCTGTCAGCGGACGAAGCGTCGGGCTTCGGCGTCGGTGCGTTCCTGCCAGCCGACCCTCTCGAGTTCGGGGACGTCGTCGGCCTCGGTGGGATAACCCAGGCACAGGTATGCGGTGAGTCGCCACGTGTCGGGCACACCGAGATCGGTTGCCGCGGTGGGGGCGTCGAGGATGGATATCCAGCCGACTCCGACGCCGCGCGCCCGTGCTGCCAGCCACAGCGTCGCGACGGCCGTGACCGTCGAGTAGTCGAGTGTCTCCGGCATCGTCCGCTTGCCCAGGCCGTGCCCCTGCGTGCCCGCATGGTCGGTGAAGACGGCGAGCTGGATCGGAGCGTCGTCGAGTCCGGAGAGCTTCAGCGCCGCGTACGCACGTTTGCGTTCGCCCGCGTACCCGTCGAGGGCCTCGGCGTTGCATGCGACGAAGTTGCGGCGGATGCGAACGCGGGCCTGCGCCGAGTCGACGCGCACCCATCGCCACGGTTGGCTGTTGCCGACCGACGGCGCGAGCTCGGCTCGTGCCAGCAACTCGTCGAGCAAGTCTGGCTCGAGTGGATCGGCCCGGAAATGTCGGACGTCACGACGCCACGCGAACAACGTGTCGAGGTTGTCGATGAACGAAGCGTCGAACGTCGTCACCGCTCGCGTGCCGCTGCGAAGTCGGGGGTCCGCTTGCCCACGAACGCGTCGACGCCCTCGACACCCTCCGCGGAGCCGCTGTTGGTCGAGATCGCGTGAGCCTCGGCGGCTAGCTGATCGCGGAGTGTCGCGGTGGCCGACGCGCTCAGGAGGGCGCGTGTCGCGGCCAGTCCGGCGCGTGGGCCTGCGGCGAGTGTGCGGGCGATCTCGGCGGCGGTGTCGTCGATCTCGGCGTCGTCGACGAGGCGCGAGAGGATGCCCCACGCGAGTCCCTCGTCAGCGGTGATGACTCTGTCGGTGAGGATGATGTCGCGGGCGCGGGCCGCTCCGACGGTGCGCGGGAGGGTCCACGTCATACCGCCGTCCGGCGACAAGCCGATTCCGGTGTAGGCGGGACGCAGGTTGGTCGACGGCCCTCCGATCGCGATGTCTGCGTGCAGCACGATGCTCAGCCCGGCCCCTGCGGCCCATCCGCGCACACCCGCGACGACCGGACGATCGGCGTCGAGCAGGGCGGTGACGAAGTCATGGAAGGTGTCGGCGAGGGCACGGATGAAGGTGGGGCGGTGCTCGGCAGAGGCGAAATCGCGCACATTGCCGCCCGCGCAGAAATTTCGGCCGGCGCCGAGCAGCAGGACCGCGCCGACTTCGCGTTCGCCGCGTGCGATCTCGCGCAGGGCGGTGGTTGCCGATTTCAGTGAGGCGTCGTCGAGTGCGCCGCCCTTGCTCGCATCGGAGATGCGTAGGACGAGGACGTCGCCGTCCTGTGTCACAGCCGAGTCTGCCGGGGACGTTGTGGTCAAGGTCATGGACGACACCCTAACCCGCAGATGCAGACAACCCGACCCCGGGGCCGAGCGTTCGCTCGGTCGGGATCGGGTTGTCAGTTCTCGCGATCAGGCGAGGGTGGTCTTGCCGGCCTTCAGGCAGGAGGTGCAGACGTTCTTACGCTTGCGGTTGCCCGGGGCCACCTCGACACGCACAGACTGGATATTGGGATTCCAGCGGCGGTTGGTACGGCGGTGCGAGTGCGAAACGGACTTGCCGAAGCCCGGACCCTTGCCGCAGACGTCACAGACGGCAGCCATTGTCGAACTCCCTTGATAGATGGAATGATCTTGCGGTTACGCCAGCTCGCTGCTCGCGGAAACGCAACGTCATCCACGGCGGCGGCAAGGCAACCCTGCAAGGGTAACCGTCCGGGTGCGTCACCACCAAATCCGGGCCGAGCGTGATCTGCCGCGGCGTCGGCGTCGGGTAGGCGGCGAATGCGCCGGACCCGTCGACGGCGACCGTGTCGGCGACTCCGAGTAATCTCTCACACATCCTGGGCAGCACGTGTCGTGGCACTTTGTTGGTGCGCACTTTTTCGATGACGTGGATTCGATGACGTGGAGACACGGCGTGAGCCCCCGCGGTGAAGGAGGACCCCCATGTCGACCGACGGTGGACTCGTTCGCGTGATGAATCCACAGGTCCTGCGTGACTGGGCCCAGGAGTGTGTTGCCCGGCTCGAAGACCTGCGCGGTGAGATCAACGACCTCAATGTCTTCCCGATCCCTGATTCGGACACCGGCAGCAACATGCTGTTCACCATGAGGTCTGCTGCCGACGCCGCCACCGGGCTTCCCGCCGACGCCGACGTGGTCGCCGTGACGCGGGCCATGGCAGAAGGTGCCGTGGCCAACGCGCGCGGCAATTCCGGCGTCATCATGTCGCAGATCCTGGTCGGCCTCGCCGACGCCGTGGAGATCGGCGCACCGGACGGACAGTTGACCTTTTCGCAGCTGGCGGTATCAGGGCTGAGGCTTGGATCGTTGGCAGCACAGCGCGCGGTCAGCGACCCCAGGGAGGGCACCGTCCTGACGCTGCTGACCATCGCCGCGGAGTCTGCAGCGCGTCACGCCGGTGAGACCGCCGCCGACCAGGCCCGCACGATCGCCGACGACGTGGCCGATGGTCTGGAACGAACGCCCGAACAGCTCCCCGAACTGGCGTCGGCGGGCGTCGTCGACGCGGGCGGTCGGGGTTTTCTCGCCATGCTCGACGCGATGGTCGGGGTGCTCACCGGTGTCACGCAGCGGCGTCGTCGGTACCGCGGAACCCTCACCGGGGGAGGACAGCCCGGTCATCCCGTCGACCAGACGTGTGATGGCCCGGGCGACATGGACTTCGAGGTGATGTATCTGCTCACCGGGGCTGCGGGCGAGAGCATCGCGACGCTGCGATCCGAACTCGGCGAACTCGGCGACGCCGTGGTGATCGTCGGAGACAGTTCGCCGTCGGGTGAACGGTTCTCGGTGCACGTCCACACCGACGAGCCGGGGGCCGCGGTCGAGGCAGCGATAGCGCACGGGAACGTCTCCGACATCCGGATCTCCTGCTTTGCGCTCGATTCGATTCGCGCGCAAGCCAATTCGATGGAGCCGCCGCCTCGTCACCGGCGCGCCGTCGTCGCTGTCGTGCGCGGGGACGGGGCCGCGGAACTCTTCGCCGAGGCCGGAGCGGCCGTGGTCCGCGCCGACGACGGGGTGACCCCGGAGGCGCTCGCCGCGGCCATTCGCGCCACCGATTCGGCGCACGTGGTGGTCATGGCGAACGGATCGCTGACCTCGCAGGATCTGGTGAGCGTTGCAGCGGAGGTCCGGTCTGCACAGCGGTCGGTGATCTCGTTGCCGACCTCATCGATGGCCCAGTGCCTTGCGGCCCTCGCGGTCCACGACCCCTCCGAGTCGCCGGATGCCGACGCCTACGCGATGGCCGAAGCCGCAGCGGGTGCACGCTGGGGTTCGCTGCTGCTCGCCGACGAGCGCATGATCACCCTCGCCGGTACGTGCGACGTCGGAGATGTGTTGGGCCTCATCGGCTCTGATGTCCTTGTCATCGCGCCGGAGCAGACGGCCGCTGTCGTGTCGTTGGTCGACCTCATGTTGGCGACCGGCGGCGAGATGGTCACCGTCCTTGCGGGTTCGAGCGTCGACCGCGCCGCGTTGGCGGCGCTCGAAGCGCAGATCCGACGGGCCTATCCAGGCGTCGAAATGGTCGTGTACGAGACCGGGCAGACCGACGATCTGATGCAAGTGGGTATCGAGTAGTGGTCCGTGCATCCGACTCTCTGTCCGATGTCTTCAACGCTGAACGGGCGGCGAGTCTCGCGTCGTTGGGGATCGCGACCGTCGGAGAGCTGCTGCGTTACGCACCGCGTCGTTATCTCACGCATGGCCAACCCTCGGAGGAGCAGGACCTCACCGAGGGGGAGTGGGTCACGGTTGTCGGACGCATCACCCGTGCCGACCTGATCCGCATGAAGAAGCGTCACGGGCAGTTCCTGAAGGTGACCGTCGACGACGGCAACCGCTCCTACGAGGTCAGCTTCTTCAACCCGCGCTTCATCAAGAACGCACTCAAACCCGGCACGCGGCTCATGGTGGCGGGCACCGTGAAGTTCTTCCGCGAGCAGCCGCAACTCTCACACCCCGAATGGATGGTCCTGCCGGACGGCGACGTCGAGGTCGATCGTGTCGTCGGGTCGGCGATGCTCGCCGAGATGTACGCGGCCGAGGCCGAGATCACCGGCGAACAGCGGCGCCCGGGAGCGCACTCGGCCGACATCGCCGCCGCGTTCGATCGAGCGATCGTGCCGCTGTATCCCGCGAACCGCGAGATCCAGACATGGGACATCTGGGCGTCGATTCGTCAGGTTCTCGACGACGTCGAGTCGTTCGTCGACCCGCTGTCCGACGACGAACGCGAACGCCGAGGTTTGATGTCGCTTGACGAGGCGATCCGCACCATTCATGTCCCCGACTCCGATGCACACGTCACCGCCGCGAACGATCGACTGAAATTCGACGAGGCACTCGCGATCCAGACAGTCCTCGCGCAGCGTCGCCTCGCGGGTCGTGCCGAATCCGCACCCGCGTGCCCGCACGTTCCCGGCGGCCTGGAAGACCGACTCCTGCAACGACTTCCGTTCACTCTCACCGATGGGCAGCAATTGGTGATCGCCGAGATCGCCGACGACCTCGGCCACCCGACACCGATGAGCAGGCTGCTGCAGGGTGAGGTCGGTTCCGGCAAGACCCTCGTGTCGTTGCTCGCCATGCTGCGCGTTGTCGACAACGGCCATCAGTGCGCGATTCTCGCGCCGACGGAAGTTCTTGCCGCGCAGCATCTTCGGACCATCACGACGATGCTGGGCGATCTGGGTACTGCCGGTGAACTCGGCGCCGCCGACGGCGCGACGAGTGTGGTGTTGCTGACCGGCTCGATGAAGACCAAGGGCAAACGTCAGACGCTGCTCGACGTGGTGACCGGCAAGGCGGGCATCGTCGTCGGAACCCACGCGCTGCTCGAGGAGAAGGTCGAGTTCTTCGATCTCGGCATGGTCGTCGTCGATGAACAGCACCGCTTCGGCGTCGAACAACGAGATGTGTTGCGGGGCCGCGGTCGTGACCACCTCATGCCGCACTTCCTGGTGATGACGGCGACGCCGATCCCGCGGACGGTGGCGATGACGGCGTTCGGCGACCTCGACACGTCGGTGCTCACCGAACTTCCGCAGGGGCGTCAGCCGATCACCACGACCGTGGTGCCGACGGCGAAACCCCAATGGATCGAACGCATGTGGGGGCGCGCCGCGGAGGAGATCGAGGCCGGGCGGCAGGTCTACATCGTCTGCTCGCGTATCGGCGACATCGAGCCGGTCGCCCCGAAGCGCGGCGCTGGCAAGCGCACGGCGGGCGAGGAAGCCGACGCGCAGCAGCAGACCACCTCCGTGCTCGACCTCTACGACGAACTGCTTGTCGGACCGCTCGGCCACCATCGGCTGGCAGTCCTGCACGGGCGGCTACCCGCCGACGAGAAGAACGAGGTCATGGACGCGTTCGGGCGCGGCGAGATCGACGCGATCGTGGCCACCACCGTGATCGAGGTCGGTGTGGACGTTCCCAATGCGTCGATGATGATCATCATCGACGCAGAGAGATTCGGGGTCAGCCAGCTCCACCAACTCCGCGGACGTGTCGGCCGCGGCGGCCATCCCGGTCTGTGCCTCCTGATGACGTCGACGAAGCCTGTGTCGCAGGCGATGGAGCGGCTGCGTGCCGTCGAGGCGTCGACCGACGGATTCGAACTCGCTCGCGTCGACCTGCTGCAGCGCCGCGAAGGTGATCTGCTCGGCTCACTGCAGTCGGGTGGGGTGTCGTCGCTGCGTCACCTCTCGCTACTCGACGACGTCGACGTGATCGCCGACGCTCGCGAGCTGGCCGAATCCGTGGTGGCAACCGACCTTCCGCTGGCCGACCACCGGCCACTCGCCGACCTCGTCGACGCCATTCTCGTACCCAACAAGGTGCGCTACCTCGACAAATCCTGACCCGGCTCGCCTGCGTCCCGGAACCCGCGCGCCGAACGCGGCCCGAACCCGCAGACGCGGCTGGTGTACCAACCGCGTTTACCAGATCGAACCGCGTCTGCGACGCCGCTCGCGGGTAGTGGAACCGCGGGCCGCCGCGCAGCGTCGAAGATGGCGTGAATCCCGTCATCGCGGTGCCGCTGTACCGGCTGCGGATGCGCTATCGACACGCCCGCCGCGACGCGCAGTGGCCCGCCCGCAGGTGGGTGGTCACGATCGCGTTCGTGCTCACTGCGGTCGTCGTGGCCGTGGGTGTGTACCGCGATGTGCCGCGCACCCGAGCGGGGCAGTGGCACGCCGGTGCGCAGCTGGCGTTGCGCGAACTCGCAGGGGTGCCCGTCGTCGCGGCGCGCAGCGGTCGCGACGACTACGAACGGTCGGCGTTCGGGGCGTCGTGGACCGACGACGCGAGCGTGACGGGAGGCGGAAACGGCTGCGATACCCGAAACGACGTGCTGACCCGCGACCTCGGTGATGTGCGTATCGGCCCGGTGACCTCGTGTCCGCGCGCTGTCCTCGCAGGCGAGCTGCGCAGCCCGTATACCGGCAAGACCGTGGTGTTTCGGCGTGATCGTAGTGCGACCGCGGTTCAGATCGACCACATCGTGCCCCTGGCCTTCGCCTGGGACATGGGTGCGTTCGGGTGGTCGACGCGGCGTCGAGTCGACCTGGCGAACGACCCTGCCAACCTCGTCGCCGTGGACGCGGCGTCGAACCAGGAGAAGAGCGACAGCGAACCCGCCCGTTGGCTGCCGCCCAATCGCGGTTTCCACTGTCAGTACGCGATCGAGTTCGTCGTGGTGAGCCGCGCCTACGGATTGGCGGTCGATGCCGCGTCCCGCAGCGTGCTCGCCGGAATACTCAACCGTTGCTGACGTGCGGCATCTCGACGTCCGGCCCGCGGTGACGTTCTCGGGTGGGCGATCTTGGGGTGGCTTGGTGCGGGACGTACCCTGGACATGTTGTCCGCCGGCAGTGCCGCGCAGGACGCAATCATCTGCCGTGAACTCGAAATCGAGGAATTGATGAGCGCACCCACCGTGACCGGAAGGCAGGCCGCGACAGGGCCCGACGTCGAAGAGGTCGTGCACGCGCAGGCCCGCGCGGCCCGTACCGCCTCACGAGCGCTGGCAGCGCTCACCACGACAGCCAAGAATGCTGCGCTGCTCGCCGCTGCCGACGCCGTCGACGCGAATACCGAGACCATCCTGGCCGCCAACGCCGACGACGTTGCGCGCGCCGAGGAGGCCGGAACCGAGGCTAACCTGATCGACCGTCTGCGCCTGACCACCGAGCGCGTCGCGGGGATCGCCGACGGTCTGCGTCAGGTCGCGATCCTCCCCGATCCGATCGGCGAGATCGTCGCGGGCAAGACGCTCCCCAACGGTCTGCGCCTGAGGCAGGTTCGCGTGCCACTCGGTGTGGTCGGCATCGTCTACGAGGCGCGGCCGAACGTGACGGCCGACGCTTTCGGAATCGCGTTCAAGTCCGGAAACGCTGTGCTGCTTCGTGGTTCGTCGTCGGCGGCGTCGTCGAACGCGGAGCTCGTTCGCATTCTTCGCGACGTTGTCGCAGGCGCGGGCATCCCGTCCGATGTCGTGTCGCTGCTGCCGAGTGACGACCGCTCGAGTGTGACCGCGCTGATCCGTGCGCGCGGACTCGTCGACGTCGTCATTCCGCGCGGGGGTGCTGGCCTGATCAACGCGGTCGTCGCGAACGCCACGGTCCCCACGATCGAGACCGGAACCGGAAACTGCCACGTCTACGTGCATGCGCTCGCCGACGTCGGTGTCGCGACCCGCATCATCCTCAATGCCAAGACGCGGCGACCGAGCGTGTGCAACGCGGCAGAGACGGTGCTTGTCGACAAAGCGATCGCCGCCGACGCGCTGCCCAAGATCAGCCAGGCGCTGCAGTCGCAGGGTGTCGTGATCCACGGTGATGAGCCGGGGATGGAGCCGGCCGGCGAGTCCGACTGGGCCGATGAGTACCTGTCGATGGACATCGCGATGAAGGTGGTCGACGGACTCGACGCCGCTGTCGCACACATCGACACCTATGGAACCGGGCACACCGAGGCCATCGTGACCACCGACCTCGCCGCGGCCGAGGAGTTCACGAACCGGGTCGACGCCGCAGCCGTGATGGTCAATGCGTCGACCGCCTTCACCGATGGCGAGCAGTTCGGCTTCGGTGCGGAGATCGGAATCTCCACGCAGAAGCTACATGCCCGCGGACCGATGGGACTGCCGGAACTCACCTCCACCAAGTGGATCGTGTGGGGCGACGGCCAGATCCGGCCCGCGTGATGACCGACAGCGCAACGACGAACGGCCCTGCGACGCAAGACGCGGCACCCATCGTCCCCTCGTTCACAGCCGTGCCCGACGTCGTCGACCGGCTGCGCTCCACCGGCTATCTGGCCGACGACGCGACGGCGACGTCGACCTTCCTCGCCGACCGGCTCGGTAAGCCGCTGCTCGTCGAAGGCCCTGCGGGAGTGGGTAAGACGGAGTTGGCGCGTGCCATCGCCGCGGCCACCGACGCAGAGCTCGTGCGTCTGCAGTGCTACGAGGGAATCGACGAGGCGCGCGCACTCTACGAGTGGAACCACGCCAAGCAGATCCTGCACATCCAGGCGACCGGTACGCGCGACTGGGCCGAGGCGAAGACCGACATCTTCTCCGAGGAGTTCCTGCTGCCGCGACCTCTGCTGACAGCGATCTCGCGCACCGATCCCACCGTGCTCCTGATCGACGAGGTCGACAAGGCCGACGTCGACGTCGAGGGGCTGCTGCTCGAGGTGCTCAGCGACTTCGCGGTGACCATCCCGGAGATGGGGACTGTCGTCGCGTCGCGTCGGCCGATCGTGATCCTGACGTCGAACGCGACACGAGAATTGTCGGAGGCGCTGAAACGTCGCTGCCTCTACCTCTTCATCGACTTCCCCGACGCTGCGCGCGAAAAAGAGATTCTCGAGTCGCGGGTCCCGAACCTGCCCGACGCGCTGGCATCCGAACTGGTCCGCATCGTCGGCGTGCTGCGCACCCTCGACATTCGCAAGAAGCCGTCGGTCGCCGAGACCATCGACTGGGCCAACACCCTGCTCGCATTGGGCGCGGGCGAGGAACGCTCGAAGGGTGGTCGACTCGACGAAGGCCTGATCGCACGCACGCTCGGCGTCGTGCTCAAGCATCGCCCCGACCTGAAGACCGCTGTCAAAGAACTCAAGTTGGGCTGATGTCCGGGGCCGAACCCGCCACGGGCGACATCGCGACAGCAGTGCCGCTCGTCGCTCATCTCACCGACTTCGTCGACGCGTTGCGGCGACGGGGGATCGCGGTCGGTCCGTCGGCGCTGATCGACGCCGCGCGGGCGATGGAGGTGCTCGACCTGCTCGATCGCAGCAGCCTGCGCGAGGGACTCGCGGCGACGCTCGTCGACGATCACATGCACCGGCCGGCCTTCGACCGCATCTTCGACCTCTGGTTTCCGGTCGCGATCGGTGCACGCAGCGCAGAGGAAGAACTGCCGCGCGACACCTCCGGCGAGGTCGACGTCGCTGCCGTGCGCGAAATGCTCGCAGAGTTGCTCGCCGACGAGTCGGCCGACGCAGACGGACGTCTGTCTGCCGCGGTCGCGCAGGTGGTCGACGAGATGGGCCGCTACCAGTCGAGCCGCGGGGAGGCGTACTCGGCGTATCAGGCACTCTCGAGTATCGATCCCCAGACGCTGATCGCACGGATAGCCGCCGCGATGGCGGGCGGATCGGGTGACGACCTGAGCGTCGGCGACGATCCGACGTTCCGCAGGGCCGCCCGCGAACGGGCCAACCGACTACGCACCGCGATCGAGGTGGAGACGCAGCGTCGGATGGCCGACCGCAACGGACGCGAGAAGGTCAGCGACTACGCGGTGCCGACACTGCCCGAGAACATCAACTTTCTCGCGGCAGGCAAGAAGGACCTCACCGAGATCCGACGGACCGTCGCACCGCTCGCGCGTCTGTTGGCCTCCCGCTTGGAGATTCGACGACGCCGCGCCCACCGGGGTGCTGTCGACGTCCGTGCGACGCTGCGTGCGTCGCTGTCGACGGGCGGGGTGCCGATCGAACTCAAGAACCGCAAGCCCCGCCCCGGCCGCCCCGAACTGGTGATCATCTGCGACGTATCGGGTTCGGTGTCCGGGTTCTCGCAGTTCACGCTGCAACTCGTCTACGCGCTGCGACAGCAGTTCGCGAAGGTTCGGATCTTCGCATTCGTCGACACTGTCGACGACGTCACCGAGTATTTCACCGACGACGAGGGGTTCGGCGGCACCGACATCGGTGAGGCGACGCATCGCATGTTGACGCAGGCCCGGCTCATCACGCGTGACGGTCATTCCGACTACGGGCACATGCTGCGCGGGTTCGTCGACGCCTACGGCGACACGCTGACACATCGCGGAGCGCTCCTGATCCTGGGCGACGCCCGCAACAACTACCATGACGCCTCCGAGGACTCGCTGCGCGAGTTGGTGGAGCGTGCGCGTCACGTGTATTGGCTCAACCCGGAGGCGCATGGCGACTGGGGTACCGGCGATTCCGCGGCCGACGACTACGCGGAGATCATCGATATGTTCGAGTGTCGCAACGCCACGCAGCTGTCCGCGGTCATCGCCGACCTCCTGCCGGTGTGATCGCTCGCGTAAACTGACCCCTCATGGCACATGACCGTCCGCGTGTACGCCGGATCGGTGTGATGGGCGGAACGTTCGATCCCATCCACAACGGGCACCTCGTGGCAGCCAGTGAGGTCGCCAACCGGTTCTCGCTCGACGAGGTGATCTTCGTCCCGACCGGACGGCCATGGCAGAAGCTGACCGAAGACGGCGGGGAGGTTCCCGACCGGACGAAGCAGGTCAGTCCCCCCGAGGACCGCTACCTGATGACGGTCATCGCGACGGCGTCGAATCCTCAGTTCAGCGTGAGTCGCGTCGACATCGACCGAGAGGGATTCACCTACACGGTCGACACGCTGCGGGATCTGCGCAAAACCCTTCCCGACGCTGCGCTCTACTTCATCACCGGCGCCGATGCGTTGGAGTCGATCCTGTCGTGGCAGGACTGGGAGGAACTGTTCGAACTGGCGAACTTCGTCGGGGTGAGCCGACCGGGATACGAGTTGAACGCCAGCCATCTGGCCACGCATCTGCGAAATCTGCCAGCCGATACGCTTCATCTGATGGAGATTCCCGCACTGGCGATCTCCTCGACGGACTGTCGGGCACGCGCTGCGACGGGACGACCGGTCTGGTACCTGGTGCCAGACGGCGTCGTCCAGTACATCGCCAAACGCAGGCTCTACCGCAGGCCGCGGGTGAACTCGCCGGGTGTCTCGGCGCCACTGGCGAGCGACGCCGACGATGAACCGACAACCTCCGACACCTCAACACACCGTGCGGAAACGCAACGCTCGAAAGGACGAACGTGACAGCAGCAGCCGAGTCACTGGACATGGCGAAGGTGGCAGTCGCTGCCGCGCAGGACAAGGTCGCCACCGATGTCACGGTGATCGACGTGTCCGAACAACTCGTGATCACCGACCTGTTCGTGATCGCGTCGGCCGACAACGAGCGTCAGGTCAACGCGGTCACCGACGAGATCGAAGACAAGATGCGCGAGGCGGGTTACAAGCCCGTCCGACGCGAAGGCACACGTGAGGGTCGCTGGGCGCTGCTGGACTACGTCGACATCGTGGTGCACGTCCAGCATGCCGACGAGCGCGCCTACTACGCGCTCGACCGTCTGTGGCAGGACTGCCCGGTCATCGACCTGGAGCCGCAGGCGTGAGTGGAGCGCCCGACGACCACGACACCTCCGTCGAACGACTCACCCCGGTGGTCCGCAGGCTGATTCTGTTGCGGCACGGGCAGACCGAGTACAACGCGACGAGTCGGATGCAGGGACAACTTGACACCGATCTCTCCGATCTCGGTGTGCGACAAGCGAAGTCGGCCGCCGCCGCACTCGCCGAACGCAATCCGATGCTCATCAGGTCGTCGGATCTGCGGCGTGCTCGCGACACCGCGGAAGCGCTCGCCGTGCTGACCGGCCTGCCTGTCGAGACCGATCAACGGCTCCGCGAAACACATCTCGGTGAGTGGCAGGGCATGACGCACTACGAGGTCGACGACATCATGCCCGGTGCGCGCGCGCTGTGGCGCGACGACGCCACGTGGCGCCCGCCGGGCGGGGAGAGCCGCGTCGACGTCGCTGCCCGCGCCCTACCGGTCGTCGATGAACTGCTCGCGAGTGTGGACGACTGGGGGAGCGGCGCGAGCCCGGAGTCGCCCGTCGTGCTCGTCGCGCACGGAGGTGTGATCGCCGCGATGACCGCCGCACTGCTCGACCTTCCGGTCGCCAACTGGCCGGTGTTCGGCGGACTGGCCAACACGAGCTGGGTCCAACTGTCGGGCCACGGACTCCCCGGTGAGAAGCCGCGGTGGCGGCTGGACGTGTGGAACGCCTCGGCCGAGGTTGCCGACGCAGGGGTGCAGTGACCGACTCGGTTGCGGCGGGTACGCCCGACGACTGCCTACTCATCCTCTCCGACTCGCTCGCCTACTTCGGGCCGCAGGGTGGGCTGCCCGCAGACGACGCTCGAATCTGGCCGAACATCGTCGGCGCGCGGTGTGGTCTGCCGGTGCGGCTCTTCGGACGGATCGGCTGGACCAGCCGGGACGTCTGGTGGGCGATGACCCAGGACCCGAACATCTGGGCCGCGGTACCGCACGCACGCGCGGTGATCCTCGCGTTCGGCGGAATGGATTCGTTGCCGTCGCCGCTTCCGACCGCGTTGCGCGAGCAGATCAGATACGTGCGGCCGGGCCGACTGCGCCAGATCGTCCGGTCGGCGTATCAGTGGGTCCAGCCGCGTGCGTCGAAGATCGGGTGGCCGGTGGCCCTGCCGCCGACGGTGACCGTCGACTACCTCGACAAGATCCACGAGGCGCTGACCCAGTTGCGCCCCGACCTGCCGATGGTCGTGTGTCTGCCGTCGACGCATCGGAGCCCCTACTACGGCTACGTCCACACCGGGCGGATACCGACGACCGCGGCGATGCGCGCGTGGTGCGACCGGCACGGCGTCTCTTATGCCGACTTCTATCCACCGACACGCGACGCATACGACGATCCAGATGCCGTGAACCCAGACGCCGCGACTAACCCAGACGCTGCGATGAACTCAGATGCTGTGATGAACCCCGACGGCATCCACTGGGGCTTCGCGTGCCACCGGGCGGTCGCCGATGTGGTGGCGGAGCCGATTCTGCGCGTGCTCGACGATCCGGATGTCCGAGCCGCACGGCGAACCGGCTAACGTAGACGGGTGCCTGTTGTCGTCGTCACAGATTCCTCCGCGCGGTTGCCCGCTGCCGTTGCTGACAGCTACGACATCATCCAGGTTCCGTTGCATCTGACGCTCGACGGCGTCGACTATCTCGAAGACGACGACAACGTCCCCGCCGATATCGTGTCGACGCCGGGAGTCACCACCGCCGGGGCGACTCCGCACGATCTGGTGCGGGCGTATGGCGAAGCCATCGAGCGCAGTAAGGGCGACGGCGTCGTCGCGGTCCACATGTCGCGAAAACTGTCCGGCACGTGGAGCGCAGGGCGCCTCGCCGCAGAGGACTACTCGGGGCAGGTGCGGGTCGTCGACTCGCGGTCAGTTGGACTGGCAGTCGGGTTCGTGGCCATCGCCGCGGCGCAGGCCGCCCGGGACGGTGCCGACCGGGACCGTGCGTACGAAGCCGCCATCCGCCAGGCGGCGACCGTCGAATCACTGCTCTGTGTGCAGAACCTCGACAACCTTCGCAACAGTGGCCGAATCAGCGCCGCGAGCAAGATGCTCGGTTCCGCGTTGTCGATCAAACCGATCCTGCACGTCGTCGACGGCACGCTGACGCTTCGGGAACGCACGCGCACCTTCTCCAAGGCGCTGGACAAGATGGCAGACGCAGCAGTCGATTACGCCGACGGCCGCGCGGTGACCCTTGGCGTGCAACATTGCCAAGCTCCTGCTGCCGCAGCCGATCTCGTCGTCCGACTGCGGGAGAGCCTGCGGAGCGTGACGTCGAGCATCACGGTCGATCTCGGTCCCGTGCTCGGCTGTCACGTCGGCCCCGGAGCGGTCGGCGTCGTGATCGGTACCCAACTCGACCCCATCACCAGGGGCCCGTCGGTGGCCGAGGGGTTGTCCACAACCTGACCGTCGTCCACAGCGCTGCGTCGGTGCGTGGCCGCCGACCCCAAGGCGTGGTGTGCCCGCCGTAGCGTCAGAGGCTATGAGCGACAAACCAATCCGGACGGCACGTGGATTCGCCGCGCGAGGTGTTGTCGAGCGCGGACAGCGCACCGGGTCCACCGCGGTCGGGCGCTCCCCGCTGGACCGGTTGTCGGCGACCGCCCCCACGCCTGTCGGAGCCACCCGGGTGCCCGAACCCGACGCGAACTCGTCGGCTGCAAACGACGATGTGTCGCCTGATTCCTGGGAGATCGACACGACGCCGGGTTGGCTGGCTCCCGAGGTGGGACGTAGGCGTTCTCTCGATAGTCGAGAAAGACTACATGCCAACGGATTCGACGACGATCGTCTAGATGATTTCGACCTCGACCCGGATGCAGATGACGATGGGTATCGTCCCCGGCGCCGATTCGCGGTGGCGCCCGCCGGTGCCATCGCGCTGATCAGTGTGGGTGTAATCGCCTGTGTGATAGCGGGATTCGGACTGCTCCGCAACGACGACGTCGTGCCGACCGTTGCCTTCCCCTCATCGGCGGGTCCGTCGACGTCGATTCCGTCCCACGCTGCAGCGTCTTCTGCCGCAGTGCCGTCTGACGCCGCGCCCTCAGCTGCACCAGCCCAGATCGTGGTGAGCGTCGTCGGACTGGTGCGGAAGCCCGGGTTGGTGAGATTGGCGCCGCGGTCGCGGGTGGCCGACGCGCTGTCGAGCGCTGGCGGTGCCCGCGAGGGAGCCGACACGACGTCATTGAATCTCGCTCAGGTGTTGGGAGACGGCGACCAGGTGCTTGTCGGCTACGCGAGCAAGGACGGCAACGCCTCACTGCGCAGCGCGGTGGTCGCCGCGGGTGTAGGGAGGCCGGGCCCATCGTCGCCACCGACGGCCGGTGATGCGCCCGAGTCGGGCACTGGCACAACGGGTTCGGGGTCGGCGAGCGGCACGGGCGGAAAGGTCGATCTGAACACTGCGAGCGCCGAGCAGCTCGACGCTCTCCCGGGGGTCGGCCCTGTCACGGCGAAGGCCATCATCGACTGGCGATCGCAGCACGGAAAGTTCACGTCCGTCGACCAACTCGGCGAAGTTGACGGAATCGGACCCGCACGGCTCGCCAAGCTTCGCGACCTCGTGACCGCAGGTTGACACCCCGGTGGATCTACGGCTTGTCACACCCGCGCTCGTGGTGTGGTTGGTCACGCTGCTCGGGCTGCACGGGCCGTCGTGGTCGATGCCTGCTGTGCTGGTGATCGGCGGAATGATCTGTGCTGCAGCTCTGTTCGCGTATCGGCGGTGGAATGTGGCCTGGCGAATGGTCGGCATCGTGGTGATCGGTGCGGGGATGGCGGTGACATGTGCACTCGCGCTATGGCTTCGGCTCGAGACACGCGACGCGCATCCGATGTCGGGCATGTCGGGCAAGGCGACGGTCACGATGTCGATTCGCGACGACCCGCGGAACTTCGGGCCCGCACAACGGGGTCAGGTGACCACTCGGGTGACGGTGCTGGCCGTCGGGGAGCGTCGAGTTCCCTCCGCCGTCGCCGATGTCGTCGCTCGCGCGCCCGGATGGGTCGGATTGTTGCCGGGTCAGCGCGTGCGTGTCCTGGTGAGTATGCGCGCACCTCGAGGGGGTGATCTCAGTGTTGCGAGGTTGGCGGCGTCGGGACCGCCGACGATGTTGGGGCGGCCTCCTCCGCTGCAGCGCGGAGCCGGCATCGTGCGGACAACGCTGCAGCAGAACTCGGCGCAGGCGCTGACCGGTGAATCGGCGGGATTGTTGCCTGGGTTGGTCATCGGCGACGAGAGCGCATTGTCGCAAGATGTCCGTGATCAGTTCCTCGCGGCCGGGCTCAGCCACCTGACCGCTGTTTCGGGTGCCAATTTCGCGCTGACCTGCGGTGCAGCGATTGCGTTGATCAGGTTGATCGGCGGGTCACCGAAGGTGGCGGCTGTCAGCGGGGTGATCGTCATCGTCGGATTCGTCGTCCTGGTACGGCCGTCGCCGAGTGTGCTGCGCGCGGCGATGATGGGCGGAGTCGGTCTGCTCGCGTTGTTGTCGACGCGACGTGCTCGCGCGGTGCCCGCCCTCGGTGTCGCCGTGATCGGGGGACTCCTGTGGTGGCCGGAGCTTGCGAGCGCGCCGGGGTTCGCATTGTCGGTCGTGGCGACAGCCGGACTCGTGCTGATCGCGCCGTCGATCCGAGACATGCTGCGCGAGTGGAGAATCCCGCCTGTCGCCGCCGAGGTGCTGGCTATCGCCATCGCTGCGCAGGTCGTGACGGCGCCGCTGATCGCGATGATCAGCGGGACGTTCAACGTGGTCTCTATTCTGGCCAACGTCGTCGTGGCGCCGGTCGTCGGAGTGATCAGTGTGGTGGGAACACTCGCCGCATTGATCGGGCTCGCCGGAGAGGTGGGAGCTGTGGTTGCCCAAGTGTTACTGCGCGCGATGTCGCCGGAGCTGTGGTGGATGATCACCGTGGCGCGGGTGCTCGGTGGATTGAGTTGGGCGGCAATCGAAATACCTGACGGGCTTGCCGGGATGGTGCTCGTTATGGCGTTCACAGTCCTGGGTGCGGCGTTGGTGAATCGACGCTCGATCGGGTGGGTGCGGCGTCGTACGCACAGTCGGGGGAACGAGACGCACGGTCGGCGGAGGGACGGGTGCGACCGGTAGTAGGGAAGGTGTCCGGTGCGTCGTCGGGGTTGTCGGGGCGTTCTGGCACCATGAGTGGCGTGACCGATCGCCTGCATCTGCTCCTCGGAGACGACGACTTCCTCACCGGACGTGTGATCTCGGGTGTGACGAGCGAGCTGTCCCACCACGCAGGCTCCGACATCCCGGTGACGCGTGTGCGCGCGGGCGACGTCAGCGAATACGAACTGGCCGAGCTGTTGAGTCCGTCGTTGTTTGCCGAAGACCGCGTAGTCGTCGTCGAGTCGGCGGCAGAGGCGGGTAAGGAGCCCGCAGCGCTGATCACGCGGGCGGCTCGTGAGCTTCCCGACGGCATCACGCTGATGGTGATCCACACCGGCGGCGGCCGGACGAAGTCGATGGTGGGCGAACTCCGCAAGGCCGGTGCCGTCGAACACGACTGCACTGCGCCGCGCTGGCCGTCGGAACGAATGGACTTCGTCCGCAAGGAGTTTCGTGAGCTCGGCGTGAAGGTCAGCGCCGACGTCGTCGAGCAGGTTGTCGAGGGGGTCGGTGCGGAGCTTCGTGAGCTTGCCGCGGCGTGCAGTCAGCTCGTTGCCGACACCGGCGGGAAGATCGACCGCGACGCGGTGCGCGTCTACTACCAGGGGCGCCCGGAGGTCACGGGATTCGAGGTCGCCGACAAAGCCGTCACCGGTGATCGAGCCGGAGCGCTCGAGTCCTTGGCGTGGGCGGTGCACCACGGGGTGCCTCGAGTACTGCTGGCCGATGCGCTCGCCGAGGCTGTGCACGCGATAGCTCGCGTACGCGGAATCGGCTCGATGGATCAGTACGCGGCCGCGTCGGAGTTGGGCATGCCGCCGTCGCGTGTCAAGAAGGTGCAGTCGCAGGCACGGGCATGGGATTCGCCGTCGATCGCGCAGGCCGTCGTGGTGGTTGCCGGACTCAACGGAGATGTAAAGGGACAGGCCGCCGACGCAGACTATGCGCTTCTGCATGCGGTCGACGCTGTTGCATCGTTGCGCCCGACGTCGCGTCGGCGCTGAAGCGTGCAGGGCTGAGCTCGCAGGACTGAACCACTCAGAAGCCGGAGCGTGCGCGACCACGCAACTCACCCCGGCGACCGCGTGGAAGTCGCCGGGGTGAGTTGTCTCGACAGGGGAACGGTCGGCGCTGCGATCCGGCGTGCTCCCGTGTGCACGGGGCGCGTCGCGGGTGCGCGCTCTGACTCGTTCAGCTCCGGCTGATGCCGGAGAGTGCTACCTCAGAGCTTGTTGACGGCCACAGCGATGGCCGACTTCTTGTTGGCTGCCTGATTGGCGTGGATGACGCCCTTGCTGGCGGCCTTGTCGAGCTTGCGGCTTGCCGACTGTCCGAGCTCGGCGGCCTTGTCCTTGTCGCCGGCGTCAACAGCTTCGCGGAAGCTGCGGATCGCGGTGCGCAGCGAAGAGCGCACGGACTGGTTGCGCTGCCGACGGATCTCGTTGGTGCGGTTGCGCTTGACCTGGGACTTGATGTTTGCCACGCGTGTGTACCTATCAGTTGTTGGTGATTGCTGTTGCTGGGTGTTCCTGAGCAGGTCAAACGGGTGGACAGCACGTGTCCGCCGTCGACTCTGCGACAGCGGTCTACTTTACCAGCCGGAAACAGGGGTCCCAAATCCGCAGGCGTTTGCTCGCGCGCGATCGTGCGTCTCCCACCGATCGGCTGTGAATCCTCACAGCATGTGTCGAGCTCGCGGATGTGTGCGTGAGCACAACTAAACTAGACCCATCATGTCAGTTGTCTTCATTCACGTCGGATTACCCAAGACGGGCACCACCCATCTCCAGGATCGCCTGTGGTGGAACCGCGACCTCGCTTTTCGTCACTCCGGGCTGCTCTACCCGGGAAACGAGATGGCGGATCACTTTCACGCCGCAACCCACCTACAGCCCAGTCGGTATCTCGACTGGGTCGACCCGGCCTTCGCCGGAAGGTGGTCGACGATGGTCTCGCAGATGCGTGCTTGGCCGGGGACGTCGCTGGTGTCGCACGAGTTGTTCGCGACGGCGCGCGAGGAACAGATCGAGTCGATGGTGAACGACCTGTCCTTCGCCGACGAAGTCCACGTGGTCGTGACCGTTCGTGATCTGGCCCGCCAACTGCCCTCGGTGTGGCAGGAGAACGTCAAGAACCAGCGTCTGGCGTCGTTCGACGACTTCGTGACGTCGGTGCGTCGGCACGCGCCACGTCGAACGGGGTCCTGGGGCGGCGACATGGAGGAGGAGCCCTTCTGGGAATTCCAGGACTACGTGGGCATCCTCGGACGGTGGGCCAAGTTCGTCGGGCCGGAACGAGCTCACCTGGTCACCGTGGCGAAGCCGGGAACGGGCACATCGTCGTTGTGGGACAGATTTCTCTCCGTGCTCGACGTAGATCCGGCGCCGATGACCATCGACGTTCCGAACAACAACACGTCACTCTCGGCAGCGCAGGCAGAGCTCCTGCGCCGGCTGAACTCGCGCCTACAGCCCGACGACATCGAGTGGGATCGGTACGAGCGCGTCGTCAAAGGTCACATCATCGCCAAGGTCTTGTTCGCACAGACCGGCGGCACACCACGTGGGCTGTCCACCGAACAGCGTGCGTGGGCGGCCGACGAAGCCGAGACGATGATCGACGCTGTGCGCGTGGCCGGGTATCCCGTGACCGGTGATCTCGGGGATCTCTCTGTCAGCACGATGGCAGGCGACGACGCCCGGCCGCCGACAGTCGACGAGATTCTCGACGCCTCGCTCGACGCGATCGCGGGAATCGCGCAAACGATGCCCTACCCCGAGACCGGGGCTCGATTGCAGACGCGCGCGGCGAACGTGGCTCGCCGGATCGGGCGACGCGTGGTGTCGCTGCGTCGAACCCTGGGCTAGGTGTACTGCTAGGGCCTGCCTCGGCCTGCGGCCAGGAATGGGGTCAGGAGAACGCCGCTGCGACGCGCCCGCGCAGACGTCGTGCCGACTGGAGCGATCTGAGGCACCATGTGTGTCTATGAGTCCCGCGTCAACCGGTGCGCAAGCCAAGAAGGCATCGCGCAAAACCGCGCCCCCGTCGTCGTCGAAGTCCGTCACAGCCGCCAAGTCGGCCAACGGCAAGGGCGCCGAACCGGGACAGGTTGCCAGGAGCGCCAAGGCCAAGGTCGTCAGGGAGACAGTCCCCACCGAGACCGGAATCTTCAAGGGATACTCGAAAGGGCCGTACGGCAAGGCCTTTGACGAGATGTTCGACGCCGACGGCGAGGTGCGCCCCGCGTATCGCGGCATCTTCAAGGTCATGGCCGAGTCCGATCGTGCCGACCTCGAAGCCCGCGTCGACGCACTCGGGCGCGCGTTCATCGACCAGGGCATCACGTTCTCGCTCTCGGGTAAGGAGCGACCGTTCCCGTTGGACGTTGTGCCACGGGTCATTTCGGCCGGGGAGTGGAACAAGCTCGAGGCGGGCATCACTCAGCGCGTGCAGGCGTTGGAGTTGTTCCTCGATGACGTGTACGGCGAGCAGGAGATCCTGCGCGACGGTGTGTTGCCCAAACGTCTGGTTCATTCGTGTGAGCACTTTCACCGTCAGGCCGCAAACATCCGTCCTCCCAACGGAGTTCGCATTCACGTCGCGGGCATCGACCTGATCCGTGACGCCAACGGCGACTTCCGGGTGCTCGAGGACAACCTGCGATCGCCGTCTGGTGTGTCCTACGTGATGGAGAACCGTCGCACCATGGCTCGGGTCTTTCCCGACCTGTTCTCCACGCACAAGGTGCGACCTGTCGCCGACTACCCGAGTCACCTGCTGCGCGCACTGCGGGCCTCGGCAGCGTTCAACGAGGCCGACCCCAACATCGTGGTGCTCACCCCCGGTGTCGCGAACTCGGCGTACTTCGAGCACTCGCTACTCGCGCGGCTGATGGGCGTCGAGCTCGTCGAGGGTCGAGACCTGTTCTGCCGCGACAACGTCGTCTACATGCGCACCACCGAGGGTGAGCAACGCGTCGACGTGATCTATCGACGCATCGACGACGACTTCCTCGATCCCATGCAGTTCCGTCCGGATTCGATGCTCGGCGTGGCAGGCCTGCTCAACGCGGCGCGCGCGGGCAACGTCGTGATCTCGAGCGCGGTGGGCAACGGTGTCGGCGACGACAAGCTGATCTACACCTACGTGCCGGACATCATCAACTACTACCTCGGCGAGAAGCCGATCATCGGCAACGTCGACACGCTGCGCTGCTGGCTCCCCGAGGAGTGCGAGGAAGTGCTCGATCGGATCGACGAACTCGTCGTGAAACCTGTTGAGGGATCGGGCGGTTACGGGATCGTCTTCGGGCCCGACGCCACCAAGGCCGAGCTCGACACCCTTGCCCGCAAGGTGCGCAACGACCCCCGCGGATGGATCGCCCAACCCGTGGTGCAGTTGTCGACGGTGCCGACAAAGGTCGGCGACTCACTACGTCCGCGCCACGTCGACCTGCGTCCCTTCGCCGTCAACGACGGTGAGAAGGTCTGGGTGTTGCCGGGCGGATTGACCCGTGTCGCGCTGCCCGAGGGCTCACTCGTCGTCAACTCCAGCCAGGGTGGCGGCTCGAAGGACACGTGGGTGCTCGCCAGCAGGGCGACACAGAGTGAGCGTGAACTCGGCGGTGGCAAGGTGGTCACCTCCAAGGCCGCCAAGGCGGCCAGGCCTGCCGAGAGCGCACCCGACCCGGTCTTCGAACAAACGCAGCAGCAACAGCAAAGCGGTGATCTCCGATGATGTTGGCCCGCAACGCCGAATCCCTGTACTGGATCGGCCGCTACGTCGAACGTGCCGACGACATGGCGCGTCTGCTCGACGTCGCCATCCATCAGCTCCTCGAGGACACCTCCGCCGACGTCGACGGTGCGGTGCGGATGGTCATCCAGGTTCTCGGACTCGAGGTGCCCGACACCGACGAGCCGCTCGACGTGTGGTCGCTCATCGAGCACGTGGCATACGCGAAGGGATCGGCGGGATCAGTCGTCGACCTCATTCGCGCGGCACGCGAAAATGCCCGTGGCGCACGGGAAGTCACGTCCAGTGAGATGTGGGAGTGTCTGAACACCACCTACAACGGGCTGGCCGAAGCGGAGCGTCGGGGGCGTCGACTCGGACCTCACGAGTTCCTCTCGTACGTGAAGAACCGCGCAGCCATGTTCGCCGGACTCGCCGACGCGACGATGAGTCACGACGACGGCTACCGGTACCTGCTGCTCGGCCGCTCCGTGGAGCGGGTCGACATGACCATCCGGATGCTTCTCTCCCGCGCCAATGATCCGATCAACTCGCCCGCGTGGGTGAATGTTCTGGTGTCCGCCGGTGCCCACGACACCTACCTGCGGACCTATCGCGGTCTGCTCGACGCCGAGAACATCGTGCAGTTCATGTTGCTGGACAGGCTCTTTCCGCGATCGGTGTTCCACGCGCTTCGTGTCGCGGAGCAGAATCTCGCGGAGATCGAAAAGCGCCCGAGCCGCGTCGGCGAGCAGGCCGAAGCGCTGCTGCTGCTGGGGCGAGCGCGCAGTTCGCTCGAGTTCCTGGAACCGGGCAGACTGCTCGACGGACTGCAGGAGCGACTTCTCGACCTGCAGGACACCTGCCGTGCCGTCAACGAGGCGGTCACGGGTCAGTACTTCCATGTGTCACCGTATGTGTCGTGGGCAGATGCCCGGGTCAGCGATGGTGAAGAACACTTCATCGAGGAGAGTGAACTGTGAGCTGGCGTCTGAGGGTCGTGCATTCGACGGGCTTCGCCTACCAGAGTCCGGTCACCTCGTCATTCAACGAGGCACGGCTGACCCCGCGAAGTGATACTCGGCAGAACGTGATCGTGAACCGTGTCGAGACGGTGCCCGCGACCCGTGCGTACCGCTACACCGATTATTGGGGCACCGCTGTCACCGCCTTCGACCTCCACGCTCCGCACGAGGAGCTCGAGGTGTCGGGGATGTCGGTCGTGGAGACCGAGGCCGGCGAGCGTCCCGGCCCCGACAAAGCTGTGACGTGGGAGGAATTGGAGAGCGACTACGTCGCCGACCGCTACGACGAAATGCTGTCCTTCACAACGTATGTGCCGAAGAACGGGCGTCTGGGTGCGACAGCGCGGCGCATCGCCAAGGGGCTCGAGCCCGAGGACGCCGTCGAAGCGATCTGCAAGTTCGTGCACGAGGAGATGGAGTACGTACCGGGCACGACAGGTGTGCACAGCACGGCCGTCGACGCGTGGAACGAGCGTAAGGGTGTGTGTCAGGACTACGCGCACGTCAGCCTCTCTATGCTGCGCGGCCTCGGGGTGCCGGCCCGGTACGTCTCCGGATACCTGCATCCCAAGCCCGACGCCAAGATCGACAAGACCGTCGAGGGACAGAGCCACGCGTGGATCGAGGTGTGGACAGGCGGCTGGTGGGGCTACGACCCGACCAACGACACTCCCATCACCGAGCAGCATGTCTCGGTGGGCGTCGGCCGCGACTACTCCGACGTCTCGCCGCTCAAGGGCATCTACACCGGCGGCAAGGCGACAGACCTCGACGTCGTCGTGGAGATCACGCGGCTGGCCTGACCCGGCCTCGGTTCTGCCGCCGGCAAATGTGTGTCGAATCGAAGGAATTGGGTGCTGCAGCAACCACATCCTTCGATTCGACACACATCTATAGCTCGACGTGCTGCCGGCTACCGCCAGCCGTAGTCGCGCCGCAGTCGGTCGGCGACGGCGTCGAAGCGCTCCTCGTCGAGGATGGCGCCCTCGCGTCGAATTCCGTGTTCGAGGACGTACAACACGCGGTCGAGACGGATGTAGCTCTCGCGGTGTTCGTCGTCCCAGACGCCGGTCCCGAGTTCCATCCAGTTCGGGTCGTCGCGGTGGTAGTCCTGGCTCGAGAGCATCAGGCCGAGGAGATGCGTGTGCTCTTCGCCGCGGTCGCGTCCGACGACCAGCACCGGACGATCCTTGCCCTTGCTCGGATCGTCCTCGTAACGCACCCAGGTCCAGACGATCTCGCCGGGATCGGCCGCGCCGTCGAGGTCGGGGGAGTAGACGATCTCGCGCGCCGCGTCATGGGTGGGGCGCGCCTGCGTCCGGCCCGTCATCGGGTCGACCCGTTCAGGATCAGGTCGTCGACGGCGTCGGCCGCGAGCTGAGCAGTCGGCTTCTTGTCGGGTTTCAGGTCGTGGCCGGTTTTCTCGATCTCGACGAGCCGCGTCGGCGCGGCAATGAGCGCGATGGTGTCGGTGATCTCCTCGGTCGTCGCGAAGGGATCCGACGCTCCGTGCACGATCACTGTCGGAACCGTGATGTCGCCGAGGTGCTCGGTGCGCGCGCGTTCGGGTTTGCCGGGCGGATGCAACGGATACGACGACAGCAGCAGTCCCGCCGCGTGGCCGGCAGCTCCGTCCTCCGCGACGACCATCGATGCCTGCCTGCCGCCGTACGAGTGTCCGCCGAGGACGAGCGGACCGTCGGATTCGGATGCGAACAGTGCGGCCGCCTCGCGGATGCCGTCCCGATCGCCTGCCGCACCCGACGGGCTTGGCGGACCCTTGGGCTTGCGCTGCCGGTACGGCAGATCGATACAGGCGACGAACAGCCCGCGGGCGCTGAACTCCGCGCCATACGCCCGCATGATCGCGGTGTGCCGGTTGCCTCCCGCGCCGTGCGCCAGCACGAGCACCGCGCGAGGTGGGCCGTCCGGACGGTAGATGTCTGCGACGACGCCGTCGCCGGTGAAGGTCTCGGGACTCACGGCGTCCACGTTATAAGTTGCAGGGATGAGAGCCATACGAGTGGCGTGGCTTGCGATGGCAGTGGCGGCCCTTGGCTATGCGGTGGCGTGCGGATTCATGCCCGTAGGAGAGGTGACGGTGAGTTGTGGCAAGAGCGGCGAACTGTCGGTCGCCGGTGCGCACGCCGGCGCGACATGTGAGGACTCGATTTTCGCTGCGCTCGGGCCACGCAGGCTGATCGAGATGGGTCCGTTGTTGGTGGTGGCACCCCTGATCGCGGCGGTCGCGCTGCGCGTCTGGGTGTCATGGCTCGTTGTGCCCGCGATGGCCGTGCTGGTGTTCGTCGGCGTCGCGAACTGGGCTGACTTCTGGCTCCTGCTCTCGTTCGGCGCGCTTGTGCTGCTCGTCGCATCGATCGTCGTTGCGACGGCTCATCTCGCCGTGCGCGCACGCAGGGACTCGCAGCGCGCTCGGGGCGTTGAAGCGGGTTCGCTTCAGAATCTGACCGGCCTCAACCGTTCGGATCGAGCCAACTAGGCTGCTCCGACGCTTCTCTCGCAACCCGGCCGCGTCCCGCCGACGGCAGGCCGTGAGAAACTGGATACGACGACCACACCCGCATCGCACTCGAGTACTGGTGCGCACCTGTAGGAGCAGTTCGATTCCCACTTTCGCCGACACCACGTTCACCGATCCCAGCCGGATCCGGAACTTCTGCATCATCGCGCACATCGACCACGGCAAATCGACGCTGGCCGATCGGATGCTGCAGCTCACGGGCGTGGTCGCGGAGCGGGACATGCGCGCCCAGTACCTCGACCGCATGGACATCGAGCGTGAGCGTGGCATCACGATCAAGGCGCAGAACGTGCGCCTGCCCTGGAAGTCCGACGGACCGGACGGGCCGCAGACCGACTACGTGCTGCACCTCATCGACACCCCTGGTCACGTCGACTTCACCTACGAGGTGTCGCGTGCGCTCGAAGCGTGTGAGGGTGCCGTTCTGCTTGTCGACGCCGCGCAGGGGATCGAGGCGCAGACGCTGGCAAACCTGTACCTGGCGATGGACAAGGACCTGACCATCATCCCGGTGCTGAACAAGATCGACCTTCCCGCCGCCGACCCCGACCGCTATGCCGAGGAGATCGCGCACATCATCGGCTGCGAGCCCGACGACGTGCTGCGCGTGTCGGGCAAGACGGGTGCGGGCGTCACGGAACTCCTCGACGAGGTGATCAAGCTGGTGCCGGCTCCGCAGGGCGACCCCGATGCGCCTGCGCGAGCCATGATCTTCGACTCCGTCTACGACACCTACCGCGGCGTGGTCACCTACGTCCGCGTGGTGGACGGCAAGATCGTCCCACGCGAGAAGATCGCGATGATGTCGACCGGAGCGACGCACGAATTGCTCGAGGTCGGCATCGTCTCGCCGGAGCCGAAGCCGACAAAGGGGCTCGGCGTCGGCGAGGTCGGTTACCTCATCACCGGAGTGAAAGACGTGCGGCAGTCGAAGGTCGGTGACACCGTCACGACCGCCCGCCACGGCGCGACCGAGCCGCTGACCGGCTATCGCGAACCGCGCCCGATGGTCTACTCCGGCCTCTACCCGCTCGACGGCTCCGACTATCCGGTGTTGCGCGACGCTCTCGACAAACTGCAACTCAACGACGCCGCGCTCACCTACGAGCCGGAGACCTCTGTCGCGCTCGGCTTCGGTTTCCGCTGCGGCTTCCTCGGACTGCTGCACATGGAGATCACCCGAGAGCGGCTCGAGCGCGAGTTTGATCTGAACCTGATCTCCACCGCACCCAACGTCGTCTACCGGGTGGTCATGGAAGACGGCTCCGAGTCGATCGTCACCAACCCATCCGACTGGCCGGAGGGCAAGGCACGCCACATCTACGAGCCGATCGTCAAGACGACGATCATCGCGCCGAGCGAATTCATCGGCGCGATCATGGAGCTGTGTCAGTCACGGCGCGGTGAGCTCGGCGGCATGGACTACCTGTCGGAGACACGCGTCGAGATGCGCTACACCATGCCGATGGCCGAGATCATCTTCGACTTCTTCGACTCCCTGAAGTCGCGCACCCGCGGTTACGCCAGCCTCGATTACGAGGAGGCGGGCGAGCAGGAAGCCGACCTCGTGAAGGTCGACATCCTCCTCCAGGGTGAGGCGGTCGACGCGTTCAGCGCGATCGTGCACCGCGACGCCGCGTTCGGCTACGGCAACAAGATGGCCACCAAGCTCAAGGAGCTCATTCCGCGTCAGCAGTTCGAGGTGCCCGTCCAGGCGGCCATCGGATCGAAGATCATTGCGCGCGAGAACATCCGGGCGATCCGCAAGGACGTGCTCGCCAAGTGCTATGGCGGCGATATCAGCCGAAAGCGCAAGCTGCTCGAAAAGCAAAAGGAGGGCAAGAAGCGGATGAAGACCATCGGTCGGGTCGACGTCCCGCAGGAGGCATTCGTGGCCGCGCTTTCCACCGACTCGATGGGCGACAAACCGAAGGGCAAGTGAGGTCATGGGTACAGACAACGTGAATCCCGTTCTCGCACAGAGCGATCTACCGCACGGCCTGCCCGACTTCGCGTCGATCTCCGACGACGACTTCCTGCCTGCGTTCACCGACGCGATGGCATCGCAGCTGGCCGAGATCGACGAGATCGCGAACAATGCGGAGCCGCCGACGTTCGGCAACACCGTCGAAGCGGTCGAGTTCTCCGGACGCGATCTGGCACGCGCGGCCGGCATCTTCTTCAACCTCGTCGGTCCGGACACCAACCCGAAGCGCAACGAGATCAGCCGGGAGCTGTCGACGCTGCTGACCGATCACCAGAACACGATCGCGATGAACCCCGTTCTCTTCGAGCGTATTTCGAAGGTCCACGACGACGCCGACGATCTCGACCTCGACGAGCCGCAGCGTCGGCTGCTCGACAAGCACTATCGCGGCGCGGTGCGCGCCGGTGCGGGCCTGTCGCCCGATCAGCAACAGGAAATCCGCGAGATCTCGTCGCGACTGGCGCTGCTCACCACGACGTTCTCGCAGAAGATCCTCGACGACTCCAACGATTCGGCCGTGTTCGTCGACGACGCATCCGCGCTCGACGGCATGTCGGCCGGTGAGATCGCCGCCGCGCGACGTGCCGCGACTGACGCAGGGCACGACACCGGATATCTGATCGCCCTGGAACTGCCGACCAGCCAGAGCGTCCTCACCGAGCTGACCGACGGTGCTGTTCGACGCCGCGTCTTCGAGGCATCGATCAACCGCTGTGCGCGCGGAAACGACAACGACACAACCGAATTGGTGTTGGAGATCGTGCGGCTACGCGCCAGGCGTGCGGAGTTGCTCGGATACAGCGATCACGCCGACTACGTGATCGCGGAGCAGACCGCACCGTCGGCGGAGGCCGTCGACGACTTGCTGCGCGAACTCAGCGCGTCGGCGATGCGAGCGGGGGAGCGTGAGCTCGACGACCTCCGGGTTCTCGCGGGCGACGCC
Organism: Gordonia sputi NBRC 100414; assembly: GCF_000248055.1. Taxonomy (GTDB): domain Bacteria; phylum Actinomycetota; class Actinomycetes; order Mycobacteriales; family Mycobacteriaceae; genus Gordonia; species Gordonia sputi. The sequence goes on along the minus strand of NZ_BAFC01000052.1, from coordinate 15,630 downwards.
GAGATCGGTGCCGCGGACTATACCTACTGGCTCGCGCGCGCGGCGCGGTCGAAATCCGATGTCCCGCTTGATGATTTCGCCGACTACTGCGAACTCGAGACGGTCCTGACCCGCGGGGTGTTCTACGCGGCCAACGTGCTCTACGGGCTGCGTTTCGTCGAGCGTCCTGAGCTGCCCGCCTACCACCCCGACGTTCGTGTGTGGGATGTACTCGACGAGAACGGGCGAAGCATCGGACTGTTCCTCGGTGACTACTTCGCGCGCCCGTCCAAACGTGGTGGTGCATGGATGAACAGCATCGTCGACCAGTCGACGATGCTGCAGACACAGCCCGTCGTGGTCAACGTGTTGAACCTGACGAAGCCCGATGACGGCGAGAAGTGCCTGCTCACCGTCGATCAGCTCACCACGCTGTTCCATGAGTTCGGGCATGCGCTGCACGGATTGCTCTCGGCCGTCGACTATCCGTCGCAGTCCGGGACGTCGGTGCCGCGCGACTTCGTCGAGTTCCCGTCGCAGGTCAACGAGATGTGGGCGCTGCACCCATCCGTTCTGGCCAACTACGCGCGCCATCACGAGACCGGCGAACCCATTCCCGCGGAGCTCGCCACGGCAGCACGCGAGTCGGCAGGAACCGAATCTGCCCACAGCACAATCGAATACCTCGCGGCATCAGTCCTCGACCTCGCGTGGCACCAACTCGACACCGCGCAGGCCGAGGCAATCACCGACGTGGCGGGCTTCGAGGCGCAGGCGCTTCGGACGGCGGGCATCGGCACCGACCTGATCCCGCCGCGCTACCGGAGCACCTACTTCAACCACATCTTCGGCGGCGGCTACTCGGCCGGCTACTACTCGTACATCTGGTCGGAGGTGCTCGACGCCGACACCGAGCAGTGGTTCCTGTCCGAGGGCGGCCTGCAACGCGAGAACGGTCGACGCTTCGCGACGTCGACGCTGTCGCGTGGCGACAGCGTCGACCCGCTTGTCGCGCATGAGAAATTGATCGGACGCAAGCCCTATATCGAGCCGTTGTTGGCGCGGCGTGGGCTGTGACGGCGCTCGCCGCGGCTGGTTGTTCGACCTGATCTGACCTGGAGAAGCGGTACGTCGGCTGGGGTACGGTTGGGATTCCGACGGTGTTGCCGATGTGGCGGGAGGTGTATCGCGATGGCGGCCGCTGCCCCCATGCCGACGCGCAAAGACGCCGTACGGAATCGCAAGAAGATTCTTGTTGCAACGGGCGAAGTGCTGCGCGACGACTATGAGAACGTCAGCATTCCCGTGATCGCGGAGCGTGCCGGGGTCGGCACTGCGACTGTCTACCGCTACTTTCCCTCGTTGGAGACGCTCGTCCGTGAGTATCTGCACGGTGTGATCGTCGAACTGCGTGACTACAGCAAGGATTCGACGAAAACCGGCACTGCCCTGTTCGAGGACGTCGTCGCTCATCTCGGCCGGCTTCTCGTGATCAACGGTCCCGCGATGGTCCGGCTGCGTCGACCGGTGGGCTTCCTCACCCGACTACGGGAGGGCGATCCGACGATCCAGACGGTTCGGGACGCCTGGGAACGTCCGATTCGGGCGGTGCTGCGCAGCAAGGGAATCGACGACTCCCACTTCGATCACGCGCTGTTTCTGTACAACCAGATGTTCGATCCTCGCGAGGTGCTCGATCTCCTGGCCAGCGGTCTGTCCATAGACCAGACGATGAGTCTGCTGATGTCGACGTACTACGGTGCCCTCGACGGGATGGTTGCCGCGGAGATCTGACGTCGCTGCCCGGTTCAATGGCGGCGCGAGTCACCCGTCCTGTGGTGCAATTGGTCAGTGGCGAACGCATCCGCACCTTCGCGTCCAGATCTGACGCGCTACGCGCTCCTGAGCATTGTCACGGCCTTGGTCGTGATCGTGATGAAGCTGATCGCATGGCGCGTCAGCGGGTCGGTTGGTCTGCTCTCCGACGCACTCGAATCGGTGGTCAACCTCGCTGCCGCGATCGCCGCATTCTTTGCGCTGCGGGTGGTCGCGAAACCCGCTGACGCAGAACACAATTTCGGGCACGCGAAGGCCGAGTACTTCTCGGCGGTGTTCGAAGGCATCCTGATCGTCGTGGCGGCCATCGCGATCATCGTGGCCGCGGTGGATCGGCTCCTGCATCCCGCCGAACTCGCGGCGGTGGGACTCGGACTCGCCATCTCGGTCGCCGCAACCGTGCTGAACGGTGCCGTCGCGGTGATCCTGCTCCGGGCGGGCAGGCGCTATCGCTCGATGACTCTCGAAGCCGACGGCAAGCATCTACTCACCGATGTCTGGACCACCGTCGGCGTCATCGTCGGCGTGTTCCTTGTTGCCGTCACCGGGTGGCTGCCGCTCGACTCGATCGTTGCCATTCTCGTCGCGGTGAACATCATCGTCGTCGGTGCGCGACTCATCTGGCGCTCGGGCGATGGACTTCTCGACGCCGCGCTGCTCGCCGTCGACCTCACGACGGTCAACGACGTGCTCGACCGGTTCCGTACCGACGAGGTGGCATTTCACGATGTGCGCACAAGAGAATCGGGGCACGAGCGGTACGTGCAGATGCACATGCTGGTACCGGGGGTGTGGAGTGTCGACCGTGCCCACGACGTGGCTGAACGTGTCGAAGACGAACTGCACGCGGCTCTCGATCATCTTCGAGTGAGCATTCATATCGAGCCGATCGAGGATCCGCGCGCATACGAATCGTGGCGGTTGGACTCAAACCCGCACTAGCGCAACCTTTTCCGCAAGACGCTGCCTGTGTGAATTTGCTGTGCGATGCTGCACCACATGACTCGCAGTGTTCACCGCGTCACTGCTGCTCTGCGGCGGGACCTTCGTCGATGACCCACAAGGATCGCGCCCAAAGCGATTCCACCCACAAGGATTCCGGCCAGAACGATTCCATCCAGAAGGCGTCCATCACCGTCGCGTCGGCGACGGCGATCGGCGTGGGCGGGATGATGGGTGCGGGTCTCTACACGCTGGTCGGACTAGCTGCGACCACAGCGGGCGTGTGGATTCCGGTGGCATTCCTCGTCGGTGGTCTGGTCTCGCTGTTCAGCGTGTACTCGTACGCCAAGCTCGGCACTCGGTTTCCGAGTCGCGGAGGCGCGGCGCAGTTCCTGATCCGCTGTTTCGGCGACGGTGTCATCGCGGGCGGGCTCAACATCTTTCAGTTCCTCGGCTGGATCATCGCGATGGCGCTGTATGCCTCCGGATTCGCAGGCTACGCACGACATCTGCTGCCCTTCGATACCCCGGACTGGTCGGGGAAGGTCATCGGCGTCGCGCTGGTCATCGTCTTGATCGGGGTGAATGCGGTCGGGTCGAAACTCGTCGGCAGATCCGAGATGTTCGTCGTGGCGATCGAGGTGGCCATCCTCGTCGCGTTTGTGATCGCGGCGTCGTTCAAGTCGGACCCATCGAACTTCCAACAGAGCGGTGGAGAAGGTGTGATCGGCATCTTCTTCGCAGCAGGCCTGCTCTACGTCACCTACGAGGGGTTCGGCGTCGTGACGAACTCCGCAGGCGACATGAAGAACCCCGCCAAAGAACTCCCGCGCGCCATGTACCAGGCGCTGTTCATCGTGATCGTCGTCTACGTGGTGATCAGCTCGCTGATCGTCATGGTGATGACGCTCCCCGATATCGAGGCAAACCAGGGTCACGTGCTTTCCGACGCCGGGCGCGTGGTGCTCGGACAGGTCGGATTCATCGTGATCGGTGCCGCAGCGCTGCTCGCCACCGCATCCGGCGTCAATGCCACGTTGTTCGGACGCCAACCTGGCCTTCACCGTCGCCAAGTCCGGTGAGATGCCTGCCGACTTCGCGCGTGGGGTGTGGCGGAGCGGGACGTGGGGACTCCTGCTGGCCGGTGCACTCACCTGTGCGTTCGTCGTCTTCTTTCCGCTGTCGTCGGTGGGACAGATGGCGAGTCTCGCCTTCTTGATCGTCTACGGGGCGGTCAGCGTCGGCCACCTGCGGGTCCGTCACCAAACGGGCGCAAAGGCCTGGCTGTTGATCGCGGCGGTCACGCTCAACCTCGCGCTGTTCTGCCTCCTCCTCGGATACGCGATCCACACCGGACCCGCGAGTACGTGGATCACTCTGATCGTCGTACTGATTGCGAGCTTCGTCGCGGAGATCGTCTATCGAAGGGTGACGCACAGGAGCCTGCGGCTGGAGGCGGCGCCGGCGTCCGGTGACGCCGGCGCAGCGACCGCGAGCTGAACCGCTCGGGCAGAGGGGTGGCAAGCCGGTCCGGCGCATTTCGATACGATCGAGTGACCGCGTGAGCGCGGTTCACGACTCGAGCCGGTTTGGCAATGCCCGCGAGGCATCGAGCGCGGAATTCGAATCACACTGATCCAAACTCGGCAGGGGCCGGGCAGGGGCGAGGAGACAGGCATGGACAGCTTCCTCGCGTGGTGGGATTCGGTGGAGGAATGGCTCACCGGATTGTCGTTCGTCCCGCAGCTCCTGGTCACTCTCGTGGTGGTGATCCCAGTCGCAATCGGCATCGCACTCATCCTGAACGTGCTGGTCGAAGCCGTGATGAACGTGTTCGATCGTCGACGGTTCGCCGACGACGACGGAAAGGGGCTCTGACCGCGATGATGAAGTCACGAGTGACCTGGGCGCTGCTTGCGCTCGTCGTTCTCGTCGTCCTCGCCTGGCTCCTCACGCGCTGATCGGCTCGGACCGACACCGGGGCGTCCGTTCTCATGTTGGGGTAGGCGCTCGGCGTTGCTAGCGTGATCCTGCTCCGGCCGCGACGTCCCGCGAAGCCGGGAATCATCGTGGAGGATCCGTGAGTCCAAGTCAGGCCCGCAGATGGCGCCTACCAGTAGTGACGTGCTTATTGACGCTAACTGTTGCACTGGTCGCCGGGTGTGGGGGCGGCTCGACGGACACGCCCAACGGTGTCGACATCTCGAGCGGCAGTCGCCACCTCGATCTCGTCGCCTACGCGACTCCGAAGCCCGGATTCGACAAGATCATCCCCGCCTTCCGCGCAACCCCCGAGGGCAACGGCATCGGCTTCTCGGCGTCGTACGGGGCGTCGGGCGACCAGTCGCGCAAGGTCGCTCGCCACGTGCCGGCCGACGTCGTCAACTTCTCCGTCGAGCCCGACGTGACGCGTCTGGTCAAGGCTGGCCTCGTCGACGAGGACTGGAAGAAGGCCGAACCGAACAACAGCGTCCCGTTCGGCTCGGTCGTCGCCCTCGTGGTGCGCAAGGGCAATCCCAAGAACATTCACGACTGGGACGACCTACTCAAGCCGGGCGTGCAGGTGATCACCCCCGACCCGGGCAGCTCGGGTTCCGCCAAATGGAACCTCCTCGCGCCGTATGCGGCCAAGAGCGAGGGTGGCAAGAACCCGCAGGCCGGACTCGACTACGTGAGCGACCTCGTGCACAACCACGTGAAGGTGCGTCCGAAGTCGGGGCGTGAGGCGACCACCACGTTCCAGCAGGGTCAGGGCGATGTCCTGATCAGCTACGAGAACGAAGCGATCATGTTGCAGCGCAAGAACGCCGGAGCGGTGGAGAGTTCGCAGGTCGAGTACCTGATTCCGCCGCAGACGTTCAAGATCGAGAATCCTGTCGCAGTGGTCAATACGTCGAAGGACCTGCCGGCGGCCAAGGCTTTCGTCGACTTCCTGTTCACCGATGAGGCACAACACATCTGGGCCAAGCAGGGGTTCCGGCCGGTGGTGCCTTCGGTGATCGCCGAGACGAAATCCCTTTTCCCCGGCGACATCACGAAACTATGGACAATCGACGAACTCGGTAAGACCCTGGGTAAAGGCACCGCGGCCAAGAACAAGGGCAAAGACCTGAAGGGGTGGAAAGCCGTGGACAACGCACTCTTCGGTACCAAGGGCTCGATCACCAAGATCTACAACGAAGGCAGTAAGCAATGACCGCCGCAGGAGAGGTGGCGAGCGCTACCGACAATGCGTCGGCCCAGCACGCACCGTCGTCGAGTTCGCAGCCGCCGAAGGGATTCCTCGGTCGCTCGCGGACCTTCGCGGGTGTGAGCCCCGCGGCAATCGGTACGGCGTGGCTCTGGCTGAGCATCATCGTCCTGCTGCCGCTGGCCGCGATCACCGTTCAGTCGTTCGACAACGGCTGGAGTGGCTTCTGGGATGCTGTCACCGACGAGAATGCTCTCGACGCCATCGGGATCACCGTGCTCGTGTCGATCGTCGCCGCACTCATCAACGTCGTCTTCGGCACGATCATCGCGTGGGTGTTGGTGCGAGATGACTTCCGCGGCAAGGGCTTTGTGAACGCGATCATCGATCTTCCGTTCGCGCTGCCGACCATCGTCGCCAGCCTCGTGCTGCTCTCGCTGTACGGGCCGAACAGTCCCATCGACATCCATCTCGCGGCCACGAAGCCCGCGTTGATCATTGCCCTGACGTTCGTCACGCTGCCGTTCGTTGTCCGTCAGGTGCAGCCGGTGTTGATCGAACTCGACACCGACGTCGAGGAGGCCGCGGCGGTTCTCGGGGCCAGGAACGGCACCATCTTCCGCAAGATCGTGCTGCCGTCGCTCCTGCCCGCAATCCTCACCGGCGCGGGTCTCGCGTTCACCCGCGCGATCGGTGAGTTCGGTTCCGTGGTCCTCATCGGCGGCAATATCCCGGGCAAGACCCAGGTCGCCTCGCAGTACATCCAGCAACAGATCGAGATCGACGAGCCGGTCAATGCCGCAGCCATCTCGGTCGTACTCCTGCTGATCGCCTTCGTCGCACTTCTCGTGCTGCGTATCGTCGGTCGGCGCCAGACCAAGCGTGAGGAACTGGACCGATGAAACTGTCGGCGTCGACCCGATACGGGCTCCGCACCATCGCGCTCGTGTATTTGTTCGTCCTACTGATCGTGCCCGTGGCACTGATCTTCTGGCGGTCCTTCGAACACGGCCTCGGCCAGTTCTGGGAGTGGATCACTACACCGGCCGCGATCTCGGCGCTGCAGCTGAGCCTGCTGATCGTGGTCATCGTGGTGCCGCTGAACGTCATCTTCGGCATCATCATCGCGCTGGCGCTCGCCCGAGGCAGATTCCCCGGAAAGGGTGTTCTGCAGGCCGTCGTCGACCTCCCGTTCGCGGTGTCGCCCGTGGTCGCCGGTGTCGCGCTGATCCTGCTGTGGGGATACGGGGGATGGTTCGGCGGCGTCGAGAGCCTCGGCTTCCGCGTCATCTTCGGCTTCCCGGGCCTTGTGCTGGCGACGCTCTTCGTCACACTGCCCTTCGTGGCGCGTGAGGTGGAGCCGGTCCTCCGCGAGATAGGTACCGAGCAGGAACAGGCAGCTGCGACCCTCGGCGCCAGTGGGTGGCAGACCTTCTGGCGGATCACGCTTCCCGCGATCCGCTGGGGCCTGACCTACGGCATCGTGCTGACCGTCGCACGCGCGCTCGGCGAGTACGGCGCCGTGACGATGGTGTCATCGAATTACCCCGGCATCTCGCAGACGCTGACACTGCTGGTGCACTCCCGCTACACCGACGACTACAACGAGTACGGCGCCTACGCCGCCGCGACGCTCCTCATGCTCGTCGCGGTCCTCGTCCTGGTCGCCATGTCGTTCGTCGATCGACGTGCACGCAACCGGTACGCGGAGGCGAGTACGGCCACCGGCGACGACGCCGCCGAGCCCGACGACATCCATCTGACCCCGCCGTATGCGCCCGAGAACATCGATTCGCAGCAGGTACTTCACGAGAAAGAAAGAGTCTGACATGTCCATCTCGGTGGTTGGTGCCAACAAGCGATACGGCGACTTCGCCGCACTCGACGATGTCTCGATCGAGATCCCAGCGGGTTCGCTCACCTCGCTGCTCGGTCCGTCCGGCAGCGGTAAGTCGACGCTGCTGCGTGCGATCGCAGGTCTCGACGACCTCGATTCGGGGACCATCGTCATCAACGGTGACGATGTCTCCGGTGCGTCGCCGCAGAAGCGCGACATCGGCTTCGTGTTCCAGCACTACGCGGCGTTCAAGCACCTGACGGTGCGCGACAACATCGCGTTCGGACTCAAGATCCGTAAGCGTGCCAAGAAGGACATCGACGCCAAGGTCGACGAACTGCTCGACATCGTCGGACTCACGGTCTTCCAGAAGCGTTTTCCCGCTCAGTTGTCCGGCGGACAGCGTCAGCGCATGGCGCTCGCGCGTGCGCTGGCAGTCGATCCCAAGGTGCTGCTGCTCGACGAGCCGTTCGGCGCGCTCGACGCCAAGGTGCGTGAGGATCTGCGAAAGTGGTTGCGCCGCTTGCACGAGGACATGCAGGTGACGACGGTTCTCGTCACGCACGACCAGCAGGAGGCGCTCGACGTGAGCGACCGGATCGCGGTGCTCAACAAGGGCAAGATCGAGCAGATCGGCGCACCCGATGATCTCTACGACCGTCCGATCAACCCGTTCGTTGCGTCGTTCCTCGGCTCCACTGTGCGACTCAACGGAGAACTGGTGCGCCCGCACGACATTCGCATCGGGCGTAACCCTGAACTCGCGCTGCCCGCGGCCGACGCCTCGCTGGACACCGGCGTCATCAAGGCGACGGTCCAGCGCGTGGTGAACCTCGGATTCGAGACCAGGGTGGAGTTGGTCGCCGCGGCGACCGGCGACGAGTTCCAGGCGCAGATCACCCGCGGCGACGCCAACGCGCTGCACCTGCAGCAGGGAGAGACCATCTACGCCCGCGCGACGAAGGTGCCTGCGCTCAGCGAGGTGTAAGAGTGTGAGGACGCGGCGGCCGGGATGCGACATCCCGGCCGCCGCACTCGCACATGATGGGATTCGCGGCCCAGCAGGCGGCGACTCAGCTGCGGCAGAGTCCATGTCGACCGCCGCGTCGGCGCATGCCCGGCGATAGCTGTCGACGACCGCGTCGACAAGCACCGGGTGCGTTCCGATCGGACCGGCGACGACGGCGTCGGAGACCAGCCGATCGAGCGCGGTCTCCACGCGTTCGGTGAGCAGCCCCGCCGACAAGAAGTACGGACTGAGCGCGATGCGCTCCGCTCCGGCAGTGCGGAGTCGTCGAATCGCGTTGCGCAGCATGATGTCGCCGGCGCCCAGCTTCGTCGCGAACACCACGTCGACCGGACGGTGCAGGCGTGTCGACAACTCGATGGCGCGGCGTCGAACCACATGCGCGGCGGTGGGATTCGTCGAACCGACCGCAGTCACGACGATGCCGTCGCCGGGTTGCGCGCCCGCCTCGTCGAGTCGATCCGCGAGTGCATCGGTCAGTCGGTACGACCCGACGACCTGTGTGGTCGTCACGCGTGCCCGACGATGCTCGGCCACCAGGGCAGGGAGGTCGACTTCACTGTGGTAGCCGGGCGCGAGAAGTAGCGGCACGACGACGCACTCGCCCCGCAGTGCCGCGAGTTGTGCTGCGACAGAAGGGGCGTCGAGGTCGAGGAAGCCGAGCCGGACGTCGACGCACGGTAGTCTGCGTGCCACGACTGACCGCACGCGCCGTGCGGTGTCGCCGAAGCGCGGATCGCGGCTACCGTGCGCGACGAGGAGCAGTGTCGGTGTCACACCAACTCTTTGAGGTGCAGCGTCGACAGTGCGTCGCCCACCAGGCCTGCCGCCAGAGTGTTGCCGCCCTGCGGATCGATCAGCAGGAAGCTGCCCGACTCGCGGCTCACCTGGTAGTCGTCTGCCGGGATCGGCTCCGCGGTCTGCACCGTGATGCGGCCGATCTGGTTGAGCTCGACGGTGTCCGGGGCGTCGACGAGTGTGAGGTTCTGCTCGTCGAACAGGGCGTCGAGTCCACCGACGATGGCCTGGGTGGTCTTGGTGCCGTGCTTGAGGAGCAGCCGCGCGCCTGGGCGCAGCGGCTTCTCGGCGAGCCAGCACACCGTCGCGGTGAACTGGTTGATGGGCTCGGGGGCGTCGGCAGCGGCGGCGATGAGGTCGCCGCGCGAGATGTCGACGTCGTCTGCGAGCAGCAGGGTGACGCTGCGGCCGGTGTGTGCCGTCGCCAATTGACCGTCGGCCGTGTCGATCTGGGTGACGGTGGTACGCACGCCGGACGGCAGAACGGTGACCTCGTCGCCGACGGAGACACGACCGGCAGCGATCTGTCCGGCGTATCCGCGGTAGTCGGGGTACTCGGGGGTGCGCGGTCGGATGACGTACTGCACGGGGAAGCGGAGTCCGACCTCGTCGTGGCGTTCGACGGCGTTCGGCACGGTCTCGAGATGCTCGATCAGCGTGGGGCCGTCGTAGAACGGCGTGTTCTCCGAACGGATGGCGACGTTGTCGCCGTGTAATGCGGACACGGGAATCGAGGTCACCTGCTCGGGCGACCAGCCGAGCGTGCGAGTCAGCTCACCGAACTCGGCGGAGATCTCGGCGAACACCGACGCGGCGTCGTCGACAAGGTCGATCTTGTTGACCGCCAACACGAGCTGCGGCACACCGAGCAACGCCATGACCGCGGCGTGGCGGCGCGTCTGGGAGACGACCCCGTTGCGGGCGTCGACGAGCAGCATGACCAGCTGTGCTGTGGACGCGCCGGACACCGTGTTGCGGGTGTACTGGACGTGGCCGGGGGTATCGGCCAACACGAAAGACCGTGCGGGAGTGGCGAAGTAGCGGTATGCGACGTCGATGGTGATGCCCTGCTCGCGCTCGGCGCGCAGACCGTCGACGAGCAGCGAGAGGTCGGGTCCTTCGAGACCGCGGTCGACCGATGCCTTGGTCACGGCGTCGATCTGGTCTGCCAACACCGATTTGGTGTCGTAGAGGAGTCGGCCGACGAGCGTGGACTTGCCGTCGTCGACGCTGCCCGCGGTCGCGATGCGGAGCAGGTCGGGGACGTGCTGGGTGGTCGATGCCATCAGAAATATCCTTCGCGCTTGCGGTCTTCCATGGCGGCTTCGGAGACGCGATCGTCGCCACGGGTTGCGCCGCGTTCGGTCAGTCGGGACGCGGCGACCTCTGCGAGGACCGCGTCGTTGGTTGCGGCATCGGAGAGCACCGCGCCGGTCGTCGAGCCGTCGCCGACGGTGCGGTAACGCACCGAGAGTCGTTGCACCTCTTCGCCTTCGCGTGGACCGCCCCACGAACCGGATGTCATCCACATTCCGTCGCGGTTGAACACGTCGCGCTCGTGCGCGTAGTAGATCGGTGGGAGCAGGACCTGCTCACGCGTGATGTAGCGCCACACGTCGAGCTCGGTCCAGTTGGAGAGCGGGAAGACGCGCACGTGCTCGCCCGGAGCGTGCCGACCGTTGTAGAGATTCCACAGCTCGGGGCGCTGACGCTTGGGGTCCCACTGGCCGAATGCGTTGCGCAGGGAGAAGATTCGCTCCTTGGCGCGCGAACGCTCCTCATCGCGTCGGCCACCGCCGAACACTGCGTCGAAACGGTTCTCTGTGATGGCGTCGAGAAGCGGGATGGTCTGCAATGGGTTACGCACACCGTCGGGTCGCTCGGTGAGCCTGCCGTCGGCGAGGTAGTCCTCGACCTTGGCGACGTGCAGTCGCAGATTGTGCCGCTCGACGACCTGGTCGCGGAACTCGAGAACCTCGGGGAGGTTGTGGCCGGTGTCGACGTGGAGCAACGAAAACGGAAGTGGCGCAGGCCAGAAGGCCTTGAGTGCCACGTGCAGCAGCACCGTCGAGTCCTTGCCGCCGGAGAACAGGATCACCGGGCGCTCGAACTCGCCTGCCACCTCGCGGAAGATGTGGATGGCCTCGGATTCGAGGGCATCGAGGGTGGTGAAATCGTCCGGTTCGGTCACGGCACGTCCTGCGCTCGCTGAGGGTTCGGTGATGGTCATGCGTGGAGCCCACATTCTGTCTTGGCGCGACCGGCCCAGCGGCCACTGCGCGGATCGGATCCGGGTTCGGGTTTCGCGGTGCACGGTGCACAGCCGATCGACGGATAGCCTTCGTCGACAAGGGGATTGACGAGGACGCCGTTGGCGTCGATGTAGTCCTGCATCTGCTCGTCCGACCACGCGGCGATCGGGTTGATCTTGACGAGACCGAATCCCTCGTCGAACGAGATGAGCGGAGCGTTGGCGCGTGTCGGCGCCTCGACGCGTCGGATGCCCGTCACCCACGCGTCGTAGTTGCCCAAGCCTGCCTTCAGCGGAACCACCTTGCGCAGCCGGCAGCACTCGCCGGGATTGCGGGCGAACAGGTTGCGGCCCAGCAGTTCATCCTGCTCGGCGACGCTGTGCTGCGGTGTCAGGTTGATCATGTCGACGCCGTAGACCTGCTCGACGGCGTCGCGGGTACCGATCGTCTCGGCGAAGTGGTAGCCGGTGTCGAGGAACAGCACCTTCACCGGGTCGCCGTCGAGCAGGGCGCGGTCGACGTGCTTGACGGCGAGATCGACCAGCGCGGCATCCTGCATGTTCGACGCGACGACGAAGTTGTCGCCGAACGTCTCTGCCGTCCAGCGCAGCAACTCCTCGGGAGTCGCGCTGTCGCCGAGTTCGGCTGCGCCGCGCGCAGCGATCTCACGCAACTCGTCCTCGCTGAACCGCCGTCCGGTCCTGCTCTGGGTGCTCGTCGTCATCGCAATGCCTCCTCGTCGGCCCGCACTGCCCACTGTGCGAACCGCTCTCCTTCTTCGCGTTGGTCGACGAAGTTACGGACCACGCGTTCGATGTAGTCGCCGAGCTCGGTGGATGTCACCTTGTGCTGGCGCAGTTTTCGGCCGAAGCCCGCATCCTGGCCGAGGCTGCCGCCCAGGTGTACCTGGAAGCCCTCGGTCTGTCCGCCGTCGGCGTCCTCGACGAGCTGGCCCTTGAATCCGATGTCGGCGATCTGTGAACGCGCGCACGAGTTGGGGCAACCGTTGATGTTCACGGTGATGGGGACGTCGAGCTCGGAGTTGATGTCTGCCAGGCGTTCCTCGAGTTCGGGAACGAGGACCTGCGAGCGCTTGCGCGTCTCGGTGAACGAGAGCTTGCAGAACTCGATTCCACTGCACGCCATCAGGTTTCGACGCCAGTTCGACGCACGGGCGACGAGTCCGAGCTTGGCCAGATCGGCGATGAGCTCCTCGACCTTGTCGTCGGCGACGTCGAGCACGACGAGCTTCTGGTACGGCGTGAATCGGATGCGGTCGGAGCCGACGCGCTCGGCGGCGTCGGCGACAGCGGTGAGCTTGGTGCCGGTCACGCGCCCGGCGATGGCGGCGAATCCGACTGCGTTGAGGCCGTTCTTGAGCTTCTGCACGCCGACGTGGTCACGCGGCTGCGTGAGCGGGGTGGGGGCGGGGCCGTCGATCAGCTTGCGGTGCAGGTACTCGTCCTCGAGCACCTGGCGGAACTTCTCGATGCCCCAGTCCTTGATGAGGAACTTCAGCCTGGCCTTGGCGCGCAGACGGCGGTAGCCGTAGTCGCGGAAGATCGACACGACGCCTTCCCAGACGTCGGGAACCTCGTCGAGCGGAATCCAGGCGCCGACGCGCTGGGCCAGCATCGGGTTCGTCGACAGTCCGCCGCCGACCCAGAGGTCGAGGCCGGGGCCGTGCTCGGGATGCTCGACACCGATGAAGGCGATGTCGTTGGTCTCGTGACTGACGTCCTGCAGACCCGAGATGGCGGTCTTGAACTTGCGGGGGAGGTTCGAGTACTGCGGGTCGCCGATGTAGCGGCGCACGATCTCGTCGATCGCGGGGGTGGGGTCGAGGACCTCATCGATGGCCTCGCCTGCCAGCGGGGAGCCGAGGATGATGCGTGGGCAGTCGCCGCACGCCTCGGTGGTCTTGAGGCCGACGCCCTCGATGCGCTCCCAGATCGTCGGGACGTCTTCGATGCGAATCCAGTGGTACTGGACATTCTCACGGTCGGACAGATCGGCGGTGTCGCGGGCGAACTCGGTGGAGATCTGGCCCAGCGTGCGGAGCTGTTCGACGTTGAGCGCGCCTGCGTCGCACCGGATGCGCATCATGAAGTGGCTGTCTTCGAGGATGTCGATGTTCTCGTCGCCGGTCCAGGTGCCGTCGTAGCCCTGCGCGCGCTGCGTGTAGAGGCCCCACCAGCGCATCCGGCCGCGCAGATCCTGCTTGTCGATCGAGTCGAAACCCTGCTTGGAGTAGATGTTCTCGATGCGGGCGCGCACGTTGAGCGGGTTGTCGTCCTTCTTGACCTGCTCGTTGGGGTTCAGCGGCTCGCGATACCCGAGCTTCCACTGGCCCTCCGCGCGACGCTTGGTCGGGCGGGGCTTACGGGCGGGACGGTCGCCGTTCTGCGCACGGGGGGTGCGGGCAGGACGTTCGCGGGTCGTGCGGCGATCGCCGTTCTGACCCGACGCGCCGTCACCGGGCTGCTCGTTCGAGCCTGCACCACTGTTCGGCGTGATGTCTGTCGTGGACGTCATGAAGTCTCCTGATGCCGGGCGCACGGGCACCGGCTTTCGCGCGGTCTGGGCTGTGACTGGGCGGTTCCGTGTGGGCGCAACGGTGGTGTTCCGTCGGGCGACACCGTCGGTGTTCCACCGGGTATCTGCCGGCATTCCCGCAGCGTGCGGGGAACTCTCGGGGCCGGTCGTCGTCTAAGGACGACAGCTAGCGCTACAGACGCGCTTGAAATCGACGTGGCGTCGTGCTGCGAGCCACACCCCGGGGAAATTCACGCCATCCATGGTGCCACGGGAGGGTACCCATCGTCTACTTGCACTTATTTTGCGTCATGCTGAGGCAAAGTCGGTCGACGACCTGCCCCGCACAGAAGTCGACGTGAGGCGACGCGCATCATGGACGGGTGGATGTCGAGACGATTGTCGAGCAGCGGGGCGATGCGCCCGCTCGCGTGATCGAGCCGATCGTCGATGCGTGTTCCCGGGTCGATCCGGATACCGGATTCGGTCTGTACCTGCATGTGCCGTTCTGCGCCACGCGCTGCGGGTATTGCGATTTCAACACCTACACGGCGGGGGAGCTCGGGTCGTCGTCGTCGCCGGAGTCGTGGCTCGCAGCTGTCGGCCGCGAACTCGACACAGCGGCAGCCCTGCTGAGTCCCCGACGCCCCGTCTCGACGATCTTCGTCGGCGGCGGGACGCCGTCGCTTCTGGGCGCCGACGGCCTGCGTCGACTGCTCGACGCGGTGCGCGAGCGATTCGACCTCGCCGCCGACGCCGAGATCACGACGGAATCCAACCCGGAGTCGACGTCGCCTGCGTTCTTCGACGGCCTCCTCGAGGCGGGATTCACCCGCATCTCGCTCGGCATGCAGTCGGCCGCTCCACACGTGCTGGCGACACTCGATCGCACCCACACGCCGGGGCGGGCGGTCGCTGCCGCGCGTGAGGCGTCGGCTGCGGGGTTCGAACACCTCAACCTCGACCTCATCTACGGCACACCCGGTGAGACGGACGCGGATCTGCATCGCAGCGTCGACGCAGTCCTCGACACCCCGGTCGACCACGTCTCGGCCTACGCACTGATCGTCGAGGACGGCACCGCGCTCGCACGTCGAATCCGACGCGGCGAACTGCCCGCGCCTGACGACGACGTGCTCGCCGACCGGTACGTGCTGCTCGATCAGCGCCTGCACGACGCCGGTTTCGACTGGTACGAGGTCTCCAACTGGTCGCGGACACCGGCGAGCGAGTG
>NZ_BAFC01000053.1 GCF_000248055.1 Gordonia sputi NBRC 100414 | reverse complement strand
TCGCGTCGAGGAGCGACGGATCGGTGACCACGATGCGGTCGACGTCCGACTGGGGTTCATCCGACGCCGTCGGAGCGAGGCAGGTCTTGCTGTAATCGCGGTCGGGTGAGACCACGTTGACGTCGGCGATGCGCGTCGTCGAGGTGCTGATGGTCTTGCCGTCGGGCGTGGTCAAGGCCGTGTTGTCGTCGGAGCATCCCGACAAGCCCATCGCGAGCGCACCCGCGATGACGAGGGCGCCGAGGTGGACGCTGACCTTGCGCGTGCGACCTCTACTGACCGCGCTTTGCTTCCCGCCTGACACGCAGATCAACCTAGCACCGCCGCGCGGCCGTCTTTGGTGGCAGACCGTGGAGGTTTGCGTGACGTCTCTGCAGGGACTGGAATTGACCGCGCGACACGTCGTGTCGGCGGCCGAATATGGGCACTGACATGCCCTTTTCGGCTGTACCGGAGAATTTGTACGACAGATCGTAGGACCCACTCGGCCCAGCCGGGGCGAAGGGGCTACGATCGGTAACCAGCGCTCGGTGTGTCATTGCCAGCGGTAGTTTTTCGTTCGTTGCCGTCCCGAGCTCACGGTCGGTTAGAGGAGGATCTGTGACCGCGGTAGACCAGCCCACAACCCAGGTTGTGCCAGCGCGCCCGTACCCTGCGCGCTATCAGCCCAAGGGTTCTTTCATCTACAAGCTGATCACCACGACCGATCACAAGTTGATCGGCATGATGTACATCACCGCCTGCTTCGCGTTCTTCCTGATCGGTGGCCTGATGGCGCTGCTCATGCGCGCCGAGTTGGCTCATCCGGGCATGCAGTTCCTGTCGACGGAGCAGTTCAACCAGCTCTTCACGATGCACGGCACCGTGATGCTCCTGATGTACGCGACACCGATCGTCATCGGCTTCGCCAACTTCGTCCTTCCGCTGCAGATCGGTTCGCCCGACGTCGCGTTCCCGCGTCTGAACGCGTTCGGCTTCTGGCTGTTCGTGTTCGGGTCGACCGTCGCGATCGGTGGCTTCCTGACCCCCGGCGGTGCCGCCGACTTCGGCTGGACCGCCTACACGCCGCTGACCGACGCGGTGCACTCGCCCGGCGTCGGCGCCGACCTGTGGATCATGGGTCTCGGTGTGTCGGGTCTCGGCACCATCCTCGGTGCGGTCAACATGGTCACGACTGTCGTCTGTCTGCGTGCCCCCGGCATGACGATGTTCCGCATGCCGATCTTCACCTGGAACATCCTGGTGACCAGCGTCCTGATCCTGCTGATCTTCCCGCTGCTGACCGCTGCGCTGCTCGGCCTCGAGGTCGATCGACAATTCGGCGCGCATCTCTACGACCCCGCCAACGGTGGTGTGATCCTCTGGCAGCACCTCTTCTGGTTCTTCGGACACCCCGAGGTGTACGTCATCGCGCTGCCGTTCTTCGGCATCGTGTCCGAGGTGTTCCCTGTCTTCAGCCGTAAGCCGATCTTCGGTTACTCCGGTCTGGTGTACGCAACGCTGGCTATCGCTGCGCTGTCGGTGGCTGTGTGGGCGCACCACATGTACGTGACGGGCGCGGTTCTGCTGCCGTTCTTCTCCTTCATGACGTTCCTGATCGCGGTGCCGACCGGTGTGAAATTCTTCAACTGGATAGGCACGATGTGGAAGGGAAACATCACGTTCGAGACGCCGATGCTCTTCTCTGTTGGCTTCATCGTGACGTTCCTCTTCGGTGGTCTCACCGGCGTTCTGCTGGCCAGCCCGCCGCTGGACTTCCACCTCTCCGACAGCTACTTCGTCGTCGCGCACTTCCACTACGTGTTGTTCGGCACGATCGTGTTCGCCACCTACGCGGGAATCTACTTCTGGTTCCCCAAGATGACCGGACGCATGCTCGACGAGCGACTCGGCAAGTGGCACTTCTGGCTGACGTTCATCGGTTTCCACACGACGTTCCTGGTGCAGCACTGGCTGGGTAACGAAGGCATGCCGCGTCGCTACGCCGACTACCTCCCGTCCGACGGGTTCACCCGCCTGAACGAGATCTCGACGGTCGGTGCGTTCATCCTCGGTCTGTCGACGCTGCCGTTCCTGTGGAACGTCTTCAAGAGCTACCGCTACGGCGAGGTCGTGACCGTCGACGATCCGTGGGGCTTCGGCAACTCGCTCGAGTGGGCGACCAGTTGCCCGCCGCCGCGCCACAACTTCACCGAGCTTCCCCGCATTCGCTCCGAGCGTCCTGCGTTCGAACTGCATTACCCGCACATGGTCGATCGAATGCGTGAAGAAGCGCACGTCGGTGGCGGCCACGGGCATGAGAGCAGGGTGGCCGAGGATGTGCGTCGCGATCCGCTGACCACCGGCAGCCACGAGGCATCCGGCGACCGCGACCGCTGATCGCGGTCCTCACATCGCCTCGATGGAGCAATCCACACCGGTCCTGATCACGGTCACCGGCCCGGACAAGCCGGGCGTCACCTCGGTCCTCATGGGCGCACTCGCGGCGCAGCAGGTGAGCCTGCTCGACGTTGAGCAGGTCGTCATCAACGACCGCCTGACCCTCGGCGTGATGGTCTCGGTCGGCACCGACCCCGAAGAAGTTCAGGACATCGTCGAGCAGGCGATGGGGTCGATCGGCATGGACGTGATCGTCGAGGTCGGCGGCACGCCTGCCGGCCACCGTCCGTCGACTCACGCGGTGGTGTTGCTCGGCAGTCCGGTGACGGCCAAGGCTTTCCGCGCGGTCGCAGCCGAGCTGGCAGGCCAGGGCGGGAACATCGACTCGATCCGGGGCGTCGCCGACTACCCGGTGACCGGACTCGAATTGATGGTCAGCGTCGGTGGACGCAACAGCGTCGCAGCCGACGCCGACCTCCGCAAGGGTCTGGCAGGCGTGGCGGCCAAGCACGGGGTCGACATCGCGATCGAGCGGGGCGGACTCGCACGCCGCGCCAAGCGGCTTGTGGTCTTCGACGTCGACTCGACGCTCATCCAGGGCGAGGTCATCGAGATGCTCGCCGCACACGCGGGTCGCGAGGCCGAGGTCGCCGCGGTGACGGAAGCCGCGATGCGTGGCGAACTCGACTTCGCCGAATCGCTCCGTGAACGCGTCGCGGCGCTCGAGGGTCTCGATGCGCGGGTCCTCGACGAGGTTGCCGGATCGCTGCAACTGACTCCTGGCGCGCGCACCACGATCCGCACGCTGCACCGCCTCGGATACCGCTGTGGTGTGGTGTCCGGTGGGTTCCGACAGGTGATCGACGGTCTCGCGCACGACCTCGAACTCGACTTCGTCCGTGCCAACACCCTCGAAGTCGTCGACGGCCGCCTGACAGGTCGGGTCATCGGAGAAATCATCGACCGGCCCGGTAAAGCGCGGGCGCTGCGGGCGTTCGCCGACCAGGTCGGAGTGCCGATGGAACAGACGATCGCCGTCGGCGACGGAGCCAACGACATCGACATGCTCTCGGTCGCGGGCCTCGGGATCGCCTTCAACGCCAAACCCGCGCTTCGTGAGGTCGCCGACGCCGCGCTCAACCACCCGTTCCTCGACGCGGTGCTGTTCATCCTCGGCGTGACCCGCGATGAGATCGAGGCCGCCGACGCCGCGGATGGAACGTTGCGGCGCGTCCCGTTGCCATGACGTCTGCGGAGTCCGGCGTCGATCCCTTCGACGACGCCTATCGACGTCTCGTCGACTATGTCGGCGGCGCCGATGATCCCGACGACCCCGCCGACGTGCTCGCGATGCAGATGGTGTTGCGGATCGAGAAGTCCGACCCACCCGACCGCACCGAGTTGCTCACCGCGGCAGCGCGGTCGGTTGCCTTGCTCTGTCTCGACGACCGATCCGGCGCGGACGGCCCGTGGTCGGAGCCGATGACGGCGTGGTGCGATGCGCGCATCCGCAAGATTGCGCGCCGTGCACGAGGGACGCATTGGCTTGCGGCACAAGAGGTGTGGGGTGTCACGGCCACTGAGGGCGACGCGCAGGCGCGGGCGTTCGTTCCCGGACGTGTCGGCGACGTCGACCGTCGTATTTCTCGCCTGCAGATCGGCGGCACCGACGTCGACGGGTCGTTGCCGTCGACGCCTGCGGGCGGGGGCGTATGCCTCTGGGTGAATCCCGACCTCGAGATGACCGTCGGCAAGCTCGCAGCGCAGGTCGGCCACGGGGCGATGCTCGCCGTCAAGCTTCTCGACGAGCCGTCGGCTCGTGCATGGCGTGACGCCGGGTGTCCACTGTCGGTGTGCCTCGCCGATCGAGATCGGTGGAAGGAACTGCTCGCCGCCGACGCTCAGCAGCAAGCCGTTGCGGTGCGTGACGCCGGCTTCACCGAG
>NZ_BAFC01000054.1 GCF_000248055.1 Gordonia sputi NBRC 100414 | reverse complement strand
ATTGTGCTGGTTGGACCGACTGGTGTGGGACCTGCCGACATCAACTCTCGCGAGTTGCGCCTAGAAATGAATCCGCAGTCAGGTACGCGACTTCTCGGCGCAGCACTACCTAGGAGACCGCTGACTACTTGCTGAGAGTTTCCAACTCACTGAGGGCTCGTAGTCGCAGAGCTCCGCGTCGTCGGGGTTGTGCATCGTCGAATCAGTCCGGCAATCTGAGTTCCTATGGCCGACGACCTGCTCATCGCACGCAACCCCGAAGAGGGCACGTCACTGCCCTACCTGGTGCGGTTGCCTCTCGGCCGCGACGGGATCGTGTTGCAGGCTCGCGAGACGTGGCCGCGCACGTCGAAGGTCTACTGCCACCGTGTCGCCGAGGCGCAGGCGCGTTTTCCGTCGGTTCCAATCGTGTTCTGCGAGACTCGTGCGTTGGCACAGGAATGGCTCTACCGCTGGTTCGGTGCATGCCTGCACGAACGGTCGCTCACCGCGTCGCAGGAGTCCGCGGTGACAGCTTTGTCGACACCGAGCGCTGCGCAGATCCGGAAATGGGCTCTGGCACGGGGCATTTCCGTCTCCGATCGCGGGCGGGTGCCGGCAGACCTTCGGGCGGCCTACCTCGCTGCACGAGGTGGATGACAGACTAGGCCACCCTTTCCCCGCCGATCGTCGGCACCGCGGCGAGCAACTCCCTGGTGTACGGGTGCTGCGGGTTCTCGAACACCTCGTCGGCAGTGCCGGATTCGACGACCTCGCCGGATCGCATCACGATGATGTCGTCGCTGATGTGGTGGATCACGCCGAGGTCGTGCGAGATGAACAGCAGCGCAACTCCCGTCTCGGCCTGCAGTGTGGCGAGCAGATCGAGAATGCGCGCCTGGATCGAGACGTCAAGTGCCGAGACGGGTTCGTCGCACACGATCACCGACGGTTCGGGGGCGAGCGCCCGTGCGATCGCCACACGCTGTCGTTGACCTCCGGAGAGTCGCAACGGATGTCGCGTACGAAAGGCGTCGGAGAGTCCGACGTGGTCGAGCAGCTCCGACACCTTGGCGTCGAGTGCACTACCGCGTAAACCTCTGACGCGGAGAGCATCTGCGATGATCCGCTCGACGGTCCACCGCGGATCGAAGGAGCTCAGCGGATCCTGATAGATCACCGAAATCTGTTGGCGCGTCGACCTTCGCTGTGCATCCGACAACGAACTCCACGGTCGGCCATTCAGTTCGACGGTTCCCGAATCGGGTTCGGTCAGTCCCAGCACGATGCGCGCCGTCGTCGTCTTACCCGATCCGGACTCGCCGACGATTCCCAGCGTCTGTCCTGGCCGAAGGTCGAAGCTCACTCCCTGCACTGCGGCATGACGGTGATTATCCCTACCGCCGAACGTCTTTCGGAGGTCGCGTACGCGTAGAGCAGGCGGCTGGTCGTCGGAGATGGGAGTCGCAGAAGGTAGTGTCGCACCGGTGGTGAGGAGGGTTCCCTTCGACGCTCGAGAAGGAATCGCCGCCAGCAGTCCCTGCGTGTACTCGTGCTGCGGGTCGCTCAGAATCTGTTGCGCATCACCGTATTCGACGAGCTCACCGGACCGCATCACGGCGATCCGGTCGGCCAGACTCGCGACGACGGCCAGATCGTGAGAGATCAAGATGATGCCGCTGCCGCGCTGTTTCGCCTGTCGCAACACCTCGAGGATCTGTGCCTGCACAGTCGCATCGAGCGCGGTCGTCGGCTCGTCGGCGATCACCAGCTTCGGGTCCCGCGCAAGCGCCGATGCGATCAGCGCACGTTGCCGAAGTCCACCGGACAACTCGTGTGGACGTTGTCCCGCACGGACCTTCGGCTCGGGCACACCGACCAGATCGAGCAGTTTGACCACTCGTTCGGCTCGCTGTGCCCTCGCTGTCCTCGACAGTCCTGCGCCGAATGCGCGCCCACGGTCATGTACTGAGATGGCCTCCCCTATCTCACTGCCGACGGTGCGCAGTTGATCGAGTGACACCAACGCGTCCTGCAGGACGAAGCCGATCTCGCGGCCGCGAATCTTGCGCCACCCTCGATCAGACAGTCCACGTAGCGATTGGCCGTCGAACTCAATGCGCTCGGCTGTGATCTCAGCTCCGTCGCCGGTCAGTCCGATCAAAGTTCGTGCGGTCACCGACTTACCCGACCCCGACTCCCCAACGATCGCCAGACATTCACCCGCGTCCAGTTGCAGCGAGACTCCCTTGACGATCTCGCGGCTGCCAAAAGCAATGTGCAGATCTTTGATGTCCACCAGGCTCATCGCCTGTCTCCTTCCAAACGCTGGCCGAGGTAGCGGCCCAGCGTCGTGAATGCCAATGCAGCAACGACGATCACGAGACCAGGGAAGATCTCCAGCCACCAGGCGACAGTGATGTACGTGCGGCCGGAGTCGAGCAGCGCGCCCCATTCCGGTGCTGGTGGTGCGACGCCGAGCCCGAGGTATGCCAGCCCCGACGCCCAGATGATCGCCTGGCCGATACCCAATGTGGCCGTGACGATCATCGGTCTCAGCGAGTTGGGAGCGATGTGCTGCAGCAGGATTCGGCCACGTGAGTGACCGATGGCGGTAGCGGCCTCGATGTAGGGCGCATTGCGGACGGCGAGTACCTGGCCGCGCACGATGCGTGCGTACCCTGGCGCGATGCCGATTCCGATGGCAAAGATCAGAGTCGACGCTCCGGGGCCGAACACCGACACCAGAAGTAGGCCGAGAAGCACTGTGGGGAAGGCGAACATGATCTCGATCCACCTGTTCGCGAGTGCTCCTGCGATCCGCCCCAAGAGCCCCGCGGCGATACCCAGGAACACGGCGAGCACCGTTGCGACGGCGACCGCACCAAGGCCGATACCGAGCGACTCGCGTGTGCCGTAGATGACGCGGCTGAACAGGTCTCGCCCGTTGAGATCAGTGCCAAATAGGTGCGACCAGCTCGGCGGCGACAGCGTGGCGTCGAGGTTGATGGCGAACGGATCGTACGGCGCAAGCAGCGATGGAACTGCTGCCGCGAGAACAAGCAACACGACAACAATGGCTCCCGCGACAACACTCCACGGAGGTCGACGGCGCTTGTCGGCTGTCGGAACGGGATTGCGGGTCTTCAACGTCGACAGCAGCGCGCTGAAGGCAGAACCCGACGACGATCCTTCGGATTCGGTTGGGGCTGTGGGATTCTCGATAACGGTCACGGGACCTCGATCCGGGGGTCGATGACGGTGTAGAGCGCATCCACTGCCAGGTTGGCGATGGTGTAGATCAGTGCGACAAAGATGACGATGCCGCTCACGAGCGGGACATCGCGCGATGTCGCAGCACTCACCAGGGTCTGGCCGATGCCTGCTCGTGCGAACACCGTCTCGGCGATCACCGCACCCGAAAGCAGCGCGCCCATCGCCCACCCCGACACGGTGATGGCCGGCAGGACCGAGTGACGCAGCACGTGTCGGCTCCGCACGGAAAGCTCACCGAGACCGCGACTGCGCGCGGTGAGGACGAAAGGCTGGTCGAGCGCTCGTGCGAACTCGTCACGTGCGATCTGCCCGAGGAACCCGGCAAGCGGAATCGCCAGTGTCAACACCGGGAGCACCAGGCCACGAACCCCGGTACCACTCTCGACCGGGAACCATCCGAGGTTGATCGCGAAGACCACCAGCAGGATCGATCCGATCCAGTACTGCGGAAGTCCAGCGCTCACGGTCTCGACGAACGAGCCGATCGCGCCCCACGGGCCTCGACGTCCCGCAGTGAGCGTGGTGAGGAAGAGCACCAGAATCCAGGCCACGATCAACGCGCTGAACGTCAGCACGAGCGTCGGACCTACTTGCGCGGCAATGATTTCGTTGACCGGTTGTCCTAGCTGGTACGACGTGCCGAGATCGCCACGCAGCAGCCCGCCGAGGTAGTGGAGGTACTGCTGCCACACCGGATCGGTGAAGCCATACTGCGCGTTCACCGGCGCGGTCTCGTCGGGCGTGCGCTCCCGACTGAGCCCCGACGACAGATTCAGTAGCAGCGTGGCTCGATCGCCGGGCGCGATCACCTGTAGTAGGAACGTGATCGACGCAGCCGCCCAGAGGACGAACACCGCTGAGCCGAGCTTTGCTCCCCAGCGCACCACGGCACGTGGGGGACGTCGCCAGGATGGCGTCGGAACTTTCTCCGCGGGCGCCGCGTCGCCGGCGGATTCGCGGTCGTCGAGCACGGTCATCGGACAAACCTCGCATCCGCGAACACCGGTTCGCCTTGAGACTTCTCGATCCACACGTCGTGGAGTTTGGGGTTCGACGCCAATGACGTCGTCTGCGTGTACAATCCGATCGACAGAGCGTTGTCGCCGATGAGTCGCTGCGCGTCGGAGTACAACGACGCTGCCTGCGCGGGATCGGCCGACGAGTTTGCCTGCTCGATGAGTCCCTGCAGATGCGGATCGTTGTAGAACGCCGTGTTGTACGGATTCGGGTTGTCGGACAGCCGTTGTCGCCAGTTGATGTAGAGCAGGCCCGGCGTCGGACTGGTCCAGTAGCCCACGTACGCGTCATAGGTATCGGCCTTGGCGTAGTTGCCGCCGAAGTACGCACTCTGTGTGGCGGGTACAAGCTGAAGGTCGAAGCCGACCTCGCGTGCCTGTGCAGCGACGTCCTGCAGAATACCTGCGCCTTCGGCCCCGATGATCGAATCGGCCGGATAGACAACGCGTGCGGTCAGCCGCTTTCCGTCCTTCTCACGAATGCCGTCGCCATCGCGTTGCGTCCAACCCGCCGAGTCGAGGAGAGCATTAGCCTTCGCCGGATCATGTTCATAGTCACCGGCTTTCGGGTCGTAGTCGGGGGTGCTCTGACTCAATGCCCCGTTGGCGTTGTAGGGCACCACGCCGAGATAGGCGGTCTCGACGGACTTCTTACGGTCCGCGGAGTACGCGAGCGCTTGGCGGACGCGCACATCGTCGAACGGCGCGTGTGCGACGTTGAGCGTGATCGCGTTGGGTCTGCCCGGAGTGATGTACTGCTCCGTCTGGAACTTGCGGGTCGCCTCGGCCCAGTTCAGCGCGGGGACGTTGTAGATGACGTCCGACGATCCGCTGGTCAGCGAACCGTACCGCAGGACGGGATCTTTCAAGAACTTCCAGATCACCTTGTCGACGTACGCGGGACCCTGATGCTTTGCGTTTGCGGGCGCTGAGTTGTACTGATCATTGCGGACGAAGGTGATACTGCGGTTGCGATCCCACTGCGCGATCTTGAACGGACCCGAGCCGACCGGCTGCGCACAGTTGATCTTGGGTCCTCGCGCCAGCGCTGTCGGCGACTGAATTCCGAAGTAGCCCTGCGAGAGAACGGTCAGCAGCGGCGTGTACGGCGCCTTGAGATGGAGACGGTAGGTCAACTTGTCGACCACTTCGTCGGATTCGAAGTACTGCCCGATATACGAGACGACCGTGCCATTTGGACTGTCAGGATCGAGATACCCGTTGATGTTGGTCTTGACGGCGGCGGCGTCGAGTTCTGTTCCGTCGGTGAACTTCACACCGGGCTTGAGGTGGAACGTGTAGCTGCGTCTGTCGGGCGAGATATCCCAACTCGTGGCGAGCCACGGGACCGGCTTGCCGCTGTCATCAAGTGAGACCAGGTTGTCGAGGTACTGCCGTGCAAGGTACGCGTTCTGGACCCAACCGCCGTGGACGCATGGCGGCTCTTGCTCATGCCCGTACTCGATGACTCCACCCGACACCAGCTCACCGGGCGACGCCGCAACGCCTTTCGATGATCCGTCGCCGGTCTCCGGCCGACCGCAGGCGGCAAGCATCACACAGACGGCCAAGCCGACGGCCGGCAGGATGCGGGTCCGCCATCGGCGGGAAAGACGCAACACCAGTTCACTCCTCAGTCAGGGACCGGCCAACCGTAGGAAACACGACACCGCTGGTCACTTCTTGTCATCACCCTGATTCCAAGTAGTCATCACGTCGGGCTCAGTCGTAACGTCACGCGCATGGCCCAACCCGTACCCCTCAGATTCGCCGCGTTCGTGATGAATACGACGTCGCACATCCTGCACGGAGCCTGGCGCGCACCGGAGGCGCAGCAGACGAACTTCAATGACCTCGATCATTGGATCTCACTCGCGAAGACGTTGGAGCAGGCCAAGTTCGACTTCATCTTCTCCGCCGACGTCGTCGGCCTCTACGACGACTACCAGGGCGACTGGAAGAAGTTTGTCGACTCGGGACTGCAGATTCCGAGCAACGATCCACTGGTCCTCGCCTCTGCATTGGCTTCGCACACCGAGAATCTCGGTATCGCCGTGACCAGTTCGATCCTGCAGGAGCATCCGTTCGACTTCGCGCGCAAGATCTCGACACTCGATCACGCCTCGCGCGGGCGGGTCGCGTGGAACATCGTCACCAGCCTGTCGAGCAACGCGTGGCGCAACTTCGGCTACGACGGCATCACGCGCCACGACGACCGCTACGCCTGGGCGCAGGAGTACGTCGACGTCGTCTACAAGCTGTGGGAGGGCTCGTGGGACGACGACGCGCTCATCCAGGACAAGGAGTCCGGTGTGCACGCCGACTTCGACAAGGTGCACAAGATCCATCACGTCGGCGAGCGGTACCGAGTCGAGGGACCGCATCTCGTCGCGCCGTCTCCGCAGCGCACACCTGTTCTCTTTCAGGCGGGTTCGTCACCCGCTGGCCGACGTTTCGCCGCCCGCAATGCCGAGGCACAGTTCATCGTCTCGCCGAATCCCGCTGCGGCGAAGGGGCTTATCGACGACACTCGACGGCTGGTTGCCGAAGCCGGGCGTGATCCGCAGGATCTCACGTTCTTCCAAGGACTTTCATTCGTGATCGGCTCCACCGAAGAGGAAGCCACGCGCAAGGCTCGCGAGCTCGACGACCTCATCGACCCCAGCACGATCATCGCGCACTCGGCAGGCGGACTCGGCATCGATCTCGGCCACTACGATCTGGATACGCCCATCGGAGACATCGAGACCCAGGGCACGCAGAGCACCCTGCTGTGGTTGCGCGAGGCGGTACCCGATCGCGAGCCGACGGTCCGCGACCTTGCCGAATTGCGCAGCCGCTCAGGCAGAGTCGTGGGAACTCCCGAACAGATCGCCGATCGCCTCGAGTTGTGGCGGGATGCGGGCGTCGGCGGTGTGAATGTCATCAACGCGACCATCCCGGGGAGCTACATCGAATTCGCGGAGCACGTCCTGCCGGTTCTGCGGGATCGCGGGCTGGCACAACGTGATTACGCAGCGGGCACCGTGCGTGCGAAGTTGACCGGTCGCGACCGACTGCCGGATACGCACCCCGCGGCGGGCTACCGCGGCGCATTCATCACACACCGTGAAGAGGTGTCGGCATGACGGCAGCAACGAGGGTCGTCGCCGACCGTGCGGCAGTGCTCGCGGAGATCGCAGCGGGATCGGCCGAGCGCGAACGCGCCGGCGAGGATCCGCGCGCACAGATCGAGCTGCTGCGCGACGCGGGCCTCACCGCCCTCACTCTCGACGCGGAACACGGCGGCGGCGGAGCCGATGTCGTCGAACTCGTCGAGTTCATCGTCGACCTTGCGCGGGCCGACCCGATCGCGGCTCACATCCTGCGGGCGCACTACTGGTTCGTCGAACAGATCAAGCGTCTGCCCGACGGGCCTGTCCGTGATCGGTGGAGTGCCCTGATCGCCGACGGTGCCGTCTTCGGCAATGCCACAAGCGAGCGGGCCGGTTCGGCTGGGGCTCGCAGATTCGCCACGACCATCCGCCCCACCGACACCGGCTGGGTGCTCTCCGGCGAGAAATTCTATTCCACTGGAACAGCTTTTGCCGACTTCATCGCCGTGCAGGCCACGGTCGACGACGCGCAGGGCGGAGAGCGACTTGCACGCCTCATCGTCCCCGTCGACCGAGCGGGCGTCTCGGTGATCGACGACTGGGACGGAATCGGACAGCACCGCACCGGAACCGGTTCGACGCAGTTCACCGATGTCGTGGTCACCGCCGACGACATCCTCGGAATCGTCGACCTCGCTGCACCGGGTGCGCCGCGCATCGCCAACGACGCTCCTCTGCTGCAACTCTTCCTACAGGCGCTCATCACCGGAATCCTGTTGTCGGTGAACGACGATGCGATTGAGCTGGTGCGTGGTCGCACACGGACATTCGACCACGCGCCCGCCGACGAGCCTCGTCACGACCCTGTGCTGCTCAAGACGATCGGCGAGATCGACGCCGCTGCACACGTGGCACGCGCCGCTGTTCTCGCCGCAGCTCGCGACGTCGAGGCCGCATTCGAGTGCGCGCGTCAGGGCGTGATCGACGCCACGCTGTTCGAGCGAGCCTCCGTCGCCGCCGCACGCGTGAAGGTGCACGTCGACTCCGTCGCATTACCCACTGCCACAGCACTGTTCGACGTCGGCGGAGCATCGTCGGCCAGTCGCGCATGCAATCTGGACCGACACTGGCGCAACATCAGGACGATCACACTGCACAACCCGACGTCGTACAAGGCGATTGCGCTGGGAGATCTCGCAGTCAACGGCACCACGCTGCCCGCGAACGGCTACTTCTGAATCGCGCTACGTCGAACTGCCCTGCGTCTGCGAGACCTCACCACAAGCCAAAGAATCCGGTCCGTACATCGCCAACCAGTACGCGCGGGCAAGCGACGCGGCGAACGCGGCGTCGCATTTCTCCGGGGCGTTCACCAGGTCCAGGAGGCTGCCCCGCGTGGTGACGGTGATGAATCGCGCCGTCTGATCCGGATCTAGGTCCGCAGGGGCGAGGCCGTCCATCTGGTCACGGCGAAGGCGGTCTGCCATCTTCGTCGTGTACAGGTCGAGGAAGCCGCCGAACTCGGTACGTAGTCGGGCGTCGCGGTCGACCGTCTCGAGGAAGGCGCGCCAGACGGGGCCGTGCTCGCGCCCCAGTTGGAACATGCGGGTGATGGTGTCGGCGAGGTCGTCAGGGCCCATCGGCTCAGTTCGCATCCACCACTGGTCCGACACCTCCCAGAACGCGGTGAAGAACGGTTCGGCCGCGTTCTCGATCAGATCGCCCTTGTCGTCGAACCATTGGTAGAAGGTCGATCGGGACACGTTGGCAGTCGTCAGAATGCGTTCGACCGGGACGTCCGCGTAGCGCACACCCGACTCGAGGATGGTGCCCACCGACTCGAGGATCCGTGCCCGTGACGAGGTTCGACGTTTGAGCGGGGCACGTGCCATGCAGGTCAGAATACTCGCCGATACCCCCGCCCAACGTCATTCAGCAAGGGTCCAGACGAACGACGGACAGCGGCGTACATCACGTTGACGAACTCTTAGCGCCGTTGATGAAGTCTTAGCGCCCCGGATGCTGTCGTCGGCGGGGCGTCGGGCGTAGACCGAAGTGGTGACACTGTTCGACATACTGCCCTCTCTGAAAGGGGTCACCGTGGCCAGATCGTTCGATTCGACAAAGTGGCGCTTGCCTATTCGATGCTCGGGGTGCGACATCCTCGTGAACGACATCTCGCTCCGGGAGGAGTCGTTGCGGCGCAAGGTCGCGTTCTTCCTCGATGAGTCGGGTGAGCCCGTCAGTCAGGCGCTGTGCCCCGAGGCGGTGTGGTTCCCCGCGCTGGTCACTCGAATCAGCAGTGCGCAGCTCACCGCAGAACGCGCCGTGCTCCACGTCGACGCCTCATTGCCCCTCACCACCGCCATCGACGACGTCGCCTTCCCCGGAAACGAACTCGCCGGCGCACATCTCGTCGACATCACGGTCGTCGACACGTCGGGGCATCGCCGCACCCTCAACGCTGAGTTGCCCGCACACGTATCGGTCACGGGGACCATCGTGCTGGCGCTGCGCGGCGTGTCGACGCAGTTGCCGACGGTCGAGAGTGCACCCCGCCGAAGCCGGCTGACCGTCGACGGTCAGCGGTAGGCGAGTGTCGCTGCGCTACAGGTAGGTGCCCGTCGGCAGTGCGGCCTCGTGCGCGCGCAAACCGATCACCGACAACAGCGTCGCGGTGGTCAGTTCGGCTCCGTCGACGAGGATTGCGCGACGGACCAATTCGCTCACGTCAGCGCCGCTGCGATCGCGCGGCAGTGCTGCCACAACCCGTGCGACATCGACGTCGAGGGCACCGATTCTCGCGAGCACTCCCGACAGAATCGCCTCTGCTGCAGCATCATCGGGAGGATTGAGCTCGATCACCGAGTCGAAACGTGCTGCGCGCGTGGCGGCGCCGTCGAGGGCGCGCGGATCGTTCGTCGTCGCGATCGTCAGGACGCGGTCGTGGGCCGTCGCGCCGTCGAGTGCCGACAGCAGCGCACCGAGCGCGGAGTCGTCGCCGTCACCGCGGCGGCGGACGTAGAGGTCGACGTCGTCGAGGATCACGACGAGCGGTCCGAGGACATCGGCCATGGCGTAGACGGACCCGAGCTTCGCCATGACTGCGGCGGATTCGACGATGACGACGGTGAAGTCGCCGAGCAGTTCTGCGGCGATCGTCCGAGCGATCGCCGTCTTACCGACACCGGGACGCCCGGCGAGCAGCAGACCACGACTCGTCGACATTCCCGCCGCGGTGAGGATCTCGTGACGAGACGTGACAGCGGAGATGCTCAGATCCACCTCGCGCCATACGCTGTCGGGGATCGCGATATCGGCGCGGGTTGTCGACGGCGCGGGGGCAGCCGACAGCGAGATCTCGTTGTAGACCACCGATACCGATAACACTCTGCCGCGCAGCGGGTTACGTGAATCGATACGACGACGAAGCTCAACGACGGCACGAGACACCATGCCGCGGAGCTCATTCGGTGCGTACAGCGAGATGGTGGCTCTCGAGTTGGCATCGCTGAGCAACGACGAAATCACCAACGGTCCACTGCCGAACGGATTATCGGGGGTGAAGGCCAGCGAGATGTCGGCGGGGACCGAGAACTCGTCGTCGCCGACACTGCGTTCTGCCCACCGCGGAGGTGCGTCGTCTTCGTCCGGACCGGTTGCGGGAGAATCATTTTCGATCAGGTCGCCGAGAACGAGGCCTGCGGCGATTCTACTGGCCGGGTTGATGGACATGACCTGCACGAAGAGTTCGTTCCGGTCAGCACAGAGATGTGTTGTCAGGAAGGTGTCGATGGACACAGGGTCTGCGGGGAGCGCATCGTTGAACAACTGCGCGATCACGGTGACGGCGCGTCGTACATGGGGGTGCTCCCTCGCGAGCGCGTCGAGCGTAGATGTTGTTGCGGGCGTGGTGTCCTCCTTCTGCGGCAAGCGTGTCAGCTTGGCACTGGTCGACGACGCGGTGCAACTGGTTTTCACGCGACGAGACCCCGCCTTGGCCAGGCGGGGTCTCGCGAAGGGATGGAACAGCGCCGATCAGTTGACCCACACCCAGTTCCAGCGACGGGTGCGCGAGTCGAAGCGACGCACCCGGCGACGACGCTGTGCCGGAGCGGGGTTCTGGCGCTGCTGCTGGTTGTTGTTCGGGATGGGCATGACTACCTCTTTCACTTCGGCGGACCGCTCGTCGGTGAGCGCTCTCTCTGACATCACCGACAATGCCAACCGAGACTTGCGAGGCACTCGACGTCGGCTGGGAGATCGCTGAGTCACTTGGAGGCTGGGAGGTGGCTGGGACGCTGAATGCCGTTGATAGGCGCGGCATCACAGATTGCTACACGGATTCGCTGTTCGGCTGGCAGACGAGGCGATCGTTCGATAGTGTCCGAATTGTCATCACCGGGGGATAGCACCGACGAGGAGAACGTCCCGATGAATCGACGCCCACCCCGGCCGACCCTCCCCCACTCGATACGACGCCGCGTCACATCAAGGCTGCGCCGCCTGACCGGTCCGATCGCACTCACACTTGTCGCATCGTTGACGGCCCTTGGGTTCTCGCATGTCGCGCCGGCTCGTGCGGCCACTTTGGTGTGGTCAGACGAGTTCAACGGCGCGGCAGGCAGCTCACCGTCGACGTCGAACTGGAACTTCGAAACCGGCGGCGGTGGCTGGGGCAACAACGAGTGGCAGACCTATACCAACTCGCGGCAGAACTCCTACCTCGACGGCAACGGTCGTTTGGTGATCGCGGCACGCTCCAACGGGACGTCGATCACGTCGGCGCGCCTCAACACCCTGGGCAAGGTGGCATTCACCTACGGGACGGCGTCGGCCAGGATCAAACTTCCCGCGGGCAAGGGTCTACTGCCGGCGTTCTGGCTGATGGGCACCGACATCTACTCGGCGGGTTGGCCCGAGAGCGGTGAGATCGACGTCATCGAAACTCCCTCTGTGACAACGGCATACACGAATCACCTGCACGGTCCGACGACGTCAGGCGGGACATGGCAACTCGGCAACTCCGGTGCGATCGCCGATCTGTCGACCGACTTCCACACGTACTCCGTCACGAAGTCGAAGGATGCGATCACCGTCGCGCTCGACGGGCGGACGGTGGGCAGCTACCGGGCGTCGCAGTTGAGCGCCGACAAGAAGTGGGTGTTCAACAAGCCGACGTACCTCCTGCTGACGCTCGCCGTCGGCGGGAACTGGCCCGGCGACCCCGACCTCACGACGCCGAACCCGTCGTACATGACGCTCGACTGGATCCGGGTCTACTCGAGCTGAGGTGGTCTCGACAAGCTCGACCAGCGGGGGTTGGCTCGGCCGGCGGGTGGGTGGCTCGACCGGCGAGCGGGCCCTCTTCCGCTGATTGAGCCGGCCGCGAGCGCAGCGAGCAGCCGAGTCGAAATCACCTGCGGTGGTCTCGACAAGCTCGACCAGCGAGTAGGGCTCGACCAGCGGGGGTTGGCTCGACCAGCGGGGGTTGGCTCGACCAGCGAGTAAGGCTCCGCCGGCGGGTGGGTGGCTCGACCGGCGGGGGTGGTCAGATGGCCGAGTCCGGGAACGCGATGACCGAGAGGAACCGGATCGGGAGCTCGACCAGTTCGACCGGCCCGTGCGCGCCCTCGCCGTCGAGTTGCAGCGAATCGCCGGGGCTGAGTCGGTAAACCGAGCGTGAGTGCGCGTAGTCCATTGTTCCGTCGAGCATGAAGATGAACTCGGTGCCCGGGTGCTGGAACAGCGGCTGCGTCACCGACTTCTCGGTGAGCGTCACCAGGAGGCATTCGAGGCGCTTGTGCTCGCCGCGAAGCGAGCCGAGCATCTCGTATTCGTGGCCCTCGCGCGATCCCTCGCGCACGATCTGCGAGCCCTCCCCCGCCTTGACGAACACGGCGGACCGTTCGAGGTCGGCGCCGCGGAAGAGTGAGGTCACCGAGACGTCGAATGCGGTCGCAAGCGCCGCCAAAGTGCTCAGGCTGCACGAGGTCTGCGCGTTCTCGATCTTGGAGAGCATCGCCTTGGAGATGCCGACCTTGGCGGCCATGTCGCCGACCGACAGCCCCTCCTGCCTGCGGAGACGTCGGACGTTGTGCGCAATCGCCGATTCGAGTTCAAGTTCTTCGACGGGTTGATCGACGGGACGTTCGCGCGCGGTCCCCGACTGGTTACGGATCAGAGCGTCGTCGGTCACCTCGCCAGCATATCGGTAGACGGACTTCACTCCGGGTAGACGGCGAGGTCCGGCGGACGTCGGTGTTCCGCCGTACAGAGCACACATCCGCTACCGCATCTCGCCCGCGCCGACGTACGGGAATCTGGTCTTGAGCAGGTCACCGTCGTCGAAGCGGGACAGCCGGAAGTCGGATTCCGGGATGCGCGGATCGTTGCTGCGACCGTCAACGACGAGGTCGGCGACGAGACGCCCGACGGCCGGCGAGATCTTGAAACCGTGACCGCTGAATCCGGCGGCGATGACGAGTCCGTCGAGCGGACCGGTGGAGATCACCGGGTTCCAGTCGGGCGTGACGTCGTAGCAGCCCGCGTAGCTGCTGGTGATGCTCGCGTCGGTGAAGGCCGGGAATCGGGTGCCGACCTTGTCGACGGTGAGGTCGAGGAATGCCTCGTCGGCGCGATTGAGGTAACCGTCGGGGTTGGCGACCTCTAGCTCGGCGAGATCTGAGTTGCCGAACAGGATCTCACCGCGGACGTCCGGGCGCACGTACTGCAGCGACACCAAGTCCGAGAACACCGGCACCTCACCGAGTTCCATGCCCGGATGGATCATCACGATCTGCTCGCGGTGCACCGTGATCGGGACGTCGATGCCGTACCTGTCGAGGAAGGGCTTGGTCCAGACGCCTGTCGCGACGACGACCGTGTCGGCGGAGATGGTCGAGTGGTCGGTGAGTTCGACTCCGCTGACGCGCTCTCCGTCGGTCAGCAGACCGGAAACCGTGGTGCCCTGTTTGATTCGGACACCGGCAGCTCGCGCCGACGCCGCGAACGCCTGCGCAGTCTGATACGCGTCACCGTAGCCGCCTCGTTCTTCCCAGCCGAACGCGGCGAACGGTTCGAGATCGGCTGCTGGCCAGAGCTTTGCCACGTCGGAGATGTCCATCTCCTCGGTCTGCACTCCGACCTCGCGCTGGGCTGCAAGGCTTTTCCGAAGATTCTCGACGTTGGGCTCCCCGACTCCGACGACGTAGCCGGTCTGGCGGAAGCCGATGTCGGTGCCGAAGATCTCCTCGGCCTTTTCGAACACCTCGAGGCCGATGGCAGCCATGGCCGCGAGCGAACTGACACCGTAGTGGCAACGGACGATGCCCGACGACTTGCCCGTCATTCCTCCTCCGACGGTATCGCGCTCGCACACAACGACATCTGTGATGCCGCGCTGCGCCAGCGCCCACGCCGTCGCGACGCCCTCGAGGCCACCGCCGATGATGACGATGGATGCGGTTTCGGTACTCACAGACCCGCTCCCGTCCCGGGGATCCAGTTGGTACCCGCGAGCGGAACGCGCGCCATGGCCGCGGCCTCGATCGAGATCGCCACCAGGTCTTCGGGTTCCAGGTGATGCAGGTGTGCCTTGCCGCAGGCGCGGGCGATGGTCTGCGCCTCCATCGTGGTCACGCGCAGGAAGTTGGCGAGTCGGCGTCCACCGGCGATCGGGTCGAAGCGCGCAGACAGCTCCGGGTCCTGGGTGGTGATACCGGCCGGATCCTTGCCGTTCTGGAAGTCGTCGTAGAAGCCCGCGGCCGATCCCAGTGCCGCGTACTCGTCCTGGTATCGAGGATCGTTGTCGCCCAAGGCAATCAGTGCGGCGGTACCGATCGCCACGGCGTCGGCTCCGAGTGCCATGGCCTTCGCGACGTCGGCGCCGTTGCGGATGCCGCCGGAGACGATGAGCTGGACCTCCCGGTGCACTCCGAGCTCTTGAAGTGCCTGCACCGCTTGGGGAATCGCGGCGAGTGTCGGAATGCCGACGTGCTCGATGAAGACTTCCTGGGTGGCGGCCGTTCCGCCCTGCATGCCGTCGACCACGACGACGTCGGCGCCGGAATGCACCGCGAGCTTGACGTCGTAGTAGGTGCGGGTGGCGCCGACCTTGACGTAGATCGGCTTCTCCCAGTCGGTGATCTCGCGCAGTTCGTTGATCTTGATCGCGAGGTCGTCCGGACCTGTCCAGTCGGGGTGCCGCGAGGCGCTTCGCTGATCGATACCGACGGGCAGGGTGCGCATACCCGCCACACGCTCAGTGATCTTCTGGCCCAACAGCATTCCGCCGCCGCCCGGCTTTGCGCCCTGTCCGAGGACGACCTCGATCGCGTCGGCCTTGCGCAGGTCGTCGGGGTTCATCCCGTAGCGCGACGGAAGGTACTGGTAGACAAGGTTCTTGGACTGTCCGCGCTCCTCGGGGGTCATGCCGCCGTCGCCTGTGGTGGTCGACGTCCCGACCTCCGACGCTCCACGGCCAAGCGCCTCCTTCGCGCCTGCCGACAACGCGCCGAAGCTCATGCCCGCGATGGTGACAGGGGTGTCGAGGTGCAGCGGGTACTTCGCGTTGCGGGTGCCGAGCGTGACGTCGGTGCCGCAGCGCTCGCGGTAGCCCTCCAAGGGGTAGCGCGACATGGAGGCACCGAGGAACAGGAGGTCGTCGAAGTGCGGCAGTTTGCGCTTGGCGCCCCACCCGCGGATGTCGTAAACGCCTGTCTCCGCGGCGCGTTGGATCTCGGCGATGGTTGAGCGATCGAAGGTCGCCGACTCGCGCAGACCGCGCTGCGCGTTGCTGAGGTTGGACATGGGATTCTCCGTTGTGGGTAGTGGTCTCGACGGGCTCGACCAGCGGGTGTGGCTCGACCAGCGGGTGGGCTCGACCGGCGGGCGGGGCTCGGCCGGCGAGGTGGGTGGTCTCGACAAGCTCGACCAGCGAGAGTAGGGCTCGGCCGGCGGGTGGGGTGGTCTCGACAAGCTCGACCAGCGGTTGTGGCTCGACCAGCGAGGGTTGAGCGCTCGACCGCCGGGTGGCCGGCGTCAGTAGGCGGACGAGTTGTCGACGTGGAAGTGGTAGAGCTCGCGGGCGGAGCCGTAGCGGGTGTACGCGGACAGGTCGTCGTCCTTGAAGCCGGCGGCCTTGAGGAGTCCGGCGAGTTCTTCGAGGTGCTCGCTGCGCATCGGCTTGGCCACGCAGTCGGCGCCGAGGGATGCGACGGAACCCCGCACGTACAAGCGGGTTTCGTAGATCGAGTCGCCGAGGCCGTGTCCGGCGTCGCCGCGGATGACCAGGCGCCCGGCCTGCGCCATGAATGCGCTGCTGTGGCCGACGTTGCCGCCGACCACGATGTCGACACCCTTCATCGAGATGCCGCAGCGGGCCGCGGCGTCGCCCTCGACGACGAGCAGTCCGCCGTGGGCGGTCGCGCCGGCCGACTGGGACGCGTTGCCCTTGACGACGACGGTTCCGCTCATCATGTTCTCGGCGACACCGGTTCCGGCGTTGCCGTTGATGATGATCTCGGCCTGCTGATTCATACCCGCCGCGTAGTAGCCGACGTGTCCGTTGACGGTGATCTTGACCGGGGCGTTCACGCCTGCCGCGACGCTATGTGCGCCGTGCGGGTTGTCGATCATCACCTCGCCCGAGATGTCGCCGTGCAGAGCCGAATTGATCTCACGCAGTGGTGTGGTGTCGAGGTCGAAGTACAGATCGGTCATCGGATTCTCCGTGGGCGAGGATGTGGTTGGGGTTGCTGTCAGCGTGTCCATGCGTAGACCACCTCGGGCTCGGGCTCCCAGATGCGAGCCTCGTCGACTCCGGGAAGGTGTGCAAGAGCGCGATATTCGCTCGCCATCGCGACCCAGTCGGGTGTCTCGGCGATGACCGCGGGCTTGCAGGCGATGGCGTCACGGACAACCGCGAAGGAGTCGCGGTTGGAGACGAGGAGTGTGTAGAAGCCATCGAAGGTGGCACACACCTCTTTCAGTGCCGTTTCGACGTCCTTGCCCTGCGCGAGCTGATGGGCGACGAAGCGCGCACCGACCTCGGTGTCGTTCTCACTGTCGAATTCGACGCCCTGAGAGCGCAATTCGCGGCGGATCGTCGCATGGTTGGAGAACGAACCGTTGTGCACCAGGCACTGCTCCGGACCGACGGCGAAGGGGTGTGCACCCGACGGAGTCACAGCCGATTCCGTCGCCATGCGAGTATGTCCGACGCCCTGCCAGCCCGACGCCGATGCAAGGTTCCACTTCTGCGCTAGATCTCGTGGTGCACCAACACCTTTGAGCACGGTCAGGTCGGAGCCGAAGCCTGCGACGAGCGCCGTCGGAAAGGCGGAGCGGGCAGCGTCGAGGACGGTTGCCGAGTCGAGGTCCGCCGATACGACCAGCGTGTCGTCGACCTTCTGCGCGGCAACGGGTGTACCGAGCGTCGAGGTGAGAAGGGCTGCGGCGTCGGCAGGTTCGACGTCGGCGTCGAGGAGGCAGACGCAGCCGTGTCCGGCGGGCGCCCACTCCGGGTTGCCGTAGACGGCGATGCCCGCCGAATCAGCACCGCGGTCTTGCATCTCGCCGAGCATTCCGGAGAGGAGTTCCCCGAGGCGGGGATAGAGATCGGGGTTGCGCAGGTGCAACCCGACGATTCCGCACATGATGTGGACCTTTCGTTGGTTGGGGTGATCTCGACAAGCTCGATCAGCGGGTGGGGAGCTCGATCAGCGGGTGGGGAGCTCGATCAGCGGTGGGTTGGCTCGATCAGCGGGTGTTGTTTCGATCAGCGGGTGGGTGATCTCGACAAGCTCGATCAGCGGTGGCCGGCTCGATCAGCGGGTGGGGAGCTCGATCAGCGGTGGTCGGCTCGATCAGCGGGTGGTCTAGAAGGCCGTCAGGTACTGGTCGACCTCCCAGGGCGAGACGGCGGAGTGCCACGCGAAGAACTCCTCGCGCTTGAGGTGCGAGAAGTACTGCGAGACGGTCTGTGCGTCGGCGGGCCACTCGTCGGGGATCGCGGCGTCGAGCGTCGCTGTGACGACCGCGTCGGCTTCGAGCGCTTCGACGGCGTGCAGCAGGGTTAGCGGCAGTGAAGAGATGTGCTTAGGGCAGGTGCCGAGCGCGCCGGGGTCGAGGCTGCGCTTGATGCCGTCGAGTCCCGCGCCGAGCGCCGCCGCGATGGCCAGGTACGGGTTGGCCGAGCCGTCGCCGCCGCGTAGTTCGACGCGCTGCTCGTCGGGGATGCGGACGTAGTGGGTGCGGTCGTTGCCGCCGTAAGTGGGGACTCGGGGTGCCCACGATGCGCCCGATCGGGTCGCGGTGGCACCAGTTCGCTTGTAGGAGTTGACTGTTGGTGCCATCACGGCCTGCAGGGCGGGAGCATGCTCGAGGATGCCACCGACGAATCCATATGCCTGCGCTGAGAGGCCGAGGCCACGCTCATCGTCGTCGGCTGCGTTCGGGAACACCGGGTTTCCGGCCGAGGTGAGCGAAAGGTGAAGGTGTAGACCGGAACCGGTGCGTTCGGCGAAGGGCTTGGGCATGAAGGTAGCGACCATGCCGCGCTCGGCGGCGAAGGTGGAGAGCAGGTAGCGCAGGGTGATCACGCGGTCGGCGGTGGTCAGCGCGTCGGAATAGGCGAAGTTCTGCTCGAACTGGCCGTTGCCGTCTTCGTGGTCGTTGGCGTAGTTACTCCAGCCGAGCTGGTTCATGGCCGTCGAAACAGTGGTGAGGTGGTCGTACATGCGGGTGAGGCCGCGGACGTCGTAGCAGGGTCGGTCGGAGTCGTCGGCCGCGTCTGCGGTGATCAGCGAGCCGCTGGCGTCGCGCTTGAGCAGGAAGTACTCGACCTCTGCGCCGACCCAGGGCTCGAAGCCGGCGTCGGCGGTCTGTGCGATCAGCGACTTGAGGATGTTGCGGGGAGCGAACGGCCACGGCTTGCCCAGCACGTAGGGATCACAGTGGACGATGGCCAGCCCCTCCTTGATGAAGGGCACCGGGAGGAACGACGAGACGTCGGGGATGGCCATCAGGTCGGGGTCTTTGGGCTCCTGGCCGATCGCGCCCACGGCGTAGCCGGCGAAACCGACTCCGTCGGTGGCCAATTCGTCGACGGCCTCGACCGGAACGAGCTTGGCGCATGGCTTGCCACGAAGGTCGACGAACATGGCGAGGATGAACTTGGTGTTGTTGGCCTCGCAGAGCTCGGCGAGGGTCTGGGTGTCAGTCATGGTTGCTCCGGGAGTTCGGGTGGGAGTGAATCCAGTATGTCTACTCGTATGAACCTTTGTCTAGTCCCAGTAGACGCTTCGGGTATTGCGGTTGCGTTAAGCCCGCGTGAGGTCGTGGTATCGGGATGAGGCGGGTGCACGCTCGGCGGGATGGAGCGCACAGTCGGCAGACCCGACTCCGGGACGCAGAACGCCCGTGAGTGTGCGGCTCGTTCCGCACTCACGGGCGTTCTCACGGTCGAGGACTGCTCAGGATGACGTCGCTGTGGTGGCGCCAGCCGGTTGTGTGGTTGTGGCAGTGGGGAGTTCGCGCTCGATGTTCTCTGCGGCCCGCTCGGGATGAATACCGGAGAAGCCACCCTGAGCGTGCCCGACGCCTGCCGCGGGGATCTCGTAGGCGGTCTCGGCGTGGATGGTGGCATCGAGGCCAAGCGTCTCGGTCTCGGCGTCGACGCGCAGGCCGATCGTCTTGTCGATGGCCTTCGCAATGAGCCAGGTCATCACGAACGAGAACGTGCAGGTGATCACGATGCCCGCGAGTTCGCGCCAGAGGAGACCGAAGTCGCCACCGAAGAGGATGCCCGTCAGACCTGCGGGTGCGGCGGACGCCGCGAAGAGCACGATGCAAAACGTTCCGACGATGCCGCCGATGCCGTGGACGATGAAGGCGTCGAGGCTGTCGTCGACCTTGAACCGAGACTTGATGCTCATCAGGAATGCGACGACGCCGGCCGCGAGCAGTCCCACGCAGAGTGCACCAATCGAATTGACCGCATTGGCCGACGGGGTGATACCGACGAGCCCGGCGATCGCGCCGGTGATGACACCCAACGATGTCACGTGGCCTTCACGAATCCTCTCGATGATGGCGAAGCCGATCATGCCGGCGCTACCGGCCAGCAGCGTGTTGAGGATGACGAACTGGGTCAAGAAGGTCGCCCCCAGGGCACAGCTGCCGTTGAAACCGAACCAGCCGAACCACAGGATGCCGCCACCGAGAAGGACCATCGGCACGTTGTGTGGGCGCTCCATGCGCTTACGGCGTGCACCGAGCACGAGTGCCAGCGCAAGCGCTGCGACACCTGAATTCATGTGCACCGCAGTACCGCCCGCGAAATCGTGTATGCCGATCTTGTTCAGCAGGAAGCCGCCCTTGGCGTCGTCGGTGTCGGCGCTGAATACCCAGTGGGCGACCGGGAAGTAGACCAGCGTCAACCAGATCGGCACAAAGACGAGCCAAGCCGAGAACTTCATGCGGCCAGCCGCGCCGCTGGCCACGATCGCCACGGTGATCGCGGCGAACAGGATGAACCATGCTGCGTAGTAAAGGACTTGGGTTCCCCCGGAGCCGTCATCGGTTTGGAAGTTCAGGAGCCCGATGTATTCGGCAGGATTGCCGATCAGCCCCCATCCGTTGACCGACGGCCCCGAGACGAGGCCGTACCCGTACACGACGTAGAGCACGCTGGTGATGCCGAGGGTGATGAGCACCATCGTCATCATGTTCAGCACATTGCGCGACCCGAGCATGCCTCCGTAATAGAAGGCGAGCCCGGGAAACATGAGCAGAACGAACACGAATGCGGCGAGCATCCACGACAGATCCGCGTGGGCGGCAAGTTGTTCCATGGCAGGTCCTCGGGTTTGGTGATCTCGACAAGCTCGATCAGCGGTGGTGGGGTTGATCAGCGGGTTGGTGATCTCGACAAGCTCGATCAGCGGTGGGTGGGGTGATCTCGACAGGCTCGATCAGCGGTGGGTGGGGTGATCTCGACAAGCTCGATCAGCGGCGGGCGTCGATCAGCGAAGGGTGGGGTCGATCAGCGGGTTAGGCGGGTTGGCGGAGATATGCGACAACGTCGTCGCGGTAGTCGAGGAAGCCCTTGTACGCGGCGATGCGCTCGTCGAGGGTCTCGATGACGGTGGCCAGCTGGGCCGACCACGCGGGGATACGTCGCACCTCGTCGAGCGACGCCATGAACGTACGGATGTTGAACGTGACGGCTCCCGACATCGGGAGTCGAATGAAGTGCTCGAGCTCGATGCGCAAGCGCGCCGAGCCAAAGTTCTTGTCCCGTACCATAGCCGGGATGTCGCGGCCCCACTCGGGAAGCTCCTCGAGGCTGACGTCGAGCTTGTGCGAGTCCGACGCCGAGAGGGTCCAGTTCACGCGACGGTAGACCTGGTCGGCGGGCAGCCTCCGCAGGAACTGCTCGGCTCGGGCGACGATGCCGTCACGGATCAGACCTGGTACGGGCGAATGTATTTCGTACATGTCCATGCCGACGTCGAACGACACCGACCAGGCCGCGGCGAAGGTCACGACACCGGCGTCGAAGTACAGGCGGCCGTCGCGTTCGACTACCAGGAGCAGGTCGTCGGGAACCTCACGGGCGAGGAAGTCCATCGGTCCGCTGGGCAGTGTTGCCGCGTCGCCGAGGGTGAACTCTGCGTCGGTGCCGAGAAGGTCGTTGCGCCAATGGAATCGGCCGGACCCTAGTTCGGCGAGGTGCATGAATTGTGGGTAGGCGAGCGCGAGGTCGCGTAGGTAGTACAGCAGCAGATCCCAGCACGCGATCTCCATGCCGGGTCGGATACGCACGCGAGACGGATCGGCGTCGAGTATTCGCCTGCGCTCGGCCATGATCGACGTGTACTCGGCGCCGCCGAGGTCGACGAGGTTGCGGCCCCACTCCCCTCCGCGCGTTCTACGCGGAACACGGGCCGGCTCGACGTTGACGGAGTAGTTGAACTCCTCGAGCTCGTCGGGGAACGGCCATGGGATGTTCGACAGGTGGTCGACGGGTTGCGCGAGAAAGTCGGCCGCCGCGCCGGTCGGCGCGTGGGCTGGGGACTGGTCTGCGGTGAGTGTCATGTGGTCACCTCGAAATCGGTTGGGCGGGTTGGGCTGGGGTGATCTCGACAAGCTCGATCAGCGGATGGGGCTCGGTCAGCGGGGTGGGGCTCGGTCAGCGGGTGGGTGATCTCGACAAGCTCGATCAGCGGTGGTCGGGTCGGTCGGCGGGTGGGTGATCTCGACAAGCTCGATCAGCGGTGGTCGGCTCGATCAGCGGGGTGTAGCTCGGTCAGCGGGTGGGTGATCTCGACAAGCTCGATCAGCGGATGGGGCTCGGTCAGCGGGGTGGGGCTCGGTCAGCGGGTGGGTGATCTCGACAAGCTCGATCAGCGGTGGTCGGCTCGATCAACGGTGGGCGGGTCGATCAGCTGGGCGGGGCGGGTCGGGCTACGTCTAGGACCAAGTCGCCTGCGCCGCGCGAGACGCAGCAGAGCATCGCGTCGCCCGCCGCCTTCTCGTCGTCGGACAGCACGTAATCGCGGTGGGTTATCTCGCCG
Source organism: Gordonia sputi NBRC 100414 (assembly GCF_000248055.1). Classification (GTDB taxonomy): domain Bacteria; phylum Actinomycetota; class Actinomycetes; order Mycobacteriales; family Mycobacteriaceae; genus Gordonia; species Gordonia sputi. The sequence continues at coordinate 16,274 of NZ_BAFC01000054.1, read as the reverse complement.
GCGCGCACGGGGATGCGGCACTCCCCGCAGACGCCCTGTCTGCACATGTTGCCGACGTCGACACCGTTGTCGAGTAATCGTTCGAGCAGGGAGACGCCGGGCGGCACGTCGATCGCAGTGCCGTCGGCCAAGCTCACCGTGAAGGGATCGCCGGGGTCTTGCTCGGGTGCGGTGAATCGCTCGAGATGGACGCGCGCTGCCGGCCAGCCTGCGGCTGATGCCAGCCGCGTATATGAGTCCAGTAGCGGTGCGGGTCCGCAGGCGTAGGCGTGAGTCCCCAGCGGTTGGGCCGCAAGTCGTTTGGTGAGGAGCTCGATTGTCTCGTCGACACTGGTCGCCTCGTAGACAGTCACGTCGGAGAGATCAGCGAGCACTCGCAGGTCGTCGAGATGTGCGCCCTGCCCCGGTCGGTAGGAGTACACGACCTCCACCGGCAGACCTTCTCGCGCTGCGGCACGGGCGTGCGAGAGGATCGGCGTGATGCCGATACCGCCAGCAACGAGCAGAGCACGATGTTGGTCGAGGACAGGCGCGAACATCGGTCGCGGACCTTCGATTTCGATCAGTTCACCCTCGACGAGGTTGGTGTGCAACCACTGCGAACCTCGCCCGGTGTCTTTGCGCAACACGGAGATTCCGTACGAGTCGGGATACATTCCGTCGTCGACAAGCGAATACGCGTTACGCGTGGCACCGGCCTGCACAATCAGGTGGCTACCTGGTTGATACGAGGTCAGCGTCCCGTCAATGGGCGCGAAGCGGAAGTGGGTGATGGCGTCGGTGAGAGGTCGAACCTCGACGACTCGCATCGTGCGCGCTCCGGTCTGATAGCCGTCATGTAGGTGGGCGGGTGCCGCCGTGATCGTCATGAGAGTGCCTCCAGGTCCCTGGCGTCGACGGCCGAAGCAAGGAAGCTGCCACGGGACGCCGAGTGGTGTTCATGGATCTCCAGACGTCTTGTGCAGCCCGGACATTCGACGACGCCGCCCGGACTTCCTACCCCACGGAACGTGTCCCGGCAGTGTGCGCAGTACACCGGGAGATCGGTCGTGTCGGTGACGAACGCCGCGAGTTCGTCGGCGATCGCACCCGACTCGCGTGCTAGTGCCAGTGCGGTGAGTACGTCGTACTGGCCCCCGGTCACCAGAATCCTTGCGCCCGTGTGGGTTGCGGCCAGGGCGTCGATCAGCGAAGTTCGGTCGTCGTCGTGTGTCAGTGAGTCGAGCACGAGCAGGCGTGTCGGGCCGATGCTCTCGGCGGTGCGCACCCAGGCGCGTGCGGTGTGCGCGGTCTCGTCGGCGGCCCCGGCTGCGACGATGAGGAACTCCGATCCCGCGGCGTCGACCTCTGGTGGTCGCGACGGCCACTCGGGCAGGCCGTGAGTAGGTTCTGTCGCGATGTCTTGCGTGGCGTCGAGTTCTGTTGTGGGAGTCATGTTGTCGTCGGCTGAGGGCTGGTGACCCGCGTGCGTGCGGAGCCACTCCGACGCACGTGTGCGGTACTTGATGATGCCCTTGTAGTCGGCCATGTCGTCGGGGAGCTCGGCGAAGACCTCTGCGGCGCGAGTCCGCCACGGTTCGACCGTTGCCAATGCCTCCAGTGGCAACAGGTAGGTGCGGATCACGAACATGATCGCGCCGGAATCGGGGAGTCGAATGAGGTGTTGCACCTCGACGCGCAGGTGCACGAGACGTCCGAACTCGGCGTCGTCGACATGTTGGATCATCTCGCGATCCGGGCCCCACTCGGGGTAGCGCTCTGTGGAGACGTCGAGGCGACGTCCGATGGTCATCGTCCAATTGGTACGGCGATACGGTTCGTGTGGTTGCAGGCGCTTGAGGAACTCGTGTGCGCGCGTGATGACGCCCATCTTGCGCACCCGCGGGACCGGGCCGTGGATCTCCAGGAAGCTCATCCCGACGTCGAACCCGAAACTCCAGTCGGCGGCGAAGGTGATGACGCCCGCATCGACGAAGAGCTGGTCGTCGCGCTGGTCGAGAAGGGCGATGTCTTCTTGAACCTGAGTCGAGAGGTAGTGCAGCGGGTCGTCGCCCAGGCTCGCTTCCTCGCCGTAGCGGAAGGTGCGCTCGTCGTCGAGAAGGTCGTTGCGCCAATGCCATTCGTCGTGTCCGACCGACGTCAGATGCATGGTGTCGGGGTAGGCGTGCGCTAGTTCGCGCAGCATGGTCATGAGCGCGTCCCAGGCGGCGGGTCGCATGTGCGGTAGGACCGCTCGTCGGGTCGGGTCGGCATCGAGGACCGCGGCGCGTTCGGCGAGTTCGTTGCGATACTCGGAGTCGATGACGGCGACCGAATCTCCCCACTGGCCGGCGGGTGTGATCACCTGTTGGTTGGCGGGTTCGACGTTGGTGCTGTACCGGTAGATGTCGTCGACAAAGGGAAATGGGAAGGCGGAGAGAAGATCTGGGGTCGTCGTCTCTCGTCGGACCGGGGCCGTGGTCACAGCGATACCTCCAGGGTGCATCCGGCACCTGCGCGTGAGACGCAGGGCATGATGGCGGTGCGCGACTTCTTCTCGTCATCGGTGAGGAACAGGTCGCGATGGATGGGTTCGTCTCCGCCACACAGGTCGATCCGGCATTCGCCGCACACGCCCTGACGGCAGAGGTTGGGGACAGCTATGTCGTTCGCCTCGAGTGCTTCGAGGAGGCTTATCCCGGACGGAACGTCGAGTGTGCGGTCGCTGCGAGTGAGTTTGACGCGGAACGGATCTCCCGCATCCAGCGCGTCGATGCCGAACCGCTCGGAGTGCAGACGCGACGACGGCCAGCCCGCAGCGGTTGCCGCGTCGAGGACGTGATCGATGAAGCCGGCGGGACCGCAGACGTACAGATGCGTCCCGACCGGTTGCTCTTCGAGTGTCGCGGCGAGTCTCGTGGAGAACTCCGCCCGCGTCGTGAAGAGTTCGGCTTGGGATCCGGCCAGTTGGGACACATCGTCGACGTGTGCGGCGTAGCCGGGGCGGAATGCGTAGAGCACCTGCACGTTTCGCTGCCACCTCGCTGCCGCGCGGAGGTGTGACACGATGGGCGTCACCCCGATTCCGCCTGCGACGAGCAGGTGTTTCGCGGCGCGGGCAGCGGGGGCGAATGCGCTTCGGGGAGGCCGGACTTCGAGTTGATCGCCCTCGACGAGTTCGTCGTGCAGCCATCGCGAACCGCCGTTGCCCTCTTCGACGAAGAGCACCGAGATGGTGTACTCGGTGGGATTCGCGCCGTCGGAGACGAGGCTGTAGGCGTTGGAATGTGTCCCTGCCGCGACGACGAGGTGACTGCCGGGGACGAATCCGGGCAGTGCCGAGCCGTTCGGGTGTGCCAGCGTGATCGTCCGTATCCCGTTGGCGCTGTTGGTGATCGACGTCACCGTCAATATCAGCGTCGTCGACCGGGGCGCTGTTGGCGGCGTGGCGGGCGCGGCGTCGGCATCCGCAAGTGCTGTCATCGCGGGACTCCTGGGGGTTCGGCGGTCTCGGCGTCGACCATGAAGCCGAGGAAGGCGCCGGTGCGTCGGGAAACGTGGTAGTAGACAAGGAGGTCGCGGGCACAGCCGTCGCACGAGATCACGTCGTCGATGGCCGCGACCGTGCGGGTCGTGGTGCGACAGTGTGAGCAGAAGACGTCGACCGGACCGGAACCGACGGGGACAACGCTGATCTCGTCGTCCTCGAGTCCAGCGTCGATCGCGGTGGCGCGCAAGCGCAGACACGAGCCGGCAGGTCCGGTGATCACGACGCGGACACCAACAGTGCTGTCGCGCAGTGTTTCTCGAAGCTGGCCGGCGAGACTGTCTGCTTGATCACCGAGGAGCACGGATCGTCGGACCTCTGGAGACAGCGCATGTGCCCACGCGCGCACCATGTCGACGGCCGACGGCGTGCCGGCCGCGGGCTGCGCATGGGGATCGCCCACACCGATGAGCACGTACTCCCTGCCCGTGGCGTCGGGAAGGTCAGTGCTCAGCGGTGCGGCCTCACCCAGCGTGCGAGCCCAGGCCGGAACGCTCGAGTATGCGAGCTGCGACATCGTTCTAGAGGAGCGTCGAATCGCGCTGGCCAGCGTAGAACGCGAGCGCGTAGTCGGGGGTGCTGAAGTAGATCTTGGAGCCCTTGGGAAAGAAGATGGCGTCCTTGGCTTTTGCGACGGTCTTCTGTCCGGTTTCTTTGTTCTCGAGGAGGAACTCGCCTTCGAGGACGACCTTCATCTCGTCGTACTCGTACTCGTAGTAGAGCGGCGAGTCGGTGTGGCGGAGTTCGAAGTACCCGCTGCACATCTCGCTGCCGTCGGGGTTCTCGTAGACATCGCCGATGAAGCCCTCGGTACCGGGGTACTCGGCGTCGGGCATCTTGGGGAGGTTCTCCCAGGCACCCGGCGTGACGCGGAACTCAAGGGCGCTCGTGCTGTCGATCGACATTGTTTCTCCTATTCTGATGGGGAAAGTCCGGTTCACTCCGTTTCGCCTGATTTAATCGACGATTCGTGGTGATTTCATGTGAGTGGACTTCGTTCCCTTATATGAGACCCGGCGTGTGTTTCGGCTGAATGACAAGTGCGTTGACGTGTGTGACACTTTGTCTACTCGTGTGAAACGAAGCGGCTACGGCTGTCTCGCCGCGACCATTCCGTCATCCACAGACACGAATTGATCAACAGCGGCGACTCGCCACGCCCGCATCCCAGATTTCTCCCAGGTTCTGCCGATACGGTGACCCGGTGAGTTCTCTGTCCGCCGTGCGCCAGACACGTGGCCGCCGACCCCTTGGGTATGTGGTCAGTGCTGTGCTGGCAGCGCTCCTGGCTTTCGCCGCAGCAGGAGGCATCTTCGTCTTCGCGGTGCGGACATCGGCGGGACAGGTCATCGATCAGCGGCTCCTGGAGTACGGGCGTGAACTCCCGGCCGCGACGCAGGTGCCGTACTGGCTGTCTATGAGCGTCGTCTCGAATCCCTTGACCTGGGTCATCGGTGCGGCAATCGTCGTGTTGCTCGTAGTGCTCGGTGCGGTGTTGCCTTCTGAACGCGGCCAGCGCGGCGTCGGATCACGGATCGCGACGGCCGCCACGCTTCTGCTGTTTCCGCCGGTCACCATCGTTCTCATCCGTGCTCTGCGCGACGGCACGTACCGCCCGCGTTTCCACGACTGGATCGCGGAGACCAACAACTCGGCGCCCAGCGGACACGCCGCCGCGATCGCGGCGCTGGTCGTTGCGGTGACTCTGGCCGCTCCCCCACTACTACGTCCGTGGGTTGCCGCGCTGGGCGGAACCTGGGCGGCGATCATCGACTTCGGCCTCGTGGCGGCGGGCTGGCACCGCCCCAGCGATGTCGCGATCTCGACGTTGCTCATCGTCGGCGCTGCCGTGCTGCTACCCGACCCCCACCGCGGATCCACGACGACCGTCCCCCGGGTCGTCGGGTTTGCCGTCTGCCTTCTGACTGTGGTCGCGGCGTCGATCACCGTTGCCGTGTATTACCCGCGGATCGAGCAGGTTGTCATTGCCGCTCTCGTCGCGGGCGTGGTCGGCGTGTGCCTTGGCATCCTGGTCGCGTTCAAGTCCGGCGACCGCGCCGGGGTCGCGGCGAGCCGCGTCGACGATCCGTGGGCCCAGCAGCGCCGCGACCACCACCTCGTCGGCTGACCGTCGGCGCACAGTCGGCCAGATAGAGCGCACAGTCGGCGGGATTTGGCGCACGGTCGACGGGATTTAGCGCACAGTCGGCGAGATAGAGCGCCCAGTCGGCGGTATTTAGCGCCCGGTCGACGTCAGTCCTGGGCCAGCACCTCGGTGCCGAGGAACTCGCACACGGTCAGGGCCAGGGCGAGGTCGAGGCGGTCGGTGGTGCGGGTGTCGCGCATGGCTTTGTCGACGCGGTACTTGACGGTGTTGCGGTGGAGGTTGAGCTTCTCGGCGGTGTGTAGGTGGCTCTCGCCGGTGGCGAAGTAGACCGACAGCGTCTCGCGGAGTGCGGCGGCGTTCGGTGAGTCCTCGGACAGCGCGCCCAGGATCTCGTGAACCCACGCGCGGGTGAATTCGAGGTCGCGGGCCAGCCTCGACACCACAGCCACTCCGCGGTCGCCGAACCCGACGACGTCGGCGACCAGACTGCCGGGCATCGTCGCGAGACCCCACGCCGCGAGCGCCTGCTCGTGGGAGCGTCGAAAACCGGCGATGCCGGAGGCGTTGAGTCCCAACGCCACGCGCACGCCTGCCGGCAGGGTCACCCGCTGCGCGACGTCGGACGTCTCCACGATGCGGTTGCTACGCCCCAGCGGCAGCCAGACCCAGGCGGTGGTGCGATCAATCGCGGTGATCAGCGGTGGCCCCTCGGGAAACAGCTTGGTGGCCATCATCCGCGCGGCACGGTCGAGGACCGCGAGATCTCTCGAGCCCTCGTCATCCGACCACATGATCACCGCGACGTGATGTTGGTCGAGGGAATAGCCGGACTCGCGCTCGAAGGAGTCGGCGTCGACGTCGGGCGTCCGAAGGATCTCGTGGATGCGCGAAGACAAGACGTTGCCCTCGGCGCCGATCCAGCGTCGACGCTCGTCCTCGTAGGCCTGGAACACGTAGAGGGTGATCCACTCGATGTACTGCGAGACGACGTCGGAGATTCGACGCATCACCACGAGGCTCTCGTGCTTGGAGAGATCGAGCTCGTCGACGTAGCCGAAGATGATGCGCAGCATCTCGTTCTGCCCCATGTGGTACGCACGTACCAATGAGTTCGACGGTACGTCGCGCTGGGCGAGGCGCAGCGCGTACTCGACCGCGGCAGTCGTCGGTTGGAGGTGCTCGACGGGGATGTCGTTGCTCAGCACATGCAGGATCGTCGACACGTTGCCGTGCACACTGGCTTCGAGCATCTCCACCAGTGCGGGATCGACATCGAGCTGGTCGATATCGCGGGCCATCAACGCGGTGAGATAGCGAACGATCTCGGACTCGTTCTCCCGCAACCGCTTACCCACCTGCGCGACTGCCGCGCGCATCTCGGGCGTGATGGACGGCGGCAACTGCGAATCGTGCAGTGGCAGACCAGGTAACGAGGCACTCACCGCTTGCGCTCCAGCCTTTTCAGTGCCGCCGTCGCGGCATTGACACCGCACAGTCCGTGCACTCCGGCGCCGGGCGGCGTCGACTGTGAGCACAGGTACACGCCGTCGACGCCGAGCCAGTACGGGTCGAGTGCTGTGCGTGGTCGCATCAGCATCTGCAGCCCGTCGTTGGCACCGCCGATGATGTCGCCCGCGGCGAAATTGGCGTTGTAGTCGTGCAATTGGCGGGTTCCCGTGCTGCGCGTAGCGAGTATCCGGTCGCGGAAGCCCGGTGCGAAGCGCTCGATCTGCTGCGTGACGAGGTCGGTGGCGTCGCCTTCGTACCCCTTGGGAACGTGGGCGTAGGCGTACACGGGGTTGACGTTGCCGGCGCTCCGAGTGGGGTCGGCGACGTACTGCTGACCCAGCAGCACAAAGGGATTCGGCACCATGACACCGCCGGCGCGACTGGCTTCGGTGGAGGCCACCTCGTCGAAAGTGCCGCCGAGGTGCACGGTTCCGGCACGACCGCAGTCCGGGTTGGTCCACGGGATGTCGCCGTCGATCGCGTAGTCGACCTTGAACGCCGACGATCCGACGCGGTATCGCCGATACGAACGCGCGATCCTCGACGGCATCTCGTCGCCGTAGATGGCGAGAGCCTGCTCGGGTGAGAGGTCGAGGAGGACGAGCTCGGCGTCGGGGATATCGGTGCGGGCGCTGACCCGCACACCGGTCTCGATCTTGACGCCGTACGAGCGCAGCGCCGACACCACGGCGTCGATGATCGCCCCCGAACCCCCTTCTGCCACAGGCCATCCGTAGCGATGACCGCTCGCGGCGATCATCATGCCGAGCGACGCGGTCATCGGACGGTCCAAGCGGTTGAACGCGTGCGCGGCGATACCTCCGAACAGCCCCCGCGCCCGCGGTGTGCGGAACACACGTGCGACGGCGGACGCCGGAAGCAGCGCCCGCGGCCCGAATGCGGCCAGCCGCAGGGGATGCCGAGGGATATTGATGATCGGGCGCAGCAGATCGGCGGACAGGTCGTCGAATCCGCTTGCCACATCACCGAAGAACAGGCGCCAGCGTCGACCATCCTCTCCGAGCGCCGCGGCGGTCTCGTCGATGGATTGGTAGAGCAGGCCTGCCTCGCCGGAGTCCAGCGGGTGGGCGCAATCGATCTCGGGCCACCGCCACACGAGTCCGTACTGCTCGAGTCCGACGTCTCGCCAGAACGGCGATCCGACGGCGAGCGGATGAAACGCCGAGCAGTGGTCGTGGATGACACCGGGGAGCGTGAGCTCCCCCGACCGCGCGCCACCGCCGACGGTGTCGGCGGCTTCGAGCACGGTGACCTCGACGTCGTTGCGGGCGAGGTGCAGGGCGGCGGCGAGCCCGTTGGGCCCGCCGCCGACTATGACCGCTGAGGTCACCGGCTACACCTGTTCCTGCGCGCCTGCACCGCGCATCTTGGGTTCGGTCATCACCTCAGGATCAGTCAACGCGCGGGCCGCGTCAACGTCGAGCGTCCATTCGACGTTGATGGGGATCGGCCCGTTGGGCAGCCATGGCTGCTCGGCGATGGCATCGCTGACCCGGTACGTACCCCGCTCGATGACACCGAGCGCAGCGTCGATCACCTGGTACTCCTGGATGCTCTTGTGGATGGGCTGCGACTCGATCCACACGACGAGGAACTCGCCCGGGGCGAAGTTGCAGCGTCGCTGCAGGGCGGCGATCATCTTCGCGTCGTGCAGGTGTCCGTCGCCGAAGTTGAACGCCACCAACGAGTTACAGGCGAACTCGGCTTCGCGCAGGGTGTAGGTGTTGATGTCCTCACCGAGGTGGCGGCTCATCAGCGAGTACAGCGCGCGACCCTGGCTGTGCATCGACCGCCATGCGAGCATCTGATGCATCACGACGTCGGCGACCTCGGGCGGGTACGTGGCCATCAGCTGCGTACGGGTGTTGGGCGACGACCGGACGATGTGCTGTTCCAGCTTCTCCTCGGCGCCGGGTGCGAATGCCCAGGTGGCCGACGCCCAGTTGCCTGCGTACTGCCGCATCGACGGGAGGAACGACACCAGATCCGGGCGCAGGTTGCCGAGCACCGGGAAGAAGCACAGCGCGATGGCGATGAGGACCATTGCCCACGGCATCGTCGTATCTGTGAGTGCGTAGCCGTCCCATGCCGGGTGGCCCCAGAAGAGGAAGATCGCTGCGTAGGCGAACAGGAGGTTCCATTCGAGCGGCACCGCGAGGGGGAACGTCGAGAAGATGAACAGGTGGAAGCCCACCATCAACACCACCGCGGCGAGTGTGAGCCACTTGTTGGTCGAGAACAGCAGGACCAACGGCGTCGCGATTTCGACGATGGTGCCGAGCACGTGACCGATACCGCCTGCGACCTTCGACGGTCGAAGGTCGTTGGGGAAGTTGCGGTAGTTCGCGCGCTTGAGGGCCTTGATCGTCAGCCACGGCGTATTCGACATCATCGGCGGGATGACCATCGAGAAGTGGTGTCCCAGTTTGGAAACGCCTGCGCCGACCCACACCGTGACGATCAGCAGCTTCAGCGCGAGGATCATGTCGACGAAGGGCAGGATGCCGAAGAAGATCAGAGCCGGCAGGTACTGCTCACCACGCGCTGCGATGAAGATGACCTTGTCGCGCAGACCGATGATGACCAGCAGTGCGATCACGGGGTAGATCAGAACCGGGTTGACCAGGCCGTGCGAGGTGGGTGCCTCAGCGTTGAGCCAGCTCGACTGCACACCCGGAAGCACCAGTGCGACAACGGTTGTGATCAGAAGTAGTGCGTAGATCGCGACGTCGAACACGGTGCGCGAATCGCCCTTGGTCAACGGCACCTTGCCGGGCCACGGTGGGAGCCGGATCGTCTGCGGGCGCAGCCAGAACAGCAACCCGCCGGTCATCGGCTTGAAGTGGCCTGCGAGCGGGCCCCAGGAGCCGCCGAGGCCGAGCACCTCGACCAGCAGCGTCCAGAGGATGGCCTTCTGGTAGATGATCGGCTCGTTCCACCACTGCGACACGTGCAGCACGTTGAGACCGGAGGTGAAGGTCGCGATGCTCAGACCGATACCCAGGTAGAGCACCAGGATCTTCGCCAGGTAGATGACCTGGAGCATCTTGGGTGTACCGAATCCGTACTCGGCCCAGTGCGTGCTGAGCACGCGCATTCGGTCGAAGAATGGCTTGTCGAGGAAGGTTTCCGGGTCGACCGGTGGGAAGTCGGGTTGTACGAGACCCATGGTGTTCTCCTTATCTGAAGGTTCTCGGGCAGGCGCCATCGACCGACGACGTGGTCGGGCGCTCGGACTGTGTTGTGCGGGTTGGGTTTACGTTGGCTGGGGTTCTACGTTGGCTGGGTTTACGTTGGTTGGGGTTCGCGGACTTGGCGTCGTAGTCCTGGTTTGTCGATCTTGCCGACCGGGTTGCGGGGCAGCTGCTCGACGACGTTGATCTCGTTGGGCCGCTTGGCCTTTGTGAGGATCGAGGCGACATGGTCGGTCAGTTCGGCCTCGCGGACCGGCTGGTCCGGGTAGGCGACCACGAACGCGACCGGTACCTCGCCGTAGATGGGGTCGGGGGCTCCGACCACCGCGCACTCGAGCACCGACGGATGGGTGGCGAGTGCGTTCTCGATCTCCTTGGGGTAGAGGTTCTCTCCACCGCGGATGATCATGTCCTTGATGCGATCGACCAGGGTGAGATACCCGTCGGCGTCGAGGGTTCCGACGTCGCCGGTGTGTAGCCAGCCGTCGACGACGGTGCTGGCGGTGGCGTCGGGACGGTTGAGGTAGCCGCGCATGACGTTGGGCCCGGAGATGAGTACCTCGCCGGGTTCGCCGGTCGGTGCGTCGGCGCCGTCGGGGGTGACGATACGGATGGTCTGGCCGGGCAGGGCAGGTCCGACAGTTCCGGACTTCCGTTGTCCGTCAAGGGGATTGCACGCCGACGCGCAGGTGCCCTCGGTGAGTCCGTAGCCCTGCAGGATCGGAACGCCGAACGTCGACTCGACGTGATCGAGCAGTTCCTTCGAGATCGGGGCGGCGCCGCAGATCGCAAAGCGCAACGATTCGAAGGCTTCTGCGCTGACGTCGGGATGGGAGACGAGCAGCGCGTAGATGGTCGGGACGGCCGAGAAGTACGTCGGCGACAGGGTGTGCAGGTCGGTGAAGAAGCGCGACGGCGAGAACTTCCCGGTGATGGTGAGTTGGCCGCCGGCGAGGACCGGCGCGAGGAAGCTGACGCAGATGGCGTTGACGTGAAACAGAGGCAGCACCAGTAGCGCGTGGTCGGCGGGCGTCAGCGACATCAGCTCTTTCATCGCCGACGCCATGTAATGCAGATTGTCGTGGGCCAGACGCACACCCTTGGGGCGGCCGGTCGATCCCGACGTGTAGATGAGCAGCGCGTCGTCGGACATCTGCGGAGGCTCCGGGGGTGTCCACGACGAGGCGGCGGTGGCGAGGTCGTCGACGTGGAGGAGGCTGCGGTCCGACGTGGCGGGCAGCGCGTCGTCGTCTACGAGGACGAGGCGGGCACCCGAATCGTCGAGCTGATACTCCGCCTCACTCGCGGTGAAGGCCGGATTGACCGGTGTTGCGATGGCACCGAGGCGCCAGGCGGCTGCGATCGCGATGAGAAGTTCGACGCGATTGGGCAGGAACGTCGCGACGACGTCGCCGCGTCGGACTCCGAGGGCGTCGAACTGCTCGGCTGCGGCGTCGACTCTGGCGGCAAAGCTCGCGTAGTCGAGTTCGGTGTGGTCGTCGCGGACGCATGGTGCGGCTGCACGATGGGCCAGCTCCCAGGGAAAATACGACGGTGCGCTCACGTTGAATTGGTCCTCTACTAGGTGGATGTGAGCCAGAACACTAATAGCTGTCCGTGTGACCGAGAACGGCCCCGCGCACCAGACTTTCGTCGGACTGTTGTGCTCTGAGCACAGAACCGCACTTGGCTTGCAGGTTTGTCGCAAGCGCTGCCGTCGAGCGACGCCGCGCTTAGCATCAGATGATGGTCGCACCCAGATTTGCGCTGGTCAGAATGCTCGTCGCGCTGGCGGTGGCCGGTGGTGGGATGACCGGAGCGGGTGTGGCAGCCGCGGCGCCGACGGTCGCTGATGTTTCACGGGCGTGCGGCAGCCCGCTGTCGGCGAACGAGGTGCGGCGGATCGTCGAACTGTCGGACACTGCCGACGCGTCGCCAGGTACGGCACTTCCGGTCCTGGAACGTCAGGTGGGTCGGCTGTGGCAGATCACCGACATTCTGACCGCGCACCGTGACCGGAGGGGGTTGTTCGCCCTCGGATTGGCGGCGGTCGAGCGCGACGCGGTGATGCCGCTCCAGCGGCAGCCGTCGACGTTCCATAACCCGCGCTGGGCGCCCGTGATCAGTCTGCGACTGCTCAACCGTTTTCTCGACGCAACGCACGCCGAGTTCTCCGGAGGCTCGGTGCCGACACACTGGCAGCGGTACTTCGAGTTGACGGGCACCTGCAGCGTCTCCGGTGAACGCGCCGCGCTCAGCGGATACAACGCGCACATCACCGTCGACCTCGCGTATGCCACCGCGGATGCGCGCACGACGGCCGACGATGCGTCGGACTACTTCAGACTGGTCGATGCCATTGCCGCACATGGTGATTCGATCGTCCGTGAGACCAATCGTGCCTATCACGTCGACCTCGGGCCGACGTTCCGCTTCTACTTCTTCGGGGAGGGACTCGACCGGCTCGTCGGCGCCGGCAAGGCGACGGGCCCGATGCTGCGCGCGGCCGACGTCGGATACAACGTGCTGACATTCGGCAACGGGTTGGCGCTGCAGGATCGTCGGACTCACGACGCCGCCGTCGGCGATATCAACGCGCTGTGGAACACCGGCGACGCTGCTCTCGCCGCGTTCGAAACATGGGGCGTACTGCGATGATTCGGACATTCGCGACGTTGCCGCATTTTCCAGTGGAGTCGCGGGGCCTTCCGTAGGGTTAAGCGTCGGTAACTGACATGCCCGCACACATCGGGCCGTACCGCCACAAGCAGCACCCGCACCACATCGGGTCAATACCGTTTTTGAAGGGACGTCGTACAACGATGGCAACCACCGAGTCACACAGCTCCACCGAGGAAGCGCCCACCTCGCTGGGGTCGAATCTGAAGCCGCGGCACATCACCATGATCTCGATCGCCGGCGTCATCGGCGCGGGCCTGTTCGTCGGTTCGGCGAACGCCATCGAGAAGGCCGGTCCGGCCGTGCTGATCTCCTACGCGTTGGCCGGCACCCTGGTGGTGCTGGTGATGCGGATGCTCGGTGAGATGGCAACCGCGAACCCCGACACCGGATCGTTCTCGGTGTACGCCGACCGCGCGCTCGGCCGGTGGGCGGGTTTCTCCGTCGGCTGGCTCTACTGGTGGTTCTGGGTGCTCGTCATACCGGTCGAGGCGACGGCCGCAGCCGCGATCCTGACCGACCTCGTCGGTGGTCAACAGTGGATCTGGGCGCTTGCCGTGACACTGCTGCTGACCATCACCAACCTCGCGAGTGTCGGCAATTACGGTGAGTTCGAGTTCTGGTTCGCGTTGATCAAGGTCGTCGCGATCGTGGCGTTCATTCTCGTTGGCGTCGCGGCGATCTTCGGGTGGATTCCGAGCTCAGAAGTCAGCGGTGTCAGTCACCTGTGGAAGCCGGATGGGTTCATGCCCAACGGATTCGGCGCGGTGATCGCGGGCATGCTCATCACGATGTTCTCGTTCATGGGCACCGAGATCGTGACTATCGCCGCCGCGGAATCGCCGAATCCCGAGCGCGGCATCACCAAGGCGGTCAACTCGGTGATCTGGCGGATCTCGCTGTTCTACATCGGGTCGATCTTCGTCGTCGTTGCGCTGATGCCCTACAACAAACTCGAGAACGGTTCGTATCAGTCGGTGTTGCAGGCCATCGGGATTCCGGGGTCGAAGATCATCATGGACATCGTCATCCTGACGGCCGTTGCGTCGTGTTTGAACTCGGCGCTGTACACGGCGTCGCGCATGATGTTCTCCCTGGGAACCAGGCACGACGCCCCGCAGGTGGTGCGCAGCCTGACGCCGAAGGGAGTGCCGTGGGTTGCGGTGTTGATGTCGATGGTCGTCGGATTCTTGGCGGTGGTCGGCAATTATGTGTTGCCGGACAAGATCTTTGCGTGGTTGCTCGCTACGAGCGGTGCGATCGCCCTGTTCGTTTACCTGACGATCGCGGCGAGCCAGTGGCGGCTTGGCCGCGTGCTGCGCGCGGAGGGTCACCGGCCGCCGGTGCGGATGTGGCTGTTCCCGTACCTCACCGGTGTGGTGATGCTGTTCATTCTGGCCGTGCTGATCCTGATGGTCTTCGACAACGACCAGAGGCAGGCGATCATCTTCTCCGCGATCTCGGCGGTGATCATCGTCGCGGCCGGATTCATCGTGCAGCGGCGCAGCAACTATCACTCCGACGACGAGGGTGCCCAGACGCGGTATCGAGAAGAGGTCTCGTGACGTCGACGTGCCCGTTGGGTAGCTCGTCGACGCCCCCGACGTACTCGAGTGAATCTCCACTTCTCGATACCGCTGGTACTGGCAGCCGTGATTGATAATGTCCCGATGACTGCGGAATCGTCAAGCTCCACTTCCACAACCGCCGGAGCCGACGCCGAGCACCAACCCAAACGGCGGCCCAGCCGCGCGAACGTCCAAGCCGACATCAGGGCCGCTGCGCGCGAGGTCTTCCTTGAGCGGGGATACGCCAACGCGTCGCTGGAGATGATCGCGGGGCGTGCGGGCTACTCCAAGGGCGCGGTGTACTCGAACTTCGCCAGCAAGGGCGCGTTGTTCATGGACCTGACGTCGTCTGTGTTCACCGAGCGGGCCACGGGCTTCACGGCACCCGCGCTGGTGCCGACGTCGGAGAGCGCCGACCCCGAGACGGACATGCGCTTCCTGGCGCTGATGATCCTCAAACAGATCCGCGACACGTACCGGACCAATGTGGTGTTCGCGGAGTTCCGGTCGGAGGTCGATCGCGACCCGCAGTTGCTCGAGGACTACACCGCCGCGCGGGCACAGCTCGCCGAGTCGCTCGCGGCGAACATCGAAGAGGTCGTGGCTGCTCGACACCTGCGACTGCGGGTGCCTGCGCTCGACGCCGCCGTGCTCGTTCTGGCGCTGATCAACGGACTCTCGCTCGAGTACGTCGGGCGCGAGGGCGAGCACGTGCTGTCCGTCGACACCATGACCGGCGTCCTGCTGTCGTTGGTGACGAGGGCGGAGTAGGTCGGCCGAACTGCTTTGGTCACGGCCGGGCGCATGATCACGTTGCGCCGCTTTGGCGTCCTTTGGGTTCCACTCCTGGCTGTCGGCGCGGGAGTTGCCGTGTTTTGGTTGCTTCCTGCGGTGTGGGCGGCCTGCAGCGTTAGCGACTGGGATCCGAGTCGCGCCGCTGGAATTGTTGTCTACGCCCCACTGACGGGCCTGGCGGCCTTGGTTCTCTGCTGGTCGAGCTACGCACTTCTGGCTACACGAGCGAGTTTCTGGGTGGCGGCGCTAGCACCGATCGTGTCGGCAGGCCTTGCGCTGCTTGTGATTTGGTCGGTGGTTGCTTGGCAGCACGACAAGGCGGGGGTGCTGTACGACCTGTGCCCACATGGCGCGCCGCCGTGGTGGCCGAGTTGGGTGCCGTTGTGAGTCCTCGGTTCGTATGACGCCGAAAAGCGCATCGCACCACACTGTTTCGTCTTACCGATTCTTGTGCGCGATGACGGCCGGCATGGGCACATTCCAATCGACAAGTCTTCCGCTGAAGCAGGGCGAACTAGCCGTGACGATTGGCGGGTAGTTGGCGTTGTTGAGCTCGATCTGCAACTTGAAGGCATCGGGTGCCTCGGCGAACCGGTTGGGCTTCGTAAAGTCTTCTCGCTCAATAACTTTCCAACCCCAAGAGGTCCAGATGTCCCCGACGCGGGCGACGGCCGCGCTGTAGTCAGATCCAGGCGGGAGTTTGAGGTCGCGGGAGTCACTGTAGTTCACGGGTGCGTCTTTTGACGTGGCATTGTCGTCGCAGGGGACGGTGGTGCCCCACCCGCCGAAGCGGGAGGAATCGGCGGCCGTTCCGGCAGGCAACGCATTCACAGTTCGTTGGAATAGCTCGATGACGTGATCTTGAACGGGGCTGG
>NZ_BAFC01000055.1 GCF_000248055.1 Gordonia sputi NBRC 100414 | reverse complement strand
CCGTGCCCGGAAGAGGAACTCGGGCGAGCAGATGCGCGAATCCGAGGACCAACGGGATTCTGATGAACGGCTCGAACTTGTGGATGTTGCGGAGGAAAGCGCCGGGGCCGTCGAGAAAGACGCGGATCGGTTCGGCGATCGGCGACCCCAGGCCGCCCGCGTAGCCCACGCACATCAGCACGAGACCGACGACGAGAATGGTGACCCAGCGTCCGCGAAACGGCATGCGGCGCATGCAGAGTCCGGCGAGTCCCGCTGCCGCGAGTGTCCCGGTGGCGAGCACCGCCGCGGGTTGCGTCGTCAGCACGGCTCCCGCGACGCGCTCGGGCGAGACGAACGGCGTCCACGAGCTGGTCCCGCGCAGCACCTCCGTGAGCGACGTCCATTCCGTTGTCACACGCGAGGATTCGATGAAGTCGAGGAACGGGGGCGACACGCGCGACAGGATCAGCAGCGGCACCACCCACCACGCGCACGCGAGCACCAGCGCGCCCGCCCATGCGACGCCGAAGCGCAGGCCTCGGCGGGTGGTCTCGACTCGGGTGCTCGCTGCGCTCGCGCCCGGCTCGACCAGCGGGTGGGCCAGCCCGCTGATTGAGCCCCGCCCGCTGATTGAGCTTGTCGAAATCACCCACCACACCGCGGCGACGCCGAGTGCGGCGAGGGTGGCCACGGCGTTCACCGCGCCCATCAGCGCCACCGCGACCGCCGACCGGCACGCGTCGCGCCACAGCGGATACGGCGACGGCCGATCGGCGTCGAGCGCCCGCACCACCGGGATCAACACCCACGGTGCGAGCATCATCGGCAGTGTCTCCGACGAGATCGAGCCCAGCGTCGTCAACACTCGTGGGCTCAACACAAAGACCAGCGCCGCCAGAAGCCGGGAACCCGGTGAACCGATCCGCAGCAGTTCGGCGAGACGCACGATTCCCACGAATCCGACGGTCAGCAGGATGGCCCACCACAGACGCTGGGTGATCCACGGCGGAATGTGCGCCAACTCGCCGACGGCAAAGAACGCGCCGTGCGGGAAGAAGTAGCCGTACGCCTGATTCTGTACCTGCCCCATCGGAGCGGTCGGTGTCCACAGGTGAGCGGCTCTGGCCAAGAAGCCGAGCGGGTCTGCGGTGAGGTCGAGTTTGGTGTCGGCGGAGATGCGGCCCGGCGACTGCAGCAGGCTGACGATCAGCGCCACGAGGAAGACGACGCCGACGCCGCGTCGACTCAGGGCGTGGCCGTCAGAGCGCGTCTGACCGGCTGAATGCATCTGACGAACTGAGCGGTCGCGGAGCCTCAGATGCTGCGTGATTCGATGCGAGAAAGTCCGATGCGAGGTGCGCTCACTTGTCGTCGGCGTTCTGGCGTGAGCCGTAGTCGACGGACCCCTGCACGAACCCGCTGTTGGGGTTGATGTTGTTGACGTCTGTCGACGGGCTGTTCTCCGACGCGATCGCTCCGCCGAGGAATACCGCACCCAGGCCGACGATGATGCCGGCGATACCAGCCACGGCTCCGGCGATCAGTCGGTTGTTGCGCATGCGGACGAAACTACCATTTCGCCGGTCAACCTCAGATGGTGATCTCTGGGCGTGGCTCGGACTCGCACTTGGCGGGGACGATGAAGACCGGACGGTGACAGTGCTTGAGTACCCGTTCTGCGACGGATGAGCGAAGGAGCGCTTTGAAGCCGGTGGCGCCCCGGGTACCTGTCACCAACAGGTCGGCATCCAGCGAGTCGGCGGCCGCGATGAGTGCCGCCCACACCGTCGAATCGGCTTCGACCAGGGTTCCCGTGGCCTCCAGGCCCCACTCGGTCGCGAGTGCAACGCCGCGCGCGTTGGTCTCGGTCGCCTCGCGCTCGAGCGCCTCGTCGACTTCGATTTCTGCCCTCGTGTCCAGGTACGGCTGCATTCCTGCCGCCAACGAGGAGACGCGGGGAGCGCTCATCGCACCGGGCTCCCACGCGGTGACGACGTGCGCCACGCGGGCCTGGAGGAAGCGTGCTGCGTATCGGATGGCGCGATCGGCGTTCGGAGAGCCGTCGTAGGCGATCAGAAGGGTCTGGCCGGAACGGGAACGTTGGATCTTTTCGCGCTGGTCAGCGCCACCGGGGCCAAGTGGGCCGGTGGGGGAGGGTGACGACCCCGCAGCCATGGGGGAATCGTACATGCCAGACTCGGTACATGGGCCTTGATCGACGACGTTTCACACGTGTCCGGACGGTTGGCGTCGTGCTCGCTGTCGCCGCAACGCTGACGGCATGCCAGACCAGTTCGTCCGGTGGCGGATCGTCGGCGACGTCGGCGTATGCGTCGACTCCCACATCACAGAGCGTGCCCGCGTCGTCCGCGGCGTCGCCTGCAGTGGCACCCAATGCGTGTGGGGCGCCGGAGCTGTCACGAATGACGTTGCGACAGAAACTGGCTCAGCTCATCGTCGTCGGCGTCACGGGAACCGCCGACGCCACGCAGGTGGTGCAACGTGAGCACATCGGCGGCATCTTCGTCGGGAGTTGGACCGACAAGTCGATCCTGACCAGCGGCGCCGCCGCCCGACTGTCACGTTCGCAGCCCTTCCCGCTGATGGTGACCGTCGACCAGGAGGGTGGCCGCGTGTCGCGACTGTCGTCGCTCGGTATCGACAGTCCGTCGGCGCGCGAGCTGGCCCAGACCAAGACTCCCGCCCAGGTGCGCACCCTTGCGGCGTCGATCGGCGGTCAGCTCAAGCGGCTCGGTATCACGGTCGACTTCGCGCCCGACGCCGATGTGAGCGACGAGAGCGCCGACGAGGTGATCGGCGATCGTTCGTTCAGCAACGATCCGCAGGTCGTCACCCAGTACGCGGGCGCGTTTGCCGCGGGGCTCGAGGACGCGGGCATCATGCCCGTCTACAAGCACTTCCCCGGCCATGGACACGGCTCGGGCGACTCGCACACCGGGGTGGTGCGCACACCGCCGCTGTCGTCGCTCATCACCAGCGACCTCGTGCCGTACAAGACGCTGCTGCGCAACCCCGGCAACGCGGGTGTGATGGTCGGACACCTGATCGTGCCGGGACTGACCGGTCCGGAGACGCCCGCGAGTATCAGTCCCCGTGCGATGACCATGCTGCGCACGGGCAAGCCCTACGGGGGTCCTGCGTTCAACGGAGTCGTGTTCTCCGACGACCTGTCGGGCATGGCCGCCATCAGCCAGCGCTATCCGATCGAGCAGGCCGCGCTGATGTCCATCAAGGCCGGCGGCGACATCGCGCTGTGGATCACCACCGACCGCGTCTCGTCGGTGCTCGACTCGATGCAGAGCGCCGTGACCGCCGGTACGCTCACGCAGGCTCGCGTCGACCGATCCGTCGTGCGGATTCTGCGCGCCAAGGGCGTGCTGCACTGCTGAGGTAGTGAGGGCTGCCGGGTGTTGCGGATTCGCAATCAGGAATGAGACAGAGCACATGTCGCAGGCGGTGCCGGTTGTGCCGCCGGGAAACTTACTCACTGGTAAAGTTGTTGGGTAACCCACATGTAGGCAGCGCCGCACGGAGGAGATGAGCGATGGCAGGCGGAACCAAGCGTCTCCCGCGCGCGGTTCGCGAGCAACAGATGCTCGACGCCGCGGTGAAAGTGTTCTCGGAGAACGGGTTCCGCGAGACGTCGATGGACTCGATTGCGGCAGAGGCGCAAATCAGCAAGCCGATGCTCTACCTGTACTACGGCTCCAAGGACGAACTCTTCAGTGCGTGCATCGCGCGTGAGTCCGGACGGTTCATCGACGCGATGGCGATCGGTTTCGATCCCACTCTGCGACAGCGCGATCAGGCCCGAACCGTGGTCCGCGAGTTCTTGGGATACGTCGACCAGCACCGCCAGTCGTGGAAGGTGCTCTACCGCGTCGCCGTCGGCACGGCCAACTTTGCGCAGATCGTCCGCGACAGCCGCGACCGCGTCACCGACATGGTCGCCGAACTGATTCGACGCGGCACCACGGTCGAGGGTGCGAGCGACGTCGACTTCGAACTGACCGCTGTTGCGCTCGTCGGGGCGGGAGAGGCTGTCGCAGATCGTATTTCGGAGGGCGATGTCGATATCGACACTGCCACGGACCTTTTGGTCGGCATCACCTGGCGCGGACTGAAGGGCGTCGGCCGGGGCGGTGGCGTCGGCGACGAGGGCGCCACGACGTAGCGACCGCACGTCTCACGCCGGTCGAACTTCTCAACCAGTCCTCGACCCGCGTCTCAACACAGAACTGCCGCCTCCCCGATACCCCGGAGAAGCGGCAGTTCTGATGTGGCTACCTGTTCGCGATGATCACGCCCCTCGCGTGGTGGCGGTCAGGTGCGGATATCCCTTGCGCCGGTTGAGGATCGCGATGTCGAAACTGCCGGACGATTTCCCGCCGACCCCGTCGATGCGTCGAACATAGAGGTTGACCTTCGCCGGGAGCAGGATCGGCTTGCCCCACTTCACGGCGTAGGTGACGTGGTCGGGCAGCTGCGGCTCGACGTTTGCGATTGCCGCTGCGGCACTCCACATTCCATGAGCGATGGCCTTGGGGAATCCGAACGCCTTGGCGCTCAGATCGCTCATGTGGATCGGGTTACGGTCGCCCGACGCCGCGGCGTACTCGCGAATGCGGCCGAGATCAACCGACAGGATCGCGTTCGGCGGTGGCGGAGCCTGCTCACGCGGCGCGGGGCCGCGCGGTTCGTCTGACAGGCTGGTGCGCTGCTGCGAGAGGAACGTTGCCACCTGGCGCGTGACCGGCTCGGTGCCGACGCTGAACTCCGACACCATGTCGACGAGGATGCCCTTGCGGTGTTCGCGCAGATTCTCGGCATGCGTCTCAATGGTCAGCGGCTCGTCGACGCCGATCGGACGGAACCGTTCGACGGTGTTCTCCAGATGCACCGAACCGACTGCGCCGAAAGGGAAGTCGCCGTCGGTCATGATCTTCATCGCGAGCGGGAACTGCAGCACGAACGGGTACGTGATCGGCAGCACCGGACCGAACTGCTGGCCGGTCGCGAGCGTGTACGCGTGCAGGCGGTCGGGGTCGACACGCACGTTCTCGAGGCGATATCGCCTGTCCGGCAGCGGGGTATCGGGACGCACCGACCCCGACTTGCCGATCACCGGCAGCATGGCGGTGACGGCCTTCGAATACACGTCGAGCGTGCTCGGAGGGCCGTCGAGTGTGATCGTCTTGCTCATCAGGCCCCCAGGAATCCCTGGCCGCAGACGCGAACCACGTTGCCGGTGATGGCGTTGCTCGCCGGGTTGGCGAAGTAGGCGACGGTCTCCGCGACGTCGACGGTCTGGCCGCCCTGCTGCAGCGAGCTCATCAGACGGCCGGCCTCACGGGTGGCGAGCGGAATCGCAGCGGTCATCTTGGTCTCGATGAAGCCCGGCGCCACTGCGTTGATGGTGATGCCCTTCTTCTTGAGGAGCGGCGAGTAGGCGTCGACGAGGCCGATCACGCCTGCCTTCGACGCGCCGTAGTTGGTCTGGCCGCGGTTGCCGGCAATGCCCGCGATGGAGCTGACGTCGACGACCGCACCGCCGGAGCGCAGCGCGTCCTTCTCGATGAGTGCGTTGACAAGTGATTGCGGCGCAACGAGATTGACCGAGATCACGGAGTTCCAGCGGCCCTCGTCCATGTTGGCGAGCAGCTTGTCGCGCGTGATTCCGGCGTTGTTGACGATGATGTCGATGCCGCCGTGACGCTCGAGTGCGTGCTCGGCGAGCTTGCTGCCCGCGTCGGGTGCGCTCACGTCGAGCGGGAATGCGGTGCCGTTGACCTTGTTCGCGGTCTCGGCGAGTGCTTCACCGGCGGCGGGGATGTCGGCGCAGATGACGTGGGCGCCGTCGCGTGCCAGCACCTCGGCGATGGTCGCGCCGATACCGCGCGCGGCGCCGGTGACAACCGCGACCTTGCCGTCGAGCGGCTTGTCCCAGTTCGACGGTGCGACCGAATCGTCGGCGTCGACGCGGATCACCTGGGCGTCGACGAATGCCGACTTGGCCGAGAGCACGAAGCGCAGCGTCGACTCGAGTCCCGTGACACCGGTCTTGGCGTCGGGGGAGACGTAGACGAGCTGAACGGTCGAACCCTTCAGCAGCTCCTTGCCGAGCGACCGCGTGAAGCCCTCGAGGGCGCGCTGGGCGACGTGCTCGTCGGGGTCGTCGATGAGCTCGGGAGTGGTGCCGAGCACGACGAATCGCGCGCAGGCCGCCGTCGAGCGCATGACCGGCTGGAAGAACTCGTACAGCGCGCTGAGGTCGGCTGCCTTCTTGATGCCCGTTGCATCGAAGACCAGGCCGCCGTACTTGTCGGCGCTGCGACCCGTGGTCGCGTTGTGGATCAGGGTGTAGTCAGGAGTGGAGAGGATCTCGCGGACCGGCTCGACGAGTCGGCCGTCGCCGCCGAGCAGCACCGGGCCCGGAAGCGGCGGCTCCGACGGCTTGTACCGACGCAGTTTCGGGGGCACCGGGAGTCCTGCCTGCTTGGCAATGAACGATCCGGGGCCGGAATGGACAAAACTCGAATACAGACCGGCGGTTCCGTTGGAAGCCACGTGAATCTCCTCTGATCGTGATGTGCGGCTCATGTGCAGGTGAATCGATGAGTCGGTTGTCGGGTTGTCGACGGACCCGGGGTCCGCAGCAGTTCGACAACTAACTTACTCTGGAGTAAGAATACGCTATAAGTGTCAACCCTCATCCCTGGGAGATCCAAGTGGCTTACACACCCAAGACTCGCGACGAGCGTCCGGTCGCGATCCTCGGCGGCAACCGCATTCCGTTCGCACGCCAGGACAAGGCATACGCCAAGGTCGGCAACCAAGACATGTTCACCGCGGCCCTCGATGGCCTGGTCAGCCGCTTCAACCTCCAGGGCGAGCGCCTCGGCATGGTCGCGGGCGGTGCGGTCCTCAAGCACTCGCGTGATTTCAATCTCATCCGCGAATGTGTGCTCGGATCGCCGCTCTCGCCGTACACCCCGGCCTTCGACATCCAGCAGGCGTGCGGCACCGGCCTGCAGGCGATCACGGCTGTCGCGGACGGCATCGCGCGCGGTCGCTACGACGTCGCGGTCGGTGGCGGCGTCGACACCACGTCCGATGCGCCGATCGGTGTCTCCGAAGATCTGCGGCTGTCGCTGCTCGAGGTCAACCGTGCGCGCTCGCCCAAGGACCAGGTGCTCGGGCTGCTGAAGGCGCTGCCCAATCTGGGTATCGAGATCCCCAAGAACGGCGAGCCGCGCACCGGCATGTCGATGGGCGAGCACGCGGCCATCACGGCCAAGGAATTCGGCATCAAGCGCGCCGACCAGGACGCGCTGGCCGCAGCGAGCCACCAGAAGATGGCCGCCGCATACGACGCGGGCTTCTTCGACGACCTGATCACCCCCTACCAGGGCCTGATCCGCGACCAGAACCTGCGCGGCGACTCGACCGTCGAGAAGCTCGCCAAGCTCAAGCCGGTCTTCGGTGTCTCGCTCGGCGACGCCACGATGACCGCAGGCAACTCGACGCCGCTCACCGACGGTGCGTCGACCGTGCTGCTGTCGTCCGACGAGTGGGCACAGGAGAAGGGCCTGCCGGTGCTGGCCTACTTCGTCGACTCCGAGACCGCGGCCGTCGACTACGTCAACGGACCCGACGGACTGCTCATGGCTCCCACCTACGCGATCCCGCGTCTGCTCAAGCGCAACGGCCTGACGCTGCAGGACTTCGACTTCTACGAGATCCACGAGGCGTTCGCGTCGGTCGTGCTCGCGACGCTGCAGGCGTTCGAGAGCGAGGAGTACTGCAAGGAGCGCCTCGGACTCGACTCCGCGCTCGGCTCGATCGACCGCAGCAAGCTCAACGTCAACGGCTCCTCGTTGGCGGCAGGCCATCCGTTCGCGGCGACCGGTGGTCGGATCGTGGCCCAGGCTGCCAAGCAGATCAAGGCCAACGGTGGCGGGCGCGCGCTCATCTCGATCTGTGCCGCGGGCGGCCAGGGCGTCACCGCGATCATCGAGGGCTGAGCCTCCCTACCGAGCCTCCCTACAAAACCACCCTTCCTGTCAGTTCGGTCAAAGGTTTTTCAACGGGCTGTAACGAATCGGGAAGCAGGGTAGATATACGTGTTAGCTCCGGTTGAGCTGTCAGACCCCCGACCCGACAGCTCAACCGGAGCGCCTGCTTTTCCCAGGTCAGATGCGCTCACTCGCGGAGCTCGACCTGATGGAGCGAGCGGAGCCCACGTCGCCCGCGTCTGAAATGTCCTGTATGACTGACAAAGTGTTCACCGCCTCCGCACGTCGTCGACGTGTCGGTGCGCGACTGATCACCGGTGTGGTGCTTCTCACATCTCTGGTTCTGGCCGTCGATCTGGTCATCACGAGTTCGCACTCGGCGCGCGGCGCGACCACAGCGGGCCTCGACGTCGGAAACCTCTCACGCACGCAGTTGACCCCCGCGCTCGCGCAGCTGCAGAAGCGGGCTGTGCGGCCCGTCACGATCAGGACCCCATCGGGAACCGCGGTGGTGGCACCGCACGAACTCGGACTGACCTTCGACGCCGACGCGACCGCCGAGCGTCTGATGCGGCAACCGCGCAGTCTTTTCGACCGCGTGGCGTCGCTGTTAGGACGTAGCCAGGACGTCGAACCGGTCGTCCACGTCGATCGCGCACGCGTGAACTCGACGCTCGATGCGCGCAAGGCCGACCTGGAGAAGGCCGCTGTCGAGGGTGGCGTCCGTTATCGCGGTGCCACGCCGGTCGCCGAGATGCCAAGCAAGGGTCTGCGCGTCGTGCGTGAGCGTGCTGCCGCTGAACTGGCCGATCACTGGCTTGACG
Source organism: Gordonia sputi NBRC 100414 (assembly GCF_000248055.1). Classification (GTDB taxonomy): domain Bacteria; phylum Actinomycetota; class Actinomycetes; order Mycobacteriales; family Mycobacteriaceae; genus Gordonia; species Gordonia sputi. The sequence goes on along the minus strand of NZ_BAFC01000055.1, from coordinate 5,204 downwards.
ACGCCGGCCCGATCGACCTCCCCATGGAGCCGTTCTCGCCGACGGTATCGGCGGAGACGGTGCGTCGGACGGTCGACGGTCCGGCCACCCGCGCGACGTCGGCATCGCTGGCCGTCACCGGAACCGACGGCGCGCGCACCCGGTTGAGTCCCGACGATCTCGGCTCGGTGCTGCGCTTCGAGGCCGACGGTCGCGGCGGGCTCGTCGTCCGCGCCGACGAGAAGGCGGTGTCGAAGCGTGTGGGCGCAGATCTCGGCCGTACCGAACGGGCGCCGGTCAGCGCGACGTTCCGGTTGAGCGGCGGCAGCCCACAGGTGGTGCCCGCCCGCGACGGCGCACGCATCGACTGGCGAAAGACAACACAGACCATCGTCGACGCCGCGCTCGCCGACGATCGCCCCGACGCCGTGAGTGCCACCTACCAGGTACGCAAGCCGAAGGTGACGACCGACAAGGCCAAGAGCCTCGGTGTGAAGGAAGTGGTCTCGGAGTTCACCACGGGCGACTTCTCGTCGGCGTCGGGCGAGAACATCAGGCTCGTGGCCGAGCAGGTCGACGGCGCCGTGGTGCTCCCGGGCGAGACGTTCTCGTTGAACTCCTATACCGGTCCACGCGGTGAGGCGCAGGGCTACGTCACGTCGACGATCATCGATCACGGCAGGCCGTCGAAGGCGGTCGGCGGTGGGATCTCGCAGTTCGCGACCACGCTGTACAACGCGTCGTACTTCGCGGGCCTCGAGGATGTCGACCACACCGAGCACAGCTACTACATCTCGCGGTACCCGGAGGCGCGTGAGGCGACGGTCTTCGAGGGCGCGATCGATCTCGTCTTCCGAAACAACACCCGCCACGGAATCCTGATCGAGACCGGATGGACGCCCTCGAGTGTGACCGTGCGCATGTGGAGCACCAAGACGGTCGACGTCGAGTCGATCACCGGCGACCGCTACGCCTACACCTCACCCTCGGTCGTCGAGTTGCCTCGCGGCGACGAATGCTTGGCCGACAACGGGATTCGCGGCTTCACGACGTCGAACACTCGGGTCATCTCCGACGCCGCCACCGGCGCCGAGATCAGCAGGCACACACGCACCGTGAAGTACGACCCCGAGCCGATCGTCCGCTGCGTCTGACCGTCGACCGTGCGCTCGGGACTGTCGACTGTGCGCTCGGGACTGTCGACTGGGTATCTCGCGCCGGGTATTTCACGCCAGGGCAACGGCGACTACGAGTGCGACGAGTGCCGTCGTCTGCAGTGAGATGCGCGCCGGAAGCAAGGAATCCCAACGGGTTTGGAGCTCGCGAGCGTCGTCGGGCAGGGTTCCACCCAGTGCGGCGGCCTTCTGCAGGGTGTTGATCGGCTTGGCCGCCGTTGCGTAGAGGCCTAGCCACAGCACCAATGCGATGGTGGCGACGAGCGTTGCGGTCGCGGCGGCGTAGTGGGCTGTGATCAGTGAAACCACCGATGCGACAACAGCACTCACCAGTCCGGTGATGCCGGCGACGGGCAGCCGTCGGTCGCCGAAGTAGTGGCCCCAGCCTGCGACGGACGTCATCGTCGCATCGTCGAGTTTGGCAAGAACCGACTTCATGATGACGCCACCGAAAACGTCGATGCCGTAGATGATCGCGTTGGTGAGGATCGAGATCCCGATGACGATCTGGATGATTGCTGAACTCATGACCTGCTCCTGGAGTGGTGATGCCGACGACCTGTCACACAATCTAACAGCGATATGTAGCAATATCAATGAGATGTGTAGATGACGATGATAAATTGGAGTCATGGGTGTTCAGGAACGGCGTGCACGCGAGCGGGCGGCTCGACACGAGAAGGTGATCGACGCGGCGCGGACGCTCGCCGAACGCGAGGGATGGGCCGCAGTCACGACGCGGCGGCTCGCCGACGAGATCGAGTACACCCCGCCCGTTCTGTATCAGCACTTTCCTGATGGTCGCGACGGGATCGTGACTGCCGTTGCGTTACAGGGATTTTCGGACTTCACACGCGTTGCCGACGCCGCGCTTGCCAACGCCGACGAGCCGGTCGCGGCGCTGGTGGACTGCTATGTCGAGTTCGCCGAGAAGCATCCGGCCACGTATGAGGCGATGTTCGCGTTACCGGTCGGGGTCACGTTCGCCACCGACGACACCCCGAAGGTCATGCGCGATGCGTTCGCGCCGTTCCTGCGAGCGCTTGGCCCAGACGACCCCGACGTCGGTGTTCGCGCCGAGTTGCTGTGGTCTTCCCTGCACGGCATGTGCACGCTCTCGCGTCAGCACCGACTCGCTCCCGCACTGGTCTCGCAGCGACGCGACCTTCTCGTCGCCATGTTCACCGATCGGGCGTCGTGAACCGATCGGGCTCCGTGAACCAATCGGGCTCCGTGAACCAATCGGGCTCCGTGAACCAATCGGGCTCCGTGAATCGATCGGGCGTCGTGAACCCGTGACGATTCGTGCTCCCGAGCGATCGCTCGGCCCCGCTGTTATCCGCGACACAGTTCGTCGTAGGCTGGCCACGTGGATATCAACGGAGCAAGTGCAATCGTGACGGGTGGGGCGTCGGGTATCGGCGCCGCAGTGGTTCGCCAGTTGGCCGCCAAGGGCGCGAAGGTCGTCGTCGCCGACCTCAATGCCGACAAGGGTGGAGTGCTGGCCAAGGAAGTTGGCGGCGAGTTCGTCTCGGTGGACGTCACCGACACCGCCGAGATCGAGACCGCTGTCAATCAGGCGAGCGAGCTCGGCCCGCTCCGTGTGCTGGTCAACTCGGCGGGCATCGGCTGGGCGCAGCGGACCGTCGGCAAGGACGGCGAATTCTCGTCGGCACACAACCTCGACGCGTACAAGAAGGTCATCGCGATCAACTTGATCGGCACCTTCGACGCGATTCGTCTCGCGGCCACCGCGATGAGCCGCCTCGAGCCCACCGAGACCGGTGAGCGCGGTGCGATCGTCTCGATGGCCAGCGTCGCAGCATTCGACGGCCAGATCGGTCAGGCTGCCTACTCGTCGTCGAAGGGTGGCGTCGTGGGCATGACGCTCCCGGTCGCGCGCGACCTGTCGGCCGTCGGCATCCGCGTCAACACCGTGGCACCCGGCCTGATCGACACCCCGATCTACGGCTCGGGCCCCGACTCCGACGCATTCAAGGCCAACCTCGGCAAGAACGTCCTGTTCCCGAAGCGCCTCGGTGAGCCCGACGAACTCGCCTCGATGGTCGTCGAATTGGTCAGCAACTCCTACATGAACGCCGAGGTCGTCCGCGTCGACGGCGGCATCCGGATGCCACCGAAGTAGTAGACGGCAGTCGGTCGCCACAGACCACTCTCACAGGGCGAGAACTCCCACCGCACGCGTTGGCGGTGGGAGTTCTCGCGTCTCGAGCTGACGTCAGCCCTGGCCGATGCGGTGTGCGCGGACGGGAAATGTGTGTCCAATCGAAGGATGTGGGTGCTGCAGCACCCACATCCTTCGATTCAACACACATTTACGAGGGAAACTCGACGATGCGCGCTCCAAGCTCGGGATTTGTTGCCAATCAACGGAACCGGGGCATCTCGGTCAGTGTCCGGTCCAGGGTGAACAGTGTCATGCGCGACGTATTCGCCGTGGCGATGATGTTCTCCATGCGCCCGTTGGGGATGAGCGAGCGAAGTGCAGCGCGCAAGCGCGGATTCGCGTCGACGCGGCTGCGGTCGTTGGCGTCGAGCACCAGCATCCCCTGATAGAGGCGCTGATACGAGGTCAATCCCTCGGGCGTCCAACCCGGCCGCGGCGTCGGAGCGAGGTAGCCGACGATGCGGGCGCACGTGCCGCCGACGCACAGGTCGTAGTCGGCGGTGTCGGTCGCGTAGTCGAAATTGCGCGTCGTCAGCGTCCATCCCGCTTTGTCGACGTGTCGATAGTTCACGTCGGCGCCGGGGACCAGCGTCAGCGAACTGGTGTCGCCCGACCGGTTGTCGAGCAGTCCGCGTGAGAGCGTGTAGTCGGTCACCGGCGCGAATGACCACGACGTGTTCGGGTCGATCGGCTTGAACCAGTAGCCGTTGCGTCCGTCGCGTCGACCCTCGACACGGAGCTCACGCTTGTCCGACGAGAAGCCGGTTTGGCGGATAGTGATTGCCGACGTGATCTCGCCCGGCACCTTCGGCTGCCGGACCCACGCGGGCGGGGGCAGCTGAAACTTGGCGTAGGCCTGCGGAAAAATACTCCGCAAGAACGGATACTGGGCAAAGAAGCCCTCGAAATTGTTTGGCGCTCCCTGCAGGTTTCCCTGATTCTCGGGCGTATACGAGAAGAAGAGTGTGTCCGCGCCGGAGATGTCGAAATCCCATAGGCGCGTGTACATGTCGCCGTAGTCGTTGATGACGAATGTCGTCGAACCCGACGACGAGAGGTTGCGAGAGACAAACCGTCCGTCGAGTGGCCCCAGCATCTCGTAGCTGTAGTCGTCGGAGAAACGTTTGTCGCTCGGTTTGAGCGGATCGGCGCCGGGAAGCCACGGGTCGAGGATGAAGATGCGGTTGCCGCCCTTGGAGAGCGTGTAGACGGTTGTCACGCCTGCACCGCCGACGGGCTGTTTGTGGCCCGCCGTATCGGTCCAGGTGGCCTCCTGGCGGAATGGGATCACCGACGTGTAGATCGGATCGAGCCACGAGAAGCTCCACGCGCGTTGGTCCGGCCGGACCCTGGTGCCGCCGGGGTTGAGCCAGATCGGAGAGCCGAATCGTGTGGTCCACCACCACAATTCAGGGGGCTCGTCGGCAGATTCCAATGTGGCGACCCGTCCGCCATACACCAGGACGACGAGTCGGCTCTCGTCCACGGAGAGGGCTGTCATCTGTCCCTGCAGGCACTGCGGTACCGGTGCGATCCGCCAATCACCTTGTGTCTTGGCCGATTTGGCGTACAGATTGCCACCGTAGAGCGCGTACTGCCAGATTGAATTGAACCCGGCCTTGTCGGTCCGTAGATGAATCCGCGGCGGGAGAGCACGTTGCACTCGGGCGTCGGCGCGGGGCATCGTGAGAAGCCCGATTCCCGGATTCGGTGCGTGCAGCGGAACGGGCCACGCGCCCGCGCGGCCGGGAAAGGTCAGCCACGTGCAACTGACAGCTTTCGGCAGCACGCCGATGGGTAGCCGTTCGTCGGCGCGCGCATTCGGTGACAATCCCACGGCCAGTGCTGCCGTGACAATAAGA
>NZ_BAFC01000056.1 GCF_000248055.1 Gordonia sputi NBRC 100414 | reverse complement strand
GAGCGAGCAGCCGAGTCGAAATCACCAGCGGTGTGTGGCTCGGCAGCGCGGTGGGTGGTCTCGACAAGCTCGACCAGCGGGTGGAGGCTCGACCGGCGGGGTGGGTGGTCTCGACAAGCTCGACCAGCGGTGGGGTGGTCTCGACAAGCTCGACCAGCGAAGCGTGGCTCGGCCGCCGAGCGCCCCCTACGGCAGCAGCGCCCGCACGGCGTCGATGGTGTCGGCGTCGGCGGCGGTCTTGTCGGGCCGATACCGCAGCACCCTGGCGAACCGCAAGGCAACCCCGCCCGGATACCTTGAACTGCGCTGCACGCCGTCGAGTTCGATCTCCACGACTATCTCCGGACGCAGGAACACCGCCCACTCCGTACGCGACTCCTCGTACTTGGGGAACTCCTCCGTCTGCCAACGCAATATCTCGTCGGTCAGGCCCTTGAACGTCTTGCCGACCATCATTGGCGGCCCGCCGTCGGGGTCGCGTGCGCCCAGGTGCAGATTCGATAGCCAGCCGCGTCGACGCCCCGATCCCCACTCGGCGGCGAGTACCACGAGGTCAAGAGTGTGCACCGGTTTGACCTTCTGCCACGTCCGCCCACGACGGCCCGCCGCGTACACACCGCTGCGCGACTTGACCATGACCCCTTCGTGGCCTTCCGCTATGGCCGCTGCGAATTGTGCTTGTGCCGCTTCGACATCGGGGTCGACCACAGAGGGAATACGGAGACCCGAACCCACCGAATCCAGTGCCGCGAGTCGCTCCGACAGCGGCAGGTCGATCAGATCGCGGCCGTCGAGATGCAGGCAGTCGAAGAAGAACGGTTGCAGCAGTTGAGGATTCGCCTCGTCTGCGGCAGACCCGAACCGGCTCATGGTCTCCTGGAACGGTCGCGGCCGGCCGTCGTCACTGAGCATCAGTGTTTCACCATCGAGAATGACTGTCTCACAGGGCAACCCGAGCACAACCTCGACAAGGTCGGGCACCCTATCGGTCACGTCCCGCAACGTGCGGGTGAACACCCGTACCTCACCGCCGTTACGGTGCACCTGAATTCGTGCACCGTCGAGTTTGAAGTCGACAACGACGTCGGGGCCGAGGTCGGCAAGCGCGCTCGGCAGGTCGTCGGCGGGAGTCGCGAGCATCGGTGCGATCGCGCGTCCGACCTGTAGCCGCACTCCACGCAACGCCTCGTCGCCGCCATGTGCGGCCAATACCGCTGTCTCCGATAGTGATCCGGTCAGCATGTGCGCGCGCCGCACCGAATCGACGTCTTGACCCGTCGCTTGCGCCACCGCGTCGACCATCAACCCTGCCAACGATCCCTGCCGCAGTTCACCGGTCAGCAACCGTCGCAGGAAGTCCTGTTCGGGCGGCGTCGAGTTCGCGAAAAGCCCTGTCAACACGCTGTTTCTGACTGCTGCCGACCCCGCTCCCCTGGCCGCGGCGAGTTGCTCGAACGCGTCGTCGACATCGATCACGTCGAGCTTCGACTCCTCGGCACCGTCCACATCGAGGTTCACCAGCGATCGCCAGCCGACCCCCAGCTTGCCCTGCGGCACCTCGCCGGAGAGCCATGTGACCACGATGGGTAGTTCATCCTTCGACGCAGCACCAAGGAGCTCAACCAATTCGGCTGTCTTGAGCTTGCGTGACCGGGTCGCAGCCATCTGCGCCGACGCTTCCACGACCTGCCCGAGTTTCACGACTCCTGCTTCCATGCATCCGGCGATACATCCGACGAGCCCTCCGACCGTGCCGCTTCTACCGCGTCGGGATACGCCGCCTCGTACGCACGTACCGCGGCGCCGACCGTCGGGTACACGTGGTCGGAGTTCAGCTCCGAGAGCACTCCCTCGTCGGAAAGTGTGTCCCCGAGCTCGGGATCCACGCCCGCGAGGACGAAATGAGCATTCCGCTTGTGCACGAAGGTGATCAGATCCTTCAGCATGACCGAGGCCGTGTAATCGACGTCGCCGATCACTGTGCAGTCGAGTATCAGCCAACGCACCGGGTGCGGTGCCGCCCGAACCAGCGCGGCCACCTCATCGGAGAAGCGACTGGCGTTGGCGTAGAACAGATCCGCGTCGTAGCGGAACACGATGAGTCCTGGCATCGACTCGGCACCCGGCTTGGCCGACTCGTATCGTCGACGACGCCCATGGTCGGATACCCCGACCACGAACCGCTCGGGACGATACTGTCTGCGCACTATCGCCAGAAGCGACACTCCCATCGCAACGACCACGCCGTTCTGCACGCCGAGAACCAGCATCACCACTGCGGTCAGGAGGGCAATGGTGAAGTCGTACTTCGACACCCGCCACATTCGACGGAACTGGTCGATGTCGATCAGCCGCACCGCCACCACCGCGACAATCGCTGACAGCACGGCGTGTGGCATGTAGGCGAGCGCGCCGTCGAAGAAGACCACGACGATCAGCGCGATGAGCGCCATCGTGATGTTGGCGACTTGGGTCCGACCATGTTCGGATTCGAGCAGTTCGGTTTTGGTGGGGCTGCCGTTGACCACGAATGTCGACGAGAACCCTGCCACGATGTTGGCCGCAGACAGTCCGACGATGTCGCGATTGACGTCGGCGTTCTCTCCGTGACGCTGCGCGAAACTTCGTGCTGTGGCCGCACTTTGGGCGAGAATGACCACCGCGCAGCCGATCGCAACCGTCGCGGCCTTCGGTATGTCGCGCCACGTGACGTAGTCGGGAAGTCCGAATTCGGGAAAACCGCCGTGCAACTCGCCGATCACCGGCACATCATCGGACCAGTTGAAGGCGTATACCAGCACGATCGACGCCACCACAACGATGACCGGCATCGGAAGGCGGGGCACCCACCGCTTGCCTACGATCAGCAACGCCAGCGTCGCAACGGCGAACGCCACCGCGGTCCATCGAATGGAGCCGAGTTCGCGCGCAAGGTGTTCCCAACGCTCCCATATCCGACCATCGCTACCGGAGATCCCGAGCATGCCGGGAATCTGCCCGGTCAGCACACTGATCCCGGTGCCTGCGAGGAAGCCGACGAGCACAGCGGTGGAGAGGAAGTCGCCGAGAAACCCAAGTCGCGCGATCCTGGCCACTGCCAGCATCAGTCCCGTCACGATTGCGATCAATGACGCGAAACCCAACCACTCCGCCGAGTTCGGTTGCAGGCCTGCGACTCCGATGCCCGCGATGCCCGATCCGATGATCGCCGCGGTCGCCGAGTCGGCACCGGTCACCATGAGCCGTGACGCACCCAGAACAGCGAACACGATTGTCGGAAGGATGATGGTATAGATTCCCGCAACCACCGGAACGTGGGCAATTGTGCTGTAGCCCATCGATTCCGGAATGGCGACGGCCGCGAGCGTGATGCCCGCAAGGACGTCCGCCCGCAACCACCCGCGCTGGTAACCACGGAACGCGGGTGGCAGCAAGCGTTTCAGCGACGTCGAGAACGCACGCTCCGACCCGGCGGCCCGCGTCCCGCTCACTGCCGTTCGCCCCAGCTCAGCGGTTCGATCACCCCGCTGACGTTACCCGCGTTGATCAGGCAGCGGTGCGCACTGCCGAGCCTTGCGAAGCTGCGGCGTCGGACTGTTCAGCTCGCTTACGTACGAGCACGTTCTCCAATGCGGGACGCCCCGAGCCGATGAAGACCAACAGGAACAGCGCCCAGCAGTACAGCGCGGCCGAGTCGCCCTCGTTCGCTATGGGCAGCAGACCGTCGCCCTGGTGCTTCCAGAAATAGGCGACGGCCATCGCACCGGAACCGATGAACGCAGCAACGCGAGTGCCGAGTCCGAGCATGACCAGGATGCCGCCGACCAGCTCAATTGCCGGGGCCCACCACGACGGCCACGCCCCGAACGCTGCGGTCTCGCCGCCGTATGGCGCGACCGGCCATCCGAACAGCGTCGACGCGCCGTGACAGAAGAACAGGAAGCCGATGACGATACGAAATAGGCCGATCGCCCACGGCGCGACCTTCTCAAGTGAGGTAAGCATTGCCTAACTATGAAGGTCTGGTTCCCGCATCGCAACCCCAGAAACCCGATTCCGAGGGAATCGCGTTCGGCGCTCAGATGCCTTGCACTCAGACCCCGACGCTCAGACCTCCGACAAGTCCACCGACCGCGTCTCCTTGACCGACCACAGCGCCAGGAGCGTCAGTACTCCGGCCACCGCGAGGTACACACCGACCCACGCCACACCGAAGTCGGCAACCAGCCACGTCGCGATGAACGGCGCAACGGCAGCGCCGAGGATCGACGCGACGTTGTAGGCGATCCCAGATCCCGTGTAGCGCACGTTCGTCGGGAACAGCTCCGGCAGGATCGCGCTCATCGGCCCGAAGGTCAGTCCCATCAGCGCCATACCCAAAACGAGGAAGCCCAGCATCACGCCGTCGGTCACCGACGACGGGTTGAGCAGCCATCCGAAGCACAATCCGAAGATGACGATCGCACCGGTGATGACCAAGAGCACCACGCGTCGGCCATAACGGTCGGCGAGCCATCCCGAGAGCGGCACGCACGCTGCGAAGAACAGCACCGAAATAAGCTGCAGCCCAAGGAAGTCGACGTAGCTGATGGAGAGCTTGACGCCCGACGCGTCGGTCACCTTGCCGGTTCCGTACGAGGTCGTCCACGTGGTCACGATGTAGAAGAGCGTGTACGTGGCCAGCATGATGAACGTGCCGGCGATCAGCGGACGCCAACTGGTCTTGACGACCTCGGCCAACGGCGCGCGCACCTTCTTGCCCTCTTCGACTGCCTTGGCGAACACGGGCGTCTCGGTGAGCTTCAACCGCACGTAGAGCCCGATGACCACCATGATTGCGCTTGCCAGGAACGGAATTCGCCAACCCCAGGTCAGGAATGCGTGGTTGGTCGCAGCGCTCTTGGCGTCGAAGTCCATTCCGAGCATCAGCAGCAAGAAGATGCCGTTGGCGAAGAAGAAGCCGATCGGCGCACCGAGCTGCGGCCACATCGCCGCCCAGGCGCGCTTGCCCTTCTCTGCGGTCTCGGTGGCCAACAGTGCTGCCCCCGACCATTCGCCGCCGAGTCCGAGGCCCTGGCAGAACCGCAGCAGCGCGAGCAGAGCCGGTGCGGCATAACCGATCTGGGAGAACGTGGGCAGCAACCCGATCGCGAAGGTGGCGATACCCATCGTGAGTAGTGAACCGACCAGGGTCGCCTTACGGCCCACGCGATCTCCGAAGTGTCCGAACAACACCGATCCGATCGGCCGCGCGACAAATGCGAGACCGAACGTTGCGAACGAGGAGAGCAGCGCGGCGGTGTCGTTGCCCTTCGGGAAGAACAGCGTCGGAAATACGAGGACCGCGGCAGTCGCATAGATGTAGAAGTCGAAGAATTCGATACTTGTGCCGACCATCGATGCGATCACGATGCGGCTACGCGGAACTGCGGGTCGAGTGGGGTCGACGGGCGCAGAACCCGTTGCAGGGGCAGTGGCTTCACTCACCGCGGAGAGGTTACGCGCCCGCCCATCGGGATCTGTGCGGGTGGGCCGGTTCGGCCCCCCCTTTTGCCGTATCCCGGTGCCACCAGGTGACTCCGGAGTACGGCATATAACCGGATCAGCTTCCGCGCTTGATCGCTCGAGTCTGTCAGAATTTCCAGGCGTATCCGTCACCGGTCGCCGTGCAGGTGAGCTCTCCGTCCGTGCCCGCCAGTCGAGCCTTCACACCCGGGTTGAAACAGGATTTGCCGACGGAGTCCGGTCCAACCGTGGGGAGGGGCGGAGCGGTAACGTCCTTCCATACAAGATTCTCACCGCTACAGCGAAATTGACCCCCAGGGGACGTTGCGCCGGGGTTTGCGCAGGGCTCTCCGTCGTAAATCGGTGACTGGATGCCTTCGGCAGTCGGAACAATAGCTTCCGTAGTCGCTTCCGATTGAACCTCGACTGTTGTCGGCGGGACTGCTTCGGCAGCAAAGGTAGAGGGCCGCGTACTCGTCGAATGCTGGCCAGCGGGCGATGTCGAAGTAGGGGAATAAGACGGAGACCTCGCAAGTGAGTCATCGCTTGGACTACAGCCGGCAATTAGCAGCAAGAGCCCTACCGACGCCATGGCAACGCCGCACAGTCGGATCACAGCGCTCACCACGTTAGACGTCACGCCTAATTTGTACGAATTGTCCGTTCACTCATCGGCTCATCTAACGCGAAATGCCCACGCACACACAACCAGTTGTCGACCTGCACAACCCATCCTGCAGCACTTAAGGCGACCGCCTCGATGCTTCTGCCGTATTCCGGTGCCACCAGGTGACTCCGGAATACGGCATGAACCGGATCAGCTTCCGCGCTTGATCCACTCCTCCAGATGTGGCGCCTCGGTGCCGACCGTCGTGCCGTCTCCGTGACCCGTATAGACCTTGGTCTCCGGATCGAGCACGAAGATCTTTTCCTTGATGGACTCGATGATCTTCGGGAAGCTCGAGAACGACCGCCCCGTCGCTCCCGGTCCGCCCTTAAACAGCGTGTCGCCACTGAACAACACACCGAGCTCCGGCGCGTAGATCACCGACGAGCCCGGCGAATGCCCCGGCGTGTTGATGACCTTCAACGACGTTCCCGCGACGTCGATCTCCTGGCCGTCGTCGAGGTTGCCGGGCGTCACGTCGGGGTGCGTCTCCTTCCACAGCATGGTGTCGCCGGGGTGCAGCAGGATGGGCGCGCCGGTCTCCTTCGACAACTCCGGAGCCACGGTGATGTGGTCGTTGTGGCCGTGTGTCAGCACGATGGCCTTCACGGTCCGGTCTCCGACAGCGTCGAGGATCGGCTGTGCGCTGTGCGCGGCGTCGATAATGACGACCTCGCTGTCGTCGCCGACGATCCAAACGTTGTTGTCGACGTCCCACGTCCCGCCGTCGAGCGAGAAGGTGCCGGACGTGACGACGTTATCAATGCTCACGTTGCTCATGACTTCAGCTCTACCACCGAGCGAAGTACCTTGCCGCCCTTCATCGCCTCGAACGCGGCCTCGACGTCGCCAAGTCCGACGCGCTCGGTGACGAACTTGTCGAGCGGGAGTCGACCCTGCTCGTAGAGGTCGATGAGCATCGGGAAGTCGCGCTCGGGCAGGCAATCGCCGTACCACGACGACTTGAGCGACCCACCGCGCGAGAAGAAGTCGACGAGCGGCATCTCGAGCTTCATCTCAGGCGTCGGAACACCCACCAGTACAACGGTTCCGGCGAGGTCGCGAGCGTAGAAGGCTTCCTTCCACGTCTCCGGTCGCCCGACGGCGTCGACGACGACGTCTACCCCGAAGCCGTCGGTCAGGTCCTGGACGGCGGTCACGACGTCGTCGACTTCTGCGCCGTTGATGGTGTGGGTTGCGCCGAGTTCGGTTGCCCACTGCAATTTTGCCGGATCGCGGTCGATCGCGATGATCTTGGTGGCACCCGCCAGGCGCGCACCGGCGATCGCGGCGTCGCCGACGCCACCGCAACCGATGACGGCGACGGAGTCTCCGCGACCAACGTTGCCGGTGTTCATCGCAGCGCCGAGGCCGGCCATCACGCCGCAGCCGAGCAGGCCGGCGACCGCGGGATCGGTCTCGGGATTGACCTTGGTGCACTGCCCCTCATGGACGAGGGTCTTCTCGATGAACGCACCGATACCCAGCGCCGCCGTCAGTTCGGTCCCGTCGGTGAGCGTCATAGACTTCGACGCGTTGTGGGTGTCGAAGCAGTACCAGGGCTTCCCGCGCTTGCACGCCCGACACTCACCACACACCGCACGCCAGTTCAGGACGACGAAATCGCCGACCTCGACGTGCGTGACATCCGAACCGATCGCCTCGACGATGCCTGCCGCCTCATGCCCGAGGAGGAACGGATACTCGTCGTTGATGCCGCCCTCTTTGTAGGCAAGATCCGTATGGCAGACACCGCACGCCTGGATATCGACGACGACGTCGTTGGGCCCGGGGTCGGGCACCACCACGTCGACGAGTTCCGTTGGCGCGCCCTTGCTACGCGAGATGACTCCCTTGACCGTCTGCGACATTCCGCTTTCAACCTCTCGATGGTGAGAACCTTGTACTCAACACAGTCTTGTGGCATGGCACGAGACATGCATCCATCCGAATGGATGGTTCTACCTAGTCGAAAGTACAGCGGCCCGATGGATCGCGCCCCTTCCCGCCGACCGAGCCGCCTTCCGCCGATCGAGCTTGTCGAGATCAGCCAGCCTGGCAGGTCCCCGATAGCCGTTCCAGGCAGTTTTAGAGCCAGTTCTCTCTTGCTGTCGGTCAGTCGATCTCGCAGCCCACGGGGTGATGCTGGTGGGTGCATGCGGCAGCGTACTCGGCCGGCGTCTGGTAGCCCAGCGCTGAGTGGCGGTGCCGGCGGTTGTGGTCGTCTTTGAAGTCGTCGATGACCACACGGGCCTCCAGGAGGGTGGGCCAGCAGTTGCGGTTCAGACACTCGTTGCGCAGTCGGTTGTTGAACGACTCGATGAACCCGTTGTTCCACGGCGTGCCGGGCGGAATGTAGGAGATCCCCACCGACCCTGCACAAAACCCTTGCAGGGCCTCAGAAATGAACTCAGGCCCGTTGTCCATACGCAACACCATTGGTGGGCCACCCGAGATCGCGAACGCCTTTTCCAGCTCCTCGATCAGGCGTTCTGCCGGAATGGAGCGGTCGACGATGTTCAGCAGCGACATGCGAGTGTGTTCATCCACCATCGACGCGATCTTGATCTTCTTCCCATCGACGGTGGAGTCGAACTGAAAGTCCAATGCCCACACCACTTTCGGTGCATCCGCAGTGATGATCGGCACGGAGGATTGGCCGGCTCGTTTGCGTCGCGGAGCACGCCGCACCTGCAGGCCTTCTTCTCTCCACAGGCGGTGCACTTTCTTCTTGTTGATCTCGATGCCGTCGTCGAAACGCAGGTGCGCCCACGCCCGACGGAACCCGTGGCGTGGATTCTTGCGGGCATAGGTGCGTAACTGTTCCCGCAGTTCGGCATCGGGATCTGCGGGTGTCTGCGCGAGCGGCAGGCGTCGATACGCAGATCGTGAAAGCCCAACTACCTTGCACGCCATACGTTCTGACATGCTCATCACATCCTTGAGCATGTCAACGGCGGCGCGTTTGGCGGTTGGGCTCAGAATTTTCCCTTCGCGATCTCCCGCAGTGCGTCCTTCTCCAACTCCGCGTCGGCGAGCAGCCGCTTGAGTCGGCTGTTCTGATCGCGCAGCTCTTTGAGTTCCTTCGCGGCATCGCCGTCCATGCCGCCGTACTGGCGGCGCCAGTTGTACAACGTGGCCGCCGATACCTCGAGATCGGCGGCGATCTCCTCGCCGGTCTTGCCCTCCGCAGCAAGCTCGTCGGCACGGCGCAGTTTACGCACGATGTCCTCAGCCGAATGCCGCTTACGTCCTGCCATGTCCTTCATCGTCCCTTCTCAGCCCTCATCAGGGCAATCAGGACTCTAAGACAACCCGGATCGGTTCACGGGGGACACGCCAAGCCCGTACACAACTGCGACCTGAGCGCGAGGCGGCGACAATAGTCGCCTCGGCCTCGCGCTCAGGTACGAGTTGTGTACGTATCGGCTCTCGGACTAGCGATCGAGTGCGCGATAGACCACGGATTCGAAGTCCATGTACTTCGTGAACGATGTCGGATCACCGAACGGCAGAATCTGGGTCGCCCAGTATCCGCCGTATCCGTTCTTCCGATCGATCCAGTAGAACAGATTCGCCAGTCCGGCCCAGCCGAGTGCCCCCGCAGGGCGGCCTGTCGGCGCCTCCTCGTTGTTGATCATGAAGGGTAACGACCACGACTTCGATTGCCCCGGAAAGAATTCCGCATCGTTGGACAACGAGGGAATCACACCAGGCAACATGGTTACCGGTAGGTCACCGAGATGGTTCCGCACTGCCATCTCGACCGTTTCCCGATTGAGTACACGGCCATGATCGCCCGCTCCGTCGTTCAGCCACATCCGGATGAACTTCATGTAGTCGCCGACGGTGCCGTAGAGACCGTGCCCACCGAAGTCGACTTCCGGAGGCGACGGCAGTTCGAAGTCCATCGGGGTCAGCGTCCCGTCTGCGTTGCGTGCATGCATCTCGGCGAGTCGTGGCCGGAAGTCATCGCGCAGAACGAAACTCATGTTCTCGATGCCCAGCGGTTGGAAGATCCGCTCGTCGAACACTTCCCCGAGTCGCTTACCCCGCAACCTCTCGACGACCTGCCCCACCCAGTCGATGTTCGTGCCATACTGCCAACGATCTCCCGGATCGAACAGCAACGGCGTCGTGAGTGCAGCCTTGGTCGCGGTGATGACACTCGGCTGCCCTTTCTCATCGGCCAACCTCGAGTAGACCTCGTCGAAGAAGTCATACCCGAAACCCCCGGTGTGCGTGAGCAGTTGACGCGTTGTCGGAATCGACTTCGGTGCCCGGAGGATCGGATCACCTCCGCCGTCGAAACCCTCGATCACCTGTAGCTCGCCGATCTCGGGCACGTAGCGTGAAGCGGGACTGTCGAGGTCGAGTGCGCCCTCTTCCACGAGTTGTAGTGCGGCGGTCGCGGTAATCGCCTTGGTGGTGGAGAAGAGCGCGAAGGCGTCGTCAGTGGTGATCGCGTCCTTGCCGCCGAACCGACGAGTGCCCGCCGCTCCTTCGTAGACGTTGCCCGTGCGATCCGTCACCATCGCGACGACGCCTGCCACCGGCATCTCGGCATCGACCGCGGACTGCAACACGGCATCTTCCGAGCGTTGGAGCACTCCACGATCGACGCCCGTAACCGAACTAGTCATCTCATCTGTCCTTCCGGTGAATCTAATTGTTTGGCAATAACTTTCGTCACGAGATCGCAAAACCCTTGTACCCTGCGGCGGCCGCCTCCAGAGTCGCCGTCCGGTAGGCCCCGACACCTCCGACGTACGAGAGCACACGCCGCGGCTTACCCGGAACATTCGAACCGACGTACCAGGAGTTCGTTTTCGAGATCAGGTTCGCGTCGGCGAGTTCGTCGTGGTGAGCGACCCACGCGTCCTGGCCTTCCTCGGTGGGTTCGATGACGGTCTTGCCGTTCGCATTCAGGTGCCGAATCGCGTCGCTGATCCATTCGGTCTGCTGCTGAAGACAGGTGGTCATGTTGCACAACGCAGCAGACGGCGCGAGTGGCGCACCGGTTGTCAGCAGATTCGGATAGCCGTGCACCATCAGGCCCATCGTCGTGCGGATGTCGCGGCCCCAGTCCTCTTTGAGAGAACGTCCGTCGCGACCTCGGATGTCGATCCGCGTCAGCGCACCGGTCCCCGCGTCGAAGCCGGTGGCCATGATGATCACGTCGAGTTCGTGCAACGTTCCGTCCTCGAGCACGATGCCCTCGGGGACGATTCGCGTGATCGGATTGTTCTTCACCGGCACGGCCTGCACATTGTCACGGTGGTAGACCTCGAGGTAGTCGGTCTCCAGCGGCACTCGGTGGGTACCGAAGCCGTAGTCGGAGGGGATCAGCAGCTCGCACAGTTCCTGGTCTTGCAACCGCGCGCGCATCTTCTCCCGAACGAACTCCGACACCTCCTCGCTGACCTCTTCGTCGGAAAAGATCTCGGCGAATGACGCCAACCACAGTTTCAGCGACCCGTTGTCGTAGTCCTCTTCGAGCCGAGCTCGACGCTGCTCAGGCGTGAGGTCGGCCCACGCATCGGTGAAGTCGTACTCGAAGCCGGTGAACGTGGTGGGCAGGTTTTCGCGTAGCTCCTCGAAGCGCGCCTTGTATGCGGCGACGTCGTCGGACCCATAGCTCGGGTTCTTCATCGGCAAGGCGTACTGCGGTGTCCGAATGAAGACCTTGAGCTGACCGACCCGGTCGGCAATGGTCTGGATCACTTGAATGCCGGTCGCACCGTTGCCGATCACCCCGACGCGCTTGCCTTCGAGGTCAACGCCGTCACGCGGCCACCGCGCGGTGTGCAGGATCTCCCCCGCGAACTCGCTTTGGCCGGGAAACAGGTCCGACATGGGCGCCGACAACATCCCGGTGCAAGCAACCAGATATCGAGTGTCGATCGTCTCCCCGGAGTCGGTGGTGACCGTCCAACGGTTGGTGTTCTCGTCGAAGACGGCACTGACGATTGTCGTATCGAACGAGATGTCACGACGGAGGTCGAGACTGTCGGCGACGTAGTTGAGCCACTGCTCGATCTCGGCCTGCCCCGGGAATCGGCTGCTCCAGCTCCAGCCCTTGTAGAGGTCCTCGTCGAACAAATACTGATAGATGTAGGCCTCTGAATCGAACTTCGCACCCGGGTACCGGTTCCAGTACCAGGTACCGCCGACGCCGGACGCGGAGTCGTACGCACGGACGTCGAGGCCTTGTTCTCGCAGCTGATGGAGCTGGTAGAGCCCGGCCACGCCGGCTCCGATCACGAGCGCATCGATGGTTCTGTCTGACATCGTCTTCCTCCGTTGTTGTGATTGTGGTCACGTAGGGATGAATTTTTGGCTTGTCCCACAGACTTGATGTGTCCCAAATTGGGACGCCGGACCTGACCGACGGGTGGTGGTCGTTTGACTATCGACGGATGGATAATCGACTGTGTTGTGAGTCACAGCGGCGGGGACGCCATTACAGGAAGGAGCAGCACGTGCGCGACACGCGGGATGAACAACTGCGTATTGCTGCTGCTCGCGCCGACTTCTTGGAGTACGGACCGCAGGGCGCAGCAGGCGTCGGCGACGTAGTCGCCGCATCCTGGTCGAGGAGCGCGTCCGCCGGACTCGACGCCGACCGGTATCAGGTCGCGTACCACGACGACATCGACTTCGATTCCCGTCTGGTCCGCTGCGCGCGCCCGGTGCTCGAACGCCTCACCGGCGATATGTCCGACGTCCCTGTGACAATCGCGCTCACCGACGCCCGCGCCCGGATAATCGACCGCCGCGATTGCTCAACGGCAGTCGGGCGAGTTCTCGATCGGGTCGACTTCGACCGCGGATTCTCGTTCGAAGAGAGCAGTGTGGGAACCAACGGAGTCGGCACGGTGTTCGAGGTCGGCGCACCCGTCAGTGTCGTCGGTTCCGAACACTTCAATCAGTCATTGATCCAGTTCGCGTGTACCGGAGCGCCGATCCTCAATCCCCTGAGCGGGCGGGTTGTCGGTGTGCTCGACGCGAGCATGTTGGCCGAAAGCTGGAACAGCTTGGTCGACGCATTGGTACGGTCGGCCGCAACCGACATCAGTCGCAATCTGCTGCTCGACCGAAGTCAGGACACGCGTGCATTGTTCGAGACGTACCTACGCGCGGCCGCCCGACCCAGCCGAGCGGTGATCGCGCTCGGCGAGACCGTCATGATGAATGAGGCTGCCCGCTCACTGTTGACCCCAGAAGAGCAGTCGACCATCGGTCAGTACGCGGAGTACCTGATGACCAAGCACGACAACGCTTTACACACCGTCACCCTAGAGGGTGGGCGCCAGCTCCGACTACGCGCCAAGCACATCACCAGCAGCGGGGATGTGGTCGGAGTTGTACTGGTCGTCGACGAGGAGCGACGCGAGCACGTACCGGCGGACGCCACCGACACGCAAGGAGAAGGGAGAGGTGTCGCTCGTGATCGTAATGGGGCCCTACTCGCGCCCGAGACTCACGGAATGCGCAGTCCCGCATGGATTTCTGCCTATCACGACGTCGTGCGCTCGTGTAACGACAACCAGAATGTCGTCGCTTTCGGGGAGCCGGGTACCGGCCGTCTGTCGGTACTGACTGACGCATTTCGCTTGGCACACGGTGCCGCACCGATCGTGGTCCTGGACATGGCGGACGCCCCGGAGTGCCTCGCGGCGACGCGGCTGCCGCGCATCACCGACGAACGAGGCCTGGTCGTTCTACGACACATAGACCGACTCGGCGAGCACACGCCAACACATGTGGCCAGATTCGTCGACGACGCGCTGGCGGCCGGATATGTTCTCGCCGCCACCGCTTCTCCGGCGCGGAGCGGTGCCCACACAAACTACGGTGGTCTGCTCAGACGATTCGACGAGTCCGTCACGCTTCCGCCACTTCGACTTCGGGGCCCAGACCTGGTCCCGTTGGTTGAACGAGTGCTGACGATGCTCGCACCGCGACGCCATACACGTATCAGTCCGCAGGCCATGCGCATCATCTCCGCCTACTCGTGGCCGAACAACCTCACCCAACTACACGCGGCGCTGCGCTCCGCATTGCGTCAGCGGCCAGTCGGCGAGATACAAGCCGCAGACCTCCCGGGATTCTGCCGCACCACTGCTCACCGGGTGCTCACCACGTTGGAGATCACCGAGCGTGACGCCATCATTCGCATACTGGGAGAGTGCGCGGGTAACCGCGCTCGTGCGGCAGAGCAGTTGGGCATGTCGCGCAGTTCGATCTACCGCAAGATCCACACCTATGGAATCACCGGGATCTGATCTACCCTCTCCACGCAGATCGAGCCCTTACCGCCGATCGAGCGCCCCGTCGCTGATCGAGCCCTACCCGCTGATCGAGCCCTACCCGCTGATCGAGCCCTACCCGCTGATCGAGCTTGTCGAGATCACCCCGCCGTGATCCCGGCGCCTGCGGCGAGCAGCCCTGCCTCACCGCGATTGGTGACCCCGAGCTTCTGCAGAATCGCCGCGACATGGAACTTGATGGTGCTCTCACTCACGCCGAGTTCCGCCGCGATCGCCTTGTTCCGCCGGCCGAGCGCGAGATGCCCGAGCACCTCAAGTTCACGCGGATTCAACGCCGCGAGCAGATCCTTCTCGGGGCGAGAGACGTTTGCTTCCAAGGGTATTCGTGCGCATACGCGACTACCCCAGCCGGCAATCGCCTCGACGTCCAGCGACCCATCCACCGCGCGCAGCCGCCCCGCGAGTTGTCGCGACAACGCGTCGCCGTCGAGTTCGCCCCGACCCCGATCGCGCACGTCGACGACGAGATGGTCACCACTGATTTCCCACGCCACCCGCAGCCGTTCGACGGCCGGTTGGGCGGCGACGGCCACGGCGACCGAGCGCACAATGGCCCTCGCGGCGTGCGCGATCTCGCCCGACAGCGTCGCGTCGACCGCTGGGTCCACATACTCGACGGCGGCGTCGAGGTCACGGAGCACCGGTTCGAGTTCGGCCCGTAGCCGTCGAAAGGCAACGCCGATCGGTTCGGTCGCAAGCGCGCGATCGGTGTCACCGACCGACCGCAGTGCAATCAATGCGGCCGATGCCGTCTCCGCCGCGACCGTGCGCGCGACGGCGTCGTCGAGGTCGCGCGATCGCAGCGTCCCGAGGATCGACGACAACGTGTCCTCGTGTGTTTCGGTCAGTTGGGTGATCGTCCGAGCCCGTTCGGTCGACGCCGCCCGCGACTCGGCCAGATAATCGGGACTCGCCTGGGCTACCTGCTGCCGAATCGATGTCGCCACCAGCGCGAACCAGGCGGTCAGGAGTTCATCGATGCTCGTGGCCTGCGACTTGGCCGACTTGGGTACCAGTACCAGCAACGTGTCGGTGGCATCGCGGACTGCGAGAATTTTTCGACGCGCTCCGCCGACTACCGCCTGTCCGCGCAGCGTGTCCCCTCGCTGAACCGACTCCTTGATGGCGTCGAGTTCGGCGATGGTCGCACGCTCGACGACCGCCGGGGCACCGGCCACCTTGCGTGGGCGGCCGGTGCACTCGCGGGTATAGATGATCAGCGCGTCGTGCGGATGCGCCGATGCCAGGAACTTCGAGAAGCGTTCGGCGATCTGCGGGAGCGGACCGTCCACCACGGCGGCGAACTGTTGCCACCGGCTTGCCGACAGCGTGGTCGTCACGTCGCCCGAGCGTTCGGACAGTCCTTCGATCGTCACCTCACCATTGTCACCCGTTGCTGATGATCACCTTCAGTGCGTGCTCGTCGGCAGCGTTGGAGAAGGTGTCGTAGGCGCGGTCGAACTCGTCGAAGGTGAAGTGATGCGTCACGAACTTCTCGGGCGCGATCTTTCCCTCTTCGATCTCCGTGAGCAGTTCGGGAGCAGTCGTCGCGTTGACCAGCCCCGTCGTCAGCGTCAGGTTGTTGATCCAATCCCGATCGATCGGAAATTCGACGGGCTTCCCGTGCACACCGACGTTCGCGAGATGTCCGCCGGGGCGCAGACAGTCGAGCGACGTGCGGAACGCGGGCCCGAGTCCAACGGCTTCAATTGCGACGTCAACACCGAGCCCACCGCGACTGAGTTCCTTGATCTGTTCGACGACGTTGCCTCCCGCGAGAATGTCGATGGTGTCGGTCGCACCAAAGTCCAGTGAACGCTCGAGACGAAACTTGTTGCCGTCCACCGCGATAACCTTCGACGCCCCGCGTGAGCGGGCGGTCATCACCGACGCGAGACCCACCGGCCCCGCACCGATCACGGCCACCACGTCGCCTTGCTTGACGGCCCCGTAGAGCACGCCGATCTCGAAACCTGTTGGGAGGATGTCGCTGAGCATCACGCCCTGCTCTGCCGTGACGCCCGCCGGTAGCGGGATGAGTCCGTTGTCGGCGAATGGAACCCGCACGAACTCCGCCTGCGTGCCGTCGATGAGATGGCCGAAAATCCACCCGATCCCGCCGACCGTCTGGCAGTGCGACGTCATCCCTTGCTTGCAGTATTCGCAGTAGCCACACTTGGTGACGCACGAAATGATGACGCGGTCACCTACTTTGACGCGGGTACATTCCGGCCCCACCTCGGTGACCACTCCGACGCCCTCGTGCCCGAGCACGCGCCCGTTGGTCACCGCCGGAACGTCGCCGGAGAGAATGTGCAGATCGGTCCCGCAGATCGTCGTCGTCTCGACGCGGACGATCGCGTCGGTCGGGTCCTTCAGGACCGGATCGGGAACGTCTTCCCAGGCCTTGTTTCCCGGACCGTGGTAGACGAGCGCTTTCATATCTGGCCTCCTTCGGGCCGCTCAGGTGGCGGCAAGTCCCCCGGATCCCCAGTTCAGTATGCGATGAACCGCATTGATGATGGCCGGGTTCGCGAAGGCCATCTCAAGTTGAGACGCGGCGCCTCAACCTGCCAAACCCAACGCGTTCTGCAACTGCGCCTTGGTCATCGAGGAATAGCCCTTGATGCCCTTGGCCTTCGCTTGCTCACGGAGTTCCTTGACCGTCGGAGTCTTCGCCGACGAGGACTTCGCTGCGGCAGGCGTGGCCCCAGCAGGCTTGGCCGAAACCGTCTTTACCGCAGCAGGCTTTGCCGAAGCGGTTTTGGCTGAAGCCGTCTTGACCGGAGCGGTTTTGGCCGGAGCCGTCTTGGTCGCGGCCGGCTTCGTTTCGGCAGGCTTGGCCGTTGCTGGCTTGGCTGCGACAGGCTTGGGCACCTGCGCCGTCGGCGTCGACTTCGGGGCGGCGACAGCCTTCGTCGAGTCCTCGGCCGCGGAGTCGACCTTCTTGTCGTCGGAATCACCGGAGATCGCTCCGATGCGCTTCAAGAGTTCTCGACGCAGCGCGTCGGTTTCGCTCGCTGCTTTGCCGAGCTGCTTTTCTGCCAACTTCCGCACATCGTCGAGGCTCTGTTGGAGTTCGCCGATCTGCTTCTGCAGACGTTTGATCGCCTTCTTCTCGCCCATGCCTTGTGCCCTTCGTCGCCGTAGATTGCAGGACCCCCGTACCCGAGGGTAGGCACTCCACCGCTGCTAGAGGCGGATTATCGCCGACCTTGTCGTGTCGCGATCGTGAGCACGTCGTCGCGTACCCGCTCGGCGCGTAGCGTGGAAAACGCCCCAATCCGAGATTCATTCCGACGAGGAGGCACCCATGCCAGAGCGCGATCCCGGCCCGTCCATCAAAGACGACGAGCTCTACGAGAAGCTTCGCGACGAGGGCAACTCGAAGGAGAAGTCCGCGCGTATCGCCAATGCCGCTGCCGCGCAGGGCCGTTCGAAGATCGGCGAGAAGGGCGGCGAGTCCGGATCGTACGAAGACTGGACTGTCGACGAACTGCGCTCGCGGGCAAAGGAACTCGGACTACACAACTATTCGGACCTGAACAAGGACGAACTGATCGACATGCTGCGCGAGCACTGATCCAGCGCCGCCGCGCCCTATGCGACACGCCCGAAGCCCGCGGCCGCACGCCGATAGCCGGTGCTCCTAACTGCATGTTTTCACTCAGTGAAAACCAGCGCTAGGTTCTGTGACCCAGCTCTCCCTATGGTTCTTCCAGAAGGGAGGTCACAGATGACCAGCTACGTCAGCTCGACGCGAACGCGGGTCGCCATCGTCGGCGGCGGCCCCGCCGGGCTCGCACTCTCACGCCTGCTCTCGGTGGCGGGCGTCGACAGCGTCGTC
The DNA here is from genome assembly GCF_000248055.1 of Gordonia sputi NBRC 100414. GTDB lineage: Bacteria > Actinomycetota > Actinomycetes > Mycobacteriales > Mycobacteriaceae > Gordonia > Gordonia sputi. The sequence goes on along the minus strand of NZ_BAFC01000056.1, from coordinate 15,976 downwards.
ATCGACAACCGCACCCACCACGAGATCGAAACCACCCACCGCGCAGGCATTCTCGAGCGCGACAGCGTTCGACTGCTCCTCGATGCGGGCGTCTCCGACAGAGTCCTGCGCGACGGTCACGAGCATCAGGGCATCGACCTCCGCTTCGGCGGCGTCAGCCACCGCATCGATTTCCAGAAGCTCGTCGGGGCGTCGTGCTGGCTCTACCCTCAAACCGACGTCTTCCTCGACCTGCACGCAGCACGCATCCGCGACGGCGGCGACCTGCGCTACGGCATCTCCGACGCAGCCGTTACCGACCATCGTGAGGCACCCCGCGTCACCTACTCCGACGCCAACGGCGCACATCACGAGATCACTGCCGAACTCGTCGTCGGTGCCGACGGTTCACGCAGCATCTGCCGCGATCTCGTCGACAATCCGCAGCGCTACTTCCGGGAGTACCCGTTCGCGTGGTTCGGCATCCTCGCCGAGGCACCGCCGAGCGCACCTGAGCTCATCTACACCCGATCGCCACACGGCTTTGCGCTCATCAGCCAACGCACCCCGACCGTGCAGCGTATGTACTTCCAATGCGCCCCCACCGAGAACCCAGCCGACTGGTCCGACGACCGCATCTGGGCAGAACTGCAGCGCCGCCTTGCGGGCAGCGACGGCTTCGCGCTCAAGGAGGGGCCGATCATCCAAAAGAGTGTGCTGCCCTTCCGCAGCTTCGTGCAGTCACCGATGCGCGACGGCAATCTGCTCCTCGCAGGCGACGCAGCCCACACGGTGCCGCCGACAGGCGCCAAGGGACTCAACCTTGCACTCGCCGATGTCCGAGTCCTCGCCGACGTCATCGAACGCGCGCTCCTCAAGAACGACGACGACGCGCTCGACTCCTACACGACGCGCGCACTGGAACGCGTCTGGAAGGCACAACACTTTTCGTACTGGATGACGACGATGCTCCACCGCATCCCCGACACCACTGACTTCGATGAGCTCCGACAGCTCGGTGAGCTCACCACCCTGGTCTCGTCCGAGGCCGGATCCACCTATCTCGCAGAAGGTTACACAGGATGGCCACACCACTGATCCCGCGCCAGGAGACGATCACGCCTGACGGCGACGCCGCCCCAGCCGTCATCTCGTCCGACGCAGCGGCGGGCACCCAAACTCAGATCAGCGCCGAAATCGGCTCGCTCGCAGCAGAATACCAACGCGCGCGTGCCGCCGGCGCCGCGGAGGAGCTCAGACCCCGACTCGACTACGCCCCCTACCGCTCGAGCATCCTTCGGCATCCAACAAAGGACCCGCACCATGCCGACCCCGAGGGAATCGAATTGTGGGCGCCCGCATTCGGGCAGCGAGACGTCGACCCCCTCGAAGCCGATCTGACCATCCAGGCCGACGGAGATCCCGTCGGCGAGCGGCTCGTCGTCACGGGGCGCGTGCTCGACGCCGACGGCCATCCGGTGCGCAATCAGTTGGTGGAGATCTGGCAGGCCAACGCCGCCGGGCGCTACATCCATAAGCGCGACCAGCATCACGCACCCATCGACCCCAACTTCACCGGTGTCGGCCGCTGCCTCACCGACAACGAGGGCAACTACCACTTCACCACCATCAAGCCCGGGCCGTACCCGTGGAAGAACCACCACAACGCGTGGCGGCCCGCGCATATCCACTTCTCGCTGTTCGGAACCGATTTCACGCAGCGACTGGTAACCCAGATGTACTTCCCCGGCGACCCGCTGTTCGACCTCGACCCGATCTACCAGTCGATCGTCGACCCCGCCGCACGCGCCCGACTCGTCGCCAACTACGACCACGATCTGACCCAGCACGAATGGTGCACCGGATACCGCTGGGACATCGTGCTCACCGGTAGCGCACGCACCCCGATGGAGGAAGCAGAATGAGCCTCGCCCCGACACCCGGCCAGACGGTCGGACCGTTCTTCCACTACGCCCTACCCTATCCGGGCGACAACGAGCTCGTCCCGTCAGGCCGTCTCAATCGAATTCGACTGCACGGCAACGTGTTCGATGGCAACGGCATGCCGATTCCCGACGCCCTGATCGAGATCCGCCAGGCCGGCACCGACGGCAGCATCTCGACCGCCCCGGGATCTCTGCGGCGCGACGGCTTCACCTTCACCGGCTGGGGTCGCGCGAAAACCGATCGGGTGGGCCACTATTCGTTCAGCACCGTCACACCGGGCGCGACGCGTCCCGGCGAGGCGCCGTTCTTCGCGGTGTGCGTCTTTGCTCGCGGTCTGCTCGACCGCCTGCTCACCCGCGCCTACGTACCTGGCCACCAAACTCTCGACGACGACGCCGTGCTCTCCGGTGTCGATGCCGGTCGTCGGGCGACACTGATCGCGGTCCCCGACCGCGACGGATACCGCTTCGACATTCACCTACAGGGCGATTCGGAGACGGTGTTCCTGCAACACTGGAAGTCGTGAGCGATCTGTTGTGGCCCGGCGACCACCGGGCCGGAGACCTTTTCACCGACGCCGCCATCCGCGACGCGATGCTGCGCGTGGAGTCGGCGTGGTCTCGCGCCCTCGTCGAACACGGGGTGGCACCGGCAGACGCCTTGGTCTCCGTCGACCAATTGGGCTCCGCTGCAGCTGATCTCGATCTGGATCAACTCTCGGCCGAAGCCGAGGCCGGAGGTAACCCGGTCATCCCGCTCATCTCGGCGCTCCGCAAGGGCCTGAGTCCTATCGCTGCGAGTTGGCTCCACCGCGGCATGACGAGCCAAGACGTCGTCGACGCCGCGCTGGTCCTCGAATCACGACGCGCCTTCGCTCGCATCACTGCCGAGTTGCTCACTCAGATCGATGTGCTCAGCGACCTCGCCGACACACACCGGGAGACCCCGCAGATCGCTCGGACGCTGACCCAGCAGGCGGTGCCGTCGACTTTCGGGATGAAGGTCGCGCACTGGCTCGACGGCGTCCTCGACGCATACGACGAAACCTCGGGACTGCAGTTCCCCGCCCAGTTCGGTGGTGCCGCGGGCACGTTGTCCGCACTTGTCGAATTAGCCGCTGCACAAGCGAATTCGCAAGGGACTGCGCTGGCGGTGACACGGAGCGCCGCACACTTTCTCGACCTCGACGCAGCATCGCCTTGGCACGTCGTACGTACTCCGTTCACCCGCTTCGCGGCCGCGGCAACCACCGCGACGTCGTCGTGGAGTCACATCGCCAACGACGTTCTGACGCTGAGCAGGTCGGAGATCGGTGAGGTCACCGAGGGTGCGGGCGGCGGGTCGTCGACGATGCCACACAAAGCCAACCCGGTACTGTCGGTGCTGATTCGACGCGCCGCACTGACCGCTCCCGCGCTGGCGTCGACGTTGCAGCTCGCGTCGGCCGACGCCGTGGACGAGCGCACACCCGGCAGTTGGCACGCGGAATGGGCAACCCTGCGAATCCTGCTGCGGCGTAGCGTCGTCGCGGCATCGCAGACCACGGACCTGGTACGCAACCTCAACGTTCATGCAGATGCGATGGCGTTCAACCTATCGGCCGCCGGGACTGCGGTGTTGTCGGAGCAACGATCTATGGCCGAGCTCGCAGGCCATGAACCGAGCGGTGAAACAGTCGGTGTGGCACCACTTCTCGTCGACGCGACGCTGCGCAGAGCACAAGAGCTGACCCGAACCCGATTAGCAGAGAGGCCCCGATGAGCCGCTACGACGACGGCATGGCAGTACGACGTGAGGTGCTTGGCGACGCCCACGTCGACCGCGCGACCGCTGCCGCAACCGATCTGACGCGTGAGTTCCAGGAGTTCATCACCGAATACGCTTGGGGCACCATCTGGACGCGCCCCGGCCTCGACCGCCGCAGCCGCTCGATGATCACGCTGACCGCGCTCATCGCCCGCGGGCACCACGAAGAACTCGCGATGCATCTGCGCGCCGCCCGCCGCAACGGACTGACCCTGGACGAGATCAAGGAAGTCATCATGCAGTCGGCGATCTATTGCGGTGTGCCCGATGCCAATACGGCCTTCCGCATCGCGCAGCAGACGTTCGCGGAAGAGGCCTAGCCCGACGCCGCTGGTCGAGCCCCAACCGCTGGTCGAGCCCTCAGTCGCTGGTCGAGCTTGTCGAGACCACCCCGCCGGTCGAGCCCTTACCGCTGGTCGAGCCCTTACCGCTGGTCGAGCCCTTACCGCTGGTCGAGCTTGTCGAGACCACCTACGCGCTGTCGGCAACCCCCGCGCGCTCGGGCGGAACCGGCCCCGGGGCGCCGAGCTGCCGTCCGATGCCCCGCGCCGCGACCTGCAGCGCAGCAAGAAGCCGCGGGCGGTTTCCGCGAAGGGTCCCGACCACCACGCCCAGCGCCGCGATCACCCCGTCAGGTCCCCACACCGGTACTGCGATCGAACACGCGCCCGCGGTCATCTCCTCCGCCGTCGTCGCGTAGCCCTCGTCGCGCACACGCTGCAGCTGCTGCTCCAAGAGCTGCGGGCTGATCAGCGTCCGCGGTGTGACCCGCGTCAACGATGCCATCACCTCATCACGAATGTCCTTGGGCGCGTACGCAAGTAGTACCTTGCCCACCCCGGTCGGCGGCATCGGTAGCCGACTACCCACCTTGCTCACGACCGGCACCGACTCGTTCCCGGAGATCCGATCGACGTACAGCACCGACGTTCCCTCGCGCACCGCGATATGCACCGTCGCCTTTGTCGCGGCGTACAGGTCGTAGACGTACGGTTCGGCGATCTCGCGCACGCCGGTCTGGATCGGAGCCAGCAGCCCGAGATCCCACACCCGCCTGCCGATGACATACCGACCGTCGGGGCGCCGAACCAGCGCGCCCCACCGTTCCAACTCGCCGACGAGCCGGTGCGCCGTGGGAACCGCGAGATCGGCTCGCTGCGCCATCTCGCTGAGCGTCAACGCACGATGCGCCTCGTCGAATGTGCTCAGTAGAGCCAGGGTTCGCGCAGCAACTGATGCTCCGGGAACCGACGTGTTTCCGGCCATCGCTACGGAAGTAGCCCTGATCGTCGAGCAATGACAACGGCTTCCAGCCGACTCGACGCGCCGAGTTTGCGCAATACGTCTTTCATGTATCCCTTGGCGGTCTGCACCCCGATATTCAGCTCCTCGGCAATTCTCGCATTGGTGTAGCCGAGTGCAGCGAGGGTGACCACATCCTGTTCGCGACGTGTCAGGGTGAGTGTCGTCGGTTCGTCCGACTCGCCGTCGAGCAGGAGGTCGGAGATGCGTGCGATCTGATCTGCAACGGCGTCGTCGTCGACGTTTCTTGCCAGAGTGCGGAGCTGCGCGTAGGCCTCGGTGATCCGATCTCGAAGTCCATCGCCTACAGCGGCGTCGGCGGCGACCGCCGCGCGCGAGGCGACGATCTGCTGTTCGAGTTCACGCGCCTCGACAGCCAATGCGTCCAACGTCCGATCGCCGATGGCTTCGTCGGTCCGCAGGGCCCCGTAGATCACCGCGACAGGCCTGCGTTCGACGATGACCGGGGCGGCCGCCATCGCACGCAGGCCCTCGGCCGCGATGATCGCGTTGTACCGATGGGTGATCCGCGGGGTACGCAGATAATCGTCGACGACCATCGGGCGATTGAGCGCGATGACCTTGCCGCCGAGTCCGTGCCCGGCATCAACGGCAACGCCGTTCAACGCACCGTAGGTGTCGCCGACGAAATGTCGGAGACGCAGACCGCGCGAGCCGTGCACCACACCACCGAACGCCAACGACACACCCGTGCCGCGACGCAGACGACGCAACGCATCGGTGACCGGCGCTGTCAACGACTCAGCCATGTCACCACCTACCTCCTGACCCCTCTTCGGGGGGTTCTGCCCATGCGACGTCACATTCGAGAATCACTTCTCGAATGTGATTCAGCTTACTCTGGCAGTAAAGGTGTGGATATGACACAGACGTCCTTGGCCGGCGACCGCGCGCGACGCGAGTCGATTCAGGCGCAGTTGACCCCGGCTGTCACCGCCGACCTCGACGCCTGGCTGGAGCTTTTCGGCTCACCCGACGCCAACGCGGCGTCGCTGCTGGTAGACCGCCACGATCCCGAAGCCGTCGCGTTCACCACGGTCTCGCTACGGGATTCTGCGATCTCCCCGCAGGCCCCGCAGGCCTCGCGGGCCGAGCAACCCCCGCTGATCGAGCCCTCACCGCTGATCGAGCCCTCACCGCTGATCGAGCTTGTCGAGATCACCTACGGCCAGCTCGCAGCGGAGTCTCGACGCCTCGCCACCGCGCTCGCCGGTATGGGTGTCGAGCGCGGCGACCGTGTCGGCGTCCTCATGGGTAAGCGCACCGAGCTGGTCGTCTCGCTGCTGGCACTCGCCCGGCTCGGGGCCGTCTACATTCCGCTCTTCACCGCCTTCGCCACCCCCGCGATCGAGATGCGACTGCGGGCGGGCGGCGCCTCCATCGTGATCACCGAGCCGAGCCAGGCGTCGAAGCTCGACGACATCGACGGCCTCACGACGATCGTCGCGGGCGAGCAGTTCGACGCTCTGATCGCCGACAACGATCCCCTCGACCACTCCGTCTCCGTCGGCGGTGACGGCACGCTGATCCTGCTGTTCACCAGCGGCACGACAGGTGCGCCCAAGGGCGTGCCCGTTCCGCTGCGCGCGTTGGCGTCGTTCTCCTGCTACATGCGCTACGGACTCGACGTCGCTGACACCGACGTCTTCTGGAACGCCGCCGACCCCGGCTGGGCCTACGGCCTGTACTACGGAATCCTCGGTCCGATGGCGATCGGGCGGCCAAATGTGTTGCTGCAGGCGGGCTTCACCCCGGAGGTCACCGCCACCGTGCTCACCGAACTCGGCGTCACGAACTTCGCCGCCGCGCCCACCGTATACCGCTCATTGAGCAAGAACCCCGCGATCAACGGATTCTCGCTTCGTCGCGCATCCTCGGCGGGCGAGCCACTCACGCCCGATGTGATCACCTGGGCGAGAACATCTCTCGGCACCGAAGTCCGCGACCACTACGGCCAGACCGAGCACGGCATGTTCATCAACAATCACTGGGCCGACGACCTGCGTCGACCACTGATCCCCGGCTCGATGGGGCAGCCGATGCCCGGATTCGCTGCAGGAATCGTCGGCGACGCCGGCGCACCGGTCAGCGAACCCAACGTCACGGGTCAGATCGCGATCGACGTCCCCGCCAGCATCGGCTACTGGTTCGCCGGGTACCTCGACGCCCCGGAGAAGACCGCATCGCGCTACACCGAGGACGGCCGTTGGTACCTCACCGGCGACACAGGGCACCTCGACGCCGACGGCAATTTCTTCTTCAGCTCCCGCGACGACGACGTCATCATCATGGCCGGGTATCGCATCGGCCCGTTCGACGTCGAGAGCGTCCTGATCACCCACCCGTCGGTTATCGACGTCGCGGTTGTCGGCCGGCCCGACGACCTGCGCGGTGAGGTACTCGAGGCGTTCGTCGTGCTCGCCGACGGCGTCAGCGGCGACGACGCTTTGGAGACCGAGCTGCAGCAGTTGGTCAAGACCGGCTTCGCCGCGCATGCCTACCCACGCACGGTGCACTTCGTCGACGCACTGCCGAAGACGCCGAGCGGAAAGATCCAGCGGTTCGTCCTGCGTCAGCGCTGACAGGCCGCCACCTTCCCCGCTAGTCGGGCAGGCACCCTTTTCCCGCTGGTCGAGCGGGCGCGAGCGCAGCGAGCACCCGAGTCGAGACCACCCCGCCCGACGCTGTCTCACCCCACCAGCGCGCGCACCGACGCCGGGATCGCGCCGGGGTCGCCGGTGTAGGTGATCGGGTCGTCGAACACCGTGCGCACGGGCACCACTCCGGTCCATGCGTCGGTGTCGGCGCCGGGTCCGCCAGTCCGCGCCTTGGCAATCCACTCGCCGTCGACGATCGGCAGTCGCAACGCGGTCGTCGCGGCGAGTTCCTTACGTGTGGTCGTTGGTGTTTCGGCCACGCGACCGGGAATCAGCTTGTCGCTCAGCGCATCCAATACTTCGGCTGGAACTTCTGCGTTTCGTGCCACACCACGCACCACCGCCGACCGATAGTTGGCGGAATGGTCGAACAGCGTCTCGGCCACCACGATTCCGTCGAGCAGAAACACACTGAACGCGACCGGAGAACCGGACCCCACCTGTCGCAGTGCGCCTGCGCCGGTGGAGCCGTGCAGGATGATGTCGTCGCCGACACGTGCGAACAACATCGGCACCGACCAGGGCCACCCGTCGACGACGGTCGAGAGCGTTCCGACCTGTGCCGTGTCGAGAATGTCGTCGAGCAATGCGCGATCGCCTTGACGCTCGGGTTTGCGGGTCAACGTCGTCAACGCATCGGGCTGGGTGTCAGGGGCTGTAGACATACCGACCATCGTTCGCGACGACCGCCGTCGGCGCCACTCGTTTACGGAGACCCACCGTCGCTATCGAGTTCGACGCTTCTTGCACAATGACGTGGTCTGGTCGGTGTAGTCCGAACATGTGAGTTCTTGGTCCGAACGGGTGAATTTACGATCAAACAGTTGCCCTGCGATTCAGACATTTCGATACTGATGCCTGTCTGACATCGGTCGCGGGAACCGGTGATGCGCGCTTACACGTCTGCACACCAGGAGAGTATCCATTGTCTTACCCCCCTTCCGGAACCTTCGGCGCTCCGGCGATGCCACCCACCGGGCCGTTCCAGCCGATGCGGGACCAACAGAAGCGACGCAATCGCACCATCGCTCTGGTCGCGATCGTCGTGGTGTTCGCGTTGGTTCTGGCCACTGTTCTCGTTCTTGTGTTGCGAGGCAAGGACGGCGGCCTTCGCATACCCGGCCTCAGCCTCCTGACATCCGGTGAGGCGGGCCCAGATCCGTTCGGGCCCAACGTCGCACTGACCAACAAGGAGCTGCCGAGCAATATCAAGCTCGCGCGGAGCTCGGGCGCTCCGGACAATGGCGCTCGCGTGGTCTCCGGCACTCAGCCCGGCCTGTACGCGGGTGGCGATTCGACCTGCGACACAGCAGCTCTCGGAAACTACCTGTCCAACAACCCGAGCCAAGCCCGTGCCTGGGCCAGCGTCTTCGGCATCGACACCGCCTCGATTCCCTATTACCTCAACACGCTCACCCCGGTCGTGTTGACCGCCGACACGTGGGTGACCAATCACTCGTACCAGGGTGGCAGCGCCTACGCGTTCCAGTCGGTATTGCAATCCGGCACAGCGGTTCTCGTCGACGGCGCGGGTGTCCCACGTGTGCGATGCGCGTGCGGCAATCCGCTTGCACCGCCGGCGTCGACGCCCCTCGGCGGCTATCGCCTGAGCGGACATCCCTGGCACGACTACCACTCGCATGAGGTCACTCGGATCGCCTACAACAACCAGAACGTCACCGTCGTCAACAACACGACGACCGTGATCAATCAGGCGCCGCAGAACACAGCAACCCCAGCGGCGGCGGTACTCACGCTGCTCAACCTGGCCAATGGACAGCAATTCGAACGTCCGGTCGGCGGAATCATCGACGTGAGTGGTCTTCCGCCGCTTGCGACCGCCTTGCCGACTCCTGCCGCGTTGAACACTCCGTTCGTCGCGAAGTCCGACGAGGCGGCAGCCGAAAACGGGCTGGCGCGGGCCGGCAGCACCGAAGCCGCCGCAGAAGTTGCCCAGCGTGCGGAGTCGAATGGTGGTGTGCCGGAAGGTGCACCCGACTCTTCGGCCGCATCGGAGCAACAGCAGAACGTTGCAGCGTCGGAGACTCCTGGCGCATCCGCAGCGGAGTCGACATCGTCTGAATCGTCGAGTGCCAGCTCATCGAGCAGCGCCGCACCCAGCCCGACGCAGTTCTCCGGAACGGGAGATGCCATCGGCAGCTTTACGTTCCGCGTCGATGATCGCAGCGTGAGCTGCCAGGCACCGACGTCCGCGTCGACCGGCACGATCGACCTCACCTGCAGCGACAACGTCGCACGCACGGTGTCCTCATCGTCGCTGGAGAAATCATCGGTCACCTCATCGACCGACTCGACGACTCAGGTCTGGAAGCTCGGCCTGACCGAGAACTCATCGTCATCGGTGTCGGTCGACGTCGAATCGGCGACCTGGCGCACAGTCGAAACGTCGAGCACCACCACGACGACAACGACGATCGAAACGACCACTCCGGAAACGACAACGGAGACAACCACTCCGGAGACGACGACACCGGAGACGACGATGGAAACCACAACTCCGGAAGAAACGACGACAACAACCACGACGACGGAAGTTCCTACGAGCTGACACACCGCACGGAGAGATCCCCTTCGGAGGCAACCCGCCCTCGGAGGGGATTCTTCTTTGCGACGGGGACGAGGGTCGACGTCGGGCTTCGTGGCAGGCCGCCATGAGCTCATCCACAGCCTGACAATTCCGACACACAGACCACCTACTGTCATGGTTAACTGTCTTGGCGCTTGCGCGACAGTCTGCTGCGAGGGGGTAAGGACATGACCGACTTCTTCACCATGCCCGGTGGAGTTGTGAACCTGCAGTCCGAGGACGGGATCGCGAACCTCGACGGCAAAGAACGCAGCTCGATGACGTACGTCCAACCACCTGGCAACACCACGGACGACGGCGGCACCGTCCGCTTCAACACCATCGACTGGGAGCGACGCGCCAAGGTCGCCGCCGACGGGGCGGCGGGGTTGGAGGAGGCACTCGCCCAGTTAAAGTCTGTTGCAAGGACTAACCATTTCGGAGAACTCGTAGAAGGACGCGAAGTTCACGCTCGACTCACCGCTCTAGTTGGCTCCTGGCGAACGACCCTGCAGGAACAAATTGGTGACCTGACTTCACTCGCACAAGCCTGCCGATCGGCAGGCGCAGAACTGGCTGATGCGGACTCTTCCACCGCAGACGGCATGCGGTCATAGATGAGTTCTGCGTTCAGTTCGGGGGTCACAAAAACCCTGCTGCTTTCGGCATGCTTATTCACACTCAGCTCGTGCTACAGCGTTGATGGCCAGCCGAGGGCCGAATTCTCACCTACCTCTTCGATCGGAGCGACGCCTTCAACGAACACTATCCGGCAGACCGATGACCATGGGCGCTCCCTTCCCTTCAGTACCAAGTTTCCGCGCAGATGGAGTAACGGGAATGATGGAACTACGTACGAACCTTGCACCGCAGCGACCGAGTCAATACTAATCGCCAATAGCCTTGACCCACGCTCCGCGCGGGACGCTGCCGCCGCTGATCATCAAACCGCACGGGGCTGCATGTGGTCACTGAGTGATCGAAACCTCGCTTCTCTCTCTCAGTTTGTCGGCAACCAACCCGACCTTGATACGTACAAGCAGATGAACGCACAGTTCGTCACTTGGAGAGCGGACATTTCGATGTCTGGCCGTCGTGTGGCAGTGTCCACGACCCCATCCATCCCGGAGTGCACAACCTTTGTTCGCTCTGGTGACGCAATCGTTGTTACCGACCTCTCCATCTCCATTGACGCTCCGCCCATCAACGAAATCTGCGACAAGGCAATCGCTTTCACGCGCGCGACTATCGATCAGATGCCCGAATAGACGAGACACCCACAGCGCAGGCGCGAGAGCCCCCTCGGACTCCCGCGCCTGCGCCATAAGAAGATTGGTCAGCCGACGGCAGACTCCACGCGCTCGGAGCCCTCGGACGAGCCGACACCAGCCGGCGAGGCAGCCCTCTTGAACCGCAGGTTCTCGAAGTCCGCGACGTCAGCACCCAGGGCCTTGCGGTCCTTGTAGAAGCTCATCGACATCTTCCACGGCTCCTCAGCGCCCTGGCGCGGCAGTTGGTCCTCGACGCGCTTGATGTAGCCAGCTCCGAAGTCCAGTGCAGGGCGGGTGTCCATGTTCGGATCGACCACAGGTGCCACCTCGCGGTACCCACGCGCATCCATGTACGCCATGAGCCTGCACCAGTACTCGCCGATCAGACCGATCTTCAACGTCCACGAAGAGTTCGTATACCCAACGGCGAGTGCGAGATTCGGAACACCACTCAACATCATGCCGCGGTAGATGACGTGGTCACGCAGTACCACGGGCTCGCCGTCGAGCGACAGCTCCATCCCACCGAACAGTCGTACGTTCAAACCCGTTGCGGTCACGACGATGTCAGCCTCGAGTTCGGTCCCGCTCTCCAGCAGGAGGCCCTTCTCGGTGAACGTCTTGATTCGGTCGGTGACCACCGATGCCTTACCAGAGCGAATCGTCTTGAACAGATCGGCATCCGGGACCGCACACAACCGCTGGTCCCACGGGTTGTACGGCGGATTGAAGTGCGTGTCGACGTCGTAACCCTCGGGCAGCAGGACCTGGTTGACCGTGCGGATCACCTTGCGCGAGGTCTTCGGAAACCGTTGTGCCGCTTCGTACAACACGCGCTGCTGCAGAATGTTCTTCCACCGCGCAACGGCGTAGCCGCGCTCGTCGCCGAGGATGCGTCGTGCCACGTTGGCAAACGGGTCGTGCTTGGGCAGCGGCAGGATGTAGGTCGGTGTGCGCTGGAGCATCGTGATGTGCTCGGTCTCGTTCGCCATCGCCGGGAGCAGCGTGACAGCCGTTGCGCCGCTGCCGATCACGACGACCTTCTTGCCCTTGTAATCGAGATCTTCCGGCCAGTGCTGCGGGTGCACAACCTGCCCGGTGAATCGCTCGCGGCCCTCGAAGTGAGGCGTGAACCCCTCGTCGTAGTTGTAGTAGCCCGACCCGCAGTAGACCCAGCTCGCCTTCAGTTGGATGTGCTCACCGGTGTCGAGACGATCGATCTCCGCGGTCCACAACTGCTCACTCGACGACCAGTTCAACGCGGGCACCTTGTGCTGCAATCGCAGGTGCTCGTTGATCTTGTCCTCGTCGACGGCCTCGCGAAGGTACTGCATGATGCGGTCGGCGTCAGCGATCGACTGCTTGTCGACCCACGGCTTGAACTCGAACCCGAACGTGTGCAGGTCACTGTCCGAGCGGATGCCCGGGTACCGGAACAGGTCCCACGTGCCACCAATCGACTCGCGTCCCTCGAGAAGCGCGAAGCTCTTCTGCGGCATCTCGGTGGTCACATAGTGGGCGGCTCCGATACCGGAGACACCCGCCCCGACGATCAGGACGTCCAACGTTTCGACAGGTGTGGCTGTTGTGGGCACCTGCGCCTCCTTCAGATCTGGCTCGATTTCCCGCACGATAAATATGACACCATGCGTTGTTACATTCCAGACTGCGTCACACTTGGCCCTGGCGCCAGGTGCCAAGTGCCCACGATGGACGCCACGCAAGGTGCATACTGTTCAGATGTCCGATGAGTGGCCCTCCGTGTCCCCCGAGATCAAGAGCTTGATCCGACGCGGCGCCGAACTCATCCTCGATCCTCCCGAGGAGTGGATCGAAGCCATCCACGACGCTTCGCTGGGCGGCATGCGCATGAAGGCCATCGCCGACGACCCTGTGCTCGCCGAGGGAACGCGACGCACCAACCTCGCGAACACCCTGCGCTGGGCGAGGAGCAACGTAATCAATCCCGGCGAACGCGTACCCGCCGAGATCAGCCCCGACATCCTCACCACCGCTCGCGACCTCGTCCGGCGCGGCCTCGACGAATCAGCGCTCGACGCCTTCCGCACCGCACAAAGTGTCGCGTGGCGTCTGTGGATGCAGGTCTGCTTCACCCTCACCGATGACCCACAACAACTGCGCGAACTTCTCGACATCACACTCGTTTCCATCTCGACTTACATCGACGACACCGTCGAGGCCACGAGCAACAGGATGCGCAGCGAACGACGCGAGCTCACCCGCGGCACCCACGCGCAGCGTCGAGAAGCGGTTGCCCTGCTACTCGAGGGCGCACCCATCCCCATCGACCGCGCCGAAACCCAACTCGGCTACCGACTTCTCGGCCCGCACACCGCGTTGGTCCTGTGGAGCACACATCCAGAACAGGCTGCAAACCTCGAATCCGCCGCCGACACGCTCGCCGCCTCGGCCGGGTGCGCCAACCGACTCACCGTCGTCGCCAGCGCCGCGTCACTGTGGATGTGGCTGCCCACCGATGAGGCACACATCGCGCGTGTTTCGCCATCCCCGCTGATCGACGTCGCTGTCGGCAGAACGGGCAACGGCGTCGACGGCTTTCGCAATAGCCACTTCCAAGCGCTCGCGACCCAGCGCATCGTCGCGCAGCTAGGCGGCTCGCACGGATTCGTAAGGTGCGACGACGTCCGGCTGGTCTCGCTGCTGATGTCGTCCGCCGAGGACACCGCGGCATTCGTCGACGACACCCTCGGCGAGTTCGCACATGCCGAGTCAGCTCTACTCGACACAGTACGAACTTGGATCAAGCTGCAGTGCAACACCTCTCGCACCGCAGAAGCGCTCTATACGCATCGCAACACCGTGATTCGACGCCTCGCCCGCGCCGACGAGCTACTGCCCCGTCCGCTCGACGAGAGCCTGCTCGACGTCGGCGTCGCGCTGGAGGTGCTGCGCTGGCGGGGGTGATCTCGACAAGCTCGATCAGCGGCGGGCAAGCTCGATCACCCACCGCTGGTTGAGTGGACGACGAGCGCAGCGGGCACCCACCGCTGGTTGAGCAGGCCGCGAGCGGAGCGAGCAGCCGTGTCGAAACCACCCCAGCGAGGAGGTGATCTCGACAAGCTCGATCAGCGGCGGGCAAGCTCGATCAGCGGTAGGCAAGCTCGATCAGCGGTTGACAGCCACCCGCGACGACCGCAGCTCCCGCAGGGCCGAGCGCAGCCCGCGCCTGCGGCCGGTCTGCGGGTCGACGCCGAAGTGAGTCTTGGTCCCCTCAATGATGTTGAACCGCAACTCCGATGCCGTCTCCGGCGCGTCGTCGGCGCTGGCTTTCAGCATCGCGTTGGGCAGCGACAGCTTGGCAATTGTGCGAAACGTCAACCAGTACTGATGCTGCAACGAACCCGTCGTGTACGGCAGGTCGTACTTGTCGCACAGTTCGCGCACGCGGACCGCGATCTCCTCGTACCTGTTGCTCGGCAGATCCGGGAAGAGGTGGTGCTCGATCTGATGACTGAGGTTGCCGCTCATGAAGCGCATCAGCGGGCCTGCGCGAAAGTTGGCTGATCCCAACATCTGTCGCAGGTACCAGCGGGGCTGATCTTCTTCCTCATACTCCTCGACAGTGAATTTCTCGGCCCCATCGGGGAAATGACCACAGAAGATCACTGCGTACGACCAGTAGTTGCGAATGAAGTTCGCAGTCGCGTTGGCGGTCAGCGTGGTGAACCAGTTCGGTCCGGCGAGCGCGGGGAAGATCAGGTAGTCCTTGGCGGCCTGCTTCCCGACCTTCCGCCCGATGACCCGAAGGTCCTTCAGCGCAGCGCGATACGACTTCTGGCCGGTACGAAGCTTCTCCGCCTCGAGGTGGTGCAGCGCCACGCCCCACTCGAAAAACGTTGCGAGAAGGAAGTTGTAGGCCGGATTTCCGACGTTCCACCATTCCCACGGCTGGTCACGCGTGACACGGAGGATGCCATAGCCCACGTCGTCGTCCATGCCGACGATGTTCGTGTACTTGTGGTGCACAAAATTGTGCGAATGCTTCCACTGCACGCTCGGACAGGTGGTGTCCCACTCCCACGACGACGAGTGGATCTCGGGATCGTTCATCCAATCCCACTGCCCGTGCATCACGTTGTGGCCGAGCTCCATGTTCTCGACGATCTTGGCGACGCCGAGCATCCCGGTCCCGAGAATCCATGCGGGCTTGCGGTTGCTGAACATGAGCACCACGCGCCCGCCCGCGGCGAGCGCACGCTGAAATGCGATGGTGCGTCGAATGTATTTCGCGTCGGCGACCCCCCGCGATTCCTCGATGTCACGTCTGATCGCGTCGAGTTCGGCACCTAGTGCCTCGACGTCGGCTTCGGTGAGATGGGCGTACCGATCGATGTCGGTGATGGCCATAGAGCCTCCCTACAGGT
>NZ_BAFC01000057.1 GCF_000248055.1 Gordonia sputi NBRC 100414 | reverse complement strand
CTAGTGTCTCGTTTCGTTAATACGTTTTGGGTTGAGCTTTCTTCAGGATTTCGTCTGCGGTTTTTGTCCATACGAAGGGGTGTTTGCGGTCGTTCCAGCCGTTGATGAAGGCTCGGATCTTGGCGTTGAGGTCGGTGACTGAGGTGAATACGCCACGCCGGATTGCTTGGCGGTCGATGATGCCGAACCAGACCTCGACGAGGTTGAGCCACGACCCTGAGGTCGGGGTGAAGTGGACGTGGATGTTGGGGTGCGCGGTGAGCCACGCGGTGACTTCGGCCTTCTTATGGGTGGCGTAGTTGTCCATCACCAGGTGCAGTTCCTGGTCGCCGTAGGCGCGGTCGATCTGCCGCAGGAACGACAAGAACTCTTGGTGGCGGTGGCGCGGCTTGACGGCTGCGGTCACCTGCCCAGTCGCGATCTCCAAGGCGGCGAACAGTGTGGTGGTGCCGTGTCGTTTGTAGTCGTGGGTTCGGCGTTCGATCTGCCCTGGCTGCATCGGCAGCATCGGCGCCGTGCGGTCCAAGGCCTGGATTTGCGACTTTTCGTCCACGCACAACACGATTGCGTTCTCCGGCGGTTCCAGGTACAGGCCGACGACATCGGTGACCTTGGCGACCAGTTCTGGATCGGTGGAGAATTTGAACGTCCCCGACCGCCACGGCTGTACCCCGTACTCACGCCAGGCCCGCGCGACCGTCGCGTTCCCGATCCCGAGGTGACTGGCTAGCAGACGCGACGACCAGTGGGTCACTCCGTACTTCTTGGGTGGTGACTTCAACGTCGCAGCGACAACAGCTGCATGATCAAGATGCCTTGGGCGACCACACCGTTCGGCATCAAGTAACCCGTCGAGGCCGTCATGGAGATATCGGGAGCGCCACTTGAGCACGGTCGGCACCGACGTCCCGACGACCTCGCTGATCCGCGAATTGGCCATCCCTTCAGCAGCAAGGGCCACGATCCGCGCCCGACGTGCCAGTCCCGCAGGCGTCGACGTCGACCTGAGTAGTCGATCGAGTTCGGCAGCATCGCCATCACGCAGGCCCAGAGCGGGAGCCGGAGAATTCGCCATAGCCGAGTATCTCAAACCCCCAACCATTAACTAACTAACGACACGAGATACTAGG
>NZ_BAFC01000058.1 GCF_000248055.1 Gordonia sputi NBRC 100414 | reverse complement strand
ACGCTCCCGCGCCGAGCCGAGACGGCCCGCTCGCACGCTCCCCGCGCCGAGCCGAGACGGCCCGCTCGCACGCTCCCCGCGCCGAGCCGAGACGGCCCGCTCGCACGCTCCCGGCGCCGAGCCGAATCCGCCCGTTCTCGGCGCCGGACTCAGATGCTGTCGTTGAGCGCCTTGATCGGCATCGAGAGGTCGTCGAGGAGATCGAGGTCGTCCTCGGCAGGCCTGCCGAGCGTGGTCAGGTAGTTGCCGACGATGACCGCGTTGATGCCACCGAGGATTCCCTGCTTGGCGCCGAGGTCGCCCAGCGTGATCTCGCGGCCACCCGCGAAACGCAGGATCGTGCGCGGCAGAGCGAGGCGGAACGCCGCCACGGCCTTGAGCGCCTCGGCCGCAGGCAGCACGTCGAGGTCGCCGAACGGGGTTCCCGGACGCGGATTGAGGAAGTTGAGCGGAACCTCGTCGGGTTCGAGCGCAGCCAGGTCTGCCGCGAACTCGGCGCGCTGTTCGAGGCTCTCCCCCATGCCGAGAATGCCACCGCAACACACCTCCATACCGGCGTCGCGAACCATGCGCAGCGTGTCCCACCGCTCCTCCCACGTGTGGGTGGTGACCACGTTCGGGAAGTGGCTGCGCGCGGTCTCGAGGTTGTGGTTGTAGCGGTGAACACCCATGTCACGCAACTGATCGACCTGCTCCTGCGTCAGCATGCCGAGGCTGCAGGCGATCTGGATGTCGACCTCATTGCGAATGGCTTCGATTCCCGCGGCCACCTGCGACAGCAGTCGCTTGTCCGGGCCACGCACGGCCGCGACGATGCAGAACTCCGTCGCGCCGGTCTTCGCCGTCTGCTTGGCAGCCTCCACCAGCGATGGGATGTCGATCCACGCGCTGCGCACCGGCGACGCGAAAAGCCCTGACTGCGAACAGAAATGGCAGTCCTCCGGGCAGCCGCCGGTCTTGAGCGAGATGATGCCCTCGACCTCGACCTCCGGTCCGCACCACCGCATCCGGACGTCATGGGCGACCTGCAGCAGTTCGGTGAGGCGCTCGGCGGGAAGCCGCAGCACCTCGAGCACCTGGTCGCGATCCAAGGGCTCTCCGCGTTCGAGAACCTGGGCGCGCGCGACGTCGAGGATGTCGGTCGACGACGCGACGACCGACGACGCCTGCGCGGTCGCGGCGTCGAGCGTCGGATCTACGGGTGCCTGTGTCATGCGTGAACTCCTTCGATGGGCTGATCTGCCGCGATCTTGTCGGGCGCGGAACGAGAATTGAGGTCTGCGACGAAGTCGGGATCGAACCAGGTGGGCGCCGCGGCCCGGAACTGATCGGGCTCGAGCTCCCCGACACCGTCCGGTATGACGCCGACGACGGGGACACCCGTGAGCCGGGGCAGGTCGATGCGATTGCATCGCATGGCGAGGTCGGGATCGCGCGGCCACGAGCCGATGACGAGGCCGGCGGGACGAATTCGGTTCGCCCGCAACGCTTCGACGGTCAGCTCGGCGTGATTGAGCGCACCGAGGCCTGCCTGGACGACGACGACCGCGTCCGCTCCGATCGCGTACGCGACATCGAGTGCGGTGAGATCGGGCGCGAGGCGCACCAGTACCCCGCCTGCTCCCTCGACGAGGGTCAACCGATGAGTTGAAACCAGCTCGGTGACAGCGTCGACGATGGTCGAGAGGCTCAGTGGGGCGAGTCCTGCGCGCATCGCCGCGGTCTCCGGCGCCAGCGGCTCCGGATAGCGCGCACACTCGACCAGATCCGCGACACCCGCGAGGTGGGCAACAGTCGCGAGATCACCCGGCTCGCCTGGCTCGACGCCGGTCTGCGCGGGTTTGCACACCGCCACGCCGACGCCACTCGCCGAGCTTCCCGCAACGCACGCGAGCGCAGCGGTGACGATCGTCTTACCCACGTCGGTCGAGGTGCCGGTGATCAGGAGTGCACGTCCCGTCATCGTGTACCTCCGCCTTCGGCCAGAGCGGTGCCGATGACGTCTGCGGCGCGGTCGACGGTCGCGTCGTCGAGATCGGCGCGCACCGTCAGGCGCAGTCTTGAGGTCCCCGGCGGTACCGATGGCGGTCGGAAACACCCGACCAACACACCGCTGTCCCGACACCGTGCGGCGGCGTCGACCGCGGGCTGCGGGTCGCCGACGATGCGCGAGATCACCGCGGCAGCCGGGACCGGCGCACCGAGGCTGCGAGCCATGCGGGTTGCGTTGTGCCGCAATCGGTCCGGTAGCTCCGGCTGCGCACGCAAGACCCCCAGCGCAGCACGCGCCGCACCGACGGCTGCCGGGCTGAGTCCGGTGTCGAAGATGAAGGTGCGCGCGACGTCGATGAGGTGCTCACGGACAGCAGAAGTCGCAAGGACCACGCCGCCCTGTGCGCCGAGTGACTTGGAGCACACGGTCGTGACGACGAGATCGCGCGCACCGGACAGTCCGACTTCGGCGATCAGTCCCCTGCCGCCTGGTCCGCGTACTCCGAGTGCATGCGCTTCGTCGACGAGCAGCGCCGCAGAGTGTTCGCGGGCAACGCGGTAGAGCTGCTCGACGGGTGCCGGTTCGCCGTCGACCGAGTAGACAGAATCGGTGACGACCAGTGCCCGCTCTTCTGTGCGACCACGGAGTGCCGCTGCGACGGCCGCGACATCGCCGCGGCCGACGACGACCACTCGCGCGCGCGACAGTCGGCACCCGTCGATGAGCGACGCGTGGGTTCCGGTGTCGGACACGATGAGGTCGCCGCGGCCGACGAGTGCGGTGATGGCTCCGACATTGGCGAGGTAGCCGGACGAAAAGCACAGTGCCGCATCGAAACCCATGAAGTCGGCGATGTCGTCCTCGAAGTCGACGTGCAACCGTGTAGTGCCCGCGACGAGTCGCGACGCCGTCGACCCCGCTCCGAACTCGTCGAGCGCCGCATGCGCGCCCGCGAGCACTGCGGGGTGTGTCGAGAGTCCGAGATAGTCGTTGGACGCCAGGTTGAGCATCGACGCTCCGGCGTCGCGGACGAATGGGACACGGTGCAGCCCAGCCGAATTGCGTGCCGCAGCGGCATCGGCGAGCCAGTCGAGGGCGGACGCGTCGTCGACCGCCGTGCCGCTCGCGGCCTGCGCCATGTCGAGGCCGCGCAGCCCGGAACGCAGCGTGTCGTACTCCGATGTCATCGGGCACCTCCTGCGCCGACCAACTGTGCACACGACGCCGTTGTGGCCGCGGCGATTCCGGAGCAGATCGTCTCGACGTCGGAGTCGGTGCAGACGAACGGCGGCATCGTGTAGATCAGGTTGCGGAAGGGCCGCAACCAGACACCGGCGTCGACGGCGGCATCCGTGGCCGCGGCGACGTCGACCTCGTCGTCGAGTTCGACGACGCCGATGGCCCCGAACGTGCGGACATCACGAACACCGGCCACGTCGTTCAGTGGCGCAAGTCCTCGCGCGAGCAGGTCGGAGATGTCGGCGACGCGGCGTCGCCACGGACCGTCGAGCAGTAGTTCGGTGGAGGCGACCGCGATCGCACAGGCGAGCGGATTGGCCATGAACGTGGGACCGTGCGCCAATCCACCGGCCTCACCCGCACTGATCGTCTCCGCGATCGCGGTGGTGCACAGCGTCGCGGCCAACGTCAGGTAGCCGCCGGTCAGCGCCTTGCCGACACACATGATGTCGGGCGAGACGCGCGCGTGGTCGGCGGCGAACAGCTCGCCGGTGCGGCCGAATCCGGTGGCGATCTCGTCGAAGATCAGCAGCACATCGTGCTCGTCGCAGATTCGACGCAGTTCCCCGAGATAGGCGGGGTCGTGGAAACGCATACCTCCGGCGCCCTGGACGACAGGTTCGACGATGATCGCGGCGAGTTCGTTGCGGTGCGCGACGACAGCGGCCTCTAGGGAGTCGACATAGTCGGCATCGAACTCCGCGGGCGGGGCGGGCACGAACACCTGGTCGGCCAGAACCCGACGCCACATCGCGTGCATCCCACCCTCGGGATCGCAGACGCTCATCGGGGTGAAGGTGTCGCCGTGGTACCCACCGCGCCAGGTCAGCAGGCGCGTGCGTTCCGGCCTGCCACGACTGCGCCAATACTGCAGCGCCATCTTCACCGCGACCTCGACCGACACCGAACCCGAATCGCAGAAGAACACCTTCTGCAGGGGTGCTGGTGTGATGTCGACGAGCAACTGCGCGAGCCGCGCGGCGGGCTCGTGGGTCAATCCGCCGAACATCACGTGGCTCATCGACTCCAGTTGATCGCGCGCCGCGGCGTCGAGGACCGGGTGGCGATAACCGTGGATGGCGGCCCACCACGAGCTCATTCCGTCGATGACCGCACCGCCGTCGGCGAGTGTGAGTCGCACGCCGTCGGCGCCGCGGACGACACGCGGTTGCGTCGGCGACGGCATGGCGCCGTAGGGATGCCAGATGTGTGCTGCGTCGACGCGGCTGATGTCGGCTGCATCCATGTGGTGCGTCCCTCCTCGCCGGCTTAGAGTGGTCCTGGACACCGTTCAGGCCCGAACTCCTGGACACTGTACAGGCTCCTCCTGAACGCTGTACAGGTTGCGTCACGGCCGGACGGCCTGGATACCCTGACGCGGTGAGCAACAACCGCGCCGACGTCCTGCGCGCCGCGCGCGGCATCCTGACCGACTACAGCCTCGCCGACCTCTCGATGCGCAGGCTGGCAACCGAAGTCGGTGTCCGCCCCAACGCGTTGTACTGGCACTTTCCCAACAAGCAGTCGCTGCTGGCCGCGCTGGCCGACGACATCCTCGGCGACATCGACCCGTCGGACCCCGATCAGCCGTGGGACGCCAGACTTGCCGACATCGCGATCGGGATGCGGACGGCGCTGCTCGCTGTTCCCGACAGCGCGGAGGTGGTCTCGTCGGCGTGGGCCAGTGGAATTGCGACGAGAACGGTGTCCGACGACCTGACCGACGTCGCGCTTTCCGGCGGACTCACCCCGCGCGACGCGCACGGAGTCGCCACCGCGATATGCCAGCTCATCATCGGGCTGACGATCGAGGAACAGACGCGGGCCCAGATGGAACGGCTCGGGGTCACCGGCCCGTCGGGTCGCGACTTCGCAGCAGAATTCGACGACGCGCTCGGCGTACTACTCGACGGCGCTCGACACCGAGCGCGCGCGACTCACTGAGCAGACGCCTCGCGACACCACTCTGCGCCGTCGCGACACCCCTCTGCTCAGTATGTCGGACCCGCTGGAATGGGTTTTTCACAGTTGCGGCGGGTAGCCTCCTACGCGGAGTACGGCGGTTGTCGTCCACCGCGCGCGTGTGTGTGGATAGGTCGCCACCGACTCGTCCCAACCCCCGACACGGAAGCAAGCACGACAGACGTGGCAGCCCCAACCCAAGTGGTGACGACCCCTAACCGGAACGAGCCCGTCCCACCGCTCCCCGCGTATCGCACCGATCTCGACGGCCTCCGCGGGATCGCGATCATGCTGGTTGCCTGCTTCCACATCTGGTTCGGCAGGGTGTCCGGCGGCGTCGATGTCTTCCTCGCACTGTCGGGTTACTTCTTCATCGGATCGCTGCTGCGTCACGCGATCAACAGCCAGGCGTCGCACGTCACGTTCATCGAGGCGCTCAACCCGTGGCCGCGCCTCAAACGACTGCTGCGTCGACTGCTCCCGGCGCTGTTCACGGTCCTCATCGCGGTCGCGATCCTGACCGTCATCGTGCTTCCGCAGACCCGCTGGCTCAACATCGGGCGCGAGCTGCGTGCGTCGGCGCTGTACTACCAGAATTGGTATCTCGCACTGAACTCGCAGGACTATCTCGCGGCGAGTTCAGCGAACAGTCCGCTGCAGCACATCTGGTCGATGTCGGTGCAGGGGCAGTTCTTCGTCGGCATGCTGTTCGCCGCGGTCATCGCTGCCGGAACGATCAAGCTGCTGTCGGCGATCATCCGACCGATCGCCGAGCCGAAGACGATCCGTCTTCTCGTCGGCCTCGCACTGTTGGCGGTCGCCGCCGTCTCGTTCTACTGGGCGCACATGCGGATGGGCGTCAATCAACAGTGGAACTACTACGACACCCTCTCGCGACTGTGGGAGCCACTCGCCGGCGGTCTGCTCGCCATCTGGTTGCCGCGCTGGCACGTTCCCCGGTGGCTCCGCAACGGTGCGGCGATCGTCGCTCTCGGCCTGATCATCACCTGTGGGTGGTGGATCGACGGCGTCGACTCGTACCCGGGTCCATGGGCACTGGTGCCGGTCGGTTCGACGCTCGTCATCATCTGGGCGGGAGCCACCGCGCTCGAGCGTCCTCGGTCCAGGCATGAAGCGATCGATCAGTCGCAACCGGCGGTCAACCGGGCGCTGTCCAGCCGGGTACCGGTATGGCTCGGCACCATCGCGTACTCGCTGTACCTCTGGCATTGGCCACTGCTGATCTTCTATCTGACCTGGCGCGGCAAAGACCACGCCAACGTCATCGAGGGCATCGGGCTCCTCGCCGTGTCCATCGGTCTGGCCTGGCTGACCAAGCGCTACGTCGAGGATCCGCTGCGGGGCGGCGACCGCGCGAAGCTGGCCCGCGGCGACCGACAGGGACGTTCGCGGTGGCTCAGCTACACGTCGGTGGTGACCACCGTGCTGGTCGTCTTGTCGATCGGCGTCGCGGTCGGCGTCAATGCATGGGACCGCCACGTCGCGAACACCGTCGTCAACACAGCGAATCTCGACCCGCACTCCTACCCCGGCGCCCGCGCTCTGCTCAACGGCTGGCCGGTGCCCGCGCTCGATCCCCAACCGACACCGCTGGCAGTGCTCGGCGACTTCCCGGAGACCTCGACGCAGGGCTTCATGAGTTCGTTCGAGGACCCGGAGATCCACGTCGGCGTCTACGGTGACCCGACCGCGACGAGGACGATTGCCCTCGCGGGTGGTTCGCACGCCGAGTTCTGGATCACCGCACTCGACGAACTGGGCAAGCGCAACCACTTCAAGGTCACGACCTACCTGAAGATGGGGTGCCCGCTGTCCACCGAGCTGGTGCCCAAGCAGCGGGGTGTGCCGTATCGGCAATGCCACGACTGGGTGCAGCGCGTGATGGCGAAGGTTATCGCCGACAAACCCGACGCGGTGTTCACCAACTCGACCCGTCCGCGCGACTACAAGCCGGGCGACTGGATGCCCGACGACTACAAGCCGATCTTCACGCAATTCATGGATGCGGGCATCCCCGTTCTCGGCATGCGCGACACACCGTGGCCGATGGGACCGACGGGCGCTCTCGACACCCCGACGTGCCTGTCCGACGGCGGCACCGCATCCGAGTGCGGCTCCGATCGAGCGCGGGTGCTCTCCCCGACCGATCCCGCAGCGCCGTTCGCCGACGGCAAGCCACTGTTCCATCCGCTCGACGTGTCGAACGGCATCTGCACCCCGACGGAATGCCCGGCAGTCGTGGGAAACATCATCGTCTACAAGGATTGGCATCATCTGAGCGCCACGTACGTGCGCAGTCTGACCGACGAGCTCGAACGCCAGATGACACAGGCCCTGCCCTGGACCGGTCCCAACCACCGCTGACGCGCCAGCGGTCGTCGGCTCAGCGACCTCCTCGCGGAGTAGGCCGATGCAGACCGACCGCGGGGTGTCGTCCAACGCACACGGGTGCGGCTTTTCCTCGAGATGAAGACGGCGCGTATCGCGACTAGGGTCATGGCATGACTGCGAAAAGGTGGGCATGACCGTACCGCCGACCGACGACACGGCACCTCACGAGCCGGCACCCGGCACCGATGCCCAGAGCGTCGGACAGACAGCCGATGCGACGACGGCCACTCCCCCGCGTACATCAGAGTCGACGCTGGGATCGCTGCCGCCGGACAGCCCCGAACAGGCTGACGCGCTCGTCGCTCCCGAGCCCGAGCCCATCCCGGTCTGGCCGGGTACGCCATATCCGCTCGGCGCAACGTATGACGGTGTGGGAACCAACTTTTCGCTGTTCTCCGAGGTCGCCGAGGCAGTCGACCTGTGTCTGATCGACAGGGACGGGCACGAGCGTCGCATTCGTCTCGACGAGGTCGACGGCTACTGCTGGCATTGCTATCTGCCGAACATCGGCCCAGGCCAGTTCTACGGATATCGCGTCCACGGCCCCTACGATCCGGCGAGCGGGTTGCGCTGCGACCCGTCAAAGCTGCTGCTCGACCCGTACGGCAAGGCATTTCACGGAGATTTCGACGGCGACGAGTCGTTGTTCTCCTATCCCATGGCGTCGTCCGAGTCCGACGACGATGGTGGTGAACCGCCCGTCGTCCCCGCCGAACAGTCGTTGCGCGCCACCGCCGACCCCGACTCCGACGACTACGAGACCTCGTCGGCCACCACTGCCGGCGCGCACAACCCCACCGCGGACACCGGAGCCTCGGCAGAGGAACCGGAGATCGCGACCGCCAACGGGGACGCGGGCCCGTCGACAGGCGAGGCCGACGATCCCTCAGCTGACGCCGAGACCACCGTCGACGACGCCGAGACCACCGTCGAAGACACGGCCGACGACGTCGAAGTCCTCATCGAAGATGCCGACACGGAGACGATCACGCCCGCCGAGGACGTGTCGGCCGACCGGTCGCCGTCGATGCCGCAACTCGATTCACTCGGTCACACGATGTTGTCCGTGGTCATCAACCCGTACTTCGACTGGCAGCACGACCGCGCGCCACGACGCCCCTATCACCAGACGGTCATCTACGAAGCGCATGTCAAAGGCATGACCGCGACCCATCCCGACATCCCGGAGCAGTTGCGTGGCACCTATGCCGGCCTTGCCCACCCGGTGATCATCGACCACCTCAAAGAACTTGGCATCACGGCGATCGAACTCATGCCCGTGCACCAGTTCATGCAGGACTTCGTGCTGCGCGACAAGGGTTTACGCAATTACTGGGGCTACAACACGTTTGGTTTCTTCGCGCCGCATCTCGAGTACGCGTCCAACCCGGATCAGCCCGCCAGCGCGGTGACCGAGTTCAAGGCGATGGTACGTGCGTACCACACTGCAGGCATCGAGGTGATCCTCGACGTGGTCTACAACCACACCGCGGAGGGCAACCACCTCGGTCCGACCGTCTGCTTCCGCGGCATCGACAACGGCGCCTACTACCGACTCGTCGACGGTCAGCCCGAGATGTACATGGACTACACGGGCACCGGCAACAGCCTCAACGGACGCCATCCGCACACGCTGCAGCTCATCATGGACTCGCTGCGCTATTGGGTGCTCGAGATGCACGTCGACGGTTTCCGCTTCGACCTCGCGTCGACGCTCGCCCGCGAACTGCATGACGTCGATCGCCTGTCGGCCTTTTTTGATCTGGTGCAACAGGACCCGGTGGTCAGCCAGGTGAAGCTCATCGCCGAGCCGTGGGATATCGGCGAGGGCGGCTATCAGGTCGGCAACTTCCCGCCGCTGTGGACAGAGTGGAACGGCAAGTATCGCGACACCGTGCGCGACTATTGGCGCGGTGAGCCTGCGACGTTGGGAGAGTTCGCCTCTCGGCTCACCGGTTCGTCGGATCTCTACGAGTCCACGGGCCGACGGCCGTCGGCGAGTATCAACTTCGTCATCGCGCACGACGGCTTCACGTTGCGAGACCTGGTGTCCTACAACGAGAAACACAACATGGCCAACGGTGAGGACAACCGTGACGGCGAGAGCCACAACCGGTCGTGGAACTGCGGCGTCGAGGGTCCCACCGACGATCCGGAAGTGAACGAACTCCGCGCGCGCCAACAGCGCAACATCCTCGCGACGATGTTTCTGTCGCAGGGCACCCCGATGCTGGCGCACGGCGATGAGATCGGTCGTACCCAGCAGGGCAACAACAACGTGTACTGCCAGGACTCGCCGCTGGCGTGGATGGATTGGTCTCTCGCCGACAAGAATTCGGACCTTCTCGCGTTCACCCGCAAGGCCATCGACCTGCGCACCAAGCATGCGGTGTTCCGACGTCGACGCTTCTTCGCGGGCAAGCCGATCCGATGGGGGGAGGACATGCTCGACATCGTGTGGCTGACGCCCTCGGGCGAGGCGATGACGACCGCCGACTGGGACAGCGGATTCGGCAAGAGTCTCGCGGTCTTCCTCAACGGCAACGGCATCGCGGAGAAAAACGAACGCGGTGAGGTCATCTCCGACAACAGCTTCATGATCTGCTTCAACGCACACTACGAGGACATCGAGTTCACGTTGGCCTCCGAACGGCTCGGCCACGAGTGGGAGGGCGTCTTGGACACCACACATCCGCAGGGCGACTCCGACATCGAGTCGGCGCCCTGCGGCAGCACGGTCACGATCGGCGCGCGTTCACTCCTCGTCTTGCGCACGCTGGCATGACGACAAGCGATCGCCCACACCCGATCGCCACATACCGGGTACAACTGACACCGGATTTCGACTTCGCCGCCACCATCGGCATCCTGGATCACCTTGTGGCGCTGGGCATCAGCCACATCTATCTGTCACCGATCGGGACCGCCATGCCAGGGTCGACGCACGGCTACGACTGGGTTCCACCACCCCAGGTGTCTGCCACGCTCGGTGGCCTCGAGGGGCTCCGCGCACTCCGGGTCGCGGCGTCCGAGCATGGCCTGGGAATCATCGTCGACATCGTGCCCAACCACACCGGTGTCGCCGAGGTGATGCGCAACCCGTGGTTCGCCGATCTACTCCGGCGCGGCTCCGGATCGCGGTACGCGTCGTACTTCGACGTCGATTTCTCGTCGGAGAACGGTTGCGACGGCAAGATCGCGATCCCCGTTGTCGCCTCCGACGGCGACCTGTCGCCGCTGACCGTCGACTCGCACGGCGTGCTGCGCTATTGCGACCACGAATTCCCTACCGCACCAGGAACTCTCGGCGGTAGCGCACAGGATGTGCATGCGCGCCAACACTATCGGCTGGTGCCGTGGGACAGCGGCCTCATCGGCTACCGCAGATTCTTCACGGTCAACGAGCTCGCGGGCCTACGCCAAGAAGACCATGAGGTCTATCGCGCAACGCACACCTGGATCAACGAACTCTTCGACGCCGAGCTCATCGACGGCCTACGCGTCGACCATCCCGACGGACTCTGGCAACCGATGGCCTACCTCGACGAGTTGCGAAGCGACATCGGTCCCGACTCGCTGCTGTACATCGAGAAGATCCTGGCGGCCGACGAACAACTCGAACCGACCTTGCCCGTCGAGGGGACGACCGGATACGACCAGATGCGGATCATCGACGCGGTGTTCACCGCGCCGTCGGGAGTCGTCGAACTCGACGAGATCCACCTGCGCGTCACCGGCGTACCGGGTGATTCGCATTGGCTGCACACACAGGAGCGCGAACGCAAGCTGCAGACGCTGCACGACAAGTTCGGCAGCGAACACCGCAGATTGGTCCGCGCGATCACTCATTCTGATCCCGACGCCGATTCGGACGCGGTCGCCGAAGCGACCGCCGAGCTGATCGCGGCGCTGCCCGTGTACCGCGCCGATTACCCTTCGCTACGCCCCCTGCTGATCACGACAGCGACCGAGATCGCCGCGCGCAGAGCAGATCTCGCGGCCGCCATCGATACCGTGATCACTGCGACAGCGCACGAGGGTGCCGCGAGTTCTCGCCTGGCGCAGACCGGCGGTGCCGTGACTGCAAAGAGTATCGAGGACAGCCTCTTCTACCGGACAGCGCGACTCGTCTCGTCGCTCGAGGTGGGTAGCGACCCCGCCGACCCCACCATGAGCCTGCAGAACTTCCACGACCACAACGCGATTCGTGCGGCGCAATGGCCATTGGCCATGACGGCGACCAGCACGCACGACACCAAACGCGGTGAGGACGTGCGCGCTCGGATCGCGTTGCTCGCCCAGGTACCCGAACGGTGGTCGCTGCTCGTCGACGAGCTCTGGTCGAATTGGCCCCCGCCGGATGACCTCACCGGCTACTTCCTCTTGCAGAACATCATCGGCGTCTGGCCGATCGGTGATCCCCCCGGCAGCGCGACCGTCAGCGACGAACTCCGACAGCGCCTGTACGACTACGCGCGCAAGGCGACGCGGGAGGCCGAACTGCACACGTCGTGGACCGACGTCAACGAGGAGTTCGAGGGCCAGATCGACGCCTGGATCGACGAGATCACCAAAGGTGCTGCAGCCGAGTTGATCTCACGTTTTGTCTCGCGGATCGCCTCGGCGTGGGAGCAAGAGGCGCTGGCACGCAAGGCGATTGCGCTTCTGTGCCCGGGCGTACCGGACGTCTACCAGGGGACCGAGTGGTGGGACGACTCGCTCGTCGATCCCGACAACCGCCGCCCCGTCGACTACGACCGATCGCTCGATCACCCCAAGGCGCGGGTCGTGCGTGCGGCACTCGCGGTACGCGCAGCACGTCCGGCAGCATTCGATCGCGACAGCGGTTACCTACCGCTCTACGCCGACGGGCCGGGCGCCGACCACGCGATCGCGTTCGGACGCGTCGTCGACGAGGTGCCCGAGGTGATCGTCGTGACGGCCCGATTCACTCACAGCCTCATCGACGACGCGGCGCTGACCTTCCTCGACATACCCACCGGGACCTGGCGCGATGTGTTGTCGGACAAGGTCTATCGGGGCGTCGCAGACCTCGGGGAACTACGTGCCGCGAACCCTGTGACCATCCTGGTACGTGCAGGCGACGGTGACACCTCTGTGGCAACCGGCGCGGCGTCGGCGACTGGGGCCGACGTCGCCGCTGTTGGCTCAGCCGCCGGGAGCAGGAGCAGGCGCGGCGGGTGATGGTGCGGCCGGCGCGGGGCTCTGCGAACCGCCCTGCGTATCGGCGGCCGGACCGCTCGCTCCCTGCTGCTGCCCCAAACCGGCCTGTGCCCCACTGAGTTTGGACACCTTCCAGGAACCGTCTTCCTTCACCAGGTTGAGCCAGACGAGCATCAGCTCCTTACCGCCGCTGGGTGCGATCGTGCTCGTGCCGGACACCTCGACGAGCACGGCCGTCGAGGCACGATCGGCATCGAACGACTCGACCGACACCGACTTGACCGTCGGAGTGGCCTTGACGTTGAGATCGCGCAGCGCCTTGGAGCCGTCAGTCTGCTCACGCTCGAGATTCTGTCTGAACTCTCCGGTACTCAGCGGCCCCAGCAGGGTCTTCATGTCGCCGACGGCGTCGGAATTCATCGTGCTGACGAGTTTGACCGTGAAGACCGACGACGCCGACTTCGCATCGTCGAAGGCAGCCAACTTCTGTTGGTCGCGGTAGTAGCCCCAACCGAGCAGTCCGGCACCCACGATCAGCGCGACAACCACGATCCCTGCGAGCACCTTGAGAATTCCCGCGGTGCTGATGGTGACAGAGACCTGACGAGAACCCTTGCGCTCCTTCTTCTCCGGCTCTGCCGCGTCGCCTGATGCACTGCCCTCGGCCTTCTGAGCGGCGGTCTCCTGAGGGGTCCCGTCGGCGGCTGCGCTGGACCTGCGAGCCGCCGCACGCGCACTCTTCGTCCGAGGAGCCTGCCGCTCGGTGACATCGTCCGACGCTGCGGCATCTGCCTTCTCGGCATCTACCTTCTCGGCATCTATCTTCTCGGCGCCTGTCTTACCGGTGCCGACTTCTTGCGCGTCGTCGGTGTCGATCTTGTCGGTGCTGTTGTCGTCGACGTTGTTGTCGTCGGTGCTGTTCTTGTCGGCTGTCATGTGCTTCCAGTTCAGTGTGCTCGCCCGCCCCGGGTGCGGGCGCGATGTGCGGCTTCGCGGGTGGATTCGGCCGTGGTCGTCACGGCGGCCACACCGTCGTATCCCGGCGGTAGACCAGTCCTATCCCAGCGGTACCGTCCGTGCGTTCGGGTCGGCTCCCAGTGCCGGTCCCGCGGTGTCGTCCCCGGGAGGTCGGGGCGCGTTGGCCGAACCTCGGATCTGCTGGTTCTTGTCTTCGGTGACACAGTACAGATTGGTCGGAATCACCGTTTCGAGCACCTTGGTCGGGCGGATCGGGGTGACCGCGTAGTTGCAGTAGGGCCGCGGGAAGATCGACGCCATGACCCACCACGCACCGTCGTGGAACATGTCCTGGCTGATGTAGGAGGCGTCGCGGATCGACGGCAGCAGGGTCGCCAGAGCGGGTGCGCGCAGTGCGCCCTGACGCGCGATGTCTGCGACCTGTTGGACCACCCCGGTCAACGGATCTCGGATCTGACTCAGTGAGCCGCTCAGGCTGGTGAGCTGAGCGGGTCCCTTGCCGAGCAACGTGTTGAGTTCTCCGTTCGCGGCAACGGCCGAGTTCACCACTGCACTCGCGCCCGACACCGCCGTCCCCAGGTCGGGCTGGACGTTGGCGGTCGTGGCGAGGATCGTACCGGTCTGCTGGATGAGTTTGGTGGTCTCGGGCAGCACCCGACGCAGGTCGGTGAAGACTGTGCCCGCGGCGTCGAAGAACACTCGGAGTTGATTGGTCTGCCCGGCCTCCGGGGTCAGCGCGGTGTCGAGACTCGACACTGTGGCACGGAGTTTCACGGGGTCTATCTGACTGATGACATTCAACGACGACTCGAGCAACGCCGGGAACGGCGCGGTGACGTGCGTCTGATTGACCTCGATCGTGTCGCCGTCGGTGAAATAGGGACCGCTGCTCGTCGTCGGCGTGAAGTCGACGTACTGCTCGCCCGCCGCCGACAAGCCCAATGCCGATACCAGGGAATTCCGGTTGATCTTGACGTCGTCGTCGATGGTGAGGTTGGCCTGCACCGACTGGGGTTGCACCTGAAGCGACTCGACCTTTCCGATGTTGACGCCGCGGAGCGTCACACGTGAACTGTCTTGTAGTCCACCGGAAATCGGGAAGTTGACCGTGAGGTGGTAGGAGCCCTGCCAGGGGCGCCAACTCAGCGCACCGAACCCGATGTAGGCGAGGCCGACCAGCATGACGACGACGAGCCCGATGTTGCCGAGCAGACTCGAGTGCTTTCGCAACCAGGTGATCATCCGCAGCATCCCTTCGTGCCGCTCAGTTGCGCAAGAACCCGGGTCAGCGTCTGCTCGAGCGACTGCCCACCAGCCTGGAGGTCTTGCAGTTCGGGCAGTCTGCTGGCCGAATCGAACCCGAATCCCGTTGTGAGCCAGTACAACTTTGCTGAACTCGCAACAGAGTTGCCTCGAATCGTCTTGGCGAACTTCGGCGTCAGCTCACCCAGATTGCGCGACACCGGCCCGAGAATCGGTGGTATGTCGCGCAATTCGGCGGTCAGGGTTCGCAAACTCCCGACCAGCGAGACGAAGCTGTCCGAATTGCTGCCGAGGAAGTCATTCGCCGCGTCGGTGACGCTGTTCGTCTTGTCGAGCGTCGACAAGATCAGGTTCATCTGGTCGTCGATGGTGTCGATCGCCGGGCCGAGCTTGTTGATGGCCGCCATGATCTGCGGTCGACCCGCGGCGAGATCCGCGGTCAGTACGGAGGTGTTGCGGAACGAACGGTCGACCTCGGCGGAGTTGGCGTTCAGTCTGCTGATCGCGGTGGTGAATTCCTTGATGGCGCCCTGCAGATTGCCGGGGCTGCTCGGTCCGCCCGCCACGGCAGCGCTCAGCTCGGTGACGATCTGCTGCAACGACCCCAGCGATCCCCCGTCGACCACTGCGGCCGCGGAGACGAGGATGTCCTCGACGGTCGCCGCAGCCGACGTCGGGCCGGTGAGCACCGTGCCGTCGGCAACCGAGGGACCCGATGCGTTCGCCGGAGGCATGAGAGCGACGAAGACATCACCGAGGGGCGTCGCCTGTCGCAGTTGTGCCCCGGTACCCGCGGGGATCTGCGCGTCGCCTGCGACCTTCATCTGCACGATCGCGGTGTAGTCGCGCACCGCGATGTCGCTGACCTCACCTACGTCGGTGCCGTTGAGTTTCACCTTCGCGCGGGTCGGCAGGTTCAATGCGTTGTCGAAGTGCGCGATGAGCGTCTTGCCGTCGCCGATCCCACCGGGAGCAGGTAGCGGGAGCTGTTCGACGGTGAGGCCGGGCATCGCGCTGCAGCCGCACAGTCCGACGGTCGCCGCGACGATCAGCGTGAGGATCGCCGGGACACCTCGACGCGCGTCGCCGCGTCGGCGCATTCCGTGCGTCCGACCCGACTGCGTCCGACCCGACTGCGTCAGACCCATCTGCGTCCGAACTATCCGACGCATCGGCCGCAGATGTTCCGCGATCGCGGCGCGCGAGATGGGCGATCGCGGCCTGCCCAGCGTAATCGTGTACTGCCTCATTTGCTCATCTCCAGCAGACTCGAGAACACGCCGAGGTCTGGCCCGAAATCCTTGAGCTGACCGGTTCGGCAGCCGTTCTTCTGCAGGTTGATCGACTGGCAGAATTGGTTGAGCGCCTCACCGTCGATCAGCGACTTGTCAAGGAGCACCTGCAAGCGCCACGCGCGTTGCTCCGGCGATACGGTGTTGGCCAGGTTCTGGAACAGCAGCGGCGCGACGTCGATCGTCTCGACCACCTGACGCGAGTAGTCGCTCAGATTGCGCACCAGCGCGCTCAGTCTGCCCGTCGAGTCGCTGATGGTCGTCGAGTTGTTGCCGAGGAACTGCGACGTGTTGAGCAGCGTCTGATTGAGATCGTCGAGTGTCGCCGTCAGTCCCGGAGCTTGTTGACCCAGCATCGAGGACACCTGACTGATCGACGACGAGAACTGCTTCATCTTCGGGTAGTTCGCGGTCAGCGCACCGGTCAGCTTTTGTGTGTTCTTGATGATCTGCGTGAGCTGGTCGCCGTTGCCCGCGAACACGTCTGTCGCAGAGCCGAGTTGGTTGATTGCCTCACGGATACGCTCGCCGTTTCCCGACGTCGTGCCCGACGTGATGTCCACCAGATCGGCGATCGGCCCCTCGCCATCCTTGTCGGTACTCAGCGACGACACCAGTCGATCGACGGCGTCGAACAGATCTCCGACGGCCACCGGACTCCGACCCTCGTTCTTGAGGACGGCACCGTCTGTCAGTTTCGGTCCGCCGGAATAGGTCGGCGTCAACTCGATGTGGCGGGTGGTGACGATCGAGGTGTTCACGATCGCGGGGGTCGCGTCGACCGGAACCGGGACGTTCTTGTCGATGGTGAAGGTGACCTTGACGCGATTGCCTTGTTGCTCAACAGAAGTGACTTGCCCGACCGGCATTCCGAGGACCGCGACGTCGTTGTCCTTGTACAGACCGGCGACGTTCGGGAAATAGGCGGTCACCTTGATCTGTGAGCCGACGGCCACCTTCCAACTCGCCGGGACCAGCGAGCACCCCGAGAGCAATGCGACGACCAGGACGGTCAGCGCGACGATGATCGTCGGCCTACGCCAGTGCGGATTCGTGATCACGTGTCGACTCATTCCCATGCTCAGCACCCGTCCACCACACGTGCGGTACACAGCCAGTTGTCGGGGAAAAGGCCCCACGGGAGATATCCGGTGGAGTGTGGTCCGTCGGCCATGATGTTGTTCAGCATGCGTGAGGTGACCGGAAGGATCTGCAGGAGCTTGCGCAGATTCTCCTGGTTCTTCTGCAGGCCCTGGCTGATGGTGTTGAGGTTCGCCAGGATCGGCGCGAAGCTGTTGCCGTTCTCGGCGGCGACGGCTCGCGTCTGATCAGCCAGCGCCGCAACACCATCGAGGAGTTTGGTCACCAATGCCTCACGCGCGACGATCTTCTGAGCGAGTTGTCCACCCTGACCGACGATGACCGCCAATTGCGTCTGGGTGTCGTTCACCACCGAGGTCACCGTGTTCGTGTCGGCGAGGAGTTGGGTGATCTGGTCTTTGCGGTTGGTGATGATCTTCGACATCTCGACGACCGAATCGATCGTCGGTCGGGCAAGCGCAGGCGCATCCGAGAGCTGCGCGTTGAGCGTCGTGATGCTCTGCGCCAACGCTTTGACGTCGACACCGGCGATCACCGGCGTGCCCACTTCGAGAGTCTTCTGCAGGTCGTAGGGCACCGCGGTCTTGGCGATCCGACCATCGGGCGCGGGTTGCGACGAATCCCCCAGCGACACATCGATGTAGCGCTGTCCGAGCAGCGTCGACATCTTGATTTCAGCGGACCCATTGGAGGTGACGTTCACATCGCGATCGACCTTCATGGTGATCTTGACGTGATCCCGCTCGAGCGATGTGTCGGCAACCTCACCGACGTCGATTCCCGCAACGCGCACTTTGTCGCCCGGCCGGATACCCCCGGCCTGGGCGAAATCGGCTGAGTACGACTTCTTCCCGATGTGCGCCTGCCCGATCCCGGTGACGAGCAGGATGAGCGCCACGATCACGGCGGCACCGATGACGCCGTACCAGGTACGACGGTGCCTGCTGAAGCTCCTGCGCATGCGCCCGCTCATTGGCACACCGGGGAGTGCTTGGTGCCGCCGACTTTGTTGAGGATTCCCGGAGGCAGCAGAACATTGCCTATCGAGATGTCGAGATCACATGCGTACACGTTCAGATACGCCCCCTCCTGCATCGCTTTCGGTAGGAGCGCGAGGAACTTCGGCAGATCGACCACGGTCTGGTCGAGTGACGCGCCCGCCGAGATCAGCCCGTTCGTCGCATACCTGGTGTTGTTCGCGGCCGCCGCCAGATCTGTACGCGACCGACCGAGCACATCTGCGAATCCTGCTGCGGTTTTCCCGACCTGGTCGACGGACTTCCCCAGCGCGGCCGAGTTCGCGTTGAGTTTCTCGATGAGCGACGCGACGCTGGTCACGACCCCGGTGAGCTGACTCTTCTGCACCGAGAGGTCGCGCATCACGCCGCTGAGGTTGTCGATGATCGCTCCGATCACGACGTCGCGGTTGGCCATGTCGGAGGCGAGTTTGCTGATCTGCGCAACAGTGGTGTTCAACGACACGGTGTCGCCCTGGAACGCTTGGATCAACCCGTTCGACAACGCGTTGACCTGCTCGGGCTGCAGCGTGTCGAACACCGGCTGGAAGCCCGCCAACAACTTGGTGACGTCGAACGAATCCTGGGAGGGCTGCTGCAACGTCGAACCTGGAGACAACGGCGCCTCGGATGCCGCGTCCTTGCGCGAGAGCGCGAGGTAGCGCTGCCCGACGAGGTTCTGGTACCGGATCGCCGCCTGCGTGGTGGTGAACACCGGCTGGTCCTGTTGCACCTCGAACGTCACCTTGGCGCGGCCGTGGTCGAGGTCGATCGACTGCACACGTCCGACGCGAACACCTGCCATCCGCACGTCGTCGCCCGAGAGCAGGCCCGACGCGTCGTTGAAGTACGCCGAGAAGTCGCGCGTAGGACCCGACACGGAACGCTCGAGCGTCGAATAGATGATGTACGTCAGCAACAACGCGACCACGGCGAAGATGGTGAAGCCTATCAACGGCTTTCGGATCGACCCCTCGACCGCGCTCATCGTCCTCCCCCCGTGCCGTTGCCGTCGTGTTCTTGTTCGAGCGACACGGACTGCACGAGTGGGCCGAGCATCAGCGTGTCGGCCGCACGCGGTGCGCGATCGAGTGCCGTTGTCAGTGTCTGATTGTCTGCGCCGGTGGTGACCGCGCCCGCCGACGACCGGTCGCCGTCGTTGGATGGCTGGCCCGATCCCTGCTGGCGCGATCCCTGCTGGTTGGAGGCCGGCGCAACGCGCAGCGGCCCCGAACTGGTGGGACCGGTACCTGTTCCCGGTCCGATACATCCCGGACCGCGCGCCTGGCCGTACGGCCCGCCGTTGTAGACCGGGCAGTTCGCGCGCGAGTACTGTTGCAGCGCACCGAAACTGAGGCCGACGTTGACCTGGACGTGGCCGTTGAGTCCGGTGAACACCGTGACCGCCTTGGCGGCCAGTTGGTTGAGAGCGGTGAGCGCCTGCGGAAGCGAGTTCGGCTCGAGTGTCACTGCGCCGATCATCGTGTCGAGATCGGGAACCAATCGCTTGGCCACGTCGCCGTTGCGCGCGAACAGGGTCTGCGCCTGATCCAGCGTGGTCGACGCCGCGGTGAGGAGCGCGGTGATGTCACGTTGATGTGATGCGACGGTCATAGCTGGGATGACGCTGCGGCCCAATGTGTTCAGTAGTTCGGGCGCCGACTTCGCCAGTCCGAGTACCGAATCGTTGAAGTTGTCGAAACCCGACGGTGCACCCGCCGGGAACTGCGCGTTGAGGGATTCGAAGTATGTCTTGAGTTCGCCGGAGAACATCCCGAACACTGCGCCACCACCGTGCAGCGCATCCGCGATGGTGCCGAGCACAGACGCGAGTTGCTCGGGCGGGACAGCTGTCAGCAGTGTACGCAGATCGTTCTGCGCGTCTTGCAGCTTGATGGTCGGAAGTGACCGGTCTGCGGGAATGTTGGCGCCGTCGGAAAGATGTTCTGGTGCCGGCTGTTCGGGGGCGACGAACTCCACCGAGTTCACGCCGAACAGATTCGACGGCACCGTCCGCGCCGTCACATTTGCCGGAATGCCCTCGGCCTGAGAGGGATCGAGGTCGATGTCGACAACCTTGATCTGTTTGCCGCCCGCCCCCGTCTCGGTGGAGAGCTGCATGGTCTTGACCTCGCCGACGATCAGGCCGTTGTACCGGACATCCGCGCTGTCGACGAGCCCGTCGCCGATGTCTTCCATCTCGGCGTGCACGCCGACGACCGAGTCGAACGCACCCTGATAACGCATGAACAGGACGACGAACATGATGGCGAGAACAACCACGAAGATCAGTCCGCGCAGAACGTACTGGCGCAGCGACGGGTTGCGTCCGTCGGTGGCGATGTTCATCGGTCCCCCCTCATCCCGATATCCGAACGCCGGACGACATGCCCCAGAAGACGAGCGTCATGATGAGATTCGCGAAGACGATGACGATGATCGCGAGTCGGATCGCGTGGCCCGCTGCGACGCCGACCCCCTCGGGTCCGCCCGACGCGAAATACCCGTAGTAGCACTGGATAAAGGTGGTCAGCAGCACGAAGATGATCACTTTGATGAACGAGAAGAGCACGTCCTGAGAGCGGATGAACGAGTCGAAATACGAAAGGTAGTCACCTGCCCCCTTGCCGCTCTGGAGCTGGAACATGACCTGGCAGGCGATGTAGTTCGCGGCCAACGACACCGAGTAGAGCGGCACGATCGCGATCACGGCCGCGAGCATGCGGGTGGTCACGAGATACGGCATCGGTCGGATCGCGATCGACTCGAGTGCGTCGATCTCCTCGCTGATCCGCATCGATCCCAACTGCGCGGTGAACCGACATCCCGACTGTGCGGTGAACGCGGTCGCTGCGAGTAGTGGTCCGATCTCGCGGGTGGTCGCGAAGGCCGAGAGTCCACCGGTCACCGGCGCCATGCCGAGCAGGTTCAGCGCGGTGTAGCCCTCGATACCCACCGTCGCCCCGCCCATGACACCGAGGATGAGCATCACGCCGACGGTCCCACCGCCGACCACGATCGCCCCGTTGCCCCATGCGACGTCGGAGAGCAGGCGCCACACCTCTTTGCGGTAGTGGGTGAAGGTGAGCGGCACAGCACCGATCGACCGCACGAGGAACGTGACGAGATGCCCCATCCTGGCGAGTGCGTCGCGCGGTGCGGTGACGACTACCTTGCCCGCGCCGAGCGGACGTAGAACCGGTGGCACATACCGTGATGCGGTCACCTCACACCACCTTCGTCGGGACGAGGAGAGCGAACATCTGCGTGAGAATGACGTTCACCGTGAACAAGAGAAGCACCGAGTTGACGACGGCGGCGTTGACCGAATTCGCCACGCCCGCAGGCCCGCCCTTGGTCGACAACCCGCGATCACAGGCGACAATCGCCACGATCGCCCCGAAGATGACCGATTTGATGAGCGCGAACGAGAGGTCGGAGACAGAGGCGAACGATGCGAAGGTACCGGTGTAACTACCGGGCGTGCCGCCCTGGAAGTACACGTTGAACACGTAGCCGGTGATGAAGCCGACGAAGCACACGAAGCCACACAGCAGGAAACTCACGACCATCGTCGCGAGGAGTCGCGGCGAGATGAGTCGTTCGATCGGATTGACACCCATCACCCTCATCGCATCGATCTCGTCGCGGATCGTCCGCGAGCCGAGGTCGGCGGCGATGGCCGAGCCGACGGCGCCCGCGAGCAACAGTGACGTCACCAGCGGTGCACCCTGTCGAATCACACCGAGACCGGTTGCCGCACCCGAGAACGACGTCGCTCCGATCTGGCCTGCGATGTTGCTGACCTGGATCGACACGATGACGCCGATCGGGATGGCGACGAGCAGGGTCGGCAACACGGACGTGCTGGCCATGAAAGCGCACTGACGGATGAACTCCGCGAACGGAAACCGTCGTTTGGCGATATCGACGAATAGGGTTCTGAACACCTCGACGAACAGACCGAGTTGCCGCCCGAACGTGTCGAACGACGCCACGACATGCTCGCGAAACCAGACCGCAGCGCCGTTGTGGCGAGACCGGATGGTCACGCCACGTTCTGGCGCCGCACTCTCGCGCTCCGCGGTCTCACTCATGCCCGACTCTCGATGACAACCACCCCTGCCCGTGTTGTGCGGTGCCGCACGCTGCCGGCAATCATGCCACTGTTGGCGCTATGCCAACAAGCGGTCGTTTGCCAGAGTTCACTTATCTAACTGCGCGGTAATATACATCGCCACGCTGACATCATGTGTGATGGGTCACATGGTGGCGAGTCGGCGCCCGGCCGCCAGCGGATCTACCGTTGGGGCCATGCAGACCAACCCCGAACCGCTCGGCCCTGTCGACGCAGACACCCTGGCGACAGGAGCCTCGAGGTCGGAGGAAGACGTGCACACAAGCGCGCCGTCGAGACGGTTCACTCCTCCCTGCTTCATTGGCGACATCGAGGTGTGGGCCCCGGCCGCGAATGCTGTCGTTCTCGTGACCGACTCGTCGGACACCGACGGCAGTCCGATGACGCGAGTGTCCGATTCACCGGGCTGGTGGCGGGTCGACGCCGAGGGCGGTGCCGATTCCGGCGCGCCGTCGGAGTCGGATACAGGCCGTCGCTACGGCTTCCGAATCTTGTCGGACGACACAGACGACGACGCTCCCGTGCGTCCCGATCCCAGGTCTGTCCGCCAGCCGGACGGTGTGCACGACATGTCGGCGTTGCACGTCGTCGACGAATCGATCTGGACCGACGACGGGTGGCGCGGACGGTCGATTCTCGGTGCGATCATCTACGAGCTTCACGTCGGAACCTTCACTCCCACCGGGACACTCGACGCCGCCATCGACAAACTCGACCACCTCGTCGACCTCGGCGTCGACTTCGTCGAACTCATGCCGGTCAATGCGTTCAACGGCGACGTCGGATGGGGATACGACGGCGTCGATTGGTTCGCGGTCCAGGAATCCTATGGCGGTCCCGATGCACTCGCGCGGTTCGTCGACGCATGCCATGCACGCGGGATCGGAGTCGTGCTCGACGTCGTCTACAACCACCTCGGACCGTCGGGAAACTATCTGCCCGAGTACGGGCCGTACCTCAGCGACGGCGCCACCTCGTGGGGCGCCGGACTCAACCTAGCCGGACCGGACTCCGACACCGTGCGTGACTACATCATCTCCAACGCGCTGCGGTGGTTACGCGACTTCCACATCGACGCACTGAGACTCGACGCCGTCCACGCCCTCAACGATCATCGCGCGGTACACCTCCTCGAGGAGCTGGCAGCCGAAACAGATTCTCTCGCAGCAGAACTCGGCAGGCCACTATCACTCATCGCCGAGAGCGACCTCAACGATCCCCGCCTGATCTGGCCGCGTGATCGCGCAGGCTTCGGCCTGACTGCACAGTGGGACGACGACATCCACCACGCGATTCACACACTCATATCCGGAGAGCGCCAGGGCTACTACGCCGACTTCGGCAGCTACGGCGCACTGGCAAAGGTGTTGCGGGGTGGCTTCTTTCACGATGGCACCTACTCGTCGTTTCGACGACGACATCACGGCAGGCCGATTCCGACCGACGAGATCCCCGCAGCGGCACTGCTCGCCTACACCTGCAACCACGACCAGATCGGCAACCGCGCCATCGGAGACCGCCCATCGGCCTATCTCGATGCCGGCCAGCTCGCCATCAAGGCCGCGTTGGTGCTCCTCTCCCCCTTCACGCCCATGCTGTTCATGGGTGAGGAGTGGGCGGCGAGCACCCCGTTTCAGTTCTTCACCTCACACCCCGAACCCGAGCTCGGCCGCGCAACCGCCGAGGGACGCAAGGCCGAGTTCGCCGAGCACGGTTGGGATAGCGCCGAGATCCCCGATCCACAATCACCGCAGACATTCGCCGACTCGAAACTCGACTGGAGCGAACCCGACACCGGAGTCCACGCGCGGGTACTCGAGTTCTACCGTGCACTCATCGAACTCCGGAAGACACGAAACGCGTTCGCCGACAGCTCTTTTGCCTCCGTAGATGTCGAGTACGACGAGCAGGCCGGCTGGTTCGCGATGCATCGTGGCGACCAGACCGTCGTCGCTGTGATCGGCGCAGAGCCGACCACCGTGCCGATCCCGCTCGAACCGGCACTGAGCTGGACCGACGTCGACATCAGCGACGACGGCCTGCACAGCGGGGGCCACAACGTCATCGTCGGCACCAGAGTTCGCTGACGTACGACCAGGAACCGGCCGGTCAGGTCAGAAACGGCAGTCAGGTCAGAAACCGCGGGTCACGTCAGATAGTTGTACGCCGACGAGCCCGGCTCGAGTCGCTCGCAGTTGAGTCGCGAGTGCGACATCCGCTCCATGAGGTCGCCGAGCCCTTCCGGTGAACCCAGCTCGATGCCGACGAGCGCCGCACCCGTCTCACGGTTGTTGCGTTTGACGTACTCGAACACCGTGATGTCGTCGTCGGGACCGAGGACTTCGTCGAGGAACCTGCGCAGCGCACCCGGTTCCTGCGGGAAGTCGACGAGGAAGTAGTGCTTGAGCCCCTTGTGGACAAGAGACCGTTCGATGATCTCGTTGTACCTCGACACGTCGTTGTTGCCGCCGGAGATCAGGCAGACGACGTCGGCGTCGGCGGGCAGCGAGAGTCTCGACAGTGCGGTAACGGCCAGCGCGCCTGCGGGCTCGGCGATGATTCCCTCGTTCTGATAGAGGTCGAGCATCGTCGAACAGATCGCGCCCTCGTCGACGTGGGTGATGTGGGTGGTACCCGGTGTCACGACCAGCGGATCGTCGACGGACAGCACCGGCACGTGCGACGTTCCGCCCTGCCGCGCGACCTGTCGGCGCACCTCGGGGTGATCGGCGACGGTCGCGCCCATCGAGGCGAGTGCGTGGTGACCGAGTGCTCCGATTCGCTTGACCGCCGCGCCGTCGACGAACGGGTCGATCTCGTCGAGCGTGACCGGCCCGCCTGCCGCCAGCGCCGCCGACAGCGATGCCGCACCGTACGGTTCGACACCGATGATCGCGACGTCGTCGGATTTCGCCCGCAGATAGGTGGCGATACCCGCCAGGCAGCCGCCCCCGCCGACCGGAAGGACGACGACGTCGGGAACCCGGCCGAGCTGCTCGACGATCTCCACCGCACTGGTGCCCTGACCGGCCGCGGTGCGCGGGTCGTCGAATGCGTGAATCCATGCGGCGCCGGTCCGGATCACATCGTCCTGCGCGGCCGCCGCGGCGGCGTCGTAGGTGTCGCCGACCGCGATGAGTTCGACGAATTCGCCTCCGTGCCAACGAATACGGTCGCGCTTCTGCTTCGGCGTGGTCGTCGGGACGTAGATGCGGCCGGGGACCTTCATCGTGCGGCAGGCGTAGGCGACACCCTGTGCGTGGTTGCCTGCACTGGCCGCGACGACGCCGGGCGCGAGCTCGTCGTCGGACAGCAGCGACATGGTGTTGTACGCGCCGCGGATCTTGTAGGACCGTACGGTTTGCAGGTCTTCGCGCTTGACATGAATCCGCGCGCCGTACGCCTCCGAGATTCGTGGGACCGCCTCGAGCGGGGTGCGCGTGACCGCGGGCGAAATTCGCTCAACAGCCGCTTCGATCGCGTCGGCGGAGAGCTGCTGATCCGACGTCGTGGGCTGCGAATTGTCGATTCCGAGGTGTTGCGTACTCACGCTCTTATGGTCTCACCTCACGAAATCCCTCGTCGGGCGACCCGACCGACGTAGCATCGGTGACGTCCACCCATTTCGCCGCGTCGTCGTCGACACGCCGTCGTCCAGCCCAGTGGCGACACACTCACCGCATCGCGGCGGACGACAAGCAGGAGGTCGGCATGCTCCGACACCGCGTTCCCATGGCAGCCCTTCGGACTGGAACTCTTCGGCGGACCACAGCTCTTGCCACCGCCTGCGCAGCAGCGTGCGCGACGGTGATCGTCACCGCCGTCACCGGCACCGGTCCCGCGAATGCCGCGGCGCCGTGTCCGGGTGGCGCAGCACCGGCGCGGCTCGTCGGAACTGTTCCCGGAGCAGCGTTGGAAGGGCTGACTGTCGATTCGCGCGGACGGCTCTACACCACCGAACTGGTCAGCGGCCGGGTGTTCCGACTCGATCGACCCGGCGCCGGTGCCGTGCCGATCGCCAAGGTTCCCTCCGGTGGCGCAGGGGCACTCGCGTGGACCCCGGACGGCACGCTCCTCGTCGGCTACGGGTCGGACCCACGCGTCTTCCTGGGCGATGCGATCCGTCCCGGCGCGATTGCTCGGCTCGACGTCAACAACCTCGCCCTGCGCCCGTGGGTCGGCGGCCTCTCCGCAGCCGACGGAATGGATGTGTCGGCGCGCGGAAATGTGTACGCCACCAACGACTTCGGCAATTTGGTCGGACGTATCACTCCGAACGGGGCCGTCCAGGCCAACTGGGCTTCGATCCCGAGCGCCAACGGAGCGGTACTCAACCGCGACGACAGCTTCCTGTACGTGTCGCGCACATTCAGCAATCCGGGCGTCAGCCGGATCTCGACGGGCAATCCGCGTGTCGTGCAGAGTCTGTTGACGCTCGGTGGCGCCGACGCGCTCGCCGCACCCGACGGATTGACACTCGACGCCGCCGACCGTCCGGTGGTTCCGTTCAACGCGGGTGGTCAGATCGTGCGAATCACCTCACCGGGACGCTATTGCGTCCTCGCGAGCGGACTGCCGCTGTCGAGCGTGGTGTCGTACGGTCGTTCCGCGAGTGGCTTCTCGGCCGGGCACCTGTACCGGGCGGGCTTCGACGGTCGGATCTATGAGATCCCGAGTGGTTACTCAGCCGGGTCGGTCGCCGCGTTCCCCGGCCGCTGAGCCGACTCGCGCGTGAGGCTGGCGGCGACGATCCACACCGCGACACCTGCCGCGGCCGACGACCATGCGGCGATCTCGGGCGACCGGGTCACGACGAGTGCGACCAGCGCGACCGCAGCGGCTGCCACGGCTGAGTACAGCTTGTGCACCGGCCAGCTCACTCCGGCGATGTCGATCGTGTGGCCGGCGCCGGTTGCGCGACCGCGGTGAGCTCCGTTGGACTCGAGCAGAACTGTCATCGGATACCTCGCAACGATTCGGCTGGCTGTTCGTCTACCCGTTCGGGTGGGCTTTGCGTCGAGTATAGACACACCCGCGAGAAAATGTTCGGTGAGCCGAAACCTTCCAGAGTGACCGACCGATAATTGCTGGTCAGCTCGCGTCAGCGCCCGCCACGCAGGGTGTCGAAGAGCTCGTGGTAGGGACCGACGAGGTACGCGGTGTCGTCTGCGGCGAGGCGATCGTCGCGGCGGGGATGCACGATGGTGTCGGTGCCCCGCACGATGGCGATGATGCGTGTGCGCGTCGGCAGGTCGGCCATGGTCATGCCGTCAAGGGG
The DNA here is from genome assembly GCF_000248055.1 of Gordonia sputi NBRC 100414. Taxonomy (GTDB): domain Bacteria; phylum Actinomycetota; class Actinomycetes; order Mycobacteriales; family Mycobacteriaceae; genus Gordonia; species Gordonia sputi. Next base: position 79,621 of record NZ_BAFC01000058.1, on the reverse strand, counting down.
GCTCCCGGCGCGGATGAACAAACCACCGACCATGAACGAACGCTGTCCGACGGAGAAGGTCGAGATCACCTGGAGCCCCAGGGCAGCCCCGATGAACCACGGCGCCGCCAGTTCGACCGTCGACCGGACGTTCTGGAATCCGAAGCGATGCGCGACGGCCTTACCGAGCGAGTGGTCGTAGACGCGCATGACGACGGGCACCCCAGGTCGTCCGTCGGCGCCGCGGGACCACCGTGCGCCGAGTAGTTCGCGCAGCACGATGCCGCTCTCGATGTTCACCATGTCGTCGTGTGTCAGCACGGCGACGGCCCGAGCCCGCGCAAGTCCGGCGTCGTTCAACGTGCTGCGGAGCGTCGCATCACCGAAGACGACCGGGATGTCGAGTTCTGCTGCCGCAGCGAGGTAACGGTTGTCGTCATTGCGCTCGACCACCGCGACCGGATAACCGAGCGCGACGAGGTCGGTGGCGACACGGATTCCGAATGAGCCGAGACCGACCACGATCACGTGGCCCGACATCTGGCTCGCGCGTCGGCGTCCGGCCGATGTCCCGATACGGCGCGACAGCAGCAGGTCGGCAACGAACGCCATCAGGATCGCCGTCGTGGTGATGCCCGCGAACATCAACGCGATCGCGAAGAGACGCAGCCACGTCGGCTGACCGACGAAGCTGAAGTCGCCGTAGCCGACGGTCGCGATTGTCTCGGTGGAGAAGTAGAGGGCGTCGACGAAGCTCATTCCTGGCCGGTGGTAGGTGAAGCGCAGAAGGACCGTGGCGCCCAGCAACAGGGCGAACGAGACACCGAGTGCACGGAACAGGTTGGGATTCACGTCGTCTCGGAACGCCCGGAGTCCGCCGAGCAGACGCATCGAGACGGGGCGGTTGCGTCGACGGTGCACACGCTCGGGATCGCCGTTGACAGCGATGCTCTGGTGCGCCAACTCGTCGGCGGTGCCGATCATCGCGACCCAGTCGCCCGCTCTCACAGCGAGATCGCGCCCGGGCGAGGGAACCACCTCCCCCTCGTCAGGGCTGTGCTCACCGCGCAGCACGGCGACTGGAGCGAGGTCGCCGTAGAGTTCGCGCAACGTGGCGTCGCGGGACGCGTAGTCGCCCGCGACGAGGAAGTCGTTGCCCGCCACCGGAATCGGGTGCGTGGTGCGGCCGAGACACGCCTCGACCACCGACGGACCCGCGAGCTCGGCGACGTCGAGCACCGCCCCCGGGCCGTTGCCGAGGGCGACAGCGTCGCGCAGGACGCCGCTCGACAGGTTGGTCACGACGCGCACCTCGGCGCTGAGTTGGCGTGTCAGAAGGGCGATCTCGAGGTTGAGCGCGTCGTCGGAACCGGCGCAGACGACGGCCGCGGCGGTTTCGACACCGACGTCCGGCAGGTCTGCAGGGTCGTGCAGCGACACGATGGTCGCTCCCGCGAGCCGTAGTTCTTCGGTGATGCGCTCGGTGAGGGCGTCATCGCCGTGCACGATGATGTGGCCGGGCATTGCTGGAGCGTACCCGCGTCGGTCAGCCCAGGCAGGTTGGTCCGAGTAGCGCCTTGAGATCGCCCATCAGGGCCGAACTGGGTGTGACGCGCAACGACTCGGTCAACTTCAGCACTGTCGAGCGCTCATCACTGACCAGCGTCACGTGCACGTCGGCCGGACCCGGATGTCGGGTGAGCACCTGCTTGAGCGCCTGCACGCGGTCGGGTGTGCAGGCACGAGCCGCAAGTGTCAGCGCGACCGGTTTGGTGGCCCCCGCGGCATTGAGATCGGGTACGGCGAGGTCGTTGGCGCTGATCATCATCGAGTCGTCGCGCATGTTGACGCGCGCCTTCACCAACACGATGTTGTCGGCGACGATGTCCATCCCGTAGGTCTGGAACGCGCGCGGGAAGAAGTAGACCTCGACACCACCGACCATGTCCTCGAGGGTGACGGCCGCCCACGGCTCACCCTTCTTGTTCACCCTGCGGGTCACCGACGAGATGATCCCGCCGATGGTGATCTGCGCACCGTCGGAGATGTTGCCCTCGAGCAATTGCGTGATCGAGGTGTCGGTCTGGGCCGCGATGGCGTGTTCGACGCCGCTGAGCGGATGCCCGGACACGTAGAGCCCCAACATCTCTCGTTCGAGTGCGAGCTTGTGTTTGGAATCCCACTCCTGGTCGGGCACCTTGACCGCGAACACCTCGGCCATGGTGTCGTCGGCTCCGCCGCCCGCGTCGCCGAAGAGGTCGAACTGTCCGATCGCTTCGGCCTTCTTGGTGCCGATAACCGACTCGACCGCCTCGACGTGGATCAGGAACAGACCCTTGCGCGGATGGTCGAGCGAATCGAATGCGCCCGCCTTCACCAGCGACTCGGTGACCTTCTTGTTGCACGCCGTGACATCGATCTTGTTGAGGTAGTCGGAGAAACTGGTGAACTTCCCCTTCTCGTCGCGCGCGGCGAGGATCGACGACACGACGCCCGAGCCGACGTTGCGAATCGCGGCGAGACCGAAGCGGATGTCCGTTCCGACTGCGGCGAAGTTGTGCTGCGACTCGTTGACGTCGGGAGGGAGCACCGTGATGCCCAGTTTCCGGCAGTCGGCGAGATAGATGGCCGCCTTGTCTTTGTCGTCGCCGACGGAGGTGAGCAGGCCGGCCATGTACTCGGCCGGGTAGTTCGCCTTGAGGTAGGCGGTCCAGAAGGAGACCAGACCGTAGCCCGCCGCGTGCGACTTGTTGAACGCGTAGCCGGCGAAGGGCAACACCGTGTCCCACAGGGCGGTGATGGCAGCCTGGGAGAAGCCGTTGTTGCGCATCCCCTCTGCGAAGCCGTCGTAGGCCTCGTCGAGGATCTCCTTCTTCTTCTTGCCCATCGCGCGGCGCAGCAGGTCTGCTTGCCCGAGCGAATAGCCCGCGACCTTCTGAGCGATCTGCATGATCTGCTCTTGGTAGACGATCAGACCGTAGGTCTCGGCGAGGATTTCCTTGAGGGGCTCTTCGAGTTCGGGATGGATCGGCTTGATCTGCTGCAGCCCGTTTTTACGCTTGGCGTAGTCGGTGTGCGCGTTCACGCCCATCGGTCCCGGGCGATACAGCGCGAGCACGGCGACGATGTCTTCGAAGCCGGTGGGCTGCATCATCTTCAGCAGTTCGCGCATCGCCGCGCCGTCGAGCTGGAACACGCCGAGGGTGTCGCCCTTGGCCAGCAGCTCGTAGGTCTTGGTGTCTTCGAGCGGCAGGGTGTCGAGGTCGAGATCGATGCCTCGGTTGAGCTTGATGTTCTCGAGCGCGTCGCCGATGACGGTCAGGTTGCGCAGACCGAGGAAGTCCATCTTCAACAGACCGATGGCCTCACACGACGGGTAGTCCCAGCCGGTGATGATCGCGCCGTCCTGTGCACGCTTCCACACCGGGATCGCGTCGGTGAGTGGCTCGGAGGACATGATCACCGCGCACGCGTGGACGCCCGCGTTACGGATCAGGCCTTCGAGTCCGATCGCGGTGTCGTAGATCTTCTTGACGTCGGGATCGGTCTCGATGAGAGTGCGGACCTCGGTGGCCTCGCCGAACCTCTCATGCTCGGGGTTCGTGATACCCCAGACCGGGATGTCCTTGGCCATGATCGGCGGCGGCAACGCCTTGGTGATCTTGTCGGCAATGGCAAAGCCGGGCTGGCCGAACTGAACTCGCGCGGAGTCTTTGATCGCGGCCTTGGTCTTGATGGTGCCGAAGGTGATGACCTGGGCGACCTTGTCGCTGCCCCACCGGTCGGTGGCGTAGCGGACCATCTCGCCGCGTCGACGGTCGTCGAAGTCGATGTCGATATCGGGCATCGACACCCGCTCGGGGTTGAGGAATCGCTCGAACAGCAGTCCGTGCGGGATCGGGTCGATGTTGGTGATACCGAGCGCCCACGCGACCAGCGACCCCGCCGCGGAACCACGGCCGGGGCCGACGCGGATACCCACCTCGTGGGCATGCCGGATGAGGTCGCCGACCACGAGAAAGTAGGCGGGGAAACCCATCTGGATGATGACGTCGAGCTCGTAGTTGGCGCGACGCAGGTAATCCTCTGGCACCTCGACGCCGGGGAAACGACGCTCGGCGAGACCGTTGGCCACTTCCTTGCGCAGCCACGTCTGCTGCGATTCGCCGTCGGGGACGGGGAAGATCGGCATGCGGTCGCGGTGGGTGAAGACGTCGGCGTAGGACTGCACCCGCTCGCCGATCTCGAGGGTGTTGTCGCAGGCGCCGGGGATGACCGAATCCCACTGGGCGCGCATCTCGTCGGCGGACTTCAGGTAGTAGCCGTCACCGTCGAACTTGAATCGTGTCGGGTCGGTCAGCGTCTTACCGGTCTGCACACATAGCAGCGCCTCGTGGCTCGCGGCGTGGTCTTTGGTGACGTAGTGGCAGTCGTTGGTGACGATCGGCTTGATGCCGAGCGTGCGGCCGATGTCGAGCAGGCCATCGCGGACTCGGCGCTCGATCTCGAGTCCGTGCTCCATCAGCTCGAGGTAGAAGTTCTCCTTACCGAAGATCTCCTGCCATTTGGCGGCCGCTTCGAGGGCTTCGCGGTCATGACCGAGACGCAGACGGGTCTGGACCTCTCCGGACGGGCACCCTGTGGTGGCGATGATGCCCTCGGCGTATTCGGCGATGAGGTCGGCGTCCATGCGGGCCCACTTGCCGAGTTGGCCTTCGATGGACGCCAGTGACGACAGCTTGAACAGATTACGCAGACCGGTCGCGTTCTCGGCGACCATCGTCATGTGGGTGTAGGCGCCCGAGCCCGAGACGTCGTCGCCCTTCTGGTCGCGCGTACCCCACTGGATGCGTTTGGTGTTGAACCGCGACTCCGGTGCGATGTAGGCCTCGATGCCGATGATCGGCTTGATCTCGTTCTTGATCGCGGTGTTGTAGAACTCACTCGCACCGAACATGTTGCCGTGGTCGGTCATGCCGATCGCGGTCATGCCCAGGCGTTTGGCCTCCGCGAACAGGGGCGACACCTTTGCTGCACCGTCGAGCATCGAGTACTCGGTGTGGTTGTGCAGGTGGACAAACGAACCGGCCACGGATGCCTCTCACCTCGAAGGAACGTCCCGGACAGAACGTCACTGAATGTGCGTGTTGCTGACTGCGTGTGTTGCTGAGTGCGTGCGTTGCTGCGCGTGTTGCTGTGTGCGCGTTGATCGATCCCGACCACTGATCGACCTCAACCACTGTAGGACTCCCCTCTGACACTCACGAACATGCCGCGCCAGGCTGTGACAGATGAGGCGAGGATCCCGGAGTGTCGCCCGCGGCGTGTCGGCGCGGGCGCGCACTCACGTGTCGCGCAGGATGTCCAGAGCGTGTTGCAGGTCGGCCGGATAGGGGCTGACGAACTCCACCCAACGCCCGTCGGCAGGATGGGCGAACCCGAGCGAACGAGCGTGCAGCCACTGGCGCTCGAGCCCGAGTCGCGCCGCCAACACCGGATCGGCTCCGTAGGTCAGGTCACCGCAGCACGGGTGGTGCAGAGCGGAGAAGTGCACGCGAATCTGGTGCGTCCGTCCCGTTTCGAGGTGGATGTCGAGCAGCGACGCAGCGGCGAACATTTCCAGCGTGTCGTAGTGGGTGATGCTCGGCTTGCCGTTCGCGGTCACCGCGAATTTCCAGTCGGCTCCCCGATGACGGCCGATAGCCGCGTCGATGGTTCCGGTCGGCGGATCGAGGTGACCCTGCACCAGCGCGTGATAGCCCTTCTCGACCTCACGGTCGCGGAACGCGCGCTTGAGCAACGTGTATCCGTGCTCCGACGCCGCGACCACCATCAACCCCGACGTTCCCACGTCGAGGCGCGACACGATGCCCTGCCGTTCAGCCGCGCCCGAGGTCGATATCCGGAATCCCGCGGCGTCCAACGCGCCCACCACGGTCGGCCCGCTCCATCCCAGCGACGGATGGGCCGCAACGCCAACGGGCTTGTCGACGACGATGATGTCGGAGTCGTGATAGATCACCGAGAGGTCTTCGACCGGCGTCGGCTCGACCCGCAACGGCTCGTCCGGCTCGGGAAGCAGCACGTCGAGCCAACTCCCCGCTGCGAGCTTGTGCGACTTGCCGACCGCGACGCCGTCAACGGTCACATCACCCGCATCGGCGAGAGTGGCCACGACGGTTCGCGAGAGGCCGAGGATGCGGGACACCCCGGCATCGAGGCGCATGCCCGCGATCCCGTCGGGAACCGGCATGGAGCGCGATTCACGCATTCTCGGCCTCGACTTTCGCGGCGCGCCGAGCGGCAAAGCCCGACCGCGAGCCGTCGTAGTCGTATCCGAGCAGCGACAGCACAACGAGCAGTACGGCACCGCACACAACCGCGGAGTCGGCGACGTTGAACACGGGCCACCAGCCGACCGAGATGAAGTCGACAACGTGGCCACGCAGCGGTGCGGGGTCACGGAAGATCCGATCGATCAGGTTGCCGATGGCACCGCCGAGGACCAGCCCGAGACCGAGGACCCACCACCCCGAGCGGAGTTTGCGGCTGAACCGGAAGATGACCACCACGACCGCGAGGGCGATCAGCGTCAATACCCAGGTGTAGCCGGACGCCATCGAGAATGCCGCGCCGCTGTTGCGCACGAGCCGCAGCGTGACGGCATCACCGATGATGTGCACCGGGCGCTCCGGGTCGAGTAGCGCGACGACCAGCGACTTGGTGATCACGTCGAGCGCGATCACCGCCAACGCGATGCCCGCGAGCAATACCAGCACCGAGGTCGAGCTGCGCAGCATCCCACCACGGTCGTTCTCGCTGGTTTCCCGGTCGTCGGAGGGGTCGTGCGTCTGGTCGGGTCGGTCATCCACCCCACCATCATCCCTGACTCGTGCAATACGCTGACTGGCGTGTCCGATCCGACCCGTCGAACTGTCCGTGTACCACCCCCTCGACGCCGCTCGGTTCGCCGCCGGGTCACGCTCGGATCGACCGCAGCGGCGCTGGCGAGTGTGCTCCTGGTGTCGGGATGCGGCAGCGAATCGGAGTCGGATGCCGGATCGGGGCAGCCGTCCGGAGCCCAAGCGGGCTGCACGACCACCTCGACCTCCGGGCAACGCGACGCCAACCTGATCCCGATCCCACCTGCGGCGGTCACTGTCACATCCACCGGAAACCAGCCACACCGCGTGGTCGGCAGCGCCCCGGACCGCGCAACGCCACAACATTCGACGTTGTCGACGACGTCGTCTGTCACAGCGGCCGACGGCACGACCGAGCAGACCGTCGACATCCCGATCACCGCGTCGTTCCATTGCACCGACAACACCGATCTCGAGATGACACTGGGCACGTCGACCTCGCCCGACCCGACGTTGAACGACCAACTGAAGGCCACCAAGGACGCGAAGGCGGGTGTGGCGCTCGGACCAGGCGCCGCTCCGGTCTCGCTGCGACTGATCCCGACGAAGGATTCGGGTTCGGAGGCGAGAAGTGCCATCGAGCAGTCGCTGGTTCAGGTGTTCCAGAACTCGATTCCGCTGCCCACCGAGCCGATCGGGGTGGGTGCGACGTGGCGAACCGAGCGGACCATCACGGCCGCCACAACGCTGACCCAGACGATCACCGCGACACTCAAGGCGTGGGACGGCAACCGCGTGACCATCGACTTCACCACCGAGGAATCACCGGTCAACTCGGTGTACGCGATTCCCGGCTCCGACACCACGTTGACCATCTCCCGCTACTCCTATACCGGTTCGGGAACCCTTGTCTCCGACGTGACGCGCGGTCTGCCGATCAGCGGCTCGGGCACGTACACGGGTGCGCGTGAACTTGTCGGATCCGACCCTGCCAATCCGCTGCTCCAGAAGATCGGCTTCTCCTACACCTGGAAGTAAAGAGCTCCCTCACACACACGAGAGCCCCTGTCCCGCGCGGGACAGGGGCTCTCGTTGAGGTGCAAGCGCGCTCAGGCGTGCACTTGAGTCACTTGGTGCACATGGCGCTCTTGATGTTGTTGCCGGACAGGATCGGGCACACCGAGTCGCTGGCGAGCTTCCACCGTCCGCCGTCGTACACGATCTGGGCGTCGAGCTTGGTCGGCGGGTTGTCAGGAAGCTTCACCAGAACCTTCACGGTTGCCTTGTTCGGGCCGGCCGGGATCACCGGCGGGAAGATCTGGTAGGTGACGTCCTTGTTGTCCTGACGCGCCTTGACCAGCTTGTCGAAGAGCTGGGGATCCTTCTCGGAACCCTGCACGAGATCGGTCTTCTCCGAGTTGGGCACATTGGGGTCGAGCGCCTTGTTCAACATCGCATTCAGCGTGGCGACACTCGGGCGGACGTTGGGGTTGGTGACCCCGGCGTCGGCACCCGACGCGGCAGCCTCGGACGTCGCGGCAGCACTGGTCGTCGCGGCGACCGTGGGGACGTCGTCGGAATCGTCGCTGCTGCTGCATGCCGCGAGGGACGTGGCAACTGCCACGGTCATGACGGCGGCACCTACGAACTTAGGGAACTTCAAGGATCTTCCTCACATTTCAACGTCGGCGATGATCGTGTTCGGCGGTGACGAGCGCGGTCGTCCGCGGTTCGCAGCGACCGTCACTTCGGTCACCGCGTCCACCCCCGTGGCCACAAACTCACACCACTATGCCAAACACATCGACTCCACCCAACGACACGTACCCGCCGAGATCGTGCGTGACAACGATCGCCGGTGAGCATTGCGGTGTCGTACGAGCAGTACCGACGAGTGCAACGGTTGACGTCCGACATCGGTTCCGGGGACGCTGTCTGGCATGACGCAACCCCGAATCGCGCTCATCACCACGGGCGGAACGGTAGCTGCTCGTCAGAGCGCGGACGGGGCGGTTCCGGTGCTGACCGCGTCCGAACTCCTCGCCGACGCGCCGACGCCTGACGCTCTCACTCCACTCATCGAGTCCGTCGACCTCATGTCGGTCGACAGTTCGGCGATCACGGTGACCCAGCAGGCCCAGGTGGTGCGCGCGGTCAAGACCGCACTCGACGACCGCGACGTGACCGGGGTCGTCGTCACCCACGGCACCGACACGATGGAGGAGACAGCGTTCCTGGCCGACCTCGTCTCCGACGATCCCCGGCCCGTCGTCTTCACCGGGGCGCAGTACCCCGCCGACTCCCCCGACGCCGACGGACCCGCGAACATCGCTGCGGCCATCGAGGTGGCGGCCGATCCGGCGAGCCGGGGCCGCGGCGTGGTGCTGGCATTGGGCGGACGCGTGCTGCCCGTTCGGGGAGCGTTCAAAGTGTCGACCATCGCGACCGAGGCCTTCGACACCGTGCACGACGCACTGCCGCGCCCTCTGGTCGGCGACCCGCTGCCCGAACGTCTCGCCCGCGTGGACACCTACGCGTTGTACCCCGGCGTCGCCGCGGGAATCATCGCCGCGGCCGTCGCTCAGCGTGCGTCGGGAATCGTGCTCGCGGCAACGGGTTCGGGCAACACCCATCCCGACATCACCGCCGAAGTCGTCGCCGCACGACGCGCGGGGGTCGCCGTCGTCGTCACGACCCGTGTGCCGTACGGCCCGGTGGTCGCGACCTATGGCGGCGGTGGCGGAGCCGTCGACCTCGAACGCGCAGGCGCCGTGGTGTCCCGGTGGTTGCGTGCGCCGCAGGCGCGCATGGCGCTGATCGCGCTGCTCTCAACCGGACATGACGCCGACGACGTCGCCGACTTCTTCCGCCGTTCCGAGCCCGCCACCTGACCGCCCGGGCCTGCGACGGGACGCTTCTCACCGCGGCGTATCGGGGCTCGCCGACATATCCGGCCACGCGAGACTGTCGAGCGGGTCGCCGCGTCGCAATGCGCCATCGTCGGCTGCGAACGTGCGCGCGACGCCGGGTCCTGTTGCCCGCGTTTCGAATCGCACGGTCACCACACCGTGCCCGCTCCCCTGCACCCAGCCGTGCCCGAACTCGGGATGCACCACGTCGACACCCGTCGTCGCCCAGCTCCCGCTGTCGGAGACGGCAGATTCAGCACCGCTGTCGGAGACGGCAGATTCAGCACCGCTGTCGGAGACGGCGGAGTGGGTGGTTTCGAATCCGTCCGAGGGTGCAGCCGTGTCGATGGACACCACTGCTTCGAGATCTGGGGCGTCGAGATCTGGGGCCATCCGTGCGATGTCGGCTATCGGTGCAATGTCGGCGTCGCCGAAGAGTGCGTACTGCTCGACGGCCGACAGACCTGAGAAGCCCACTCCGACAAGGCGTATCGGGCCGACGGTCTGTGGGTCCAGAGCGAGTCGTCGAGCCATCGATGTGAGGGTGTCGAGATCGGTCGTCGCAGCGGGCAGCGTCGACGATCGGGTCAGGATCGACATATCCGAACGCTTGAGTTTCAGCACGACGGTGCGCGCACCGCGTCCGTCGGAAAGCAGTCGACGGTGCGCGTCGGCCGCCGACTTGTCGATTGCGGGTCGCAGGCCTGCGAGGTCGACGATGTCGCGCGCGAAGGTCGATTCGGCGCTGATCTGTTTGGCCGCTGCGCGCTCGGTGACGGGCCGGTCGTCGTGTCCACGCGCGAGCAGATGCAGTGCTGGTCCGACGCTGGAGCCGAGCACCGACGCTACTTCGAGGTCGGACATCGCGGCGAGGTCGCCGATCGTGTCAATACCCAGGCGTGCCAACCGTTCTCCGGAGACGGGCCCGATTCCCCAGAGCTTGCGTACCGGCAGTGCGTGGAGGAAGTCGAGTTCTCTGCTCGGCGGAATGACCATGACCCCATCGGGTTTGGCCATTCCCGAGGCGATCTTCGCGATCTGCTTACCGCTGCCGACACCGACGGAAGCCGCCAACCCGACGCCGTCGAAGATGCGCCTACGGATCTCTTGGGCGAAGGCCTCCGCGTCGGCGGCCGTGGCACCGACGAGATCGACGGGTTCGCCGAACGCCTCGTCGAATGACAGCATCTCGATGACCGGCACCGCGTCACGCACGATCCCGAAAATCCTGCTGCTCACCACGCGGTACACCGAGCCGCGCGGTGGCAGGACCACCGCCGACGGTCCGACGAGACGTCGTGCCTGATGCATCGGCATCGCCGAATGCGCGCCGAATCGACGTGCGGCGTAGCTGGCGCCCGCGACGACTCCGCGGCCCCCGGTGCCACCGACGAGCACCGGGCGTCCTGCGAGGGTCGGTCTCGTCAGCTGCTCTACCGAGGCGAAGAAGGCATCCATGTCCAGATGCATCACCCACCGGGTGCTGCGTTCCTCGTCTGAGGACGAACCGGACACTGCTGACACACATCAAGACTAGGCAGGTCGATTCATGTCACGTCAGGGACTTACCCGGTGGTCGCCTTGCCGACGGAGAAGACCGGGATCGACGCCGCGTGTGTGTACAGTTCGCCGTCGGATGGGTCGGTGGTCATGCCGTCGGGTAGAAATCGGCCGACCTCCCATCCCCATCGCTTCAGGTACGCGCGGATGATCGGACCGCGGTCGGCGACATCGACCTCGCGGAGCGTGACCGTTCGATCGTTGCGACCACGACGCAGGTGCGCGGTCCGCGCGGCTCGCGCATTGCGGACCCACTGGGTGTTGCCGCGTACCGCCACGAGGTACTCGCGACCGTCGAGCGCGATGGGATTCACCGGAATGCTTTGTGGTGCACCAGATTTCCGTCCGACGACGGTCAGTGTCTGTGCACCGGCGAGGTTGACCCCACGGTCGGCGAGCCAGCGAACGACGGAATTGAAGACGCGGTCCGAGCGGCTCGGCGTGACGTGGTGTTGCGTTGATTGCATGACGATTACTCCTCGACTCCGCGAATGCTTCGAGAGCACCGCTCTCTCTTGAGTGTGCGCCTCGAACGCGAGTAATGCAAGAGCACTGCTCTCTGATCTGGCAGACTGGCCTCATGGCTACGGGAAAGACGCGCGCTGACAATCGCGTGGCGATGGAGGCCGAGATCCTGCGGCTCGGCCGCGAGCACCTGCGCACGCAGGGCGCTGCCGGGCTGTCACTGAGGGCGATCGCTCGCGACCTCGGTGTCGTCTCGTCAGCCGTCTACCGCTACGTACCCAGCCGCGACGACTTGTTGACCCTGCTTCTGGTGGAGGGCTACAACGACGTCGCCGACACCGTCGACGCCGCCGCTGACGCTGACAGCTCGGACGGCCTCGGCGACTCGCGGGAATGCTTGCGGCGCATGGCCGTTGCGATGCGCGCCTGGGCACTCACCGATCCCGCACGATGGGCGCTGCTGTACGGCAGTCCGGTGCCCGGGTACTCGGCACCGGCCGAGCGTACGACGCTCCCCGGAACGCGCGTGGTCGGTCGACTCGTCGTCGAGTTGGCGGCCGCCCACCGGGATGGATCACTGCGCGCGCAGCTGCCATCGATCTCGCCGGCGGTCGCCGCCGACATGCGTCAGATCCTCGACGAGTTCGGCGTCGACATGCCCGCAGAGGTCGTCGCAGCGGCAACCACCCTCTGGGCAACCATCATCGGCGGGATCAGCCTCGAGGTCTTCGGACAGTACGGCGCCGACACCTTCGCTCACCCCGACGCGCTGTTCACCACGCAGGTCGACGCCGTCCTGTCGCTGCTCTTCGACGACTGACAGCTCTACGACGAACTGACGCCGCCTCAGCGAGCTGGCTCTCCAAGAGAGGCTACTCAGCCCGCCTTCTTGACGTCCGCCGTCACCCCGTCGCCGAGTTCGATCGCTCCGGCGGCGGAGTCGTGGGCCGATTCGACGACGAACGAGGTCGCGAGAACCTCTCCGGCGATCATGTCGGCGTGGCGTCGAGCCCACTCGAGTCGCGGCTCGGGCACCACGAAGCGCACCTCGATGCGATCCGACACGTCGAGTCCGAGACCGCGACGTGCCTCCTGGAGTTCACGCACACGGTCCTTCGCCCAACCCTCCGACTCGAGGTCTTCGGTGACGTTCGTATCCAGGACGACGAGTCCTCCCCCGCCGGGGAGTTCGGCCGTCGAATCCGGTTCCTCCGCAACGAGTTTCCTGCTGTACTCGCCCGGCTCCAGGTCGATGCCGTCGGCCGACACGATCTCGGTACCGTCGTCGGCGGTCCGCACGCTCCAATTCCCCGCTTTGACCGCCTTGATGACGCGCTGTACGTCTTTGCCGAGGCGTGGTCCTGCGGCGCGCGCGTTGACCGCGAGCTCGTAGTGACCGTATCGATCTGCCTCAGTGGACAATTCGACCGACTTGACGTTCATCTCGTCGGCGATCAGATCGGTGTAGGGCGCGAGACGATCAGCGTTGGGGGACGCGACGGTCAACTGCGGCAACGGAAGTCGCACACGGAGCTTGTTGGCCTTGCGCACGCTCGACGCCGTCGAACATACCGCCTGCACGTCGTCCATCGCCGCAACGAGATCGGGGTCGCCCGGCAGTTCGTCGCTCGTCGGCCAGTCGGTCAGATGCACCGAACGCTCACCCGTCAGCCCACGCCAGATGGCTTCGGTCGCCAACGGAAGCAGCGGCGCCGCAAGGCGACTCGCAACCTCCAACACTGTGTACAGGGTGTCGAACGCCTCCGGGTCCTCGTCCTGCCCCGCCCAGAAACGCGCCCGCGAACGGCGCACATACCAGTTGGTGAGCGACTCGACGAACTCGCGGAACGCATCACACGCACCGGAGACGTCGTAAACGTCGAGGGCCTCGGTCATCGCATCACGCGTGACGGCGAGCTTGGCCAGGATGTACCGGTCGAGCACGTTCGACGAGTCGGTGCGCCACGTAGCGGGCCGATCGGCGTAGAGCTGCAGGAAGCTGTAGGCATTCCACAGCGGGAGCAACGCCTGGCGAACGCCCTCGCGGATTCCCTTCTCCGTCACCACGAGATTGCCGCCACGCAGGATCGGCGACGCCATCAGGAACCACCGCATGGCATCGCTGCCGTCGCGGTCGAACACCTCGTTGACGTCGGGATAGTTACGCTTGGACTTCGACATCTTCTGGCCGTCGTCGCCGAGCACGATGCCATGAGCCGCAACGGTTCTGAATGCCGGACGATCGAACAGCGCCGTCGCGAGCACGTGCAGGTTGTAGAACCATCCACGCGTCTGGCCGTTGTACTCGACGATGAAGTCACCCGGATTGTGCGCAGGCTCCGAACCGTCGCTCGCCCCGTCGAACCATTCCGAGTTCTCGAACGGGTAATGCACCTGGGCGTACGGCATCGAGCCCGACTCGAACCAGCAGTCGAGAACCTCGGGAACGCGACGCATCGTCGAATTTCCGGTCGGGTCATCGGGATTGGGCCGCGTCAGATCGTCGATGTAGGGCCGATGCAGGTTGTTCGGGCGCACGCCGAAGTCGCGCTCGAGCTCGTCGAGCGAGCCGTAGACGTCGGTACGCGGGTACTCCGGGTCGTCGGAGATCCACACCGGGATCGGCGCGCCCCAGTAGCGGTTGCGGCTGATGTTCCAGTCACGTGCACCCTCGAGCCACTTGCCGAACTGCCCATCGCGGATGTGTGCCGGCGACCAGGTGATCTGCTTGTTCAGCTCGATCATGCGGTCCTTGATCGGGTCGACCGCAACGAACCACGACGGAACGGCCATGTAGATCAACGGCTTTCCCGACCGCCACGAGTGCGGGTACGAGTGCTCGATGGTCTCGTGCCGCACCACACGCCCCTCGTGCCCGTCCGATCCGGCGAGCACGCGCGACCCACCGGTCTTGAGGTCCTTGATGATCGGCGCGTTGGCGTCGAACACCATGAGGCCCTCATACGGCGGCACCTGCGACGTGAATCGGCCACCTGCGTCGAGTGGTTGCACGACCTCGATACCGTTGGCCGTCGAGAGCTCCATATCCTCCTCACCGAAAGCCGGTGCGAGATGGACGATTCCGGTACCGCTGTCGGTGGTCACGTAATCGCCGAGCAGTATGCGGTGAGCGTTGGGGTGCCCGACGAAGAAGTCGAACGGCGGTGTGTACGCCAGCCCCTCCAGGTCGCGCCCCTGATACGTGCCCAGCACCTCGGGGTCGACGATCTCCTTCGCGTAGCTGCCGAGCAGCGGCTCGGCGAGGAGGTACTCGCGCCCGTCCGCCGCACGCACATGCACATAGGAGACATCGGGATTGACGGCGATCGCGAGGTTCGACGGCAGAGTCCAGGGCGTCGTGGTCCAGATCAACGCATTGACCCCGTCCAGCGCCGCCAGCGGACCGTCGGAGTCGACGACCAGCGGCATGCTCACGGTGAGAGCGGGGTCCTGGCGCATGCGGTACGCGTCGTCGAGCTTCGATTCCTGGTTGCTCAGGGGTGTCTGCTCGTACCAGGAGTACGGCAGCACGCGATAGCCCTGATAGATGAGGCCCTTGTCCCAGAGCCGCTTGAATGCCCACATCACCGACTCCATGAAGTCGATGTCGAGGGTCTTGTAATCGTTGTCGAAGTCGACCCAACGAGCCTGACGGGTGACGTAGTCACGCCACTCACCGGTGTAGCGCAGCACGGAGTCGCGACAGAAGTCGTTGAACTTCTCGACGCCCATCTTCTCGATCTCCGACTTATTGGTGATCCCGAGTTGACGTTCGGCCTCGAGTTCTGCGGGCAGTCCGTGGGTGTCCCAGCCGAATCGACGCTCGACCTTCTTGCCGCGCATCGTCTGGTACCGCGGTACCAGATCCTTGACGTAACCGGTCAGCAGGTGACCGTAGTGGGGGAGGCCGTTGGCGAACGGAGGCCCGTCGTAGAACACGAACTCCGGAGCGTCGGCTCGATTGGCGATGGATGCGGCGAACGTGTCGTCGTTCTTCCAATAGTCGAGAACGTTGAGCTCGACGTCGGGGAAAGATGGCGCACCACTACGTACGCCACCGGTCATGTCGACGACCGGGTACACACGTGTTGCCGATTCTGACTGCTCGCTCACGCTGACTCCTCGTGCCTGGCTCGCACGTCCACTAGGACGTGTGCATGTGCTCTTGGCACGGGGACGCACGACGCGTGCGCGGTACCACCCCGCTTGCATCGGACTGCTCCGATGCCGCTCATGGCCCTCTCGGATCGGCAGGCGAATAACGCCGGGTGCTCACACACCCGGAGCGCTCCAACACTCCCAACCGAATGGGCCTGCGGCTATGACGGGCCACTCCCGCCCGGTTCTACTGGGACGCCCACCGACTCACGCGGTGCGTGACGAGAATCCGTTCTTCCGGGTGCTCCCCGGTGATGGCCGGATCATTGCGCTTCCAGTGTAGCGACCGCGGCTACCCGGCCACGAATCGACCGTCGTCGATGCCCTGGGTGTCGTCGCCCTGTTGATGCCGCAGGGGGTCGCCAGGGATGGATCGGTCGGGATCAGTCGAACGGCGGACGCCAGTTGGGATCGAGAGGATCGAAACGCCCGGTTCCGCTCCCCTGCTCACGCTCGGGTTGCTCCCAGGGTCGATCAGAAGGTTTGCCGTCGTCGGACGGCGGTTGCTGTATGCCTGGCGGCTGCTCGCGCTCTGGCTGTCGGGGCGCCGCGCCGGGACGCTGCTGGTCGCCACCCGGCCTCTGCTGGCCGTAGGGCTCGCGCCCCTGGGGATATGGGCCCCGGGGATACGGCTGCTGCGGGTACCCCGGCGCGGCCGGACCCTGCGGTGGGGGGCCCTGCGTTGGCATCTGCGCGGGAGGCGCTTGCCGCGGGGGCTGCTGGTATCCCTGCGCCGGCGGACGCTGATCAGGGCGCCCCTGCTGGGGCGGCGCCTGCTCGTCAGGCGTCGACGGCCTGCGGAATCCGCCGGTTGCGGGATCGCCCCCGACAGCGCGCAGATAGTCGTCGTAATTGCCTTCACGCGAGGACTGGGCAGCCTCTCCCGTGCCGAATGCATTCGTCCCTGGATTCTCGCCGGAATCCGGATTCGACGCCGCGTCGGCGGATGAACCCGACCGCCCGCCGGGTTGGATCACACCCTGCCACGACGATTGCGGAGGGGACGACTGCGGAGGGGACTCGCGTCGTGCAGCGGGAGACGGACCGGAAATTCCCGAACCGCCGTCGGACACACCACCACCGTCGGGGGGATCGTCGTCGGAGAAATCGCTTTCGACGACATCGCTGCGGGAGCGACGTCCCGCGGGACGCTGCAAGGTGTCCGACTCGTCGACCTGATCATCACTGCCGACCTGATCATCATTGCCGACCTGATCATCTTTTCGGCCGGAACCGATGATGTCGACGATCAGGAACGCCAAGCCGATCAGACAGACAACGATGCATGCCACCGCGAGCCACACCGTTCCGGTGATCAACCCGACGATGAGCAGCACAAACCCCACAAGGGTGGCCGCAAGCGCCAGACTCAGCACGTCATCTGCCTAACGACTCCGCCAAGGGCCGATCAGCTCTGCGAGTAGCTGCTGAAGCCGCCGTTACCCGGGTCCGATGAGAAGGACTGATCGGGACGACCACTCTCGACAGGTGCCGCACTGCCTCGCTGCTGCAGCTCTTCGAGCTGAGACTCGAGGTAGGTCTTCAGGCGGGTCCGGTACTCACGCTCGAACGTCTTGAGCTGTTCGATGCGACCCTCGAGAACGGCACGCTGCTGATTGATGGTGCCCATGATTTCGCTGTGCTTGCGCTCGGCATCGCTCTGCAGCGCCTCGGAACGCTCCTGCGCCTGGCGGAGCTGGGCTTCCGACCGGGTCTGCGAATCGGCGAGGATGGCCTCCGACCGCTGACGAGCGTCGGACAGCAGAGCGTCGGACTTCGTCTGAGCCTCGGAGACCAGCGTGTCCGCACGCGAACGCGCATCCGCGAGGAGTGTGTCGGCCTCTTGGCGCGCCGATCCGGTCAGGCGATCGGCGGTGTCCTGCGCGAGCGCGAGAACGCGAGCCGCGCGCACGTTGGAGTCGTCGTTGGTGGCGGCCGCGGCGAAAACCTGTGTCGAGTCGTCGGCGGTCGACGGAGCGGTCGACGTGGAAGGCGATGCGTCGCTGCTGCCTGCCTTGGCGTCGGCGAGCTCGGCCTCGAGCTCTTCGACACGTTGTTTGAGGTCGCCGTTCTCCTCGATCAGACGAGCGAGCTCTGCTTCGACAAAGTCAAGGAACTGATCGACTTCGTCCTCGTTGTAGCCGCGCTTACCGATCGGCGGTTTGCTGAACGCGACGTTGTGCACATCAGCTGGTGTCAGCCGCATGTCGGTTCCCCTCATTGTCGTTAGAGCGTTGGGTCGTCTCGAGCTGGTGTCGTTCGAGCTTGGTCTTCAGTTGGGCGGACAAGTCACAGCCTATGTGTACAGACTGTCACTCAATATTCATACCAGTCAAAATCCGTAACTGGCGTCTCATCCTGTCACATCTGAACCGCTTGTCGCATACGTTCGATGCCGTCCTGCAACGCAACAGTCACTCGATGATGACACTCAACGGTAGAACATTCGATCGTGCCGCGGCACCGAGACCGAGCGGGTACCGCAAATACGACGACCCGATATGAACTCGGTCACGATGCCTGGCGACGGATGATCGCAGGTCAGAGAAGTCCGCTTGCGAGAGCATCTGACGCGGCGTTATTGGCGAGACCTCGCATGACCGACATCAGGATGAGCACGACGATCATCACGATCATCAGCGACAGGTCGAGCCGGACGGGCCCGAGCGGGATCGGCGGTAAGACGCGTCGAAGCGCCTTGATCGGCGGATCGGTGACAGTGAATACCGCCTCGATGATCACAACTGCAATACCCCTCGGTCGCCATTCACGCGCGAAGGTGCGCACCAATTCGATGACGAGGCGTGCAAGCAGGAGCAGCCAGTAGATGAACAGCACGATGTAGAGGACTTCGAACAGAATCGCCACGAGTCAAGAGTGCCTGATATGTCGGGCGCGCTGCACCCCAGGTACCGCTGACCTGGTGCGCGCGAGCGGATGTGGAGGCCGAACGAGCTTCGGCGGGCGAACCGAGTGCGATTCGCCCGCCGAATACGTCGATGTCAGCCGTGGTTGTAGAAGCCTGTCGCGGCGATCTTCTTGCGATCCTCCGCAGAGACGTCGATGTCGGCCGGTGAGAGGAGAAACACCTTCGTGGCGACTTTGTCGAACGAGCCGCGCAGCGCGAAAGCGAGACCGGCCGCGAAGTCGACGAGGCGCTTCGCGTCGTCGTTGCTCATGTCGACGAGATCCATGATGACCGGGTTGCCGTCACGGAACCGCTCGCCGATCGTGCGCGCTTCGCTGTAGTCGGCGGGGCGCAGCGTCGTGATCTTGTGGAGCGGACCGTCGGCGAAGACCTGCTCGAGATCGGGACTCGCGGAGGACGACACCGCTGCGGGGCGGTGCGGAGCCGCACTCGACCGCTGCAGCGGCTCGAGGCGCGAGACCGGGCGGGGACGCTCGACCGGCTCGGAATGTCGCGGACCCGCGTAGGTGTAGTCGCCCTGGTACCCCTGCTCGTAGCCGGGTGCCGAATCGAAGCCCGGGCCGAAACGTCGCTCGTCGTAAGCGGTGTCGGCGGCATCGCGGTAGCCGGGGTCTGCGTAGGAATCCCCGTACCCGTCACGCAGCGGAGCCTCGCCGTAGTAGTCGTCGCGGTACGCGCGCTCACGCGACATCGACCGCACCGGACCCGGTCCGGGCTCGTCGAAGTAGTCGTCCTCGTACTCGCTCGGAGGCACCATGCCGAAATATGCCTTGAACTTCTGCATCGTGGTCATGTGAGGGCCTCTCTGGTCATCCGACACCCGCGGCAGGTTCGCGAGTGTTGTCAGTGTGGAGTTTGTTCTCGTTGGTTCGCATGTGACCAATGTGACTAGTGAGAGATTAACGGCCGCGGACCCATGATTGCGGTACCGACACGCACGCATGTCGATCCATGTGCGACGGCACTTTCGAGATCCGCCGACATACCGGCCGAGAGTGCGGTCGCCTGGGGAAACCTGGCCCGAAACCGTTCGTGCGCCTGCGCCGTTCGTGCCATCCACTCGTCGACGTCGCCGTCGAGCGGCGCGATCACCATCAGTCCGCGCAGCGCCAGCGAGTCGCTCGCCTCGACCCTGTCGGCCAACTCGGGAAGCTCTTTCTCGAGCGCTCCACCCCTGGTGGGATCGCCGTCGAGGCTCAGTTGGAGATAGATCCCGAGCGGCGTGCTCCGCTCACCGTCGTCGAGGGCGGACTTACTTGCTGTCGCCAGATGATCGATGAGTTTGTCGCGGTCGACCGAGTGCACCGCTCGTGCCCATCGGGCGACGGTGCGCGCCTTCTTGGTCTGCACTGAACCGATCATGTCGAATGCGACGTCGCCGAGATCGCCACCCGCATCTGCGCGCAGTTCGTCGATCTTGCGGCTCGCCTCAGGCTCCCGCGACTCGCCGAAGTCCTTCTCGCCCAACGTGATCAATCGCGCGACATCTTCGGCTGGGAAGAACTTGGTCACGACGAGCAAGTCCACGTCACCTGGTCGTCGCCCGGCAGCATCGACCGCGGCGTCGAGACGTGTACGCACAGCCGACAGCGACTGTGCCAGTTGGGCTGTGCGCTCATCGTCGTGTGCAGTCATCACGACTCGGGACTCGGGTCGATCCAGATGACGGATGCGAGCCTGCCCGTCGGCGCACCGCGTCGGTGACTGAAGAGGTGCGCGTCTTCGATCGTGCACCGTGGGTCCTCTGCCACCGCGGCGACGCCCAGCGCAAGCAGTTGCCGACGCAGTCCGGCCCGAAGATCGAGACCCGGTGTGCGCTTGTCGGTCAGACAGGCACTGCCCGGTAGATACTCTTCGACGTCGCGCTGCATCGCCGCTGGAACCTCGTATTGCCGTCCACACGCTGCAGGGCCGAGAAATGCGCCGATCCGCTCCGGGCGCGCACCCAACGAGATCATCACGCGCAGCGTTTCCGGGACGATCCCGATGCGCGCTCCCACCCGTCCGGCATGGACCCCGGCGATCACACCCGCCTCGTCATCACTCAGCAGAACCGGCACACAGTCGGCACTGAGAACCGCCAGCGCCAGCCCTGGCGTCGTCGTGACCAGCGCGTCGGTGGCCTCGACTGCGTGGCCGACAGGAGCGTCGACCACTGTCACGTTGCGACTGTGAATCTGTTCCATCCAAACAACGCGGTCGGCGGCAAGGCCCAACTGCGACGCGAGCCGAGACCTGTTCGCCGCGACGGCATCCGGGTCGTCGCCGACGTGATCGCCCAGATTGAACGAGTCGTAGGGCGGTTTCGACACACCACCGTCCCGGGTGGTCACCACACGACGCACCCGGGGCGTGATCGGCCCGCTCACGCTCGTCAGCGCTTCATGAACGACGGCACGTCGACGTCATCGTCGTCGAGCGTGACGCTGTTGCGACGGGGAGGCGACGCCTGGCGATCGGCGAACGGGTCACCAGCGCCCTCCTGCGGCATCTTTCCGAAGAGCGGGTCGGTCTTCTCCGCGGGGTTCACGGTGCCCGCCTGGCCAGCTCCGACGGCCGTCTTGCCGACGGCTGCGGGGGCGTCGGTGCGCTTGCGCGGAGTGCCTCCGTCGAATCCTGCCGCGATGACCGTGACGCGCACCTCGTCGCCGAGATTGTCGTCGATGACCGTGCCGAAGATGATGTTGGCGTCCTCATGTGCGGCCTCCTGCACCTGGGTGGCGGCGTTGTGGATCTCGAAGAGCCCCAGGTCGCTACCACCGGCGATGGACATCAACACACCACGCGCACCCTCCATCGACGACTCGAGCAGCGGCGAGTTGATCGCAGCCTCGGCTGCCTTGCGTGCACGCTCCTCGCCGCGCGAGGACCCGATACCCATCAGCGCCGAACCTGCGTCGCTCATGACGCCCTTGACGTCGGCGAAGTCGACGTTGATCAATCCGGGCGTCGTGATCAGATCAGTGATGCCCTGCACGCCGTTGAGGAGCACCTCGTCGGCGCTGCGGAAGGCGTCCATGAGGCTGACCTGGGCATCGCCCAACTGCAGAAGGCGGTCGTTGGGGATGACGATGAGGGTGTCGCAGGACTCGCGCAGGGCCGTGATGCCCGCCTCTGCCTGTCCTCCGCGACGCTTGCCCTCGAAGCCGAAGGGCCGGGTGACGACACCCACGGTCAGGGCACCCAGCTTGCGTGCGATCGAGGCGACAACCGGTGCACCGCCGGTGCCCGTGCCGCCACCCTCACCCGCGGTCACGAACACCATGTCGGCGCCCTTGAGGAGCTCTTCGATCTCGTCGCGTGCGTCCTCGGCGGCCCGACGGCCGACCTCGGGATCGGCGCCTGCTCCGAGGCCGCGCGTCGAATCACGGCCCACGTCGAGCTTGACGTCGGCATCACTCATCAGCAACGCCTGCGCGTCGGTGTTGATGGCGATGAACTCCACGCCCTTGAGGCCCTGCTCGATCATTCGGTTGACGGCGTTCACGCCGCCGCCGCCGATGCCGACGACCTTGATCACGGCCAGGTAGTTGTGCGGTGGCGTCATGGCGCTCGCCTTCCTTATCGATCCAAAACCCTAAACCTGAACCATAGATTTAGAGTTATGTCAAGTGGTCTGTTGCCAAGAACGCTATGCACCCACTGCCCCCGGAGCCAGCAGGCGGCGCGGCGTGTCGCTGTGTTTTTTGGCGGCGGCTGCGTGGTGCGCCCTAGTCGCGTTCTTCCTCCTCCCTCACATCGTCGCTGTGTTTATCGGCGCGGCGGAGTGGTGCGCCTCTAGTCGCGTTCTTCCTCCTCCCTCACATCGTCGCTGCGCTCCTCGCTCGCTCGTCGTCCAGAACGCGACGGCGCACCACTCCGCCGACGCGTTCCCGCGCCCGCTCACCACTCCACCGACGCCGCGACCTGCTCGCGGCGGGCTCGGTCGGGTGGGTGGGTGATCTCGACAAGCTCGATCAGCGAAGGATCGACTCGATCAGCGAAAGCGACGACGCGACCACTCGACCGACCCCACACCCGTCGAACTGCACGCCCGGCGAGCGCGCCGTGCCTGCACGACGAAGAGCGACGAGCGTAGCGACGATGCGATGAGGAGGAAGGCACGGCGCTAAAAGCTCGCCGGGCCCGCGGCGGCGGAGCCGACGCCAAAAACTCTGCACCCCCGGCGAGCGCGCCGTGCCTGCACCACGAAGAGCGAGGAGCGTAGCGACGATGCGATGAGGAGGAAGGCACGGTGCTAGAGCTCGCCGGGCATGCGGCGGCGAAGCCGCCGCCTATTTGACAGCCGGGAAGTCCGGACTCGACACGTTGTATTCGGATGCCTTGCGCGGCAGCAGGTATCCGAGGGTCCGCGCCTTCTCGTCGCCTCTGGCCGAATCGCCCCAGACGACCTTGCGGTTGCCCTTGAGGGTGAACTTGATGTCGACGGGCGAGGATGCGTCGATCGCCGTCACCTGCTCCGAGATGTCGTCGGGTAGTCCCGCGGTTGCCTTCATGGCTGCGACGGTTGTCGGGTCCGATGGTCCGGGGTTGGGCGTGGTGAACACGGGAAGTGCGGCGTACTCGCCGGGCAGCCCTCTGGTGGCGTAGGTCAGGTATGAGACGCCGGTGCGGTCGAGGACGTGCACTTTGTCGCCGTCGACGACGCTGGCGGTCGGTTGCCGCTCGACAACCGTGATCAACAGCGACGACGGGTATTCACGCTGGACGCGCGCGGACTCGATCGATGGGATCGCCGCGATCCGCTGCGCGACGACACGGGTGTCCACGCGTAGCAGCGGTGTCCCCGACGCGACGTCAGCGGCGTGGAGAATCTCGCCGGTCTGCACACCTTTGGCACCCTCGATGGTGGTACTGCGCACCGACATCAGCGGCGTGAAGAACGCGACGAGAACGAGTCCCACGACGACGATCACGACAGCACCGACCCCGAGCAGCATGCGCGCTCCTCGACGTTCCGGCAGGAACCGGGTCACGAGGTGCCCTCGCCTCCCCTGGTGGTCCGCGATGCCGCGCGGGTGTCGTCAAGTGCGGCAAGGATTTCGGGTCCCTGCATGGTGATGTCTCCGGCGCCGAGGGTCAGCACGATGTCGCCGGGCCGCGCGATCGACGCGACGAGCCCGGCAAGCGTCGAGAGATCCGGGACGAACCGGTGGTTCCCGGTCAGTCTGTCCGTAATGCTCCGACCGCTCACACCGGGAATCGGTGCCTCACGTGCCCCGTAGACGTCGGCGACGATCACTTCGTCTGCGGCGTCGAGAGCCGAGGCGAACTCCTCCGCGAATTCTTCTGTGCGCGAATACAAGTGGGGCTGGAACACGGCGATCACCCGCCCGTTGCCGGCATCGCGGGCGTGGTCGCCGACTCCCCGGGCCACGACACCCCGTGCTGCGGCAAGCACTGCGGCGACCTCGGTCGGGTGGTGGGCGTAGTCGTCGTACACCGAGACGCCCGCCGCACTGCCCTTGTATTCGAAGCGACGTCGGACACCGCCGAACGCCTCGACTCCCGCGACGACCTCGGCGAGCTCGCCGCCCGCGCATACCGCACCGAGGATCGCGCCAAGGCTGTTGCGCGCCATGTGGATTCCCGGGGTCGTGAGAGTGATCGGGACCTCGATAGCGGTGTCGGCAACCGGCTGTGTGAACCTCACATCGGCCACCCCGCCACTCCCCTGCGGCGCCCACGAAAGCAGCGTGGCCGCCGGGATGACATCTGGGATGGAGACCGTGTCGGCGTCGGTGCCGTACCCGAGCACCCGGACACCGCGCGCGGTCAGCTCGGAGGCGAGTCGTTGCGCGAGTGCCACGGTCCCCGGATCGTCGAGGCAGACGATGAGCGTGCCGCCCGGCCGGATCTTCTCGGTGAACTCGTCGAACACCGCGACGTACGCTTCGACGCTGCCGAAGAAGTCCAGATGGTCGACTTCGATGTTGGTGATCACCACGATGTCGGGGGTGTATTCGAGGAGCGACCCGTCGCTCTCATCGGCCTCCGCGACGAATACGTCGCCGCTACCGTGATGGGCGTTGGTACCCGACTCGTTGAGTTCGCCGCCGATCGCGAACGACGGATCGAGGCCTGCATGCTGCAGCGCGACCACAGCCATCGACGTCGTCGACGTCTTGCCGTGTGTTCCGGCGACGAGCAGCGTGCGGTGGTCGGCCATCAGTCCCGCGAGGACGTGGGGCCGCAACAGGATCGGGATCCCACGCTCGCGTGCCGCGACGAGTTCCGGATTGGTCTTGGGTATTGCGGCGTGCGTCGTGACGACGACGGTCGGACCGCCGGGCAGCACGTCGAGCGCAGCGGCATCGTGACCGATCGTGATCTCGGCGCCGCGCGCACGCAACGCGATGATTCCGCGACTGGTCTTGGCGTCCGATCCCGACACCTGACCACCTCGGGACAGCAGAATGCGCGCCAGGCCCGACATTCCGGCCCCACCGATTCCGACCATGTGGACTCTACGGAGCTCTTCGGGCAGCGGGGCGGCTCCCGGCTCGGGCTGTGCTGGGGATCCGGGGTGTGCGGGGGTCACATCGTCGATTGTCACCGCTCGCGAGCCGATTCGGTCGAACGAAACGCCGCCCCGTCATCGGGATCACCGGGTTTGCGCGCGCCCTCATCGCGAGCATCCGACGCTCGATCATCGGTCGCGGCCGGTGCGCTCGCGTCGGCCTCTGCCGCCTCGACGCGCTGCGCGGCGCGCGCCCGACGTCCGGGCCGATGCGACGCAGCGAGGTCGAGGGCCGCACGTGCAACGGCATTCGCGGCATCGCCGTGGCCCGTCCCGAACGCGGACGCCGACATCGCGGCGAGCCGTTCCGGATCGCCGAGGAGTGCGGGAACCTCCGCGGCCACCCAGTCCGCGGTGACCTCGTCATCGGCCACCAGCACCCCACCACCGGCTTCGACGACCGGCAGCGCGTTGAGCCGCTGTTCGCCGTTGCCGTGCGGAAGGGGCACGTAGATCGCGGGGAGCCCGGTAGCCGACACCTCGGCAACCGTCATCGCGCCCGACCGACACATCACGAGATCGGCGGCCGCATAGGCGAGGTCCATGCGTTTGAGATATCCGACGGCCCGATACGGCGGAGCGCCCTCGGGTGACACCGGATCGATCGTGTTCTTGGGTCCATACGCGTGCAACACGCCGATCCCGGCGCGCCCCAACGCGTCAGCAGCACCCGCGACCGCCTCGTTGAGTCGTTGCGCCCCCTGCGATCCGCCGAATACGAGCAGGGTCGGGGCGTCCTCGTCGAGGCCGAAGTAGTGGCGGGCCTTGGCGCGCAGACCCTTGCGGTCGAGGTCAGCGATGACGCCGCGCACCGGGATACCGACCACCTCGGCGCCGTCGAGTCCAGAGCCGTCGACCGCGGCCATCACGACGTCGGCGAAGCGGGCGCCGACCTTGTTCGCGACACCGGCACTGGCATTGGCTTCGTGGATCACGATCGGCAGACGTCGACTCGGCCGCAAATGTGCCCTGGCCGCGAGGTAGGCGGGCATCGAGACGTATCCGCCGAATCCGACGACGACGTCGGCCTTCACGTCGGCGAGGACCTTGCGGGTTGCGAGCACCGAGCGCAACAACCGCGCGGGTGTCTTCGCGAGTTCGACGCCGGGCTTACGTGGCAGCGGGACGGGCGGGATCAGCGCGAGGTCGTAACCGCGTTCGGGAACGAGCGTCGTCTCGAGTCCACGAGAGGTGCCCAGTGCGGTGATCCGTGCGGAGGGATCGAGTCTGTGCACCGCATCCGCTACCGCAAGTGCCGGTTCGATGTGACCGGCGGTGCCGCCACCGGCGACCACAACCGACAGCTTTCGGTCACTGCCTCCCGCAGCCCCGTGGTCGGTTGTCGTGACCCGTGTTTCGTCCGGACCCATACGGTCTGCACTCCGTTCACATCTGTTCTGCTCACCTCGGGAGATCAGCGACCGGTGCCCGACCACCGCGACCCACCCGACATCTTGTCAGCTCGCCCGGTGTGACCGGAATAGCGCCCCGAGTCCGACCGCGACGCCCCCGTCGACGACCCTGTTCGCGTCGAACTCGGCACTCCCCTGCCCGTCGCGCGACGGGCGGATTGGCTTGCACGAGCGGACTCTGACGATCGTCGCGATGGGTTCTGTCGCTCGTGACCACGGGCGTCGTCCCGACGCTGTTGGCGGCCTGAATACCCGACACGGTAGTCGAGACGGACCGGACCCGACCGAGGTGCCCCGCGTCGATCGACGGGTGGACTCGGCTCCGGCGCCGCACCGAAGAAGCGCACGCCGATCGCGCGACGCCAGGCGGGTACCCGATTGGGTGTCGCAGAACGTCGTCCACCGGACGAGGCCGGTGCGCGGCGATCACGCGTGTCGAGACGATTCCGCGCGCTCTCGGCCCGGGTCGGCTTGTAGGCAACAGGCGTCGGCAAGCGGAACCAGCGGCTGACGCGACTGCGCCCGGTCGTCAATGCGGCGACGGCCTCGGGCTCATGACGCGCGGCATTGGCCAACAGGCCGAGCATCGCCAACACCGTCAACGTCGACGTACCGCCCGCCGACAACAGCGGCAACTGGATTCCGGTCACCGGCAGCAGCCCGATGACGTATCCGATGTTGATGAAGGCCTGCGCAGTGATCAGGACCGTGATGGTCGACGTCATCAGCCGCAGGAACGGGTCGGTGCAGCGGTGAGCGATACGGAAGCCGGTGAACGCCAGCACGACGAACAGGAAGACGACGAGCAGTCCGCCGATCAACCCGAGTTCCTCGCCGATGATCGCGAAGATGAAGTCGTTGTGCGCGTTGGGCAGGTAGTTCCACTTGGCGCGGCTCTGACCGAGTCCGACTCCGAAGACGCCGCCGTTGGCCAACGCGAACGTCGCCTGCCGCGCCTGGTAGCCGGCACCTTGCGGATCGTCGATGCCACCGAGGAAGCTCATCACGCGCTGCGACCGGTAGCTCTCGACGAGCGCCAGGACGACGGCGATGCCGACACCGGTGATGACGAACGCCGCGAACACCTTGATCGGCAGCCCTGCGAACCAGAGCAGAGCACCGACGATGATCGCGATGGTGATCGTCGTCGAGAGGTTGGGCTCGAGAATGATCAGCAGGCAGATCAGCAGGCCGACCGGCACGAGAGGCACGAGCAGCTCGCGCAGCGACGCGTTGTCGCGTCGACGTGACGCGAGCAGATGCGCGCCCCAGACACAGAGCGCGACCTTGACCAGCTCGGACGGCTGCACCGAGAGGCCGTTGATGTCGAACCAGCGGCGCGCACCCTGGCTGAGGGTGCCGATTCCCGGCACGAGGACGAGCGCCAACATGATCGTCGTGGCGGCGATCAGCGGGACCGCCATGCGACGAAAGAATCGCACCGGCATGCGCAACGTGAGGTAGAAGACAACCGCACCGAGCACCACGAAGATGACCTGATTGGCGAACAAACCGTAGGCCGACCCGTCTGCGGAGTAGCCCTCCACCGACGACGCCGAGAGCACCATGATCAGACCGAACGACGTCATCAGCGCGGCCATCGTCAGGATCAGATGGTAGGACGCCAGCGGCCGGCTGAGGAGATTGCGGATCCCCTCGACGATGGTGGCGGGGATCGCGGCAGCATCACCGCGCAAGCGGGGAGCCTTCGCCGCGGTCCGTCGTTTCGACGAGGCGCGCGAGGTCGATGCACT
This sequence comes from Gordonia sputi NBRC 100414, assembly GCF_000248055.1. Lineage (GTDB taxonomy): Bacteria > Actinomycetota > Actinomycetes > Mycobacteriales > Mycobacteriaceae > Gordonia > Gordonia sputi. Next base: position 51,072 of record NZ_BAFC01000058.1, on the reverse strand, counting down.
GGAGCTCTCGGCGTCGACGCTCTTCGTGTCGGTCGACCCAGCCTTTTGTGTCCCAGCCTCTTGTGTCGCAGCCTCTTGTGTCGCCGCTTCCCGTGTTGCCGTCACGGCTGCGTCGCCCGGGGAGCGCTCCCCGGCAACGAGCGCGCGGCGGCCGCGAAGGCATCACCACGTCGTCCGTATCCGGGAAACATGTCCAGCGACGCCGCCGCGGGTGCCAGAAGCACTGCGTCGGGGCGCGGATCGTCGGCCGTGGCCAGCGTCCACGCCTCTGCGACTGCACGGTTCATCACCGCGGTCGCGAGGTCGTCGGAGTTCCCGGGGGCGTCGAATGAGGGTTGTCCCCCGCTCGGCGCCGGACCCGTCTCTGATCCGAAGGCGCGCTGTGCAATCACACCGCCATCGTCTCTTGTGAATACTGTGACTGTTGGGACTTCTGGGGCGTGTCGCGAAATCGCGTCGACAATGATGTCCCGATCTCGCCCGATCGCGACAACTCCGGCCAGTCGATCCGCGGAGCCGGTGATCATGTCGTCGACCGACGCGCCCTTCAACAAGCCACCCGCAATGAGCACGACGCTCCGGTGCGCACCGATCGCGGCCGCAGCCGCGTGCGGATTGGTGGCTTTCGAATCGTCGACGAAGTCGATGCCGTCGATCGTCACGACGACCTCGCCCCGATGCGCCGCGGGCCGAAAAGCGCTCAGCGCCCGACCGATCGCCGACGGTGCGACGCCGATCGCCAGCGCCAACGCTGCGGCGGCCAGCGCGTCGGACACTCCCGACGGCCCCGGGGGGTGAATCGCCGTGGCGGCGATCAGAGGCGTGCCTCCGGACGTGCCGTCCTGCTCAGCCGTGAACGCCCGATCGACCAGCTCGCCGTCGACGACGCCGAGTTCACCCGGAGCGGGCTCGCCAAGGGTGAACCCCACGCGCCGTCCCGGCACCGGTAGGTCTGCGGCGACCGCGTCGTCGAGGCCGACCACACCCACGTCGCCGTGCAGCGCGATCTGCTTGTCGGCCGCGTACGCGGCGAACGACCCGTGCCAGTCGAGGTGATCGTCGGCGATGTTGAGCACGACACCAGCGTCGGGAGTGATCGACGGCGCCCAGTGGAGCTGGAACGACGACAGCTCGGCGCACAGGACGTCAACCCTCGGTTGCGTCTGCATCGCGTCGAGCACCGGCAACCCGATGTTGCCGCACGCTGCGGCATCGCGACCGCCCTCGATCACGATGTCGGTCAACATCGACGTCGTTGTGGTCTTTCCGTTGGTTCCGGTCACGACCAGCCAGGTGCGCGGGGCGCCCAACAGTCCGGCACGGTCGACCCGCCACGCGAGCTCGACCTCGCCCCACACGGGGATCTCGTGTTCGGCCGCGGCAACCATCAAAGGATTGGTCGGCGAGAATCCCGGCGACGCGATGACGAGGTCGGTCGCCGCAGGCCAGGAGTCGTCGGCGAGGAGATCGGCGATCGAGGTGAGGCGTGCACCGGCGGTACGCGCGGCGTCCGTCCCGACAACGCTCGTCGTCTCGGCTCCCCCGAATCTCGCGTCAGCGATCGTGACCTCGGCGTCGACGCCGAGGAGGAATCGTGCCGCCGACATCCCCGCTGTGCCCGCGCCCGCGACGAGTACGCGCCTGCCGCTCAGATGCAGCTCCGACGGTGAGGTCATCGCGCTCAGCCGTTGACCGTGAGGAACTCGCCGTAGAACAGCGAGAGCCCGAGCGCACACGCGATGGCTGTGAGCAGCCAGAATCTGATGATCACCGTGGTCTCCGCCCAGCCACCGAGTTCGAAGTGGTGATGGAACGGCGCCATGCGGAACACGCGACGACCCGTCGTCCGGAAGAACGCGATCTGGATGACGACCGACATGATCTCAGCGACGAACAGCGCGCCGATGACCACCGCGAGCAGCTCGGTGCGGGTGGTGATCGACAGTCCCGCGAGCAGACCGCCGAGAGCCAACGAACCGGTGTCGCCCATGAAGATCTTGGCCGGTGCCGCGTTCCACCAGAGGAATCCGAGACACGCGCCGCCACCGGCAACCGCGATCAGTGCGAGATCCAGCGGGTCGCGTACCTGGTAGCAGCCCCGAGGGATGTCGGCGGCGGGCTTGGCGCCACCCGAGCAGGCGTTGACGAACTGGAAGAACGTCACCAACACGTAGGTTCCCAGCACCATCGCCATCGACCCGGCAGCGAGACCGTCGAGACCGTCGGTGAAGTTGACTGCGTTCGACCATGCCGCGACGACCAGCCAGCAGAACACCACGAACGCGACCGAGACCATCGAGATCGCGTCGATGTCGCGGACGTAGGACAGATGCGGACTCGCGGGCGTGTAGCCCGAGTCGTTGCGGAAGCCAAGGACGAGCACGCCGAACAGAATGGCCGCGAGGAACTGCCCGATCGACTTGGCCGTCTTGTTGAGCCCCAGGTTTCGGTGTTTGCGGATCTTGATGAAGTCGTCGAGGAATCCGACGCCGCCGAGTGCCGTCGCGAGACCGAGAACGAGCAGCCCGGATGCCGTCGGCCCGTTCCCGTCATGGGTGAACACTCCGACGATGTGCGCTCCGAAGTAGCCGGCCCACAGCGCGATCAGAATGGCCACGCCACCCATCGACGGGGTGCCGCGCTTGGTCTGGTGACTCTGCGGCCCCTCGACGCGGATCTCCTGCCCGAATCCCTGACGGGAGAACACGCGGATGAGCACCGGAGTGAGCAGGATCGACACCGCAACGGCGATGGCACCCGCAATGAGGATCTGGGTCACCGCAGCATCCCTCCCTCAGTTCGCCCGACCGTCACTCGTCGCTCTCCTCGTTCCTGTCTCGTCATCTCCCCCAGCCCCATCCAGGCCCCGCAGCTCATGTACTCGATCCCGCCGCCAGATCAGCCAATGCCGGATCGACGCCTGCGACGAGCACCATGTCGTCGGGCGCCGGGCGCCACTCGTCGGTGTCGAGAGTTGCGGCCGCGTCGTCGACCGTCTCGACCAACCTCGCCTCGTCGCCCCAGGAACCCTCCATCACGGCTCCCTGATGCAATGCACGGACCGAGCGCGACTCTCCGACACACAGCGTCTTGTCGACGGCGAGCCGCACGGCGAGCCGGCCAACCCTGTCGTGTTCGACGACACGCTCGTTCTCGGTGAGCCCATCGCGTGTGTCCATGTCGCCGATGATCGCCCAGGTGCGCACACGCTCAGACGAATCCCGTGCGCGAGAGACGAGGTCGCGGATCGCACGCGACACCGTCTCCACATCCGCAGGCACGATGACTACCCGTCGTTCCTCTTGGCCACCATCAGGACTCATCGAGCGGCCCCCGACGTCTTCTCGACGACGCCCGCGAGCGCCTCGGCGACGACGTTCCTGTCGTCGAACGGATGCTTCACGCCGTCGATCTCCTGGCCTGCCTCGTGGCCCTTACCTGCCACCAGCACGATGTCGCCGGGCCGTGCCCACGCAATAGCCGTCTCGATCGCAGCACGGCGGTCGCCGATCTCCCTGATCTCGACGCCTTCTCGACGCTCGTCGTCGGGCACCGCATGCGCACCCGCTAGTACAGCGGCGCGGATCGCGGCAGGGTCCTCGGTCCGCGGATTGTCGTCGGTGATCACGACGAAGTCTGCGCGACGCGCTGCCACCTCGCCCATCAGTGGACGCTTGGCGCTGTCTCTGTCGCCACCGGCGCCGATGACGACGGCGACACGTCCACGCGCCTGCTCGTCGAGGGTGGCCAGCACCGCTTCGAGCGCTCCCGGCTTGTGCGCGTAGTCGACGATGGCGAGGAAGTCCTGCCCACGATCGATGCGCTGCAGCCGACCGGGAACCGACACCTCGGCGATCGCCGACGTCGCCGTCGTGACGGGCACACCCGCTGCGACCGCCACCGCGACCGCGAGCGTCGCGTTGGCGACGTTGTAGCGGCCGGGCAGCCGAAGCGTCAGATCGTGGCCGATCCCTGCGGCGTCGGTGATCTCCACGCGTTGTGCACCGTCGGACTCGATCGTCGACGGTCCGGCATGCCACTCGGCCGGAATGTCGGTCGTCGAGACCGTGATCGGCGCTATGACCTCACCTCGCCGCGCGACGTCGAGCATGCGTCGACCCCAGTCGTCGTCGACGCACACCACCGAACGCACCGCCCGCGTGTGTGATCCCGCCGCGAACAGTCGTGCCTTGGCCTCGAAGTAGTCGCGCATCGTCGGGTGGAAGTCGAGGTGGTCCTGCGACAGATTGGTGAACGCACCGATCGAGAAGTGGGCTCCGTCGACGCGTCCGAGTGCCAACGCGTGACTCGACACCTCCATGACCACGACGTCGACGCCGCGCTCGAGCATCGCGGCCAGCAGTGCCTGCAGGGTCGGCGCCTCGGGCGTCGTCAGCGAACTCGCCTGAGCGACACCGTCGACGCGAGTTTCGACCGTGCCGATCAATCCGACGGTGTGGCCTGCAGCCATCATCGCGGCCTCGACCATGTAGGCCGTCGTCGTCTTGCCGGACGTGCCGGTGATGCCGATCAGCTTGAGGCGCTGCGACGGGTTGCCGTAGATCCGTGAGCTCACCCCGCCGAGGACCGAGCGGGGGTCGGCGTGCACGAGTACCGCACACGCGGCGTCGGGCGGAAGCACCCGACCGAGTTCTGCGCGGCCAGCCGCGTCGGTGAGGATCGCCGTCGCACCCCGCTCGAGCGCCTCGGCCGCGAACCGCGCGCCGTGGGTGCGGCCACCCGGCAGCGCCGCGAACAGGTCGCCCGCGACGATGTCCTGCGCACGCAACGACACCCCGGACACGGCGGCGTCGGCAGGCACCGTCCCGATCAGATCGAGGCGTGCGCCGGTGGCGGTCGAGAGCACGGAGACGGCCGTGGGCTCGACGTGAGTTGGTCTGTTCAGTCCTGCGGACCGGCGATTCGACGCCATGATGCGATCGCCTCCCTCAGCAGTGGTATCGGTGTCGCGTGTTCGCGCCGGTGCGGCTCGAACCCGGGTGTGTGCGGATGCTCCGCTCTCCGGAACGCACTCACGATACCGTCAGGGCAATTCGTGAGGGCGCGCCCATCGGCAAATCAGCGCGCCTCGAGCTTGATCCACGGTGTGGGTGTGGGAGACAGCGGCACTTGCTGACGCTGCAAAATCCACGAGGCGATCGTTCCGTACAGCGGCGCCGCCGACTGTCCCCCGCTGCCGTCGGAGCTCCGCTTGGGGTTGTCGAGCATGATGCCCACCACGAAGCGTGGGTTGTCGGCGGGCGCAATGCCCGCGAACGTGATGTTGTAGCTCGAGTTCGAGTAGCACCCGCAGGCCGGGTCGACCTGCTGGGCCGTACCCGTCTTGCCCGACATCTGATAGCCCGAAACCGCACCCTTGTAGCCCGTTCCCGACTGCACGCCCATCGGGTCCTCCTGGAAGACCCCGCGGAACATATCGCGGACCGTGTGCGCGGTCTGCGGACTGACCACTCGGATACCGGCGGGCCGATCGGCATCTTCGACGTTCCCGCCGTCGTGCTGCTCGGACTCGAGAATGCGCGGTGGCACGCGGAGCCCGTCGTTGGCGATCGCCTGATACATCGCCGTCATCTGCAGGAGCGACATCGAAAGACCCTGCCCGATGGGCAGATTGGCAAACGAACCACCCGACCACTGACTCAGTGCGGGAACCGCTCCACCGCTCTCCGCCGGAAGTCCGACGCCGGTCCGCTGCCCGAGCCCGAAACGCTTGACCATGTCGGCGAATCGTTGTTCACCGACACGCTTGGCCAGCATCAGGGTTCCGACGTTGGATGACTTACTGAAGATTCCCGCCGTGGTGTACGGCTCGACGCCGTGCGACCACGCGTCGTTCACGGTGACACCGGCCATGTTGATACGGCCGGGCACCTGCAACACCTCGCCCGGCGTTGTCAGCCCGTATTCGACGGCGGCCGAGGCGGTGACGATCTTGTTCACCGAACCCGGCTCGAACGGCGAGGTGACAGCCGGGTTGCCGAGGTCGGCCTTCGTTTGTTCCGACAGCGGCTTGGACGCGTTGAAGGTGCCGTCGTTGGCCATCGCGAGTACTTCGCCGGTCTTGGCGTCGAGTACGACGGCCGACGCCGACTTCGCTCCCGACGCCTGCTTGGCCTTGTTGACCTCGCTCTGCACGAACCACTGGATGTCCGAATCGAGCGTCAGTTTCACCGTTGCACCGTTGATCGCGGGGTGCACGTTGCGTGTACTTCCCGGGATCACCGCGCCGTCGGAGCCGCGGTCATAGGTCTTCGAGCCGTCGGTCCCGGCGAGTACCGAATCCATCGACGCTTCGAGACCGATCAGCCCGTTCCCGTCGTAATTGACGTCGCCGACGACGTTCGCTCCCAGCGAGCCACCCGGATAGAGACGGATCGCCTGCGGGTCGGCACCCACCTCTGGATAGTCGGCGACGATCCGTGCCGCGACCTCGGGGCTGACCGACCGCGCAAGGTAGACGAAGCCGTCATCGCTTGTCAGCTTCTTGTGCAGATCGTCGGAACTGATCGACCCACCGAGCGCCGACGACACGCCGTCGGCGATCTCCTTGAGCCGCTTGTCGACGTCGGGGTACTCCGGATTCTTTTTGTGCTCGGCCTCGATCGACTTGCGAACTGCCTTGGGCAGGAACGTGAGTGACCGCGCCTCGTCGGTATAGGCGAGAGGACGTCCGTTGCGGTCGAGGATCGCTCCGCGCTTGGCCGTCAGCACCTGGGTGTACTCACGTTGCTGGGCCGCTTCTGCCGAGATCGACGACGCCTCGATGGTGTGCACGACGATCATCCGGATCGCCACCGCCAACACCACGAGGAGGATGACGACTCCCACAGCGCGACTACGGAATTCGAAGGTGCGGGGACCTCGTCCCGGACCTCCACCGCGGCCCCCGGTACCCGATCCTCCACTCCCCGATCCGCCCGCGGAAGTGGGACGTCGTCCTGACCGGGACTGCGCAGCGGGCGGGTCGAAACGCTCACCGATCCGCTGAAAACTGGCGCGTGTCATGGTTGTCAATTGTCCACCGCCCTAGCGGGCTCCCGCCGAATTTGCGCTCGGCGGGTTGCCATTCGTCTGAGCCGTGGGCGCGACATTCGGATTGGGCGCGGCAGCGGCTCCCGGCGCCGGAGCATCGGCGCGTGCGTGAGCGTTGGCACTCTGGTTCTGGGTCGGCGCAGTGTTCTGCCCGGGAGTCGTATTCTGGTTCGGCGCTGGCGAATTGGTTGAGCCGGAGGAGTTCGTATCAGCAGACGAAGTGGCATTCGAGTCCGAAGCGCCTGCGCCCCCGAGACCCATCGAATCGCTGACCTTGCTCTTGTCGATCTTGCTGGTGGGATCGGGCTTGTCGTCGGGGTTGATCGTCCCCATCGGCTTGCCGGACGCGGGTTCGGGATCGCCGAGCACCTTGGGCTTGCCGTTGGCGCCGACCACCATCCGGGCTGGATTCTGAACCGGGATCATTCCCAATTTCGCTGCCTTGTCGGACAATTCGGGCGCAGAGTCGCCCGACTCGTAGCTGCGCTTGAGACTGTCACGGCGGTCGACGAGCGACTGATTGGCCTTGCGCTCGATTCCGAGTCGGTAAGAATCCTGAGCAGCCTTCGTCGACAACCACAGGCTCAACCCCAAACCGACGACAAGCAGAGCGAGGACGGGCACCACGAACGGAACCGACCGTGCACGACTGAACAACGAGCCCTGTCGTACGCCCGAATCGAGCCCACCGCGCGTCGACGTAGAACCCTGCGCCACAACGCGATTGCGACGCCGGTCGAGCGCGCGCTGCGCCGCCCGCGAGCGGTTGGCTCGCTCCGATTCGAGATTCTCCCGGCGTGGACGACGGGTTGGCGTTGCGGTACCAGCACCTGCACTGTCGGCGACGGTGCGGTCGTCGAGCACTGTCATGACCGATTCCTCTCGACACGTTCGATGGCGCGGACCCTGACCGGGGCCGACCTCGGATTCTCGGCGAGCTCGGCCTCGCCAGCCTGCTCGGCACCTCGGGTGATGAGCTTGAATTGCGGTGCGGTTCCGGGCAGTTCGACCGGAAGGCCGGGAGGCGACGTCGAGGTGGTGCGAGACGCGAACTCACGCTTGACGATTCGGTCTTCGAGCGACTGGTAGCTCATCACCACCACACGTCCACCCACCGATAGCGCATCGAGTGCCGCAGGCAACGCCAGGCGCAGGGCGTCGAGTTCGTGGTTCACCTCGATCCGCAATGCCTGGAACGTGCGTTTCGCGGGATGCCCACCCGTCCGACGTGTGGCCGCAGGGATTGCGGCATAAAGCAATTCGACGAGCCGCCCACTCGTGGTGAAGGGTTCGGTCTCACGGGCCCGCAGAACGGCGGATGCAATCTTGCCCGCGAAGCGTTCTTCGCCGTAGTCCGACAGCACGCGCGCGAGGTCGCCGTGCGAATACGTGTTGAGCACGTCCGCCGCGGTCAGGTCGTCGTCCGGATTCATCCGCATGTCCAGCGGGGCGTCGACGCCGTAGGCGAATCCGCGATCGGCGCGGTCGAGTTGCATCGACGACACACCGAGATCGAAGAGCGCACCGTCGATGTGGTCGACGCCTGCGGCCGCGAGAACGTCGTCGATGCCGTCGAATCGAGACTGGTGAAACGAGATCCGGTCGCCGAAACGAGCGAGGCGATCGCGCGCGATGTTCAACGCTGACTCGTCACGGTCGATGCCGATGACGCGTGCGTCGTCGAATTCGGTGAGGATCAGTTCGCTGTGGCCGCCCGCTCCCAATGTCGCATCGACGAACACCGGACGCTCGGCATCCGAGAGGTCGTCACCGGTAGCCGTCAATGCCGGCGCGAGAAGTTCGGTGATCCGCCGTGCCATGACGGGCACGTGGCCGAATTCTCCGGAACGACGTTCGCCGTCGTGTGGCGCGTTCACCGAATCACCTCCCGACGCGTGCTGTCTGCACGCCCCGACCCGTTGCGGCCACGCACACTCATCTCGAATCCCTGACACAGACGCTGGTTGCCCCGATCGGGCTCGCCATGCGTCACGGTGCCGGGGTTGCCCCTGCCGTGACTGCGACCGACGCACATACGAATGCCGTGCGTCGCAGGCTGTGTCGGGTTGTCTCGCCGGGTGAAGCGGGGTCCCGGTCCGGTCGCGCACCTGGCGTTGGGGAAGTACGCCAGGGTCGTTCCGGACCGGGGCCTCGATCCACCCGAAGCCCTGTCCATCGTGTGCCATTCCTCGGCTACAAGACCGCGTTCAGTGCGGCCGAGTTGGCTGCCGAGAAGTTCTCCTCGTGCTCGTTCTGGTACTCGCGCCACTTCTGCGCGTCCCAGATCTCGAGGTGATCGAAACTGCCGAACACCACGCACTCCTTGGTCAGCTCCGCGTACTCCCGATGATCGGGAGACAAGCTGATCCGACCCTGCCCGTCCGGACGCTGCTCCTCTGTGCTGGCGAAGAAGTAGCGCTGGAAGGCCCGCGCCTGCGGATCGTTACGGGATGCCTCCACGATGCGGGCGGCGATCTCGTCGAACTCCTCGGCTCGGAACACCGACAGACTGTGGTCTTGGCCTTTTGTGACCATCACGCCTCCTGCCAGTGCGTCGCGGAACTTGGCGGGCAACGTCAGTCGCCCTTTGTCGTCCAACTTGGGTGTGTAGGTGCCGACAAATCGAACGGACGACATGTCGACACCTCCTGCCCCCTGGGCGATCCGTTCCGGTCCGTCTCACCCAGTGCTGCCACAGTACCCCACTTTCCACCACTTTCCACCCCTTCCACCCCCCGAAGTCGGCGCGGACAACTGTTGATGCAGGTCAGCTACGAGAAATGTGGTGGTGAATGTCGTGACCTGCCGCGTGTCCTAGGCGTCCACAGGTGTGTCCAGAAGGGCACAACGGCACCAAAGTGACTGATGGGAGCCGATTTGTCGCGCCCGTGGGGCGTTGTGGGGCGACCGGTGGGGCGGTGTGGGGAGCCAGGGTGGGGCGTCGTGGGGAAACCAGCGGGGCGGGGTGGGAACCAGGGTGTGGATCGGCGCGCGGCAGCCCTGTGTGGGATCCAGAGAACCCCGGCAATGAGACAGCCACGACATACGACAGCAGGGCAACACATCGGTGCGATGTGTTGCCCTGCTGATCTGAGAAGTGGGCCTGCGGTACGGCTCGGCGGGCGGTGGTGGACTCGAAGAAGTGTCTTGTCGAATGCCGTGGGTGCTGCAGCACACCAACCTTGAGATACGGCACACATGTGGCCGCGGGGGGCGGCCAGGCCTGACTCTCGAGCACCGCGGAGGCGATGAGGCCGAGAAGAGTGAGGCGCCTGATCAGTCAGGCGGCTCGGTCACTCCTGGTCGAAGCGGCGGTTGAACCGTTCTTCCATGCGCTCGGTGAACTTACGCTTGTTGCCTGCCGGACGGGCGGTGTCGGCGGGTGCCGAACCCTCGGGAGCCGAACGTCCGCCACCCCAGAGAGCAAGAAGACCTGCGCCGAACATGACAAGAAACCCGATCAGACTGACGACGGGAAGGCCGGCGATGCTCAGACCCACCAGAGGACCGACGATGAGCAGCACAAGACCGACGACAAAGATCGCCGCCGCCTGAAGACGACGACGACCCGACGATCGGCCCAGCCGTCGACGCTTCACGCTGGACGCGAACTTCGGGTCCTCGGCGTATAGAGCACTTTCGATTTGTTCGAGCATGCGCTGCTCGTGCTCCGAGAGTGGCACCGACCCTCCTTACTACGTTGCCGATTCACACTTCAACGAGATTGTGGCGACCGCGGACGCCCGTCTCGTGACATGTGTTCGCGGCTTACAGCTTCCATGATACGAGGTGATCGCAAGCGCGACCACCATAACCATCCGACGGTCACCTCAAGTACGCCAATAGACACAAATTGAGACCAAGGGTCACGCCGAGCGAAACCGCCTGGCGAGCCCACAGAAGCCTCCGGCCGCCGGTCGGCGCGTGGTGTGAGTCACGCGCCGCGGTCTCAGGCGATGTGTTCTCAGGCGATGTGGTCGTAGCCGTAGTCGGACCGGTCGATCGACTGGTGCGCGAGCTTTCCCTGTTCGTAGCCGACGATGATGTCCTCGACGGCGTCGAGGAACGACATCACGCGGGAACGGAGCGCGGCGACCGCCGAGCCCTCGACCGAGCGGCGCAAACCGGACTCGATCTCCATACGAACAGCCGACAGGCGAGCAAATGCCTCGGCGAACTCGGCGAGATCAGGAACAGCCGACGAGATGCGCGACCATGCATTCGGCGATACACGTCGGGAAACACGCTTGGTCGGCGGTTCATACACCGCGAGCGCGGCACCCGCCGCGCGCAGTGCCGCGAGGTAGTACTGACGGAAGCGCTCGGCGTCGTCTGGCACACCGTCGGCGTTCTCCGCCAGGATCTCCGCGCGTTCGAGGAGGTCACGAGCGCGGACGACGACCACGGGGTCGATCTCTGGACGCACCACCGCACCTCGCCGTGCGTGACGCACTGTGCCGCGCGTCGGCCTGTTGACTGCCATGTCGCGCCCCCTTCGGTGTTGCGCCTTCTCGAACGAACCGGGCATGTGACCGAGTCCCGGTGCGGTCCGACGATGCACGCTTCCCTCGTCCGTCGCCGGACCGCCCAGACTGTCGTGGGTGAAGCAGAACGGCTTGCGGAGGCACGTTCATCGAACACCCGTTCGACATATTCAATATAGCTAGAACGGCGACACTCTTCAAGTGGAGATGTGGCCCGATCCAGACAGCAGAAGCGTAGAACTCGGTACCGACATTCCCGATCGGCCGCGGCCTGCCACGAACTCGACGCGCGGCTTGGTGCGGAAGGATCGGTGCGGAAGGAAGGACGACGAGCAGTTGGCGACCCGACTCGTTCGGTTGACCGGGCAAGACGCCCCGGCCTGGCTCGACGCTGCCCTGAACGTCTACGTGACCGCGATGGACTACCCACGCGGTACCGAACACCACCGGGTTCCGCTCTGGCGTGAGCACATCGCCCGTCGCGGGTGGACCGCATACGCCGCGCTGACGGCCGTTCCCCCCGACCTCCGTCTCGACCCCGACGCACAGCGTCGACTCATCGGCCCTCCGGTCTCGCCGTCGGGACACGAGATCATGGTCGGCATCGCCTACGGCTATCGCGGTGCCGACGACCAGTGGTGGAATCACCAGCTCAGAACAGGACTCCGACTCTCGGGTTGCAGCCGCGAGACCATCGAGCGCGTCGCCACGAACTACTTCGAACTCACCGAGCTGCACGTTCACCCGACCGCCCAGGGCCACGGCATCGGCGAGTGGTTGCTGACCGCGCTGCTGAGCGACCGCGAAGAAGACCACGTCGTGCTGTCCACCCCGGAGATTCCCGCCGAACAGAATCGGGCGTGGTCGCTCTATCGCAGGATGGGTTTCGACGACGTGCTGCGGCACTTCACCTTCACCGGCGACCCACGTCCCTTCGCCTTCCTCGGTCGACGACTCCCGCTCGACGCCGCGCCGGAACCGATCGTGGGCACACCACGCACACCACCACCAGCAGCGGCGCGGTGAGCCGCTTGACCCGCTCCGGCCACCAGCCCCGGCACGATGCCGTTGTCGTCGGCGCGGGTCACAACGGCCTCATCGCGGCCGCCTACCTCGCCCGCGCGGGACGTTCGGTTCTCGTCGTCGAACGCGACGACATTCCGGGCGGTGCCGTCTCGACCGTCGAACGTTTTCCGGGCTATCGCGTCGACCGCGGGTCGTCGGCGCATCTGATGATCCGACACTCCCCGATCATCGACGAGCTCGATCTCTCCGCCCACGGGCTGCGCTATATCGACTGCGACCCTTGGGGTTTCGCACCCGCGACGCAGGACGGACCACCGCTGGTGTTCCGCACCGACCTCGACGCGACCTGCGCGTCGATCGCCGCCGCGTGCTCAGACGCCGACGCGGACGCCTACCGACGATTCGTCGGCGTGTGGGGACCGCGGTCACGGGCTGTGCTCGATGCGTTCAACTCCCCGGCGACACTCCCCCGCTTCGGACGAGCATTCGCCGGCATCGGCCACACCGCCCACACCGCGCGCACCGGGTTCATCGGTCGACGTGCGGGGTCGCTCATGTCGGCGACCCAGGAACTGATGATGTCCGGCGACGCCCTTCTCGATCGCTGGTTCACCTCCGAACGACTCAAAGCGGCTCTCGCGTGGTTCGGCGCGCAATCGGGTCCGCCCATGAACGCGCCGGGAACCGCACCCATGGTCGGGTTCGCAGCGCTCATGCACCGGATTCCCCCTGGCAGGGCCGTCGGCGGCAGCGGCGCGCTCACCGAATCCCTTATGCACCGGCTCGACGCCGACGGCGCGCAGGTGCTCACCGGATCGCCCGCGACGTCGATCAGCAGGTGTGGCGATCATTGGTGCGTGCAGACCGACGGGGACAGCCACTGCACCCGTCAGGTGATCGCCGCCTGCCACATCTTCGCGACACTCGACATGCTCGACGCCGGGCGAGCCGTTCCACCAGCGGAGATCGACCGATGGCGTCGCGAGATCGATATCGGCTCCGGTATCGGGATGGCGGTCCGGCTCGGCACGCGCGCCCTGCCCGCCTACCGCGACCTGCCGTCGGACCTCCCGCCGCACGGCGTGCATTCGGCGCTGGGACTTCTCGTCACCGACCGCGCGCAGCTTCGTCGCGCGTATACCGCGGCCACAGTCGGCGAGTTACCACCACGCCCACCGTGCGTCGTGATGAGTTTCTCGGCGATCGATCCGACACTTGCTCCCGCACAACGGCATTCGATCACGGTGTGGTCGCAGTGGCACCCGCGACAGCTGCGTGACGGCCAGTGGTCGACGTCGGGCTCGGTCGCCGCGGACGAGATCCTGGCCGAAGTCGATCGCCATGCGCCGGGATTCAGCGCGTCGGTCGACCACCGTTACGTCCAGACGCCCGCCGATCTGGAATCGGAGCTCGGGTTGGTCGGCGGCAACATCATGCACGTCGAGATGACGATCGATCAGATGTTCACCTATCGGCCGCACGCCGACCTCGCCGGGCATCGGATACCCGGCGCCGCCGGACTCTTCCTCGCCGGGGCGTCGACGCATCCCGGAGGCGGGGTGACCGGTGCCAGCGGACGGATCGCAGGACAGCTCGCGATCGCGGCGAGTCGGCGGCGGCACTGACAGTCCGACACAACTTCATCTGGCACGATGAGCACGTGCAACCGGCTACCACGCGACGCCCCACCGATCCGACGAGCCGACGTACCGTGCGAACCACGATTGCGTCGCTGTTGATCCTGCTCACGGCAATGCCGCTGCTGTCGGGTTGCCTGACCCGCTCGACAACTGTCGGCGACCGGTATGCCGGCACGATCATCGTCGCGACCGCCCCCGACAATCCCAGCGGCGCGCCGCGACTCGACATTCCCGAGTCGATGCACAACAACGTGTCGACCTCCGACTACCGCGAGGGCCCGCGCACCGGCCAGGGCGGTGATTCGGCGAACCCGTCCGCTTCTGCTTCTGCGGGCGCCCCCTCCACGGGCGCCTCGTCCACGGCCGCACAGCCCGGAGCGACAGGGCAGGGCGCGAGCCGGGTCGGTACCAGGGCGACATTCTCCGATCTGACCGCCGGTCAGCTCAGTCAGCTCGGAGACATCGTCGCCAACGCGTTCGGCGACACGTCGATGACGATGGAATTGAACGCCAAGCGCAGCGGCGACGTCGTCCGCTTTCGCGGCAGCGCCGATCTCAACGGACTCGACGAACGCGACTACCTGAAGTTCACCCTGGCGTTCGCGGGTCCGATCACCGCGAGCAACGTCCCGAAGCAGGATTCGGAGACCTCCGTCACGTGGACGCCCGAACCGGGCAAGGTCACCGAGTTCATCGCCGACGCGACCTACCCCGACCCCGCGACCGCGGCGTTCACCGGGTGGACGTGGCTCCTCGTGGTCGTGTGCCTGCTCGTCGTCGCACTCGTCATCTGGTTGGCGTACTCGCACCGCGACACCAGCCCGCGCCCAGGACGGCCGCGGCCTGTGCGTCGAACCGCGCCTGCCCAAAAGGCGACGACACCGCGGGCCACCGCATCGTCGACGACGACCTCCTCCGGCGCGCGCGCAGATGCCTCCGCGGCGGGCGGCCAGAAGCCGGAGAGCGGCGGCCCCACCGGCTAAGCGCTGTGTAGTCCGGCGACTATTCAAGGGGCAGTGCGCATGTCGCTGCCTCTGCAGCGCTTATGTGCCACGATCAGCGCTTGTGGGATCTGCTATCGAAGTGACCGTGGACGCACACTGGATCAACTCCTGGTTCGTCCGCGCCGTCGCACTCCCGGTACTCACCGTCGATGGCGCCGCGCACACCCTGGCCTGGCGACAGCCATTCCGAATCGCGGCGGAGCCCGGCGAACACCGAGTCGCAGTCGGCATTCGCTACCGAGGTTTCGCCGCGGTCCTCGGGCAAGAGCCGATCACCGTGCAGGTCACCGCCGACACGACGGCACGCCTCGCCGCGAAGAACGGACCACTGAACAGCGACCCGTTCCGCATCGCGGTCGCGAGTAGCTAGTTCGAGGAGACGAGCGGCAGGGCGTCGGAGGTGTCGACGCCGAGGCGGTCGAGCACCTCGCAGGTGGCCTTGGCGAAGTTGAGGCTGATGAAATGCAGCCCGGGGACGCCCTCGGCGATGAGACGTTGCGACATCTCGGTGGCGATGTCGATGCCGACAGCGCGTACCGCTGCGCGATCCTCTTGTTCACCGGAGCCCGCGGCGTCGATCAGCCGCCGTTCGACGCTCTCGGGCAGAACAGACCCCGACAACTCGACCATCCGTCGAACCGAGGCAAGCGACGTGATCGGCATGATCTCGGGGATGATCGGCTTGGCGCCCTGCTCGGCGTCGGCCGCGGCGACGCGGTCGCGCAGGCGGAGGTAGAACTCGACGTCGAAGAACAGTTGGGTGACCGAGTACTCGGCGCCCGCGCGAAGCTTGCTCACCAGGACGCGGGTGTCGTGGTCGAGATCGGGAGCACGGTGATGGCCCTCGGGGAACGAGGCGACACCGACGTGGAACTGGCCGAGTTCGCCGATGAGGTCGACGAGTTCTTCGGCGTAGGAGACGCCCTCGGGATGCTTGACCCACTCACCGAGCGGATCTCCCGGCGGATCACCGCGCAGCGCAAGGATATTGGTGATGCCCTTGTCGGCGTACGCACCGACCAGCGAGCGCAATTCGGCGATCGAATGGTCCACCGCGGTCAAGTGGGCCACCGGCACCAGCGTGGTCTCGGTCGCCAGTTGACCCGCGATCCGCACGGTGCGATCACGTGTGCTGCCGCCCGCCCCGTACGTCAGCGAGACGAACGCGGGATTGAGCCGCTCGAAGACACGGACCGCGCGCCACAGGCGTGCCTCGCCCTCGGCGTCTTTGGGTGGGAGGAACTCGACGGAGAAGGGCACCTGTCCCGGATGCGGCGCAGACAGACGTTCGACGACGGACGGCACCGGGGCGGATGAATTCACCGGACCAGTGTACGGGCTAGCCTGTGACACGTGACCTCGACCGCTCCCGTACCAACGCGCCTCGCCGAGGTTCCCGGCGCAGTCGAATCCGTGCTGCGCGACTTTCTCGGCACCGCGGTGTCGACCGCCGCAGCCATTTCGCCGGTCGTCGGGTCGTCAGCGCAGGTCGTCGCCGATTTCGTACTGTCGGGCGGCAAGCGCATCCGCCCCGTCTTCGCGTACGCGGGGTGGCAGGCGGGCCGCGGCGACGCCAACGGCGTGCCGACCGGCCTCACTGACTCCGACGCACTGCGAATCTGTGCCGCCCTCGAACTCGTGCAGGGCTGCGCGCTCATTCACGACGACATCATCGACGCCTCCGACACACGGCGCGGTCGACCAACGGTGCACCGGGTGTTCGAGAGCGCCCATCGCGACGCGGGATGGCGCGGCGACGCGGCCGAACACGGCGTCGCGTCGGCTGTTCTGGCAGGCGATTTCGCACTCGCATGGGCCGACGACCTCGTCCACGGGTACGCCCCCGCGACCGTGTCGCCCGCGGGCAGGCCAGTCGAAGGTCCGCCCGTTGCGCCCCTGCCACCGGGAGTGATCGCGACGTGGGCGGCGATGCGCACGGAGGTGCTCGGCGGCCAGGTCCTCGACATCGTCAACGAGGTCAGCGGCGAGGAATCGACGGAAGCCGCCTATCGCGTGATGGAGTTCAAGACGGCTGCCTACACGGTCGCGCGGCCGCTCGAGCTCGGCGCCCGCGCCGCGGGTGCCTCCGAGGAACTCGTCGACCGCCTGCGTTCGGTCGGCCACGATCTCGGCATCGCGTTCCAACTACAGGACGACTTGCTCGGTGTGTTCGGCGACCCTGCCCGTACCGGCAAGCCCTCGGGCGACGATCTCGTCGCAGGCAAGCGGACAGCACTTCTCGCGCTGGGACTGTCCCGCGCCGACGCTCACGATCCCGCACTCGGCGACACGTTGCGTTCGATGATCGGAACCGAACTGTCGGCAGACGAACTGGCCACTGCGCGTGGGATTCTGACCGACGTGGGCGCCGTCGCCGACGTTGAACGCACCATCGACACACTGCTCGAGTCCGCCGTCACCACCCTCGAGAGCACCGATATCGACGACGCCGTGTACACCGACCTCGTTGCCGTCGCGCGTCGTATGGCGCATCGCGACGCGTGAGCGTGGACGACGCCTGAGCATGGACACCGACGTGAAAGTGGACGCCGACGCGAGCGCCGGTCGCACATCGTCGACGACGACGCGGCGCACCCTCATCGCGGGCCTGATCGGTTCGATCATGGTGTGCCTCGGCGGTTTCGGCATCGCAGACATACCCCGTAACCATCCGATCTTGACCGATACCGGACTGAGCTGGCTCACCTACGGGCACGGTAAATCTCTGTGTGGCATCACATTCTGGGTCGGCGTGACGCTCATGGTGATCGCGTGGGTACGCCTGGGGCGCATCCTGTGCGACCGCGACAGTGATCACAGCGGCCTCCACCTGGGCCGGTGGGTGTTGGCGTGGGCCGCGCCGTTGATGGTGACCGTGCCGCTCTACAGTCGCGACGTCTACGCCTACCTCGGGCAGGGCGCCCTGTTCGGGGCGGGCTTCTCGCCGTACGCCGAGGGCCCGGCGCACAATCCGGGACCGCTCGTCGACAGCATGGCGCAGGTCTGGGCGTCGACCACGGCGCCCTACGGCCCGCTCTTCGTGTGGGTGACACACCTCCTTGTCGTCGCGGTGACCGGCGATCACGTCATCCTGGGTGTGCTCGCCATGCGACTGGTACTGCTGCCGGGACTCCTGTTGTCGCTCTGGGCAATTCCGCGCCTCGCCCGTCACTTCGGGGCGTCGCCCGCCGCGGGACTGTGGCTGGTGCTGTTCAACCCGCTCGTCCTGATCCACCTGGTGGGCGGACCGCACGTCGAACTACTCATGATGGGTGTGTTGTCCGCGGGGATGGCGTTGGTCGTCACCGGGCGACACGTCGGCGGGCTCGTGCTGCTCGGGTGTGCGGTCTCGATCAAGATCACCGCCGGGATCGCGGTCCCCTTCGTGCTGTGGATCTGGTTGGCGCACATTCGACAACAGCGCCAGGTGGGCGCGCGCGACGTGGCAGTCGTGCTCGCCGCGATCGTGGGCATCACCGTCGCCGTGTTCGCGGCGTGGACCGCGCTCGTCGGGCTGGGCCTGGGTTGGCTCACTGGTTTGGGCTGGGCGGATCGGATCGTGAACTGGTTTACGTTGCCGACGGTGCTCGCTCACCTCGTGACACTCGTCGCCGCGCCGTTCACACCGCTCAACCTGCAGACCGTGCTGCCGATCACCCGGCTCGTCGGCGAGGTTCTGCTCGCGGTCATCCTCGTCGTGTTGTGGTGGCGGCAGCGGCATTCCGAGCGCGACGCGATGGCGGGCATCGTGCTCGCCATGCTGGCCGTCGTGGTCCTCGAACCGTCGACGCTCCCCTGGTACTACACGTGGGTGCTGTGCCTGGCCGTGGCGTTCACGCTTCCGACGTGGGTGCGCTCGCTGGTCGTCGGAATCTCGACGTTCATGCTGATCGTCTTTCAGCCCGACGACTCGATCTTGTT
This sequence comes from Gordonia sputi NBRC 100414, assembly GCF_000248055.1. Lineage (GTDB taxonomy): Bacteria > Actinomycetota > Actinomycetes > Mycobacteriales > Mycobacteriaceae > Gordonia > Gordonia sputi. Next base: position 31,944 of record NZ_BAFC01000058.1, on the reverse strand, counting down.
CTACAAACTGCCCGAGACGCTGTTGGCGCTGGCGCTCGGTGGCCTCGCGGCAGCGTCGGTGATGCGGACCGATCCACTGCGGATCGGTGCTCTCGGACGTCGTATGTGGGGCGTCAGAACGCCTGTGCCTGCGCGCGACGGATGACTTCGCGCGCGGAGTGGGTGTGCAGCGCGTCCGCGGGCGTCAGGCCGAGGTCGTCCTGTTCGGTGAACAGCCACGTCATGATCTCGTCGCGCGTGTAGCCGCCGTCGAACAACACGTCGACGAGTCCGGTGAAGTGCTTCGCGATGCCTTCGTCGTCGAAGAACACTTGCGGCACCGTGGGCTGACCGTTACGCGAGATCGCGAGCAGGTGATGATCCCGGATGAGGTTGCGCACCTTGTTCGTCGAGACATGCAGGCGTGCGGCGACATCGTCGAGCGAATAGGTGGGGGTGTCGGCGGGGAGGTTGTCGGTCGAGAGGGGCAGAGAACTCACCCGCCTGAGATTACCGTTTCGCCGTGCATGCCGACAGGCGGTCGTCACGCTGTGTACAACTCGTCGTCCAGCACACGCCACGGCGTGTACGTACGGGCCCGCGGTCGGTGGTGCCGGGTAGATTCGACGTCGTGAACAGCCCGGCCGACACCCTGCTCGGTGCGGTCCTCGAGGACCGCTACCGCCTCGACGCGCCCATCGCGCGCGGCGGAATGTCGGCGGTCTATCTGGGCGCCGATCTGCGGTTGGGTCGCGACGTCGCGGTCAAGGTGATGGATCGACGCTACTCGGGCGACCCACAGTTCGTGCGCCGCTTCGAGTTCGAGGCGCGGGCTGTCGCGGGCCTGAAGCATCCCGGTCTCGTCGCGGTCTACGACCAGGGCATCGACGACGGCACGGCGTTTCTCGTGATGGAACTCGTCGAGGGCGGCAGCCTGCGCGAACTGCTGCGCGAGCGCGGTCCCATGCCGCCGCACGCCGTCGTCGCGGTCGCCGATCCCGTCCTCGGCGGTCTCGGCACCGCGCACCGAGCAGGCCTCGTCCACCGCGACGTCAAACCCGAGAACGTGCTGATCTCCGACGCGGGCGAGGTCAAGGTCGCCGACTTCGGACTGGTGCGCGCGGTCGCCGAGGCCGGCGTCACGTCGGCGAGCGTCATCCTGGGTACGGCGGCGTATCTGTCGCCCGAGCAGGTCGAGTCGGCCGACGCCGACGCCAGGAGCGACGTCTACTCCATGGGCGTCATGATGTTCGAATTACTCACCGGCAGAACACCTTTCCACGGCGACTCGCCACTGGCACTCGCCTACCAGCGACTCTCCTACGACGTCCCGGCCCCCGGCGACGTGATCGACGGCGTACCCGAGGAGATCGACGAAGTGATCCTGCGCGCGACGGAACGTCGGCCGCGCGACCGCTACGTCGACGCCTTCGAGATGCGCGACGCCCTGCTCGCCGCGGCCGACGACCTCGACCTGCCGCCGTTCACAGTTCCCGCACCGCGCCGCTCGGCCGAGCGGGAGACGATGCTCCGGATACGCGCGGCACAGGCCGCCGCGGTGCGTCCACGACCGCGCCCCGTTGCGCCGCGCGCTGTCCCCGCGACCGCACAGCAACCGGTCGCGGAGTCGCTCGTTGCGCGTCCCCAACCGACCACAGCGCCACCCGCGACGACCAAGCGCCCCACGGTGATTCCCGATCGACCGACCGACGACACACCGACCCACGACCCTGGGCGCGGAAGACTGCAGGCGCTGATCTGGCTGACCGTCGTGCTGCTGGTGGCCGCAGGCTTCGGCTCGGCCGGCTGGTGGGTCGGCGCGCTGATCGTGGGCTGACCGCTCAGGACGTCGAAATGCTCAGCCGCGCAGCATCTCCGCGACGAGGAATGCCAATTCCAGCGACTGCTGGGTATTGAGCCGCGGATCGCACGCGGTCTCGTATCGACCCGCCAGGTCGACGTCGGAGATGTCCTGTGCGCCACCGAGACACTCGGTCACGTTCTCACCGGTGAGCTCGATGTGGATACCACCCGGGTGCGTACCGAGCGCGTGATGGACCTCGAAGAAGCCCTGCACCTCGTCGACGACGCGGTCGAAGTGCCTGGTCTTGTACCCGGTCGGCGAGGTGTGGGTGTTCCCGTGCATCGGATCGGACTGCCAGATCACCTTGTGGCCGGTCGCCTCCACCGCGCTCACGATCGGCGGGAGTACCTCGCGCACCTTCGAGTTGCCCATGCGGGCAACGAAGGTCAGCCGTCCGGGACGGTTGTGCGGGTCGAGCCGTTCGGCGTATTCGACGGCCTGCTCCGGCGTCGTCGTCGGTCCGATCTTGACCCCGATGGGGTTACGGATCAGCTCGGCGAATGCGATGTGCGCTCCGTCGAGTTGGCGGGTGCGCTCGCCGATCCAGAGGAAGTGCGCCGAAAGGTCGTAGAGCACCTTCTCGTCGAGTTCGGACGCATTGCCGGAACCGTCGAGATCGGGATTGTCGGCCAGGCGCAGCATCGCGCGTTCGTAGTCGAGCACGAGCGCTTCGTGTGAGGCGAAGATCGCGGCGGACTTCAGGCTCGAATCGGTGACGCCGCAGGCGTCCATGAACTTCAGGCCGCGGTCGATCTCGCCTGCGAGGGCCTCATACCGCGCGCCGGCGGGTGACGTCCGGACGAACTCGCGATTCCAATCGTGGACACGACGCAGGTCGGCTTCGGCACCGGTCAGTGCGCGCACCAGGTTCATCGCGGCCGACGCGTTGGCGTACGCGCGGACCAGGCGGGACGGATCGTGCACTCGTGCCGCCTCGACGGGCGGGAATCCGTTGACCATGTCGCCGCGGTAGGACTTCAGGCCGAGCGCGTCGACGTCGGCCGAGCGTGGCTTGGCGTACTGCCCGGCGATGCGGGCCACCTTCACGACCGGCAGGCTCGCGCCGTAGGTCAGTACGACGGCCATCTGCAGCAACGTGCGGATGTTGCCCTTGATGTGCGGTTCGGTGTTGTCGGCGAACGTCTCCGCGCAGTCGCCGCCCTGCAGCAGAAAGGCGCGGCCCTCGGCGACATCGGCGAGCTGCGACGACAGCGCCTCGACCTCTGCCGGCATGCAGATCGGCGGCACACTCTCGAGCACCGTGCGCATCCGGTGAGCGTCTTCGGGGTCCCAGCTCGGCTGCTGGAGTGCCGGCCTGCTCATGGCGTCGGCAAAGCGCGCCTGCAGGTCGCCGGGAAGCGGGGGCAGTTCGGGAAGTTCGTCGATCGGAACGTCTACGGTCCAGTTCACCACCCCTCCAGCGTAATAGGCGCCGACCACGCCCCCGCAGGTCGGCCCCGTCGGCTAGCCGGGCTCACGCACGCACACCGCCGGCACGCTCGATGGCCTCCCACTTGCGCAGGTTGTGTCGAGCATCACTGAGGGCGTCGTGAGCGTCGTCGGGCGCGGAGGGCAGAGGCGGGCGACCGGCAGCCTCCCAGTGCTGTTTGAGCTCACGCGTGAAACGCGGAACAGCGCGGGGCAGCTCGGTCATCGGCCCCCACAACTGACACAGAACAACGTGGTCATAGGCACCCACCCACGCCCACAACTCGATGTCGTTGCCCTTTTCCGTCAGGAACTCCAGCAGGCCTTCGCGGATCTGCGCCCGCGACCGCCACAGCGACGACGAGGGGGACGGAAGCTTGGGCAGGACGTTGGCGCGCACCCAACTACCGGCGCGCCCGGGATCGAATTCGGTCGACACCGCATAATATTCACGACCGTCCTCCGCGACGACACCGATCGATATGAGATCGATCGTGCGGCCGTCCTCGATAAACTCCGAATCGTAGAAGAAACGCATACCGCCAAGTATTAGCCACCGAACGCGCACACCGACACCCGACCGACCCACATGCCCCCGACGTGGGGCCTACACAAAGGCCATCGATGCCCACATTCTGCAGCGCCGCGGACGCCCGGCTCCGTCGGTGGGTTCCGACGCGGTGGGCGCGCGCGCTCATCGTCGTCGCATTCGCGGCGTCGTCGCTACTCCAGATGATCGGTGTGCCTTTCACCAGCAGTTTCGGTACCAGGACGCGCATCGACCTCGACGTCTACCGGCTCGGGGCACAGATCTGGCAGCAGGGCCAGAGTCTCTACGCCGACGGCTCGATGCCGTTCACCAGCGACGGCATCTGGCTTCCGTTCACCTATCCGCCGTTCGCCGCGATGGCCTTCGTGCCGCTGGGCGCAATGACGCTCACCATCGCGGGTGTCGTGATGTCACTGATCACGATCGGACTCCTCGTCGTCGTCGTGCACATCGTGCTGACGGTGCTCTCCGTCGGGCGCATCGGCAACCGATGGTGGCTCGCTCTAGTGGTCTCCACTGCCGCGCTCTGGCTCAATCCGATGTGGATGACGCTCGGCTTCGGTCAGATCAACGTGATCCTCATGGCGATGATCGTCGTCGACATCTTTCTCGTCGGCCGGGGACGTCGCCGTGCCTTCGGACCCCTACAGGGCGTTCTGGTCGGGCTCGCGGCGGCGATCAAGCTGACCCCGCTCGTCTTCATCGTGCTGTTCGCGTCGGCTCGACGCTGGCGCGCGGTCGTCACGGCTGCGGCGACGTTCGTCGCCGCGGCGGCGCTGGCATGGATCTGGATGCCGTCGGACTCGTGGGGGTACTGGACGCACACCTTGTTCCACACCACGCGCATCGGTGATCCGTCTGGCCGGATCAACCAGAACCTGAATGCGATGTGGATTCGACTCCTCCCGGAGGCCAGTGCGGCACAACTCGCGTGGGTGCTGAGTTCACTCGTGGCAACGGTGCTGGCAGGCGCAGCGCTATTCGCCTGCAAGCCCGCTGCCGCATTCGGTCGGGGTGCGGGTCGGAACGGGCGCGTCAACGCGCTCCTGGCGACCTGCGTCGTCGCGGTCTGGGGGCTTCTCGTCTCGCCGACATCGTGGGCACACCACTGGGTGTGGTCGATTCCCCTGATCCTGACGAGCCTCGTGGTGGCCGCACGCACCGACTCGCGGCGCGCGTACGTCGCCTACAGCGCGATCGCCGTCAGCGGCGTCCTGATCTTCGCCGTTGGCCCGTACCAGTTCCTGCCGATGGTGGCCCGACACTGGACCGTATTCGACCACATCGTCGGAAACGCGTTCTCGCTGTGGGGAATCGCCGCATTGGTCGTGATCTGGCTGCTTCCGTTCTCCCCCGCGCGGGCCGCCACACGGGCAGCCGATCAGCCGCTCGCCGAGGTCCGATCTGCCTGAGCGGTAGTCTCCGCGTCCCGCCGACGCGCGACGGGGCGGCCGTTGAAGCGCAGACGACCCGTGAAGCGCAGACGACCGGTAAAGCGCAGACGACCCGTGGAGCGCAGACGACCGGTGGGGCTCATGCGGCCGAGGCCTCCCCCGGCTGCGCGGGCTCCTGCACCTCGGGCTTCGGCTCCTTGAGCGAGGCGGCGTAGATGTCGACGTACTGCTGGCCGGAGAGCTGCATCAGTTCGTACATGATCTCGTCGGTCACGGCACGCTCGATGAAGCGGTTGCCCTGCATTCCCTCGTAGCGGGCGAAGTTCAGCGGCTTGCCGATCTTCACCTTGACCCTGGTCGGGCGCGGCAGCACGGTTCCGGGCGGGTTGAAGGTGTCGGTGCCGATCATGGCGACGGGGATCACCGGCACCCCGGTGTCGAGCGCGACTCGGGCCAACCCCGTCTTGCCCTTGTAGAGGTTGCCGTCGGGTGACCTGGTGCCCTCCGGGTACATGCCCATCAGGTTGCCTGCCTCGAGCTGGCCCCGCGCGGCCTTGAGCGCATCGGCAGCCGCCTCCGCACCGGTCCGGTCGATCGGGATCTGACCGACGGCGGTGTAGAACCACGCCTGGAAACGACCCTTGATCCCGGTGCCGTTGAAGTACTCGGCCTTGGCGAGGAAGTAGATCCGACGCGGCACCATCAGCGGCAGGAAGAAGCTGTCCATCACGGCCAGGTGGTTGCTGGCGAGAATCGCCGGTCCGCGCTCGGGGAGGTTCTCGAGGCCTTCGACCTCGGGACGGCCGAGTACCCGCAGGAGCGGTCCGAGGAGAACGTACTTGAACAGGTAGTACCACATTGAGACTCACTCCATCATCGCCGCGTCGCCACTGGTGAAGTCGTCGCCGGACAGAACACCGTGAGAACTCGAAGAGAGGCGAGTCTCGCAGTGAGCCGACGGGACGTTGTGAGATGACTCTACTCAAGCCCCCACACCTGCGTGGGCCATCAGGGCGTGCTCTCAGTGTGCCGTCGACCACCCTGCATCGCCGAGCGCCACATCCTCGGACCGTAGTGCCGCGCGCGCCACCTCCGCGGCGCCGATGACGCCTGCGCTCTCGCCGAGCTGGGTGCCTCGAATGCGCGCGAGTTGCCGGTGCCCCGAACCGGTGATCAATCTGGCGTAGTGCTCGCGCGCCTCGTCGAGGAACAGGCCCGACGCCGCGCCGACGCCGCCGGCGAGGACGATCAGGTCGGGGTCGAAGATGTCGGCGATCATCGCCAGCCCCTGACCGAGCGACGCCGCGAAGGCCGCGAACGCCGCGATCGCCACCGCGTCACCGTCGGCGGCCGCACCCGCCACACGACGCCCCGTCAGCGAACCGGGATCGGCTGCGACGTCGGCGGCGAGCTGGCTTCTCCCCCAATCGCCATCGGCGAGCAATTCGACGACGGTGTCGACCAAAGCGGTTCCGCTGCAATACCTTTCCCAGCATCCGCGCTTGCCGCACGAGCACGGCCTACCGTCGGGGACGACGGTCAGATGTCCGAGTTCCGGCGCCACACCGAAGCTTCCGCGATAGATCTCGCCCTCGATGAGCAACCCGGCACCGATGCCCGTCCCGATGGCCAAGACCAGCGAGTTGTGTCCGCGCGCCGCAGCGCCGAATCGGAACTCGGCGACGGCCGCGGCGTTGGCGTCGTGCTCGGTGACCACCGGCAGACCGATGCGCGCGCTCATCTCCTCCGCGACTCGCGCCTCACGCCACGGCAGGTGCGGCGCGAACCGGACAACCTGACGATCAGGCGTCAGAAAGCCCGCCACCGCGAGGCCGACGGCACGCGCCGCCCACCGTGAGGTGAGCTCGCCGACGAGTCGATCGAGGCAGTGCTCGAGTGCCAGCGCCGTGCCCGGCGTCGCGGCCCGCAGGGTGTCGAGCATCCGCCCGCGTTCGTCGACCACCGAGGCGCGGACGCTGGTGCCGCCGATGTCGATGCCAATCGTCAACTCGCCCATTATTTCTCAGTCCTCATCACGTCTCGGTGTCGCCATCGAGGTGCCTGCGGTCAACGGAGGGACGGAAGGGATCGGGGAAATAGGAGCCGGGGTCGTGCATGCCAGGGTCGTGCGTGCTGGCTTCCTGCCCGGCGCGGCTCTGTCGCGCCGGGCCGTGCTTATCGTCGCCCTGCTCGCGCGTCGTCTGGCGTGGGGCCGTCCGGTGCGGCGTCGACGTACCGATCCGTACCGAGATCGGTTGGTACTGCGCGGTCGGCGAGGCCTGCGTGGCAGGGGTTGCGCGTAGCGCGTTCGCGACGGCTTCGAGTACCGCGATGAGCGCGGCGATCAGCCTGGAGACGAGATCGCCGATCTCGGCCACGAGTGAACTGATCTCGCCTGCGACGTCGCCGAATGCCTGATGTCGCGCGCCCGCTCCCCGAGTCGCCCCGCTCGACGCCGACTGTCCCCCTCCGCCGATGATGGCGGCGAGTTGGTCGATCTGCCCCGCGATGCCCAGCACGAAGTCGCGGACAGGGTCACCGATGGGGTCTCCGGTGAACGCGTCGTCGCGGTCTCCCGGCGTCTGCCGTCCCCCCGACGGATTGCCACGGTCGTCGCTGCTCATCTCGGGCGGCTGGTCCTTTGCTGCTCGCGGGCCCCGACACTCGACCGGGGACATGTGCACGGAAACGGTACCCGCAACCTCACCGTCGAGGCCATACCGCCGGGTCGGGACGGAACCGGATATGCACCTGTTCACCATCCCAGTCGGCATCGTCGACGACGCACCGCCGCAACACCGACGGCAACGGCAGGCAGTGACGCAGACCGTCGACGGTGACGAGCAGGTCGTCGCCCGAGCGTCCGAGCATGAACCGACCGGGGTCGGGAAGCGTTTGCGGCCAAGACAATTCGTACGTGGTGTGGAGACCGTCTGCGGCGTCGCCGACCACCGACAGCGCCGACGAGCCGCGCGCGCGACCCGACGGCGCGAGCAGCGTCACCCCGAGCTTCTTCAGACGTGCAGGCCGGTCGAGTGGCGCGTCGAGCGCCGTGACACCACGGATCTCGACGCCGGGCACGCTGTCGATCTCGTCGGTCGCCAGCTCCCGACGCCCCGATTCGGCGGTGGCGTCGTCGAGAAAGATGGTGCGCAGCGGAAGTCCGAGCAGGTCGACGGACGCGAGCTGATGCGGTAACGACCGCGCTCCGCGATACCCGCTCCCGACCACGAGATGCGCTGCGGTGGTGTCGGCGTCACGCAGTAGTTCTGCGACGTCGGCGCAGTCGCGGTCGATGGTGTCGACCGCGGTGGTCAGTTGCGCGACCGCAGGACGGTCGGCCGCGGCCGCGAGCCTGCGGTGCCTCGGCCACAAACGGTCGAGCATGTGCCTGAGCTTCGACGGTGCGTCGAGCAACTCATACGGGTCGCCTGCCCCGGACAGGTCGACGACGATGCGCTGCCACTGACCGCTGACCGCCTCGTCACGAATCCGCCGCAGCAACAACGCATCCTCGACGCCGGGCAGCGATGTCACCTCCGCCTGGTCGATTCCGGCGAGGGTGTCGACGAACGGCAACGAGATCTTGGAGCGTCGCACGGTGTCGGCGAGGAGTTCGGCGAACAGCGCCCACGACGTCGTCGCCGACGTGAGTCGTTCGAGGCAGAGGAGGTGCAGATGTGCCGACACCGCGACGACCTCGTTGGGTGACCGGAACACACCGAGCACGTCGGGAACCGGCGAGCAGCGGTCGACCGTGATCAGGAGCGTGTGCCGATCTGCGGCCAGCGGTGAACGCACCGCTGGTCTCCGTGTCCGGGGTCGGCTGACCGCGCCCGCGGCCGCGATCGCGCTTACCCCGGATCCCCCCGGACCGAAGACGATGTGAATGGGCGTCAGGTCGATCAGCCTTCGACCCTCTTCTTGAGATCGTTGAGTGCTGCGTCGGTGATGGCCTTCTCGGCACGTCGCTTGAGCTGACCGATCATCGGAACCTGCAGGTCGACCATCAACTCGTAGGTGACCTTGGTCGAACCGGGCACCTGTCGGCTGAGCACGTACCGCCCGCGCTGGTCCTTCTGCAGATCACTCGACACCAGCACCCACGAGACCTCATCACCGTCTGCGCCCCACGTGTAGCGCAGCACGTAGGTGTCCTGGAGTACGCCCGCATCGAGGAGGAAGCGCACCTGCGACGCCCTGCCGGCCGAGTCGCGTTCGGTGACCTCGACCTCCCGCGCGGCGGTGACCCACTCCGGGTAGTGCTCGAAGTCGGAGATGACAGCCATCACCTCTGCGGCGTCGGCGTTGATGACGATCGAACGCTCGGTATGGTCGGCCATCAGCTCGCCACACTTTCACTGATCGCGGGATCGCCTGGGGCGCGACCTGATTCGAGACGATCCTTGATCTCGAATGTCACCCGCTTCCCGATCACGCGGTAACGATGGTTGAGCGCTGCCACGTCGACTCCTGTCGGATCACCGGCGGGTTCTGCATGCAGGAAATAGTGCAGCACGAACCCGTCGAGTACCGGCTCGCACCAGAACTCCATCGTTCCTCTCACCGGACCGTCGACCCGCCAACGCATACCCGCGGCACCCCGATCCTCGGCCACGTCCATGCGCAGATCGGGCCACCAGGATCGCCATCGTCCGCGATCACCCACCACGGCTGCCACCAGCGCGGGCGCCGCAGCGACGAATGTCTCATCCGCCACTTGAATGCTCGTCACGCCTCTTAGCTTCACATACTCCCGACGCGAGCGGATAGACCCCTCACACGTCACGCAACTCCGGCGCGGTTGTGGGTCGTGAAAAGTCCGGGGATACGATTGGCGACGAGTGTCAATTGCCAACGATGGCGAAAGGTCGTCGATACGAATGAGTGCTGCGTTGAACGAGTACAGCGTCCCCGCCGATTTCACGATCGAGGAGGACGAGAACTGTACTGACATCTTGTTCGGTCTCGCCGAGCGCACTCCCGCCTCGACGATCTTTCGACGCGAAGAAGGCGGCGAGTGGCTTCCGGTGCGGGCAGACGACGCCGCCAAGCAGATCACGGCAATAGCCAAGGGACTGATCGCCTCCGGTGTGGCGCCCGGTGACCGCGTCGCGGTCCTGTCACGCACGCGGCTCGAGTGGATCCTGGTGGATTTCGCGATCTGGTGCGCGGGCGCGACAACCGTTCCGATCTACGACTCGTCATCGTCAGGCCAGATCGACTGGATCATGCGGGATTCCGGCGCCTCCGCCATCATCGTCGAGGACGACGGACATCGTGCAGAGTTCGAGGCTGTCGGCGATCTGCCCACAGCCGTCCAGGTATTCCAGATCGATCCGAAGGCCGGCCCCGGTGCCGTCGAACTCCTCATCGAGGCGGGCAAGGATGTCTCGGACGACGAGATCGCCAAGCGCCGTGCAGCTCTCAAGGCTTCCGACCCTGCGACGCTGATCTACACCTCGGGAACCACCGGCCGCCCCAAGGGGTGCGAGCTGACGCACTCCAACATGCTCTCGGAGATCCGAGGTGTGCTGCAGGGCAACCTGAGCACCCTGCTCGCCCCGGGCAAGCGACTGCTGATGTTCTTGCCTCTCGCGCACGTTCTGGCACACGCGATCACCCTCGTCGCGATCGAGGCCCGGGTCGAGGTCGGTTTCACCGGCGACACCAAGAACATCGTCGCCACGTTCGGCCAGTTCAGGCCGTCGCTGATCCTCTCGGTCCCCCGCGTCTTCGAGAAGGTGTACAACTCCGCCCGTCAGTCGGCTGCCGACGGCGGCAAGGGCAAGATCTTCGACGCCGCGAGCGCCACTGCCATCGAGTACTCGGTGAAGTCGGAGCAGGGCAGCGTCCCACTGCTCCTCAAGGTCAAGCACGCAGTGTTCGACCGCCTCGTCTACAGCAAGCTGCGCTCGGCGCTGGGTGGGCAGTGCGAGCTCGCCATCTCCGGTGGCGCGCCCCTCGGTGCGATGCTCGGGCACTTCTTCAACGGAATCGGTATCCCGGTGTACGAGGGATACGGACTGACCGAGACCACTGCGGCCTTCAGCGTGAACACCCCGGGTGAATTCAAGATCGGTACCGTCGGAAAACCTGTGGCGGGCAACGCCGTTCGCCTCGGCGAGGACGGCGAGGTGCTGCTGAGCGGCGGCGTGGTCTTCCACGGTTATTGGAACAACCCGGAAGCCACGGCTCAGGCACTCGAAGACGGCTGGTTCCACACCGGCGACCTCGGCACCATCGATTCCGAGGGCTTCATCACCATCACCGGCCGCAAGAAGGAACTCATCGTCACCGCGGGCGGCAAGAACGTCTCGCCGTCGGGTCTCGAGGATGTGTTGCGCTCGGCCCCGCTGGTGTCGCAGGCGGTTGTCGTCGGCGATCAGAAGCCGTTCATCTCGGCGCTCATCACGATCGACCCCGAGGCCTTCCCGGGATGGAAGGAGCGGATGGGTCTGCCGGCCGACGCCGACGTCGCCTCCCTCATGAACGATCCCAAGCTGCGCGGCGAGGTCCAAGCGGCAGTTGACGAGGCGAACAAGACGGTCTCACACGCAGAGGCGATCAAGAAGTTCCGCATCCTGCCGTCCGACTTCTCCGAGGAGACCGGCGAGATGACCCCGACCCTGAAGGTGAAGCGCAACGTGGTCGTCGACAAGTTCTCCGACGACATCGACGCGCTCTACTCCAAGTAGCGGCGTACAGCCGCCGAGATCACGCAGGCGCGCCTACAGCAGTTGCTGTAGGCGCGCTGCCATATGTCGCCACTGCCACCTGTCCTGCGCGACAACGCGCCCGGTGGCGCCCATCGCGGCAGCCGCCGAACGATCGGCGAGCATCGCCAGTGCTGCCAACGCGATCGCCGGGACGTCGCGGCCGTCGACAACAGTGCCCGTCTCACCCTCGACGACGGTCTCCGGAGCACCACCGGAGCGTCCCGCGATGACGGGCACACCCGTCGCCGACGCCTCGAGGTAGACGATTCCGAATCCCTCGACGTCGAGACCGCCGCCGCGTGTGCGCGCAGGCATGGCGAAGACGTCGGCGATGTTGTGGTAGTCCGGAAGTTCTTCTGCCGGAACAGAACCGGTGAAGATCACGTGATCAGCCACGCCCTCCTCGCGGGCGAGGCGGTGCAGTGTGTCGGCGTATGGCCCACCACCGACGATGACCAGCACGACGTCGGGCATCTCTTTGCGGATCAACGGCAGGGCACGGATGAGCATGTCCTGCCCCTTGCGTGGCACCAACCGCGACAGACACAGGATGGTCGGAGCATCGCCGAGTCCCAACCGTGCGCGAACCTCTTCGCGGGCAACAGGATTCGGCGCGAAACGATCGGTGTCGACGCCGGGCGGAAGGTACTCGAGTGAGGCAGCGCGCCCGAAGGCCGAAGCGAAGCGATCCCTGGTGTACTTACTGACGTAGGTGATCGCGTCGGTGTGATTTCCGATGTGGCGCAGCACTTGTCGGGCAACGGGCAGCATCGACCACCCCACCTCGTGGCCATGAGTGCTGGCGATGACGCGCTCCGCGCCCGCCCTACGCATCGCGGGAGCCATCACCGCGAGCGGTGCCGCAGCACCGAACCACACGGTCTCGATGCCCTCACTGCGGATGATCTCGGCGGCGCGACGCGCGACGAATGGCGTGGGCAGCATCAACGTCGTTCGGTGCCGGTAGACGCGATACGGTTGTCGCGCATCGAATTCCACGCTGCCCTTCCATCGGGGCGCATAGACGACGACGTCTTCTGGCGGCAATCTGTCGATGAGATTCTGCAGATACGACTGGATTCCACCGGCCCGCGGCGGAAAGTCGTTGGTCACCAACAGGGTTCGACGCACGGACCGTACTCCTTATCCCGGAACCTGTTCCGCGAGCCATCTGCGCCAGTCGGCGATCAGACGGTTGCGATCGACACCGAGAGCAGTCGCGATCGCGTTGTCTTGTCGGCCGACGTCTCCCGACGCCGCCACCCCGCGATAGAGGGCCTTCAGACGTGTTTCACCGTAGCGGTCGGCGACGTAGGCTGCGAGCGCCCACGCGGACTGGTACGCCAGAGCCGACTTGTCGGTCGCCACACCGAAATTCTCGTCCGACGGCAGCGCATCGGGACTCTGCCCCGCGCGCACCTGCGCGGCGAGATCCGGGGCGGCGTCGTCGAGACGCACGTAGGTTCCCTTACGGCCGACGTATTCGGCAACACCCTCGGTGATCCACAGCGGCGCATCCTTTGCAGTCACTGAACGCGTCGCGACGTGCGTGAGCTCGTGCCGCAAGACCACGGCGAGAGCCGGGGCGGGTAGGTCGTTGGCGGACGGAGCGAGCACGACGCGCTGACCGATCACCGTGTCACCGTCGACTCGATCGAACACGGTGGCCGCCGCGGCGGCGGAGGTGTCGGTCGCAGAACTGTGTGCGATCGCGGAGAACTCCTCCGGTGTCGCCGTTGCGACGACGACGGCTCGGCGCGGCCACTCCGAACCCCAGAACGCGGTGACGGCCGATACCGCCTGACGCAGCGAGCGTCGCGTCCGATCCACGGTGACGTCGGTACCCGGATACGACACCACTGCCGACGGCCCTCCCCCGGTGAGCACGTCCGTGGCCTCGAGACCCGGCAGGTTCCAGAGCTGGGTTGCCGGGGCGTCGTCGCCGAGAAGCGTTGCGTCGCCGACCAGTTTCCAGCTGTCCCCGTATCGCGCCACCACAAGCTCGCGATCCAGCGTGACCGTCGGCTCGTCGACGCCCGGCGTGCCGGCACCGCCGAGCGCATAACGCAACTGCACCGGCGCGACCCACGAGTCGGTACTGCCCTGCGCTTCGAGTCGGGCGGCAACCTCTGCGGGCATCTGGACCTCCGTACCCTGCGTCGACGCGAGCTGGTAGCCGAACTCCTTGAGCTTCAGAGCGGTTCCACGCGCGGGCACCGTGGTCGGCGAAGGCTGCGACTGTGAGGACGGCGACTGGGGGTTTGCTGACCGGGGGTTTGTCGACGGCTGCGACGCTGCGGCCGAGGTAGGTGTGGAGGTGCCTGTTCCGGAGAGATTATGGGCCGCGACGTTCAGGGAATCGCGGAACGTCGGAGACGTCGAGGAGTCGAGGAGTCCGTCGAGGCGAGCCCGATCCCCATCCGTCAGGGCCAGGGTGAGGTCGTCGAGGAGTCGCGCGACACCCTCCGAGCGCTCCTGCAGGTAGATGTTGGGATTCGTGGTCGTCGTCGTGACCGACGACGACGTCGCTTGCTGCGGTTGACTATCCGACGAACAGGCCGACATACCCGCTGCGAGTGTCGCGGCAGCGAGGATCACACACGCGACGCGCGCAGCCGAGGTCTCAGCGTGCACGCTGTCCGCACATCAGGCGTATCGCCGCGCGGCCGCGTACGGCCCGGCCTGGTCGATCGGCACCACCTTGACGGGCACGCCGAACGTCGACGCATGGATCACGTAGCCGTCGCCGACGTACATGCCGACGTGGTGGGCATCCGGGTAGTAGATGATCAGGTCGCCGGGCTGAAGATTGCCGCGGTCGACGGCCGTTCCGGAGCCCATCTGTGCCTCGCTCGAGCGCGGAAGCGTTTTACCCGCCTGCTGGTAGGCCCACACCATCAAACCGGAGCAGTCGAAGGAGTCGGGTCCGGTGGCGCCCCAGACGTAGGGATCTCCGATGCGGGTGAGCGCAGCCTGCACGGCAGCGAGCGCGGCGGACGTTCCCTTCGGCACCGCGCGGGGGTCGAAGTCGAACTTGGGGCCGCGAAGTGCGCCGAGTTGCTTGCCGGTCATCGACTCGTACACGGCACGCACCTGGACCGCCTGCAGCTGCAGGTTTGCCTGCTTGGCCTGGAGGTCGCCGCGCACACGCTCGGCAGCGGAGACGGCAGTCGTCGCCTCCGCGGCGGTGCGGTCGGACTTCGCCTTCGCCGCAGCCATCTGGGCTCGAGCCTTCTTGAGCCCCTTGAGATCGGCCGACGCCTGGCGGGAGATCACCTCGAGGCCAGACATCTGGTCGAGCAATGACTGTGGCGAGTCGCTGACCAACACCGCGTAGAGCCGGTTGACCCGCGCACCCTTGTAGCTGGCGCGGACGATCGTGTCGACGCGCTTCTGATACGAGCTGAGCGTTTTGCGCGAGGTCTCGAGACTCTTCTGGGCCTCGGTCGAGTCTTTACGAGCTGCAGTGACGATGCCGCGCTGCTTGTCGTACTCGATCTGAGCGTTGTGCATCGCCTCCGACGACTTCTCGGCGTCGGTACTCAGTTTCTTGTACTGGGCGAGGAGCTGATCGGGTGTGCGAGTCGGTTCCGCGTTCGACGGACCTGCTGTCGCCATCGAAAAGACTTGTGCGACAGCGATGATCACCGCTGTCACGACAATGACGTATGCCGCTCGCGATCGATGCGCCATTGCCTGCGATCCCGCAACCACTTCTGTGTTCACTCCCCTCACCGCCAGCAGCCTCCGGTCTCCACAGAGGAGACCCGAACGCCGCGCTCCACCCTAACGTGAGCGTCGCGGGCAGCGACTGCGAGTCGGGCAGATCACGCGTTCCTGCGTGATCTGCCCGACCTCACGAACTCGATCGATCTCGCCGCTCAGTAGCGACGGATACCGACCAAACTCCAATTCTTCACGACGTCCTTCTTCACGGGGACGCCGTAGGTCGATGCGTGGATGAACTGTCCGTTGCCGATGTAGAGGCCAACGTGTCCGCCACCGTTGAACACCAGGATGTCGCCCGGCTTCGCGTCGGCGAGGGAGGCAACCGCGGTGCCGCCGCCGAGCTGTCCGTAGCTGTCGCGCGGAATCGTCAGACCCGCCTGACGGAATGCCCAGCTGGTGAGGCCCGAGCAATCGAAGGCATTGGGGCCCGAAGCACCGTAAGAGTAGGGCGAGCCGATCTTGGTCTCGGCAGCGCGCACAGCCTTCTCACCGGCGGTCTGCGTCGGTGCGAGCAGCGGAGCTCCGCCGCGCGGGCGCAGTTGCTGTGGGATCTGGTTGTCGCTGATGCCCGGAAGCGTGAACTTGCCGACGTTGGGGATCTCGACCGTGGCGTCGGGCGCCTTCGCGACGTCCTGCTTCTTGACGACCGGCGCCTTCTGCTGCTGGAACTGTGCCGGAATCTGCTTGGTGTCGACGCCGGGAAGCTCGAACGCGCCGACATTGGGCACGGTGACCGGCGCGGCCAGAGCGGGACCTGCGGCAGCGGCAAGTGAGCCGAACGTGATCGACCCGGCGATTACCGCCTTCTTTGCGACCTTGCCGCGGTCGGGCTGTTCCAAACGATGTTTGGCCACGAAGGGTGTTCTCCTTTTGTTCTCCCTCTACCGCCGACCGGGTTAGCTGTCGGGTTCGGGCCGGAAGAAATGGCCCTACACGCATGCGATTCGAGTGCGAACACCCGGATCGAGAGCGCGATTCACCCCCATTCGGAAAGCTCCGAAAAAATGAGTGGTTCCCCGGTACGCCAAGACTCATAGCCTTGGCGATTGAGCGGTGACCCCCGCGAACCTCTCCTGTTGGAGCGGGACGCTTCGCAAAGGTCTCGGAAAGGTTACGAAACCGGATGCGTGTCTGTCCACTAACCGACAAACAGCGTGTTCGACGGCCGCACCTCAGCCAGCACGCAATGTCGGCGATCCAGACGACGAATTGGCCGCTTGAACTGCACAGATGGTTGCTCTTGCAGATCGTGCATCGGCGTTGGAGGCCATTGCAGCATGCGTGAATGTATCGATGGCGGCATGGATCTCGGCGTCGTTATCTCGGGCCTCTCTCGGCCATCCGCGCCGTACGCCAGCGGCGGCATCCTGGCTGTTCAGCGGGCCGAAAAGCACTGTCATCACACAGCCGTCGCATGCGTGGTCGCGACCGGGGCAGGTGCTGCAATCGATGTCCATGATGTGATCTCCGTCTCAGTGGGGTGAAATCCTCGGGGATGCGCATGTCGTCGGGAGGCTTCCCCTCCTCCCGCCGGCGTCGCGCACCACTGACTCCTTCTGACGGGGAGACTAGGCACCCCCACCGACAAGTCCGGTCGACCGCGTCGAGCAGATGTCGCGCCTACAGGCGGCCCAGGGCAAGTCGCAACATCCGGAACACCTGTCTCACCAGCAACGAACCATCGGTGTCGGTGGTTCGAACTATTGTTCGCGACGTGACGTCCTTTGGTGACCAGCTCTCGTTCTCTGACCTCGCGAGCTCCGACCTCGAGGGCTCCGATGTCGAGAACGCTCTCGACGACGAGTTCTCCGATCGGTCCCTGTTCGACACCACGCTCGTCGTGGTCGACCTCGAGACCACCGGCGGAAGTGCCACGAACGACCGCATCACCGAGATCGGCGCGGTGAAGATCCGCGGCGGTGAGGTACTCGGCGAGTTCGCGACCCTCGTCGATCCGGGACTACCTATTCCTCCGCAGATCGTGGCGCTGACCGGGATCACCGAGGCGATGGTCTACGACGCGCCGCGTATCGACGAGGTCTTGCCGTCATTCATCGAATTCGCGCGCGGATCGATTCTCGTCGCCCACAACGCCCGGTTCGACATGTCGTTCCTGCGGCAGAACGCCCTGCGCCTACACCTGCAGTGGCCGTTCAGCGCAACACTGTGCACGGTCACCATGGCCCGACGCATCCTCGGACGCGACGAGGCGCCGACGGTGCGCCTGTCCGCCCTGGCCGATCTGTTCGACGTCACAGTCCGCCCCACGCACCGCGCCCTCGACGACGCCCGCGCGACCGTCGAGGTCTTTCACCATCTGCTCGAGCGCGTCGGGAATCAGGGCGTGCAGAGCTATCGCGAGCTCACCCGCTACCTGCCCCGCACCGATCCCCGACTGCGCGCGAAGCGGCACCTTGCCGACCGCATCCCCGCGCGCCCGGGCGTCTACCTGTTCCGCGGGCCAAGCGACGAGGTCCTCTACGTCGGCACCGCATCGGATCTCCGTCGACGTGTGAGGTCCTATTTCTCGGGAGCCGATCCCCGACGCAGGATCGGCGAGATGGTGATGCTCGCCGAACGCGTCGATCACGTCGAGTGCGCGCACGCGCTCGAGGCAGGAGTTCGCGAGCTCCGATTGCTCGCCGCGCACGCCCCCGCGTACAACCGACGCTCGACACAACCCCACCGCGGCTGGTGGGTGACGCTGAGCAATGAGCGGTTCGCGCGGCTGCGCGTCGCCCGCACCCCGGGAGAAGTGGGCATCGGGCCGATCGGTAAGCGCACCACGGCGACCGCGATCGCCGACCTCATCGCTCACGCCGCAGGGTTACGCACCTGCACAACCCGTCTCGGCGCGACCGCCAGCCATCATTGGTGTCGACTCCCCGACGACGGCGGTCAGGTCGTCGGTGGATGTGCCGCCGCCTCGACACGCCCCCAGACGCTTCCCGACTACCTACCCGCGGTCACATCCGTCGTCGACCTACTACTCGGACGATCCGACACCATCCTCACGCGGCTCTCACACCGGCTCGACGTGGTCGCGGGAGCACAGATGTACGAGACCGCCGCGCGCCACAGGGACCGGATGGCCGCAACCATCGATCAACTCGCACGGAGTCAGCGTCTGAGTTCCCTCTGCGCGATCACCGAGCTGGTCGTCGCACGCTCAGACGGCGCAGGCGGCTGGGAGTTGGCGGTCATTCGGCACGGACGCCTCGCTGCGGCGGGCACCGCTCCTCGGGGACACGCACCGATGCCGGTGGTCGCGGCGCTGGTCTCGGCGGCCGAGACAGTGCTGCCAGACGACACCCCGCTTCGGGGCGCCTCGCCGGAGGAGGCAGGTCTGCTCTATCGCTGGGTGTCCGACCCCGCCACGCGCATCGTCGACGCCAGCGACCCGCTCGCCACCCCCATCGGATCGGCGCAGCGCTGGCTGGAGTGGTCACACAGCGCCCACGAGGCGCGGGGCATCCGCACGTCGGGTCACCGGTCACGCCCGCGCGCCGATGGTGGCCGACTACGCTTGCCCGCATGATCACCGCCATCGTCCTGATCGACGCCGACGTCCACCAGATCCCCGAAACGGCACAGGCCGTAGCCGACATCCCGGGCGTCGAAGAGGTGTACTCATGTGCGGGCGATGTCGATCTGATCGCGAAGATCCGCGTGCGCGACCACGAGCAGATCGCCGAGGTCGTGACCGGAAAGATCAATCGGCTACCGGGAGTACGACACAGCGCGACCCACATCGCGTTCCGCAGCTATTCGTCGAGCGCGGTTGAGGGTGGCTTCTCCATCGGCGAGGAGTGACCCTCACCGAAGTGACCCACACCGGGCAGTCGGTACCTAGTTGTTGGCGAGTTCTCCGCTGACCTGAGCCCACCGGTCGAGCAGCCGCGCGGCAGCGCCCGAATCGATCGACTCCGCGGCGCGCTCGGTTGCCGCCGCGAATGCCGCGGTGAGCCCGGCGTTGTCGGTGGCTGACGTCTGCTCGTTGGCGACGAGTGCCCCCGCAGCATTGAGGAGCACCGCGTCGCGTACCGGACCCGTCGTTCCCGACAGCAGTTCCCGCGCGATGGCGGCGTTCACCGTCGCGTCTCCGCCCTGCAGCGCCGAGAGGTCGACGTAGTCGATCCCGAGGTCGCGCGGATCGATCGTCAGTTCGGTGACCGTGCCGTCGACGACCTGCCACACCGACGACGTGGTGGTCGTCGTGAGTTCGTCGAGGCCGTCGTCGCCACGCACCACGAGTACGGAACTGCCCCGCTCTGCGAATGCACGCGCGAGAACCGGAGCGAGATCGTCGAACGCACACCCGATCAATCCCGCACGCGGTTGTGCCGGGTTCGTCAGCGGGCCGAGCACGTTGAACACAGTCGGGATACCGATCTGCTGGCGTGCGGGAGCGGTGAAGCGGAACGCGGGGTGAAAGACCGGGGCGAAGCAGAACCCGATGCCGATCTGGTCGATGCACGCGGCAACCTCGGTGGCACCGAGCGAGATCGTCACGCCCAGGGCCTCCAACACGTCGGCTCCGCCGCTCTTCGACGACGCCGCGCGATTACCGTGCTTGACCACCGGCACGCCTGCAGCGGCGACGACGATCGACGTCATCGTCGAGATATTGACGGTGTGCGAGCGGTCGCCTCCCGTTCCGACGATGTCGATCGCCGCACGGTCGGTGTCGACGAGGGTGGCGTGGTCGAGCATCGCTTGCGACAGGCCTGCGAGTTCTGCCGGCGCAGCGCCCTTCATCTTCACGCCGACGCCGAACGCGGCGATCTGCGCCGACGTCGCGCTATCGGTCATGACCTCGTCCATGGCCCATCGTGCCTGGTCGACGGTCAGGTCGATGCCGTCGGTGACGGCCCCGAGGACCTGCGGCCAGGTGTAGCTCTGCTCGCTGCTCACCCCATGCACCTTAGTTGACCTGCGCACACGACCTGCTCGCGGTCACGCCCTGCGTCGTGCGATGCGCACGCAGCGAAGCCCGCGGTGCGATTCACCCCCGCCGCTGGACTATCTGCCACCCCACCGCGACACCCGCGTGCCTCGACGCCAAGCTCGCCATTCGCGAGCGCTCCTGCGAGAGGTGCAGCGCGTCGACGAGCTGGACGCGCGCAAGAACCACCGGTGCCAACCCGGCCGGAATCGCGAACCGGTCGGCGACAACGTCGACGGGTATCGCCTCGTACTCATCGAGCGCAGCCAGGCCCACTGCCGCCTCGACACTCTGGTCCGGCAGCGCCAGGACATGCCTCACCACGGCCTGAGCGTCGGGACGCAGCGTCGAAGTCTCGAGGATCGATGAGCTCGACGCTGCCTCGTCGTCGGACTCACCGACCACGACGACGTCGCGCTCGGTCACCGTGAGGACGTCGCGCGGCGTGGCTCGGCCTCCGATCATCGCGCGCCGCAACGTTTCCCAGCGTCGCGGCGCCATCGGCCGACCGTTGAGATCGAACTGTCGGCCGTCGCGCCGCGACTCCGGATCGTCGTGGTCGGAGGTACCCATGGAATCGAGCAAAGCACGGCGCCGACCCCTGGGTCCACCGGCACCCCTGACACGCCGAAAGACACCTCCGACCGGCGCCTACCAGCGGGAAGAGAAATAGTTCCCACGAATATCCGACCCGAGTGGTCAGGGCGTACTACGAACCGTCATACTTCAACCTGTGACTAGCGCTGTAGGTACCTCGGGAACAGCCATCACCTCGCGCGTGCACTCGCTCAACCGCCCCAACATGGTGAGTGTCGGCACGATCGTGTGGCTGTCCAGTGAGCTGATGTTCTTCGCTGGACTCTTTGCGATGTATTTCGTCGCACGCGCCAACGCCGGCCCAGCCGGTTGGCCGCCGGAGCCCACCGAACTGAATCTGAAACTGGCCATCCCGGTCACCACCGTCCTCATCTTGTCGTCGGTGACCTGTCAGATGGGCGTGTTCGCCGCCGAGCGCGGCGACGTCTTCGGGTTGCGCCGCTGGTACATCCTGACGTTCGTGATGGGCGCCTTCTTCGTCTGCGGCCAGGCCTACGAGTACTACCACCTGGTCGCCGAGGGCACGACCCTCTCGTCGAGCGCCTACGGCTCGGTCTTCTACATGGCGACCGGCTTCCACGGCTTGCACGTGATCGGCGGTCTCGTCGCCTTCATCTTCCTGTTGGTCCGCACCAAGCTCGCCAAGTTCACTCCGAACCAGGCGACTGCTGCGATCGTCGTGTCCTACTACTGGCACTTCGTCGACATCGTGTGGATCGCCCTGTTCGTCACCATCTACTTCATCCGATGAGCACTTCATCCGATGACACCGATCGCAACGAATAACTGACATGAGGCGAGAACGGTTCCATCCCGAACCACGTTCTCGCCAACAGCTGAGAAGTCCGTCCGCTAGTAGAGAGACCACGATGAGTTCATCTCCACCGGGACCGTCGGATAGCCCTTCCGACGTCGGTCAGGTCGACACAGTTACCTCGAGCAAGGCGCCGAACGCCGCGAAGAAGGCTCGTTCGCGTCGCAAGTTGCGCCGCCGCGCCAGTGGCGCGCTGCTGCTGCTCGCCGGCCTCATGATGGCAGGCGTTCTCGCGTCGTTGCTGTCGCCCAAGCCCCAGGTCGCCGTCGCAGATACCAACGACGCCGCTCTGATCCAGGACGGCAAGAAGCTCTACGAGAGCTCGTGCATCACCTGCCACGGCGCCAATCTGCAGGGTGTGGCCGACCGCGGCCCCTCGCTGATCGGCGTAGGCGATGCGGCCGTCTACTTCCAGGTTTCCACCGGCCGTATGCCCGCCGCACGTGGCGAGGCTCAGGCCCAGCGCAAGCCACCGAAGTTCGACACCGCGCAGATCGACCAGCTCGGCGCCTACATCCAGTCGCAGGGTGGCGGTCCGCGTCCGCTGTTCGAGAAGAATCCGGATGGCACCCGCAAGACCGAGAAGGTCATGCAGCGTCAAGCCGACGGTTCGATGAAGGAAGTCGTCCTGCCGGTCCTCGCACAGGACTCGCTGCGCGGCGACAACCTCGGCCGCGGTAGCGAACTGTTCCGTCTGAACTGCGCGTCGTGCCACAACTTCACCGGACGCGGCGGTGCGCTGTCGTCGGGTAAGTACGCGCCGACGCTCGACCACGTCAAGGAACAGCAGATCTACACGGCGATGCTCACCGGACCGCAGAACATGCCGAAGTTCTCCAATCGCCAGCTCTCGCTGGACGAGAAGAAGGACATCATCGGCTTCATCAAGTACGTCACCGAATCCAAGCCCCAGGGCGGACTGAGCCTCGGCGGCTTCGGCCCGGTCAGTGAGGGCATGGTGATGTGGTTTGTCGGAGTTGTGGCGGTCGTCGCCGCCGCGATGTGGATGGGATCACGAACATGAGCACCACGGACAAGGACACTCCGTCCGCTGATGAGCTTGACCAGATGACCAACGATGAACTGGTCAAGCTCGGTACCAACCTCGACGGCGTCGAGATCATCCATCGCGGTGAGCGCTTTCCTGAGCCGGGCACGAAGGCCGAGAAGCGCGCAGAACGCCAGATCGCCGTCTGGCTGATCATCGCAGGCATCTCCGCGCTGGCCTGCTTCGTGATCTTCCTGTGGAACCACTGGGAGTTCGCGCTGCCGGGGACCTCCGACTACTGGCGCTACACCCTCAACACACCGTTGCTCGGTGTGACGTTCGGTCTGTCGATCCTGTCGATCGGCGTTGCGCTCGTCCTCATCACGAAGAAGTTCATCCCGTCCGAGATCGCGGTCCAGGACCGTCACGACGGTCCGGGATCGACCGAGGTCGACAAGAAGACCATCGTCGCCGAACTCGTCGACTCGGGCTCGAAGTCGACGCTCGGCCGTCGCAAGATGCTGATCGGCTCCGGCCTCTTCGCATTCGGTGCGCTCGCGCTGACCGGCGTCGTCGCAGGCCTGGGTGGATTCATCAAGAACCCGTGGGCCAAGCGCGAGGACGCTCCCCTGTGGCATACCGGTTGGTCGCCGATCTACAACCCCAAATCGCAGCCCAACGAGACCGTCTTCCTTCGTCGCGATACCGGCAACCCGCACCAGGTGGCCCTGGTCCGGCCCGAGGACCTCGACGCAGGCGGCATGGAGACCGTGTTCCCGTGGCGCGTCTCCGATGGATATGGCGAGACCGAGGAGTCGCGCGAGAAGCTGCTCTGGGGACTGCGCTACGTCTCCAACCCCGTGATGCTCATCCGCTTGCGTCCCGAGGACGCAGCCCGGGCGATCAAGCGCAAGGGCCAGGAGAGCTTCAACTACGGCGACTACTTCGCCTACACGAAGGTCTGCAGCCACCTCGGTTGCCCGACCTCGCTGTACGAGCAGCGGACCAACCGCATCCTCTGCCCGTGCCATCAGTCGCAGTTCAACGCACTCGAGTACGCCAAGCCGGTGTTCGGTCCGGCCGCGCGTGCACTGGCGCAACTGCCGCTGACGGTCAATGATCAGGGGTACATGGTTGCCGCAGGCGACTTCATCGAACCCGTCGGACCCGCATTCTGGGAGCGCAAGTCATGAGCAATCGTCTCGCGAAGCAGGCCGAAGAGGTCGATTCCCGGTACCACCTCGCCGCGGGTATGCGGCGCCAGATCAACAAGGTGTTCCCGACCCACTGGTCGTTCATGCTCGGTGAGGTCGCGCTCTACAGCTTCGTCATCCTGCTGATCTCCGGTGTGTACCTGACCTTCTTCTTCGATCCGTCGATGTCCGAGGTCACCTACCACGGCGCATATCAGCCGCTCAACGGCGTCATGATGACCCGCGCGTACGAGACCACCCTGAACATCTCCTTCGAGGTGCGCGGCGGTCTGTTCGTACGCCAGATCCACCACTGGGCAGCGCTGCTGTTCGCGGCATCGATCATCATCCACATGGCCCGCATCTTCTTCACCGGCGCGTTCCGTCGCCCGCGTGAGGCCAACTGGATCATCGGCTGCCTGCTGCTGGTCCTGGCGATGTTCGAGGGCTTCTTCGGCTACTCACTGCCCGACGACCTGCTTTCGGGCACGGGCGTTCGCGCCGCGATGAGCGGCATCGTGCTGGGAATCCCGCTGGTCGGTACCTGGATTCACTGGGCACTGTTCGGTGGACAGTTCCCCGGCGACATCATCATTCCGCGCCTCTACGTGCTGCACATCCTGCTGTTCCCGGGCATCATCCTCGCTCTGATCGGTGCCCACCTGGCGCTGGTGTGGTACCAGAAGCACACCCAGTTCCCCGGCCCGGGACGCACTGAGAAGAACGTTGTCGGCGTCCGTATCCTGCCGGTGTTCGCCGCCAAGGGTGGAGCGATGTTCGCGTTCACCGCGGGCATTCTCGCGATCATGGCGGGCATCTTCCAGATCAACCCGGTGTGGGTGATCGGACCGTACAACCCCGCACACGTGTCGGCCGGTTCTCAGCCCGACATCTACATGATGTGGACCGACGGTCTAGCCCGTCTGATGCCTGCGTGGGAGCTGTACCTGGGTCACTACACGATTCCCGCGATCTTCTGGGTCGTCGTGATCATCACGCTCATGTTCGTCGTGATGTTCGCCTACCCCTGGATCGAGAAGAAGTTCACCGGCGACGACGCTCACCACAACCTGCTGCAGCGTCCGCGCGACACCCCGGTGCGCACGGCTATCGGCGCGATGGCGTTCTCGTTCTACATCATCCTGACGTTGAGCTGTATGAACGACATCATCGCCCTGAAGTTCCACATCTCGCTGAACGCGACGACGTGGATGGGTCGTATCGGTCTCATCATCGTGCCGCCGATCGCCTACTTCATCGCGTACCGGTGGGCCATCGGCCTGCAGCGCAGCGACCGCGCGGTGCTCGAGCACGGCATCGAGACCGGCATCATCAAGCGTCTGCCTCAGGGCGAGTACATCGAGATCCACCAGCCGCTCGGCCCGGTCGACGATCACGGTCACGCGATCCCGTTGCCGTACGAGGGCGCTGCGGTTCCGAAACGAATGAACAAACTCGGGCAGTCCGGCGCTCCGGGCACCGGTTCGGTGCTTGTCGCCGACCCGCCCGAGCAGCAGAAGCGCAACGTCGAGTTCGAGCACGAGCAGGAACGCGAAGAGATCGACGCCCTGCGCGAATTGCAGGCCAAGGGCGGCAACCCGCTCGACTGACCAGCTCTCGAAAACAGCAGTCTCCACACGGCTGCCGTCGCACTCCCGACGGCAGCCGTGTGTTGTTGTGGGACAAGCACTCCCCTCCCCCGCCGACCGCTACGGTTGAACGATGACACGAGTGCGACACATCGGACATCGCGACAAAGACCAACTACATCAGCTGACGAAGGAGCTCGGCACACTCGACGCCAACCTCTTCCAGGCGATCGCTCGTTCACCGAGCCCGCTGCTCGATAAGACGATGCCCAAACTCACCGCGGCAGCCGACTATTCGAAGCTGTGGATGGGCATCGGAGCCGGACTCATACTCAGCGGGCGCCCTCGCTGGCAGCGAGCAGCGGTCCGCGGGCTCGCGTCGCTCGCAGTGTCCAGTCTCGTCACCAACCAGGGCGCAAAACGGATCCGGCAACGCAAGCGACCCTCACCGTCGGTCGTGCCACTGGTGCGGCGGGCGGCGCACCAGCCGACGTCGAACTCTCTGCCGTCAGGCCATTCAGCAAGTGCCGCAGCCTTTTCCGTCGGTGTGGCGCTCGAGTCCCCGCCACTGGGCCTGGTCATGTCTGCACTCGCAGGCCTTGTCGGACTGTCCCGCGTCGCCACCGGAGCGCACTATCCGGGCGACGTGTTCATCGGGTTCGGGATCGGCGCAGCGGTAGCCACGCTCGGTGGCAAGATCGCGCCGCCGATCATCCCGCACAACATCGCGACACCCACCCCCACCACCGAGGCTGCGCCGCTACCCGTCGACGGTTCGGGACTGGTGGTCCTCGGTAACCCGGCGTCGGGTGACGGCAACAGCGAGAAGGTGCTTGCGGCCGTCCGGGCGGAGCTGCCGGGCGCCGAGATCATCGAACTCGGGCCAGATGACGACTACGCGTCGGTCGCGCGTGACGCAGCTCGACGAGCCAGCGCGCTCGGGGTGTGCGGCGGCGACGGCACGGTGGCCACCGTCGCGGCAGCGGCGCACGCGGCCGACCTCCCGCTCGCCGTCTTCCCCGGTGGCACGTTCAACCACTTCGCACGCGACATCGGGTGCGACACCGTCGATTCAGCGCTCGCCAAGGTAAGTGCGGGCGTCACGACCGCCGTCGACGCGGCAACACTCAACGACGAACGGCTCATCCTCAACACGGGGAGCATCGGTGCCTACCCCCATTACGTACGCGCCAGGACCAAGTGGGAGCACCGCGTGGGCAAGGGTGCTGCCAGTGCACTGGCGATGCTCCAGGTCGCCCGTCACTCCACACCGGTCGAGATCACCATCGACGGTAAGACCGTCAAGACATCACTGTTCCTCGTCGGAACGTCGATGTACGGCTCGGCAGGGTTTGCACCGGCACGACGCGAAAGACTCGACGACGGGCTCCTCGACGTCCGCTTCCTCGAGGCAGGCAAGCGGCTGGCGACCCTACGGGTACTGGCGAGCCTCGTGACCGGGCTGCTGCAGCGATCGAAGCTCTACCACGAGATGCAGGTGCCCGAGTTTGCCTTCACCACCGACGAACCCACCACCATCGCCCACGACGGCGAGGTCGGCGAGTCGTACACCTCCGCGCGTTTTCGCGCCGAGTACAGAACTCTGAAGGTCTACGGCCACAGCATCGTCGACGAGGACTGAGCCTTACGCGGCGGGCCGCACCACCCACGAGACCGCCGGATCACCAGACCGCCGCATCACCAGACGTCCCCGGCTCTCCAATCGCAGGAGAGCCGGGCGGTGGTTGAGGAAATCTCGACGTTGCGAACCAGAACCGCCCCCTCGTCGTCGGGGGTCGGCGCCCATCCGTCCGGGCTGAGCACACCGAGCGTGCCCAGCCACGGGGTCCAACCCCGCGACTCGTACAAATGCCTGCCGGCGTCCGAGGCACCGAGCGCGCCGAGGTCGTACGCGTTGTCGATGACGTCTTCGATGGCTGCCATCAGCGCATCTCCCAGCCCCTGACGTTGATGGGTTGGCGCGACAGCGACCGCCTCGACGTAACCGCATCGTCGTGGTTGGTCGTCGATGAGCAACGACCGGGCGACGACGGCGGCGTGACCGATGAGTTCGTCGGAATCGTCGACGATGAGTGCGTGCATCCCACCGAGCGCGTGGTCGAGGTCGGTGCTGTCGAAGTCACCGTCGAACGCCGCGTCGAGTAGGCGCATCAGTTGGGGCATCCGCCCCGGCTCGAGGTGGGCGGTATGACAAAGCCGCACCCGAGGGTCGGATGCGGCTGTCATGGAATGCGAGATGGGTCGGTGTGTCAGTGCTTTTCGGGTCCGACGATGTACTCGAAAACCATTCCGGCAGCACCACCGATGATGCACGCCGCCGCGAAGATCGCGAGCCAGAGGTTGCCGGTGGCGAATGCGACGGCAAACAGGGCTGCGCACGCGGCGATCACGATCGGCCACCACGAACCCGGGCTGAAGAAGCCGAGTTCGCCTGCGCCGTCCTCGATTTCGGCGTCCTCGTAATCCTCGGGACGGATCTCGACGCGTCGTGAGACGAACCGGAAGTAGGTACCGGCAATCAACGTCAGTCCGGCGCTGAAGAACATGCCGGTGACACCGACCCACTCGACGCCGTTCTCAGTGAGTGCGGTCAACACCGTGTAGATGACACCGCAACCTGCGAAGAAGAGCGTGAGCAGCTCGAAGAGTCTCGCTTCGATTTTCACTGAAGTGCTCCGATCGTGCAGTTCGCAAGCTTCGTGTTGCCGGCGTCACCGGACGCTCCGACGGACCCGTCTGTGGCCCGACGCGTATCGAACGGAACGGTCACAACCGACTCGGGCTGCTGGCAGATGTGCTGCAGCGCTTGCGCGTTCGTCTTGCCGGGGTTCTCCTGCCGGTACTTGATGTACGCGTCGAAGTCCTGTGGCGACACTGCACGAACCTCGAAGTTCATCATCGAGTGGTACGTGCCGCACATTTCCGCGCAGCGACCGACAAATGCACCTTCACGGTCGATCGAGGAGATCTGGAAGCGGTTGTCGGTGTGGTTCTGCTTCGGGAACGGCATGACGTCGCGCTTGAAAAGGAACTCCGGAACCCAGAACGAGTGGATGACGTCAGCAGACGCCAGATCGAACTCGATCCGCTTGCTCGTCGGCAGCACGAGAACGGGGATCGTCGCCGACGATCCGACAGTCTCGATCTGGTTGAACTTCAGGTAGTCACGCACGTCGTTGCTACGGCCACCGTCGGGGCCCGGAAGCTCGATGGTCTCGCCGTCGTGGATCTGACGGGTGTTCGCGGTCTCGAGATCGAACGGGTTACCGTCGCGGACGAAGCCGTTGTACTTACTACCGTCGTCGAACGTGACGTCGCGGTAGCCGAACTTCCAGTTCCACTGGAACGCGGTGACGTCGACGACGACCTTCGAATCGTCGGTCTTCTTCTCGACGTTGGTCTGAACGATGACGGTGAAGTAGAAGAGCACCGCGATGATCACGAACGGGATGGCCGTATATGCCAGCTCGAGCGGCACGTTGTAGGCGGTCTGGCGAGGGAACTCGTCCTTGCCCTTACCCGGCTTGTAGCGGTGGAAGGTGATCGTCCAGAAGATCAGGGCCCAGACGATGATGCCCATCACGAGTGCCGCGATGACCGACCAGCTCCACAGGTTGCCCATGTCCGTGGCCTCGGGGGTCACACCGTGCGGCCAGCCGAACCGCATCGCGGTTCGTCCGTCGCAACCCGACATCAACAGTGCGCCGACGCCAAGCGCCGCGACAGCTCCGACCCGCTTGAGGCCGACCCGGTTGGCCATCCGCGACGCCGACGAGGCACGCCGTACGCGGGGCCGTTCACCGTGTGCCAATTTCACGCCTTCCTGCCAGCTCGGAACCGTCGATCAGACGTCCGAGTCGCATCCCACCTGACCTGCAATGACACGCTTGGCGACATCGAACCCGCAGGCAACAGTCACCGTGCAGCGGGCACCGAAGCGCAGCCTTCGCGCCATGTACTACGCAGCGTAGACCAACTCGCGGGAACTTTTTCGGTTGGGGTGACTTCGCGCGTCGAAATCGTTTTCCGGCCCAGGTAATGCCCTCCCGACCGCGTGTTTCGACGACCCGCGAGCCCTATCCGGAAGGTCGCCCCGACCCCGCATACGGCATACTCGTCACCGCGGCGGTGACGTCATCGCCGCCCCTGTTTTCCACGTCGAAAGAGGCTTTACTGGTGTGTGGCTTGCTCGGTCTGCTGACCTCCGATGAGACGGCGGCTGGTGCCGTCGACCTCGTCGCCAACGCCTCGCACTGCATGCGCCACCGCGGTCCGGACGAGCCCGGCACGTGGAACGACGCCGACATCGTGCTCGGCTTCAATCGCCTGTCGATCATCGACATCGATCATTCGCATCAGCCACTGCGCTGGGGACCGCCGGAGAACCCCGACCGGTACGCGCTCGTCTTCAACGGCGAGATCTACAACTACCTCGAGATCCGCGCGCAGCTCGCCGCGGACGAAGGCGCGACGTTCCGCACCGAGGGCGACGGCGAGGCGATCGTCGCGGCCTTCCATCACTGGGGACCCGACGCCGTCCGACGCCTTCGCGGGATGTTCGCCTTCGCGATCTGGGACACAGAGACACGCTCGCTGTTCCTCGCCCGCGATCCGTTCGGCATCAAGCCGATGTTCATCGCGACCGGCCCCGGCGGGACCGCGTTCGGCAGCGAGAAGAAGAGCCTCCTGGAGCTGATCGGGCGCCTCGGCCTTCCCGACACCCTCGACGAGCGCGCACTCGAGCACTACGTCGTGCTGCAGTACGTTCCAGAGCCCGAGTCGCTACACTCATCGATCCGTCGGCTCGAGTCCGGTTCGTACGCAACCGTGCGTCCCGGCAGCGCGCCATCGGTCACCCCCTACTTCAGCCCGCAGTTCTCGGTCCGGCCCTTCACCGACGCCACACGTCAGAAGCGCTACGACGAGATCGCCGACGTCCTCTCCGACTCCGTCGCCAAGCACATGCGCGCCGACGTCACCGTCGGATCGTTCCTGTCCGGCGGTATCGATTCGACGGCCATCGCGGCGCTCGCGATCCAGCACAACCCCGATCTGATCACCTTCACCGCAGCGTTCGAGCGCGAAGGCTATTCGGAGGCCGACGTCGCAGCGGAGTCTGCGGCCGCCATTGGGGCCCGGCACATCGTGCGGACCGTCACCCCCGAGGAGTACATCGCCGCGATCCCGGAGATCATCTGGTACCTCGACGATCCGGTCGCCGACCCCGCACTCGTCCCGCTGTACTTCGTGGCCCAGACCGCTCGCGAGCACGTCAAGGTGGTGCTCTCGGGCGAGGGCGCCGACGAACTCTTCGGCGGGTACACCATCTACAAGGAGCCCCTCTCCCTGAAGGGCTTCGACCGCCTGCCCTCCACGCTTCGACGCCTCGCGGGCAAGGTCTCCGACCGCATCCCCGAGGGCACCCGCGGAAAGAGTCTGTTGCATCGCGGATCGTTGACACTCGAAGAGCGCTACTACGGGAACGCACGGAGCTTCGACGACGCCCGGCTGCGCGCCGTGCTGCGCGACTACCGTCCCGAATGGACCCACACCGACGTCACCGAACCCATCTACGCGCGCAGCGACGGCTGGGACCCTGTCGCGCGGATGCAGCACATCGATCTCTACACGTGGCTGCGCGGCGACATCCTGGTCAAGGCCGACAAGATGACGATGGCCAACTCACTGGAACTGCGCGTGCCGTTCCTGGACAACGAGGTCTTCAAGGTCGCCGAAGCATTGCCGTTCGACGAGAAGATCAGCCATGGCACCACCAAATACGCTCTCCGCAAGGCACTCGAGCAGATCGTCCCGGCGCACGTGCTGCATCGCAAGAAGCTCGGATTCCCCGTCCCCATCCGCCACTGGCTCGCCGGCCCGGAGATGTACGACTGGGCGCGCGAGACGATCGAGAAATCGCAGACCGACTACCTGCTGAACAAGCAGCCGATCCTGGACATGCTCGACGAGCACCGCGCAGGCACCGTCGAGAACAGCCGACGCCTCTGGACGCTCCTGATGTTCATGATCTGGCACGCGATCTTCGTCGAGAAGACGCTCATCCCGAACATCACCGACCACAGCTACCCCGTGCGGCTGTAGTGATCTCGACAAGCTCGATCAGCGGAGTGGCT
>NZ_BAFC01000059.1 GCF_000248055.1 Gordonia sputi NBRC 100414 | reverse complement strand
GGTCGGTGGCCGTATCGCGATGCGGTACCCCAACGAACACGAGATCGAAGGCGATCTCGAAGCCGTCTGCCTCGTGCGCATACTTGACGCTCACCGCGCGCAGCGCAGCCCGCAGTCGGTCGAGATCGTCGGCGCCGACGAGTGCCAGCGTGCGACGGATCTCGATGACCTCGGCCGGGGACACGGTGACCCGGTGGCCGCGGAGAAGGTGTCCGAACATCACCGAGAGTGCGTCAAGAACGCGATCACGTGTCCGGGCGCCGCTGCGCTCTCGAGAAGTGGTCACGTCAACGTCGACGGACGCTACGCGCACGACCCGACCCGAAAGCTGTTGCTGTCAGCGACCCTCGCGGACTAGAACCGTCGCTCGCGGACGGCCTCGAATCCTGGATGTCGGACCCGGACGACGCTGGTGTGCCCACCATGGCCCTGGCGATATCGAGATCACTGCCGAACTTCACCAACAGTGCGAGAAGTGCACGGTCTGTCGACGTTCGATCGTGCGTGACGTCGGCTGCGTGTGCGGCAGTCGTCGTGCGCAGGTACGACGCTGCCCGCGCGGCATCGATCACCTCGGCGATGGAAGGACTCTTACGCAGCGGCAACTCCCGCAGACGGCGTGCGAGGTCGACGACGTCGGCGACCACCCCGGGTTCCACTTCCGGCGCGCGCACCGACACGATTGCCCGCTCGCGTTCGACGTCGGGATAGTCGACCTGGAAGTGCACGCAGCGTCGCTTCAGGGCGGGCGACAGTTCCCGGGTGTCGTTGGAGGTCAATATCACCCACGGTGACGAACGCGCGGCGAAGGTGCCGAGCTCGGGAATCGTCACCTGCCGCTCCGCGAGTACCTCGAGCATCACGGCCTCCATGGCCTCGTCGGTTCGATCGATCTCGTCTATGAGCAGCACGGTGGGCAGCGGTGCAGTGATGGCCGCGAGCAATGGTCGTGCGACGAGGAAGTCCTCGGTGTAGACGCCGATGTCGGTGCGCGAGAGCGCCGCCGACGCCGCGGACAGGGTGGGCTCGTCGGCGAGCTCACCGCTGATTCTGTCGCGCAACATCTGCACGTGAAGAAGCTGGCGGGCGTAATCCCACTCGTAGAGTGCTCTGGAGTCGTCGAGACCCTCGTAGCACTGCAGCCGGAGGAGCTGCCGATCCGAGGCTGCCGCAAGGGATTTGGCGAGCTCGGTCTTGCCGACGCCCGCGGGTCCCTCGAGTAGGAGAGGCCTGTCGAGCAGTGTCGCGAGGTGCACAACGACGGCAAGGTCGTCGTCGATCAGGTATTCCTGCTCAGCGAGTGCATCGGTGAGTTCTTCGACCGTGTCGAATCGGGTTGTGGCGCTGGACAAGTGGCGGGACGGCACTGTTGTGCTCTCTGGCATGGCTCCTCATGACGATCGTGCGCGGTGACCTGGGGTGCGGATCGGTCCAGGTGAAGGGTCAGGTCGCGACCTCGCCCGGACCGATCCGCGGCTCGGGAGGTGCTCAGTCTCCCGAGGGCTTGTAGCGGTGGCTCAGTAGCTACCGGTCATTGCATGGGTCACCATCGGGATGAGTGACTCGACGGTGCACTCGCGCGGGTTACCCGGCGTGCACCAGTCGTCCATCATGTGTTCGGCGATTGCGCGGATCTGCTTGTCCGAGGTGTCCATCGTGTCTCCGCGGCCCTCGTACTTGCCGGTGTTCATCCGGTTCTTCTCGTAGCTGTTGACGCTGAGCTGTCCGAAGTTGTCGGGGATACCGAGGTCCTTGGACAACCGGATCGCCTCCTCGACTGCGGCGTCGGCTGCCTGCACGGTCGACATCTTGCTGGTGTCGATACCCAGCAGTGCGGCGATGTCGGCGTAACGCTCGTAGCGGCTCGGCAGGTTGTACTCCCAGACGCGCGGAAGTGCGATTGCGTTGTTCAGGCCATGGTGGCTGTCGTAGAAGGCGCTGACCGCATGTGACAGTGAGTGAATCAGCCCGAGGCCACCCGAGTTGAATGCTTGTGCCGCAATGTATTGCGCGTGCATCATGCCGGTACGTGCCTCGAGATTGCGAGGCTCGTACACGGCGGTGCGCAGGTGGTCACGGATGAGTTCGATGGAGTACTTCGCGTTGCCCAGTGACGGCGCGAAGTCGAGTCGCGAGACATAGGGCTCCGAGGCGTGGGCCAGCACATCGAAGCCGCAGAAGGCTGTGAAGTGTTCGGGGCAGCTGTAGTAGAGCAGCGGATCGTCCATGGCGAGGTCGACGAGGCAGGTGTCGTCGAACGCGACCCACTTGTGTGGCTTGTTCATGTCCGAAGTGTCGGTGATGACATAGGCCCAGGAGGTCTCCGAGCCCGTGCCCGCAGTGGTCGAGACGGCGATGTGCGCGGGGTTCTCCTTGTTGGTGGCCTTGGAGAAGCCTTCGAACTCGTTGATGTTGCGGCCGTCGTGGGCGATCACCATGCGTGCGCCCTTGGCGGCATCGTGGCTTGAACCACCACCGACCGAGATGATCCCGTCGCACTTCTCGGACTGGTAGAGCGCCGCGGCGTCCATGCAGTTGTAGTCCTTGGGGTTGGACTCGACCTTGTCGTAGAGAACGACGTCGACACCCTGGTACTCGATCTTGCCGACGAGTTCCTCGATGATCCCCGAGCCACGCAATCCCGTGGTCATGAGCAGGACGCGGGTCATCCCCAGGTTTTTTGCTTCAACGCCGAGCATGTCGTGCGCGCCGACGCCGAGCTTGGCATTGGGGAACGGGTGGAAGTCCTTGATCGGGAAGTCCCAGATCTGATTGAGCTCGATGGCCATGTGGCGATCTCCTTGTGACGTAACCGGTGATTCACGATCCACTCTGTGCGCCATATCACGTCTGAACAAGTCCACCTGCTCAGATGAAAAGATGATCAGACCAGAAGAGCAGCGGAATCCCTGTCCATCCGGACAGGGAATCCGTGCGTGCTCGTCAGTCGGCGCTCGTCTCTCAGTCGGCGCTCGTCTCTCAGTCGGCGCTCGGTTCGGCGCTCGCCGACCAGCGCACCGACGTCACCGGTTCGGCGCGCACCACCGTCGCGAGAGCGTCTTCGATGTCGCGGTCGTTGCGCTCGGCGCTGAACACATGCGCGGTGATCGTCACGATCCCGTTTTCGTCGTCGGTCGCGGCGATGGACCGTACGGTCAGCTCCGGACGGTGCACGGCGTCGAACACCATTGCGCGCACGGTGGTTTCGGCCGCTTGTGGACAGGTGACCTCGAAAATGTAGTTCGCGGAGGGCGATTCACGGCCGGTGTCGCCGGGGTGGCGGTCGATCAGCCTACCGAGGGGTCGGAGCAGCGTATTCGCGAGCATCACGGTTGCCGTGCCCGCGATGGCGACGAGGAGGAGTCCGCCGCCGGCGAGAGCGCCGACAGCGGCCGACGCCCACAGTGTCGCCGCTGTGTTGAGACCGGAGATCGACGCGCCCTGCTTCATGATCACGCCTGCACCGAGAAAGCCGATACCGGAAACGATCTGGGCAGCAACGCGAGTCGGGTCGGCGTCTGGACCGTGAAAGCTGAATGCCCCCATCGCGACGAACAGGGCCGCTCCGAGCGCGACGAGTGCGTTCGTTCGCAGACCCGCTGTGCGAGAACGCCACTGGCGTTCGAAGCCGATCGCGGCTCCACATAGCAGTGCTACGGAGATACGGGCAAAGATGTCGAGTGCGGTGATGGACATGAGGACCGCCTTGGGGTCAGGGTTCCCCAACCCGCACACGGCCGCGGTACCGCACGCGATACGCGCGGCGTCGGCTCACCTGTGACGAGCGAGGGGAGGGCACGATTCGAACGATGTTCTGTCAGAAGAACTGTCACCAGATGGCATTCGGATCTCACCTCCCTGCAAGCGCATTCGCACCCGGTCGGTCGAGTGCATATCAGTGATAGCCGTGCTGGCCGGTGATGTCAACGTGACGGACGACATGTGGAGCCGAGATGTCGGAATAGAGAAGTCCCATGTGGCGCCGATGACAACACGCGGTGCTGCTGATGCTCACGCGCCGATGATCAGCAGCACGATGAGGGCAAGGTTCAGCACGACGATGAGCACCGACGACACCGCGGCTCCGATGCGCAGCGGCCACCCATCGGCGTACTCGCCCATGAGCCCGCGGTCGGCGGTGAGTCGGCCGAGGGGGATGATCGCGAACGGGATTCCGAAGCTCAGCACCACCTGACTGATCACCAGCGCCCAGCTTGGGTCCACACCGACAGCGAGCACGACGAGCGCGGGAATGAGCGTGACGAGTCTGCGCACCACGAGAGGAACCCGAACGTGCAGTAGGCCGTCCATGATCGCCGAGCCCGCCGACGAACCGACAGAGGTCGCTGCGAGCCCGCTGGCCAGCAGGCCGATTGCGAAGATGGTCGCCACCGAGGGGCCGAGGGAGTCGCGGACGGCGTCGTAGGCTCCCTCGATGGTGTCGGTGCCCTCCTTGCCGCGGAGGTTGGTGGCCGCGAGCAACAGCAGTGCGATGTTCACGGCGCCTGCCACGATGAGAGCGATGACGACATCCCACCGCGTCACCCTGATCAGGCGCCGCTTTCGCGACGGCGACGAGCTGATGCCGTGTCGGTCGACGACCAGTGAGGAGTGGACGTAGATCGCGTGCGGCATCACAGTCGCGCCGAGCATGGACGCGGCGAGCAGCACTGTCTCGGGGCCCTGCAGGCGGGGCACGAGCCCACCGAGAACCTCTCCGGCGGGCGGCGGTTCGACGACGAGGCCTGCGAGGAATCCCACGACGATGATCGCGAGCATGCCAAGGATGACCCGTTCGAAAACGTGTTGTTGGCGCGCATTCTGCAGAAGCAGCATCAGGAGAGACACCACGCCGACGATCACGCCGCCGAGGACGAGTGGCAGTCCGAACAGCAGATGCAGTGCGATGGCCCCGCCGAGCACCTCCGCGAGGTCGGTTGCCACTGCGACGGCCTCGGCCTGTGCCCAGAACGCGAGTCGAGAACGACGACCCATCCGCGCCCCGATCAGGGCGGGCAGTCCCTTGCCGGTGACGATGCCGAGCTTCGCCGACTGGTACTGAATCAGCATGGCGATGACGTTGGCCAGCACCAGCACCCAGACCAGCAGAAACCCGTATCGGGACCCTGCGGTGATGTTGGCTGCGACGTTGCCCGGGTCGACGTAGGCGATCGCGGCGACGAAGGCGGGGCCGAGTAGTGCGACGTTGCGCAACAGCGCACGCGGACGACGTATGCGTCGGCGGGCCTCGGTCGGCTCCGGCTGCTCGCGCTCTTCGACCGTGCTCACCTGACCAATCTCGCACAGCTCGACGTCGAGTTCAACACGGGCGAATCAAAAAGTTCGGGTCACCGAAACTGTGCGACCGTCGGCTGACCCGACTCAGATCCCAGACGCGGCTCGAGTTGGCAGACGCGCGGCTGATACACCAGCTGCGTCCACACGCTCGGGCCGCGTCTGGAATGCCAATCGTCACTGGAGCAGGCGCCACACCCGATCACGCGACATCGGCAGCTCGTACGGGCGCTCGCCGATCGCCCGCCGGATCGCGTTGGCAAGAGCGGGGGCCACCGGGTTGTAGGGTGACTCGCTCATCGACTTCGCGCCATACGGGCCGAGTTCGTCGGCGGTGTCGGCGAAGTAGACCTCGGTCTCGGGGACATCGGCCATCTGCGGCACCCGATAGGTGCGGAACACGGGTGTGATCGGCACGCCCTTGCCGTCGAGCATGATCTCCTCATACAACGACGATCCGATCGCCTGCGCCACACCACCTTCCACCTGGCCGCGACACTGTTGCGGGTTCATCACCGTGCCCGCGTCGGCTGACTGGACGGACTGCAGGATGCGAACGTTGCCGGTCGCGGTGTCGACGGCTACCCGAAAAGCGTGCACGTTGAACGCAATCGAGCGCAGCGCGCCGCTCTCGGAACCGGTGGCGACCACGCGGTCGCCCACGCGGTGCGCAGCGTCGACGGTGTCGATGAGTTCGTCGAAGCTCACGAGTCGTTCACCGACGAGTGCGCCGTCGGGGACCAACCGGATGGCGTCGGGTGCCGTTGCGGTGATCGACGACGCCGCGTCGAGCAGGACCGTACGCAGCGCGAGTGCTGCGCCATAGGTTGCCTTTCCGGCGACCGTGATGCCTGCCGACGCAAAGGCGCCGGTGTCGTAGATCGCTGCGTCGGTGTCGCCGTGTGCCAACACGATTCGCGACGGTACGGTGCCCAACGCTTCGGCGACGATCTGGGTGAGCACCGTCGTCGTGCCGTTGCCGAACTCGGCCGTGCCCACACCGACGTGGTAGCTCCCGTCGGTGTCGACACCGACGGTGACGGTCGAGAAATGGCCGCGCGGAGCCATGGTGGCGATCGCGGCAATGGCCATGCCCTCGCCGATCCGCCACGAATCACCTTCTGGCGCAGCGACATCATTGCCGCGGCGTAGTGCTGTCTGGGCGAGGTCGAGGCACTGGTCGAGCCCGTAGCTCCCGTAGATCAGGTCGTCCTCGGGTTCGGGGTGCGCGATGAGAAGCGGATCGCCGTCGCGGACCGCGTTGAGTCGACGCAGCTCGAACGGATCGATGTCGAGGGCAATCGCGAGTTCGTCCATGGCGGATTCGACGGCGAGGATCACCTGCCCGAGGCCGTAGCCGCGGAACGCACCAGACGGTGGGTTGTTGGTGTAGACCACCTCGGCGTCGATCCGCTTGACCGGGCAGTTGTACACCGAGACCGACTCGGCGCACGCGTGGAACATGACACCCATGGAGTGATTGCCGTACGCGCCCGTGTCTGAGAGAACGTCGACCTTCATCGCACGCAGTCGGCCGTCCGCGTCGGCGCCGAGATCGACTGCGACACGGAAGGGATGACGATAGGTGGTGCGGGTCATCTCGTCGGTCCGCGACATCTCGTACGCAACGGGCATTCCGGTGCGTAGCACCGCGATCGCCACCAGGTCTTCGGTGAGTAGCTCCTGCTTGCCGCCGAATCCGCCGCCGACGCGGGCGCTGAACACGCGGATGCGATCTGCGGGAAGGTCGAGCAAAAGCGCGAGTTCGTCGCGTACCAGGAACGGCACCTGCGTGCTGGTGCGGATCACGAGTCGGCCGTCGTCGTCGAGCCAGCCGATGGAGCCGTGGGTCTCCAACTGTGCGTGGGAAACTCGTGCAGTCTGCCAGGTTCCGCCTACGGTGACGGCAGAGTCCGCGAGCGTGGCGTCGACGTCGCCACCGAATCCCTCGTGGAACGAGGAGATGACGTTGCGCTCTGCCTCGAACACGCGGTCCTCGGGGGTGCGTTCGGGGTGGACCAGTGGGGCGCCGGGACGTCGTGCTTCCTCGGGATCGAAGACGCCGGGCAGGAGCTCGTACTCGACGTCGATCAGGCGGCACGCTTCCTCGGCGATTCCGGCGGTGTCGGCGACCACTGCCGCCACCCGCTGCCCGACGAACCGCACCACGGAGTCGAGGACGAGTGTGTCGTCCGGATCGTCGGCACGCGACTCGTGCCTCGCGGTGGAAAACCTTCGCGTACTGACGTTCTCGTGGGTGAGGACGAGCGCGACGCCGGGAAGAGCCTGCGCCGCGGACGTGTCGATCGAGACGATCCGGGCGTGCGGGTGTGGCGAGGTGAGCACTCGCAGGTAGCGGGTTCCGGGGACTGCGACGTCGAAGGTGTACGGCTCGGTTCCGGTGACAACCCGGCGGCCCGCGGGCGGCGTGAGCGACGCGCCGATCGCGGGGGAGGTGGTCTCGACACGACGCTCGTTCCTCGCGTCTGCTCGACCAGCGGGGGACGCGTTGCTCGTGTCTGCTCGACCAGCGGTGGAGTCTGCTCGACCAGCGGGTTGGCTGGCGGGGGGATCGGCGGGCTGTGCGGCGTCGACGCCCTGCCGGATCGCCTGGCGGATCGCGCGATATCCCGTGCAGCGGCAGAGGTTTCCCTTCATCTTCCGCTGTAGTTCGTCGGTGTCGTGGGCGGTGTCGGCGTCGAGCGTTGACGCCGTGACGATCATTCCGGCCGTGCAGAAGCCGCACTGGAAGCCGAAGTTGTCGACGAAGGCCTGCTGCATGGGATGGAGGTCGTCGGGTGTACCGAGGCCCGAGACCGTTGTGACCGAACGACCTTCGATCCGCTGGGCCGGAAAGATGCACGAGTGCACCGGCGTGTCGTCGACCAACACCGAGCACGCGCCGCAGTCGCCCGCGTCGCAACCCTTCTTGACCTCGAAGTGGGCTTGGTCGCGCAGAAATGTGCGCAGGCACTGTCCCGCAGCGGGACTCGCGTCAACCGGCTCGCCGTTGATCTCGAACTTCACGGTGCAGCAGCCCCTTCCGTGTCCCGTTGTGGTTCGTCCCGTCCCAGTTCGTCACGGATCTGTTCGGCCAGGACCGCGCTGACCCCGCGCCGCCAATCGGCGGCGCCGAGCGGGTCGGTGTAGTAGCCGTCGGCCGACCAGATGTCGGAGCGCAGACGCTCGGCGTCGGGTAATCCGTTGTAGCGCAGCACGGTAGGCCATAGCGTTGCCGCGGTGATCCCGACGACGACGGTGTCATCCTCGTCGCGGCGCCCGGTGACCACCACGCCGGAGCGTCCCAACTCTGCCAAGGCGATCTTCCTGAATCCGGTTCTGCCGCGCAGTGCGTATCCGGGGATGTCGATGGCGCGCAACACCTCTCCCTCGCCCAGGGTGTTGGTTCCGTTGCCGGTGACGAAGTCGGCGACGTCGAGGCTGTAATCGGTGCCGTCCGGCCGCCAGATCAGTGCGCGACCGTCCAGTCCCGCCGCGAGCGACACCATCGATGCGGCCGCGAACGAACGGCAGATGTTTCCGCCGACGGTGGCGACGTTCCAGATCTTGAAGGACGCCAGAAGTGCTGTCGCGCACTGGAAGAGCAGCGGATGTGCCCGCCAACCGTGTTCGGCGGGCAGCTCGGCGAGTTGCGCGATGGTGGCAGTGGCCGCGATCCGCAGCCCGCCGTCGGGCAGTTCCTCGAAGGGCTCCCAGCCGATTCGGCTGATGTCGACCACCCCGCTCGACGTCACCTGCGGTTCGGAGAAGAACCACGTGCCGCCCGCGACGATGCGCTCGCCCGCCGCCAAGGTGAGGTCGTCGCGGCTGTAGGCATAGCGGTAGGTCGAGACCGTGTGCAGGTCCATCACAGTCCCCTGCGTGCCATAGGAGGTGTCATGTGAGGGCCCCGCGTGCTTTGTCGAGTAGTCGACGATGCTCGCGTGCGCAGTCGGCCGCGACGGTCGTCGTGTCGACGGTGAGCAACTCGGCGTCGGCGACGATCTGTGTGCCGTTGACCCACGACGCCTTGATCGGCGGGATGGCGCCGAGAACCAGTGCTGCCACCGGGTCGTCGATGTCGGCGTGCGCGAGCGTGGTGAGGTCCCAGAGGACGAGGTCGGCGAGCTTCCCGACCTCGATGGAGCCGATCTCGTTGGCGCGGCCCAGTACTCGAGCACCACCGATGGTGGCGAGCTCGATGGCCGTCCGGGTCGTGAGCGCGGTTGGGCCTCCCCGGGTGCGGGCCATCAGCACGGCCTGGTGTGCCTCCTCGAGGAGACGGGCCGATTCGTTCGACGCCGCGCCGTCGACGCCCAATCCCACGGGAACCCCTGCGTCGACGAGGTCACGAGTGCGACAGATGTGGTTGCCAAGGCGGGCATTGGAGGTGGGGCAGTGGGCGACGCCGGTCGACGTCGCTGCGAGCCGGGCGATCTCGTCGTCGGCGAACTCGATGCCGTGGGCGAACCACACGTCGTCGCCCGTCCAACCGACCGATTCCATGTATTCCAGTGGTGTGCAACCGAAATGCTCGTCGCAGTAAGTGTTCTCGTCGACCGACTCGGCGAGGTGGGTATGCAGCCGGACGCCGAGTTCTCGTGCCAGCACGGCGGATTCGCGGAGCAGGTCGGTGGTCACCGAGAACGGTGAGCACGGTGCCAGTGCGATGCGCAGCATCGAATCCGGTGCCGGATCATGCCAGCGCGCAACGGCATCGGAGCTTGCGGCGAGGATCTCGTCGATGCTCTGCACCACGGTGTCCGGCGGTAGGCCGCCGTCCTTCTCGGACAGGTCCATCGAACCGCGCGTCGGGTGGAAGCGCACGCCGACGGCCCGGGCTGCACCGATTTCGGCACCGAGCAGGTCGCCGCCCTCGCGCGGGAAGACGTAGTGGTGGTCGGTCGTCGTCGTGCAGCCAGACAACGCGAGTGTCGAGAGACCGCCAAGCGCTGCCGTGTGCACAGCTTGCTCGTCGATACCCGCCCAGATGGGGTACAGCGTCGTCAGCCATTGGAAGAGCGTGTGATCGGCGGCGAGCCCCCGAGTGATCCACTGATAGAGGTGGTGATGGGTGTTCACCAGGCCGGGCGTGAGCACGCAGCCCGAGCCGTCGATCCGGATGACGTCGTCAGGCAACGGCGCCGCTGGGGCATCCGCCTCGATGATCGCGCTGATCGTGGTGCCCTCGATCAGCACCGACGCGCGCGTCAATTCCCGACGATCCGGGTCGACGGTCACCACGGAGGCATTCTCGATGAGGGTTGCTGAGGGCACAGCGACACGCTACGACGATCGGGCCCGCCCGGCATGTCGGGGAGGGCGGTTGCCTTCAGCGACCGGCTCCCGACGTTGCCAATGGGTCGTCGGCAGACGTCAGCGAACCACGTACTCGGTGCTGCAATCGCCGTTGGTCATTGCGTTCGGGTTGATCGAACTGGTGTTGGTGGCGCCGATCACCAGTGCGATGCGGCCGG
This sequence comes from Gordonia sputi NBRC 100414, assembly GCF_000248055.1. Lineage (GTDB taxonomy): Bacteria > Actinomycetota > Actinomycetes > Mycobacteriales > Mycobacteriaceae > Gordonia > Gordonia sputi. Next base: position 134,085 of record NZ_BAFC01000059.1, on the reverse strand, counting down.
GGGCGGTGGCGATTCGTGGCACCGAGACCGTCGACGTGAGGCCACCGACGCGCGTCGGGTCGCTGAACACGCTGCCCGACTTCCCGGTTCGGAGGTTTGCCCACGTCACTGTCACCTTTTGCTGGTAGCCGGCGATCGACAGCGGCCTGGAGTCCAGGCGTACCTGGATGCCACCGCGACCCGACTGAGTGATCGATGCGGTGGCCGAGGTCGGCAGTGCGAACAGATTGGGGTTGGGATAGGTGATGGAGCAGTGTCCGACGGGCTGGGCGGGCGCAGCGGAAGCGAGTCCGCCGCCTGTGGCCAGCGGAACCGCCGCCGCGGCAGTGGCAGCTGCGATCGCTACGAACCTGCGGATGCGCGTCGACGGTGAATGCGTGATCTTCGACATGGGATCTCCCTGGTAGATGTACTCGAATCTCGCATTACAGACATCGTGACGACCGCGGGGATTGTTACGGAAGGTAAGCAGATCGGCCGACGGTCAGGCCGTGATCGTCACAGGCGTGCCGTCGCCCGCCCAGTCGTAGAGGTGCTTGATCTCGTTGCCGGGCACGTGAATACAGCCTTCGGAGCCTCGGGTCTTGTATGCCGTCGTGTCGCCGTAGGGGAACTTCTGCCAGGGCGAGTCGTGGAATCCGATGTCGCCGAAAAGGTGCAACCAGTAGTGCACGAACACCGTGTACCCGGGACCGCTCAGCGTGCGATCGACGTCATGACTTTCGATGCGCCAGGTGCCCAGCGGTGTGCCTGCGCCACGGTCGACGCTGCCGGTGGTGACAGGGACGTCGGAGATCTGTCGGCCGTCGAGACACAGCACCATGTGTTGCGACGCGAGTCCGACGACGATGGCCTTTCCGTCGGACTTCTCGGGGCAGGAGGGGCGCGGGATGATCGGGGCCGCGACCGACCGGGCGTTATCTGTCGGGGGTGCTGAGTCGGCAGTCGCTGACGAATGCAGGGTGAGCCCCACGACCGTTGCGATGGTGACCGCCAAGACGGCGATGGCAGCAAGAGCAGGCCACGCGTACCCGAGTACGAGTGACCTAGCCGTGCGAGCACGGCTGTGCTTCTTGGTAACCGATATCATTTCGCCCGACGTTACCGCAGACGGGACACGCGCCGACGCATGCGTGACGGACCGAACGACGTCGGACTGTCACTCACGAGCTCACCTACCCTGTGCGGGCCGGGCGATACGGGACGGAGTCACTGACAGTGACGTCGACGTCGATGGGCCTGCCGACCTGCGGGAACGCCCGCTGCGGGCAGGCAGGTCGCGGGCACACCTTGCATCCTGCGCCGATCGGTACGGTACGACGGTCGTCGGCGAGGTCGATGCCGGTGGAGTAGACGAGGCGGTCGGCGTGTGCGAGATCGCAACCCAATCCGATGGCGAAGGATTTGTGCTGTGTGAGGTAGCCCAACCCCTCGTCGGTGCTGCGCGCCAGCCAGAAATACGACCGGCCGTCCGGCATCTGCGAGACCTGGGTGACAACCCGCCCCGGCGAGGCGAATGCGTCGTGTACGACCCAGAGCGGGCAACTCCCTCCCGCCCGCGAAAAGTGAAATGCGGTGGCGGATTGTCGCTTGGAGATGTTCCCCGCGCGATCGGTCCGGACGAAAATGAACGGGACGCCGCGATGTCCAGGGCGCTGGAGAGTCGACAGCCGATGGCACACGGTCTCGAAGCCGACGTCGAAGCCGACGCAGAGCAGTTCGATGTCGTAGCGCGCGTCCTCCGCTGCGTCGCGAAAGTGTCTGTACGGCAACAACAATGCTCCCGCGAAGTAGTTTGCGAGTCCGATTCGGGCTACAGCCCGTGACTCAGAGCTCAGTTCGACGGCGTCGGCGATCACCGCGTCGATCACATCGCTCTGCGTGATCAACGCCAACTGGGTGGCCAGTTGGAACGCGCGTTGCCCGGAGGTGAGTCGACCCGCGAGCTGGACGACGCGCCGAGTGGGATCGAAGACGCGTTTGGGGCGGCGCGCGGCGGCGACGGGGTCGGTGTCACGGCTGATCGACACGGAGACGCCGTGTTCGCGTGACAGCAGCGTCGCCAACTGCAGGTCGAGTCCTCCGACGCGCAGGCCATGCTGATCGAACATGTCCTCGGCTGCCCGGTCGAGGACGTCGATGTAGTTCTTGCGGTCGTAGAAGAAGTCGCGGACCTCCTCGAACGGCATCGGAGTCGACGACGCTCCGCCCGCATTCGCGGCCTGTCCCCGGTAGGTGTCGAGCTCGGACTCTGCCGCGACGAGGCGCCTGTGGAGGGCGGCGATCGTGCGACCGACGTCGGGCATTCGGGAGACGAGCTCGGTGATCTGCGCGCGCGTGACGTCGCCGCCGTCTGGTGCGGTCGCAAGTGCGTCGGCCAGGTCGGCGACCAGCCGCGCGTCGGTGTCGGCCGCGAAGTAGTCGGCGTTGAGGTCGAACTCGCGGGTGAGTGCGAGAAGCACGCCGACGGTGATCGGGCGCTGATCGTTCTCGAGCTGATTCACGTAGCTGGTCGACTTGTCGATACGACGTGCGAGTGCGGCCTGGGAGAGTCCCTGCTCGTCGCGGAGCCTGCGTAGGCGAGCTCCTACGAGAAGTCTCCCGGGCGTCGCGGCAGAGGGGTGTGCCATGCACAGAGCCTAACTCCTCATGTGTTCACAACATTCGCAAAATTGAGGGCAGTCATCCGCAAAAATACGCATTCGCCAGGGCTTATGCGGAGACGAACGAGATGCGTACGGTGCGAACATGATCATTCACAACGTGCGGACCCACCGCAGTGCCTCCGACTTCGGTCAGTCCGAGCATCTCGCTCAGAAAATCGCCGAGGTTGCCGCCGACCCTGTCGAGGTGCCGATCGAGACAGCCGAGATGGTGATCAATCGGGTCATCGACAACGCGGCGGTCAGCGCCGCGTCGGTGATCCGTCGACCGGTGACGGCTGCGCGGTTACAGGCGCTCGTGCACCCGCACGGACGGGGCGGCCGCGGCGCGGCGGTGTTCGGTGTCGCAGGCACGTACTCCCCGGAGTGGGCCGCGTGGGCCAACGGGGTGGCCGTGCGTGAACTCGACTTCCACGACACCTTCCTCGCCGCCGAGTACTCGCACCCGGGCGACAACATCCCCCCGCTGGTCGCGGTGGCGCAGCACGTCGGCGCCGGGGGTGCAGACCTGATCCGAGGCATCGCCACCGCCTACGAGATCCAGATCGATCTGACGCGCGGAATGTGTTTGCACGAGCACAAGATCGACCACGTTGCGCACCTCGGTCCTTCCGTCGCCGCGGGGCTGGGAACCATGTTGCGTCTCGACGTCGAGACGATCTACCAGGCCGTTGGCCAAGCCCTGCACCTGACAACCGCGACGCGGCAATCGCGGAAGCGCCTCATCTCCAGTTGGAAGGCATACGCGCCGGCTCACGCGGGCAAGATCGCGATCGAGGCCGTCGACCGTGCGATGCGAGGTGAGGGTGCGCCCGCTCCGATCTGGGAGGGCGAGGACGGCGTGATCGCGTGGCTACTCGGTGGCCCCGAGAAGGTCTACGAGATACCGCTTCCCGGTCCGGGCGAGGCCAAGCGGGCGATCCTCGACAGCTACACCAAGGAGCACTCGGCCGAGTATCAGAGTCAGGCGCCGATCGACCTCGCGCGTCGGATGCGTGAGCGGATCACCGATCTCGCCGACATCGAATCGATCGTGCTGCACACCAGCCACCACACCCACGTCGTGATCGGTACGGGCTCCGGTGATCCCCAGAAGTTCGATCCGTCGGCCAGTCGAGAGACGCTCGACCACTCGGTGCCCTACATCTTCGCCGTCGCGCTGCAGGACGGTTTCTGGCACCACGAGGCGTCGTATGCGCCCGAACGTGCACATCGTCCCGACACCGTCGAGCTGTGGCGCAAGATCTCGACCGTCGAAGATCCAGAGTGGACCCGCCGCTACCACTCCACCGATCCGGGGGAGAAGGCGTTCGGCGCGAAAGCGGTTGTGACGCTGCGCAACGGTGAGGTCATCACAGACGAACTGGCTGTTGCGGACGCACATCCACTCGGTGCCCGCCCATTCGCTCGGGAGCAGTACGAGGCCAAGTTCTCCACCATGGCAGACGGCGTGATCGATACGGCCGAGCAGCGTCGATTCCTCGATGCGGCAGCCGATCTCGCGTCGCTCGAGGCGGGAGGCCTCGACGCACTCACTCCGAAGGTGCTGTCCGTCGTGCTCGACAAGGCGCCGACCATCGGGGCGGGGATCTTCTGATGACCTCATCGGAAAACGCTGTGGCGGGGCTGTTCTCGTCATCGGTACCTGCCACCGATAAGCGGCTTGCGCTGCGGGCGGGCTTGGCGTCGGGAAGTCTGCAGCGTTGGCCCGGCGCATTCTCGCCGCTTGTGGCCAAGCTCATCGCCGACGTCGGGTTCGAGGGCGTGTACATTTCCGGCGCTGTGCTCTCGGCCGATATCGGACTCCCCGACGTCGGGCTCACGACGCTGAGTGAGGTCGCCGCTCGCGGCGGGCAGATCGCCCACGCAACCAACCTGCCGTCACTTGTCGACGCCGACACCGGATTCGGTGAACCCATGAGCGCGGCGCGGACCGTTGCCACCCTCGAAGACGCGGGGTTGTCCGGCTGCCACTTCGAGGATCAGGTCAATCCCAAGCGGTGTGGTCATCTCGACGGCAAGGACGTCGTTCCCGTCGGCGAGATGCTCGCAAGGCTTGCGGCAGCGGTCACGGCACGACGCGACGACAACTTCGTGATCTGCGCGGACGGACGCGCGTGCCGTCGAGGGTCTCGACGCCGCGATCGATCGCGCCAAGGCGTATGCCGATGCCGGCGCCGACCTCATCTTCACGGAGGCATTGCGTGACGCCTCGGAGTTCGAGAGATTCCGTGCGGCCGTTGACGTTCCGCTCCTTGCCAACATGACGGAGTTCGGCAAATCCGACCTGCTCACTGCGAAACAACTGGGGGACGTCGGCTACAACGCGGTCATCTATCCGGTGACGACGCTACGCATCGCGATGGGTGCCGTTGAGTCAGGACTTCGGGAGATCGCCTCTACCGGAACACAATCGGGACTCCTCGACGGCATGCAGCATCGGAGCAGGCTCTACGAGTTGCTGCGCTACGCGGACTACAACGACTTCGATTCCGAACTGTTCAACTTCACCCTGAATTCCACGCCGGAGGTACATCCATGAGCGCGCCGCCAGTTGGCCAACCTGCTATTCACAAGGGTCTTCTCGGGGTCGTCGTCGACACCACTGCGATCTCGAAGGTTGTGCCCGAAACGAATTCGCTGACCTACCGGGGCTATCCCGTACAGGATCTCGCCGCGCACTGCAGTTTCGAGCAGGTCGCGTACCTCCTGTGGCATGGCGAGTTGCCCACCGACGCCCAACTCGCCGCGTTCACGCAGCGAGAGCGGGCGAGTCGTCGACTCGATCGGTCGACACAGGCCGTCCTCGCCCGTATTCCGGAGAACTGCCACCCGATGGACGTCGTTCGCACGGTCATCAGCTACCTCGGCACCGAGGACCCGGACGAGGACAACGCGGCGCCCACCGCGAACTACGACAAGGCGCTGCGGATGTTCTCGATCCTGCCGACCATCGTCGCGGCGGACATGCGTCGACGACGCGGACTCGACCCGATACCCCCGCACCACGGACTCGGCTACGCGGAGAACTTTCTGGCCATGTGTTTCGGGAAGGTTCCCGATCCGGTGGTCGTCTCGGCGTTCGAGAAGTCGATGGTGCTCTACGCCGAGCACAGTTTCAACGCATCGACCTTCGCGGCCCGTGTCGTGACCTCGACTCAGTCGGACATCTACAGCGCGGTGACGGCGGCGATCGGAGCGCTGAAGGGATCGCTGCACGGCGGCGCCAACGAAGCGGTCATGTACGACATGATCGAAATCGACCGCCCGGAACTGGCGAACGCCTGGCTCGAGCTCAAGCTGGAGAACAAGGACAAGGTGATGGGGTTCGGCCACCGCGTCTACAAGAACGGCGATTCGCGGGTGCCGACGATGCGTGCGGCTCTGGTCGAGGTCTCCGAACAGCTCGGCGAGGACCGGTGGCTGCGCATCTACACCGAACTCGAGCGGCTGATGGACGAGCGCACGGGCATCAAACCGAATCTCGACTTCCCGACCGGCCCCGCGTATCACCTGATGGGCTTCGACATCGGATCGTTCACGCCGATTTTCGTGATGAGCCGCATCACGGGGTGGACTGCGCACATCATGGAACAGGCAGCGTCGAACTCGCTGATCCGTCCGTTGAGTAGCTACACAGGACCCGCGCAGCGCGCTCTCACACTTTGAGACAAAAGTGAGGTATCACCCTCACTTACGGATAAGGTCGACGACGACGGCGGTGCCTGTCCCGATGGTGCCTGCCCGGGCAACGTGTATTCGACGAACGAAAGTTGTGTCCCGAGATGTTTGAGAAAGTCCTGGTCGCAAATCGCGGTGAGATCGCGATCCGAGCATTTCGTGCGGCATATGAGCTCGGGGCCGGAACGGTCGCGGTATTCCCGTATGAGGACCGCAACTCGCTGCACCGACTGAAGGCCGACGAGTCGTACCAGATCGGCGTACCGGGGCATCCGGTCCGTGCGTATCTCTCCGTCGACGAGATCATCGGTGCCGCACTGCATTCGGGCGCGGATGCGGTCTATCCCGGCTATGGCTTCCTGTCGGAGAACGCAGGCCTGGCGGCGGCGTGTGCCGAGCATGGCATCACGTTCGTCGGACCGCCCGCGCATGTACTCGAGCTGACCGGCAACAAGGCCGAGGCCATCGCTGCGGCGAAGGCTGCCGGGTTGCCGGTGCTTGCGTCCTCGGAGCCGTCGGCCGACGTCGACGAGTTGGTTGCGGCATCCGCCGACATGCAGTTCCCGGTCTTCGTCAAGGCGGTTGCCGGTGGTGGTGGTCGCGGTATGCGGCGCGTCGCCAAGCGTGAGGATCTCGCCGAGGCCATTTCGGCGGCATCCCGCGAAGCCGACACCGCATTCGGTGATCCGACAGTGTTCCTCGAGCAGGCCGTGATCAATCCGCGCCACATCGAGGTGCAGATCCTGGCCGACACGCAGGGCAACGTCATTCACCTCTTCGAGCGCGACTGCAGCGTGCAGCGTCGGCACCAGAAGGTCGTCGAGTTGGCTCCGGCGCCAAACCTCGATCCGCAACTACGGGAGCGGATCTGCGCCGATGCCGTCGCGTTCGCCAAGCAGATCGGCTATTCGTGCGCCGGGACCGTCGAATTCTTGGTTGATGTGCAGGGTCGGCACGTGTTCATCGAAATGAATCCGCGCATTCAGGTGGAGCACACGGTGACCGAGGAGATCACCGACGTCGACCTTGTCGGTGCGCAGTTGCGGGTGGCGTCGGGGCAGTCCCTCGACGACTTGGGGTTGAGTCAGGACTCGATCGCCATCCGCGGAGCAGCACTACAGTGCCGCATCACCACCGAGGACCCATCGGACGGTTTCCGGCCCGACGTCGGGCGTATCACCGCCTACCGCACGCCCGGTGGTGCAGGCATCCGACTCGACGGCGGTGCGGTTCTCGGCGGAGAGATCAGCGGCCATTTCGACTCGATGCTGGTCAAACTGACCTGCCGCGGTCGCGACTTCGACACTGCGGTGCGTCGTGCACGACGTGCCCTGGCGGAGTTCCGCATTCGCGGTGTGGCCACCAACATTCCGTTCCTGCAGGCGGTGCTCGACGACCCCGACTTTGCCGCGGGACACGTGACGACGTCGTTCATCGAAGACCGCCCGTGGCTGTTGAATTCACGTGGATCGGCTGACCGCGGTACGCGCATTCTGTCGTATCTCGCGGACGTGACGGTCAACAAGCCGCACGGGGAACGTCCGAGCACGGTGTATCCGCGCGACAAGCTTCCCGCGCTCGACCGCGCCCAACTACTCGCGCCGCCCGACGGCTCGCGGCAGCGACTGTTGACCCTGGGGCCCAACGGTTTTGCGCGCGACCTTCGCGAGCGCGCTGCGGTCGGTGTCACCGACACGACCTTCCGCGACGCCCATCAGTCGCTGCTCGCGACGCGCGTGCGGACGAGCGGAATGCTCGCCGTCGCACCGTATGTCGCGGCGACGACCCCGCAGCTGCTGTCCGTCGAGTGTTGGGGCGGCGCCACCTACGACGTCGCGCTGCGGTTCCTGAAGGAAGATCCGTGGGATCGGTTGGCGCAGTTGCGCGAAGAGATTCCCAACATCTGTCTGCAGATGCTGCTGCGCGGTGCCAACACCGTCGGCTACACGCCGTACCCGCAGAAGGTGACGACCGCCTTCGTCGCCGAGGCGACGGACGTGGGCATCGACATCTTCCGAATCTTCGACGCGCTCAACAACATCGAGCAGATGCGACCCGCCATCGACGCGGTGCTCGAGACCGATCGCGCGGTCGCCGAGGTCGCGATGAGCTACACGGGCGACCTCGCGAACCCCGACGAGAAGCTCTACACCCTCGACTACTACCTGCGCCTGGCGGAGCAGATCGTCGACGCCGGTGCGCATGTCCTCGCGATCAAGGACATGGCGGGGCTGCTGCGGGCGCCCGCGGCCGACAAGCTGGTCCGCGCGTTGCGAAGCGAGTTCGATCTGCCCATCCACGTCCACACCCACGACACCCCTGGCGGACAGTTGGCGACGTACCTCGCGGCCGTCAACGCGGGCGCCGACGCCGTCGACGGCGCGTCGGCACCCTTGGCGGGCACCACGAGTCAGCCGCCGCTGTCGGCAATCGTCGCGGCGTTTGCGCACACCGAGCACGACACCGGGCTGGACCTCAAGGCGGTCTGCGACCTGGAGCCGTACTGGGAAGCGGTGCGAAAGGTGTACGCCCCCTTCGAATCCGGTGTTCCCGCACCGACCGGGCGCGTCTACTCGCACGAAATTCCGGGCGGCCAGCTGTCGAATCTGCGTCAGCAGGCCATCGCGTTGGGACTGGGTAACCGCTTCGAGGCTGTCGAAGAGGCCTACGCTGCCGCCGATGCGATGCTGGGGCGGCTGATCAAGGTGACGCCGTCGTCGAAAGTCGTCGGCGACCTTGCCCTCGCCCTCGTCGGGCAGGGCATCGCACCGGCTGACTTTGCCGCGAACCCCGGCGCCTACGACATCCCCGACTCCGTGATCGGTTTTCTCCGAGGCGAATTGGGTGAGCCCGCGGGAGGGTGGCCCGAGCCGCTGCGTACCCGCGCGCTCGCCGGTCGCACGGCCCCGCGCCCCGTCGAAGAGCTCAGTGCAGCCGACGACACCGCACTCGACACGGCGGGCAGGCACCGGCAGGAAACCCTCAACAGACTGTTGTTCCCCGGTCCGACAAGGGAATTCGAGGAGCATCAGGAAATGTACGGGGACACGTCGAGGCTGTCGGCCAATCAATTCTTCTACGGACTGCGCTACGGCGACGAGCACCGCGTGGAGCTCGAACCGGGCGTCGAATTGCTGATCGGTCTCGAGGCGATCAGCGAACCCGACGAGAAGGGCATGCGCACGGTGATGTGTGTGCTCAACGGTCAGTTGCGGCCGGTCGCCGTACGAGATCGGTCCGTCGACTCCAAGGTTGCCGCCGCCGAGCGTGCTGATCGGGCAAATCCGAATCACGTCGGCGCACCCTTCGCGGGCGTCGTATCGCTGTCGGTGGACGTCGGCGACGAGATTGCGGCGGGCGCGGCGATCGGCACAATCGAGGCGATGAAGATGGAGGCGACCATCACCGCGCCGGTCGGCGGCAAGGTCGCCCGGGTCGCGGTGACATCCGTGCAGCAGGTTTCACCCGGCGACCTGCTGATCGAAATCGGCTGAGGTTGCGCGGGTTCGGAGTCGGCGGTCAGTCGATGGTGGTGGCGTCGAGCCCGGCGTCGGAGTGTGCGCGCGTTGCCCTGATCTGTGCGGCGTTCGGGTCGTCGACGTTCCTGATCCACTCGAGCGCATCGTCGACGCTCCGGCCGGTGGCGACGTGTCTGGCCAGGAGGCGTTCATGTCGGATGGCGTCGGGGAGGTCGACGAACCACATGCGGTCGATGAGTCGACGAACGGGCGCCCACGCGCCGTCGAATGCGAGGTAGTTGCCTTCGACGACAACGATTCTCGCCGTTGCGGGGATCAGCGCCGATGCGGCGATCGGCTCGCCGAGGTTGTGGTCGAAATCTGGTGCGTAGACCTCGGTGTCCGGCGTGGCGGCCCTGCGGAGCGTCGCGACGAATCCGTCGACGTCGAAGGTGTCTTGCGCCCCACGTCGTTCGGTGCGGCGGAGGAGGTGCAGCATCGGTGTCGCGAGATGGAAACCATCCATCGGGAGATATCCGATGTGTGCGTCGCCGAGGCGGTCGGCGAGCTCGAGGGTCGCCCGACGTGCGACCGTCGTCTTACCCGCCCCCGGTGGCCCGGTGAATCCGACGACCACTCGGGAGCGGGTGTCCGCGAGGTCGATGATCTCTGCGACCAGCGCCTCGATGATCATGACTGAAACGATACGAGACAATCGACGGGGAATCGACGAGATGGAGTCATCCCGCCGATTCCCTGGTCGTCAGCGCTCTACGTCAATCCCCGACGTCAATCCCCGACGTCAGCGTTCGACGTCGGCACGCACGGTCGTCGCGGCGGAGACGAGGTTGCTTAGCGACGCGATCACCTCGCCCGGTGTGCGGGTCTTGAGTCCACAGTCGGGGTTGACCCAGAGTCGTTGCGGGCCAACGGCCTTCAACGCCGCGCGCAGCGATCGCTCGATCTCCGCTGTGCCCGGTACGCGAGGCGAGTGGATGTCGTAGACACCCGGACCAACGCCGTTCGAGAATCCGACGGCGTTGAGGTCGTCGAGGATCTGCATCGCGGAGCGGGCGGCCTCGATCGACGTGACGTCGGCGTCGAGGTCGGCGATCGCACCGATGACCTCGCCGAACTCCGAGTAGCAGAGGTGGGTGTGGATCTGCGACGAGTCGGCGACACCCGAGGTGGAGAGGCGGAATGCGCGGACTGCCCAGTCGAGGTAGCGCTGCTTGTCGGCATCACGTAGCGGAAGGAGCTCGCGCAGTGCCGGTTCGTCGACCTGGATGATGGTGATTCCGGCCTCCTCGAGGTCGACGGTCTCGTCGCGGATGGCCAACGCGATCTGATCGGCCGACTCCGCGAGCGGCTGGTCGTCACGCACGAACGACCACGCGAGGATCGTGACCGGGCCGGTCAGCATTCCCTTCACCGGTTTGTTGGTCAGCGACTGCGCGTAGGTGATCCAGTCGACGGTCATCGGATGCGCGCGCACGACGTCGCCGTACAGGATCGGCGGCCGCACGCACCGGGTTCCGTACGACTGGACCCATCCGTTGGCCGTGGCGAAGAAGCCGTCGAGCTGTTCGGCGAAGTACTGGACCATGTCGTTGCGCTCGGGTTCCCCGTGCACGAGTACGTCGAGTCCAATTTTCTCTTGCAGCGCAACCACATCGGCGATCTCGGCACGCATCCGCCGCTGGTACTCGGCCTCGTCGATCTGACCCGAACGCAGCGCGGCACGGGCGAGACGGATCGCCGAGGTCTGCGGGTAGGAGCCGATCGTGGTGGTCGGCAAGGGCGGAAGATCGAGCTGCGAGTTCTGTGCGGCGATGCGCTCTGCCGCGGGCATCCGTGTGACGTCGGTGTCGGTGACTGCGGCCAGACGAGCGCGCACTGCCGGGACGTGGACACGCGGATCACTTGCATGCGTGGCGAGCGCCTCGGCGGACGCTTCGAAGGCCTCCCGCTCCGACTCCCGACCGTTGCGCAGTGCGCGGGCGAGCACCCCGACCTCGTCGTACTTCTGCGCGGCGAATGACAGCCATCCTCGTAGGTTGTCGTCGAGTTCGTCCTCGGCATCGAGTGTGTAGGGCACGTGCAGCGTCGAGCACGACGTCGAAACAGTAAGCGCGCGTGCCGATCCCAACAGGGTGCCGAGGGTTGCGAGCGCCTTGTCGAGATCGGTGCGCCAGATGTTGCGACCGTCGACGACACCTGCGACGAGAAGCTTGTCGGCGAGTTCTGGGACCACGACGACCGAGTCGACCGAGCCCTCGACGAGGTCGATACCGATGGCGTCGACGGGCGTGCGTGCCAGGGCAGCGAGAGACGCGCCGGGGTCACCGAAGTAGGTGTTGACGAAGAGCGCCGGGCGGTCGGTGACGGCACCGAGCCTCGAGTACACCGAATTGGCCAGTGCGGGAAGGTCTTCGGCGTAATCGGTGACCAGCACGGGCTCGTCGATCTGGACCCACGCGACTCCGGCCTTGGCGAGTTGCGCGAGCAACTGCTCATACACCCCGAGTAGGTCGTCGATCCTCGTCAGTGGCGACGGAGAATCGTCGCTGGCCTTGGCGAGTGCCAGGAAGGTGATCGGTCCGATGATGACCGGTCGGGCTTCGACGCCGTGTGCGTGTGCTTCGGCGATCTCGCCGAGAACCTTCTCGGGGCGCAATCCGAACGTGGTGTCGGCGCCGATCTCGGGGACCAGATAGTGGTAGTTGGTGTCGAACCACTTGGTCATCTCCAGCGGAGCGATGTCCGCGGTGCCACGTGCCGCGGTGAAGTATCGGTCGAGCGGATCTGCGATGTCGTCGAACCGCTGGGGGAGTGCACCGAGAAGGACTGCGGTGTCGAGTATCTGGTCGTAGTAGGAGAAGGTGTTGACCGGTATCGAGTCGAAACCGACTGCGGCCAACTGTTCGACGGTGTCGCGTCGCAGTCCGGCTGCGATCTGGTCGAGCTCGGCAGCGCTGACGCTGCCCGCCCAGTAGCCTTCGATTGCCCGCTTGAGTTCGCGGCGCGGGCCGATCCGCGGCGTGCCGGGCACGGTGGCGGTGAACGGCTTGCCAACCGAGTTCGATGCCATCTCGGCGACGGTGGTGTGTGCTGAATTGATGGACATGAGTTCGTGAACTCCTGCATTCGACGTGGACGGTTCACCGCCATGCAGGGAGAGTCGACGAGCCCGGGTGGTGTGCAGAAGACACCACGACACGCTGATCGACCTGCGCCCGGTCCACGAGGCGGCGAGCCACCGGTCGCGGCGCGACCGGTACAGGAGGCAGGTCTTCGGACTCGTCGGCGGGCTCACATGAGGCGAGATTCCTAGTGGCCGTCGCTTCCCGGGCTTTCGCCCAGTGCGTGGTGACGGCGGTCGTTCCGACATACCGCTGCGGGACAGTTCCGGATTCTCACCGGATTCCCTCTCATCCGAACGCCGGTGACGGTGGTCGGATTCGACGCCGCGCGCGGGACGGAGGGGCTCCATCACAATTCCCGGCGGGCGAACCAGCTGCCGTTGCAGCATAGCGCAGCCGTCTCGTCGTCATCCTGACCGTTGTGACCCAGGAGACGACCATCGCCATGAATCCGCGAACCCCAACGGTTCCGAACCAACTAGGTGACTGAACAAACGAACACGACGTATCTCATCACCGGTGCAGGCAGCGGCTTCGGTAAGGAGGTCGCACTGCGCCTCGCCGAGCGAGGCCACGACGTCATCGCAGGCGTCGAGATCATCGCGCAGGTCAACGTCCTGCGCGCCGAGGCGAAGGAACGCGGCGTCGACCTCCGCGTGGAGAAGCTCGACGTCACCGATGAAGGAGATCGGGACAAGGCCGCACAGTGGGACGTCGACGTCCTGCTGAACAACGCGGGCATCTCCGAGGGCGGGTCGTCGGTGGACATTCCCGCCGCGAACATCAGGAGGCAGTTCGAGGTCAACGTCTTCGGGCCGATCCTGCTGACCCAGCCGATCGCGAAGGCCATGGTGGCCAAGGGTGGCGGCAAGATCGTGTTCATGTCGTCGGTCGCGGGCCTCACCGTCGATCCGTTCACCGGCGCCTACGCCGGGTCGAAGCACGCCGTCGAGGCGTTCGCCGACGCACTCGATCAAGAGCTCAGCGAATACGGAATCACGGTGGCGACGATCAACCCCGGACCATTCCTGACCGGCTTCAACGACACGATGTTCGAGGCATGGAAGTCGTGGGAAGACGATCCGTCGACCCGACTCTTCGATTACGAGAAGCTCTCGTTTCCGCATGAGCAGTTCGACCCGGAAGAAGTCATCGAGGTCACCCTCGACGTGCTCACCGGCAGCGACACCGACTACCGACACGTGCTTCCCGCCCACACGGTGGACGACATCAAGTCGCAGGTGTCGGCGTTGTGGGACCGCACGCTCAACGACGGCAAGCGTCCCGACCTGGTCCAGACCGCCTACGACATCTCGCCCTACACTCCGGTCAGCGGAGACGCGTGAGCCGTCCGAGCATCCGAGCGCGCAGCCTCAGCTCCCGCGATACGTCGAATACGAGTATGGGCTCAGCAGCACCGGTACGTGATAATGCCGGTTCGGGTCGTCGACGGTGAAGCAGATGTCGATCTGCGGGTAGAAGCCGACAATTCCGTTGGCGCCGAACCAATCCGCCGTCGCGAACACGAGGTGGTAGGTGCCTGGCGCGAGCGGGTCGACGTTGACCTGTGAGATGCGACCGTCGCTGTCGGTGGTGCCGGATGCCAGTTGTTCGCCGTCGACGTCGCGCAGCGCGATGGACATGCCGACGGCCGGCGCACCGGTGACGGCGTCGAGGACATGGGTGGACAGACCGGTCATGAGGTCAGCCTAGTCGTCGACGAATTCGATAGCAGGCGTCAACATCCGTTGCAGCCGACTGCGATTGATCTTCGCGAGCTCCATGCGCAGGACGCGCCGTTCGGTCGGCGCGTCGTTGCGAATGCGCTCCTTGAGGATGGCGAGTAGCTCCTCCGCGGGGCGTCCGTTGGCGAACACGAGGTAGACGTGTCCGAACTTCTCGTCGTACTCCTTGTTGAGCTGTTTGAGCTCGGCGAGCACCTCGGGGTCGGCGCCTGCGACCCCGGACTGTTCCCTGCTCGACGAGGCGTTGTCGGGGCGGTCACCGATGCGGGGGTGCCCGGACAGCGCCTCGTCGAGGTCGGATTCGGTCAGCTCGGCGAGTATCAGATCGGCGTACTCCAACAGCGCGTCGTCGTCGACGAACGGGCGCGCCTTGGCGACGCGCAACGCCCAGATCGACGAGCTACAGCACTCATAGAGGGTGCCGATCGCTTGTCGCTCGGACAGCTCGTTGAAACTGGGCAGACCTCGCCAATCGACTCGTCGCACGCGGTCAGCCTACGAGAGCTCTGGCTGCCGGCTGAATCGAGCCGACGTCAGTGGGTTGGCGTCGGCCACCAGATCGTCGAACCGGTGGTTGGCGATCTTCGCGATCTCGATGAGCGCGAACGACTTCTCCGAGGTCTCGGAGTTGTCCATCCGAGCCCAGCCGTTGCGCAGCACGCGGTCGTAACGCTCGGCCTCCTGTGCGTCGATGACGAGCGGGAACCCGAAGTGCTCCTTGTACGCCTTCGCGAGCTCGACGACGTTCTCGTGCTCGGTCTCCTCCAGATGCGACAGCCCCTTGTGATCGACGGCGGTCAACTCTCCGACCTCGTCTTCGGCTCCGAGATCGGGGAAGGCCTGAATGAGCTGGAGTTGCTCTTCATCGCTGCCGGTCAGCATGGCCTCCTGGAAGGCGCTGCGCAGATCGTGAACGTCCTCGAACGGACGCTGCTCGTAGGCGCGTTCGACCACCCAGTCGACGTTCTGCACAAGGCCGCCGAACGTCTCGTTGAACTCGACGAAGCTCATCTTGTTCACCGCGTCGAGTGTGATCGCCCCGCGGCCCGCGACCGCTGGGCCGCGTCGTCCGATGTGGAAGAACAAGAGGTTCAACAGAACTGCGGTGATCGCGCCCATGGTGATGCCCGTTGAGAACGGGATCTGCAAGATCATGTTGGGCATCGATTGGTCGACGCCGGGCAGCGCGGGTACATCGACGTGTGCGCCGCCCTTCTCGATGACGGTGGTCGGGGTCGACGACTGCGAGAACTGCACGTAGAGCGCGACTGCCAGCGAGGTCGCCGCGATGATGAGGTTGCGGTGATCGGTGAAGTCGACCGACGTGAGCGTCTGGATTCCCACGATGGCCACGGTCGCGAACATTATGAGCGCGGCGCCACCGAGGACCGGAGCCGGAATCGACTCGACGATCTTCGCGAGCTTGGGCAGGCAGCCCAGGATGATCATGATGACGCCTGCACACGCGACAACCCAGCGGCTCTTGACTCCGGTCAGGCGCACCAGGCCGACGTTCTCGGAGAACGCCGTGTAGGGGAACGAGTTGAAGATGCCGCCGAAGATTGTGGCGACGCCGTCGGCACGAACACCAGCTGCGACGTCTTCCTTCTTGATGCGTTTGCCGACGATCTCGCCCGTGGCGAAGATCGATCCGGTCGATTCCACGGCGACCACCATCAGCACGACGATCATCGACACGATGGCCACGAGATCCCACCTCGGCGCGCCGAAGGCGAACGGCGGCGTGAAGCCGAGCCATGCTGCCTCGCCGACCGAACTGAACGTGGCGTCGCCGCAGAGCCAGGCGACGAAGGTGCCGACGACCAAACCGAGGAGCACCGCGATCGTGGCCATGAAACCGCGGAAGAAGCGCTGCATCAACACGATCAGCAGAATGGTGCCGAGCGTGTAGCAGACCCACTTCCAGTTGGCGTTGTCGTGCAGATGCTCGGCCGGGTTGGTCACCGCGTCACCGGCACCGACAGGGATCAGGCACACGCCGATGATCGTGATCAGGGTGCCGGTGACCACCGGTGGTAGGAAGCGGATCAGCTTCGCGAAGAACGGGCGATGAGGAAGGTGAACACACCGGCCGCGATCACCGCGCCGTAGACGGTCTGCAGACCGACGCGACCGCCGCCGTGTTGATTGGCGATTTGGATGACCGGGGCGAGCGTGGCGAACGTGATGCCCTGGAGCAGCGGCAGACGCACGCCGATCTTCCAGATACCGACCGACTGCAGCAGCGATGCGATGCCGCAGGTGAAGAGGTCGGCCGTGATGAGCATCGTCAGTGCGTCGGAGTCGAGTTTGATCGCGCGGGCGATCAGCAGCGGCACGAGGACCGCACCCGCATAGAACGCGACGACATGCTGTGCACCGAGCGCGACGATTTTGCCGGGAGGCGGCACCTGATCGACGGGGTGTACGCGCTTGCGCTTCTTCGCCGGCGGGGACGCCGGCGTCGCCTCGGTTGTCATGATCGCCTCCAACGGATGGTGGTGTTCCGAGCACACGAATATGGCGCCGATGCGCGAACGGATGCGCGTCAGCAGATAGATAGTGGACCCGCGCGCGACTTTGCGCGCAACGGAAAGTGCACGTTTCCGCGACGTTAAAACGGAGATCTCGGACACGCGACTACGATCGGCTTCCGTGAACATCGCACGCCTCGACGACACGGGCCGTTCCGATGGTGTCGGCAGCGACCCGGTGGTTGGCGTGGTACTCGCCGCGGGCGCGGGGCGTCGTTATGGCATGCCGAAAATACTTGCAGCGCAAGGGGATTGGCTCAACACGGCGGTGTCGGCGCTGGCCGACGGCGGGTGCGACGACGTGGCCGTGACGATGGGCGCGGCGGTGGTGGAGGCCCCCGACGGTGCTGCGACGATCAACGTCGGCAACTGGGCCGACGGACTGTCGGCGAGCGTGCGTGCAGCACTCGGGTGGGCGCACGCGAGGGAAAACGTCGCCGGCGTGGTTTTACATGTTGTTGACATGCCGGACGTCGGCGCCGATGTGGTTGCGAGGGTGCTGAGGCAGGCGGGAAGTCGACGAGATGCCGTGGTACGCCCGAGGTATCGCGACGTCCCGGGACATCCGGTCTATCTCGGAGCCGACCACCTTGCGGGAGTGCTTGATTCGTTGAACGGCGATGTCGGCGCCGCGGCGTATCTGCGCGCGCACGCCGACATCGTCGAGATGGTCGAGTGTGGCGACCTGGCCTCGGGACGCGACATCGACGAGCCGTAGCGCCAGGCGGTCACCGGTCTCAGGCGGGCTGCTCCTGCTTGGGGTAGGTGTAGAACCCCTCGCCGCTGGCCATGCCGAGCTTGCCCTTGTCGATGTAATTCTGCTTGAGCCACGCGCCGAGGTGGCGGTTGCCCTGATCGCCGTTCATCAGGATGTTGTACGGCGTCATCAGTCCGACGACGTCGTAGATCTGGAACGGTCCCAGCGGCGATCCGGTGGCGATGCGCCAGGTCTTGTCCACATCCTGCGGATCGGCGTAGCCGCCTGCGGCGAGTTCGAGGGCCGCGTTGAGGAACGGGATCAGCAGCGAATTGAGAACGTAGCCCGCCTTCTCCTTGTGGATCTGGATGGGCACCATTCCGATCTCGTCGGCGAACTTCACCACCTTGTCGTAGACCGCGGGGTCGGTGTCCTTGGTGCCCATGATCTCGGCGGTGTTGAACTGCCAGACCCGGTTGGCGAAGTGCAGTGCGAGGAACTTGTCCGGGCGGCCCGTCGACGATTCGAGGTCGCTCGGGAGCAGCGACGACGAGTTGGTTGCGAAGACTGTGTCCTTCGGCGCGAGTTCGTTGAGCTTGCGGTAGGTGTCCTGCTTGAGTTCGAGGATTTCGGGTACCGCTTCGATGATCAGTTGGGACTGAGCGGCTTTCGCGAGGTCGTCGGTGAGGGTGATGCGCTTGCGCGCCGCCTCCGCTGCGCCGTCGGCGGCACCGGGCACCTCACGCTTGTAGGTCTCGACGAGTTCGTCGTATCGCTTCGACGCCGCGTCGAGAGCCTGCTGATTGATGTCGTAGGACGTGACGTCGATTCCCTTGTACGCGGTCTGGAATGCGATCTGAGATCCGAGTACGCCCGCACCGAGCACCGTGACTGTGGAAAACTCTGCCATCGTGAACCATCTCCTGTAGGTCGTTACTTCCCTACAACTCAACCTACTCGCGCGCGTACTGACGAAGAGTTGATGCTCGTCACGTCTGTTGGTCGGACACCGTGACGCCGAGTGCTCCCGTGGCGAATCGGGCAACCACCGGATACGCGGCAGCGAGCGCGTCGTCGTATCCGTCACGGGCATCTCCGACGACCCGCGCGCGATCGTCGTCGAGCACTACCGACACTGTCGCCACGAGTTCGCCCGTCGTCGGCTCACAGACCGCCCAGGTGAACGACGACTCGTCGGCCCAACCCGAATCTACTTGCCGCACATAGGCTTCGGGATCGTCGACGCCCAGGTCGCGTAGTGCCGCGGCGTCGGAGATCCGCTCGTCGTCGCGGACTCCGCGCAGGTACCAGGCGCCCGCGTTGATCTCGATCGGTTCCATCGGACCTCCTCGAAACGCAGTCGGGCCCGACCGCATGGTCGGGCCCGACTGGATGGATGGTGGGTGGCTACTTGATCTCGAGCAGCACGGTGCCCTGGGTGACGGCTGCGCCCGCCTCGATGGCGAGGCCGGTCACGACACCGTCCTTGTGCGCGGTCACCGGGTTCTCCATCTTCATCGCCTCAAGCACCACGACGAGGTCGCCTGCGGAGACCTCCTGGCCCTCCTCGACGGCGATCTTGACGACGGTGCCCTGCATGGGCGCGGCAACCGAGTCGCCGGACGCGGCAGCACCGGCACCCTTGCTGCGAGTGCGCGGCTTCGGCTTCTTGCGGACAACGCCATTGCTCGACGACCCTCCGCCGAGAGCGAGGTCGCCGGGCAGTGAGACCTCGACGCGGCGGCCACCGACCTCGACGACCACGTTCTGGCGCGGCGCCGAATCGTCCTCTTCGATGGCTGCGCCACCGGTGTAGGGCTCGATCGGGTTGTCCCAGTCGGTCTCGATCCACTTGGTGTAGACGTCGAACGTCTCGACGCCGTTCTCATCGGTGTGGCCGACGAACGCGGGGTTGGTGACGATGTGACGGTCGAAGGGGAGGACCGTTGCGAGTCCCTCGACCTCGAACTCGTCGAGGGCGCGGCGCGCACGCTCGAGTGCCTGCTCGCGGTTCTCGCCGGTGACGATGAGCTTGGCGAGCATCGAATCGAACTGTCCGCCGATGACGTCGCCCTGCTCGACGCCGGAGTCGACGCGCACACCGGGACCCGATGGCTCCTTGTAGACCGTGATCGGGCCGGGGGCGGGCAGGAAGTTGCGGCCGGGGTCTTCGCCGTTGATCCGGAACTCGATGGAGTGTCCGCGCGGTGCGGGGTCTTCGGAGAACTCGAGCTTCTCGCCGTTGGCGATTCGGAACTGCTGGCGGACGAGGTCGATGCCCGACGTCTCCTCGGTGACCGGGTGCTCGACCTGCAGGCGGGTGTTGACCTCGAGGAACGAGACCAGGCCGTCGTTGCCGACGAGGAATTCGACGGTGCCCGCACCGTAGTAACCGGCCTCGCGGCAGATGGCCTTCGCCGACGAGTGGATGCGGTTGCGCTGTTCGTCGGTGAGGAACGGTGCGGGTGCCTCCTCGACGAGCTTCTGGAAACGACGCTGCAGCGAGCAGTCGCGGGTACCGGCGACGATCACGTTGCCGTGCTGATCGGCGATGACCTGCGCCTCGACGTGGCGCGCTTTGTCGAGGTAGCGCTCGACGAAGCATTCGCCGCGACCGAACGCGGAGATGGCCTCACGGGTGGCCGACTCGAACAGCTCGGGGATCTCCGCAATGGTGTAGGCCACCTTCATGCCGCGGCCACCGCCGCCGAACGCCGCCTTGATCGCGACCGGCACGCCGTACTCCTCGGCGAATGCGACGACCTCGTCGGCGTTCTTGACCGGGTCCTTGGTGCCCGGAGCCATCGGGGCGTCGGCCTTCAGTGCGATGTGGCGCGCGGTGACCTTGTCGCCGAGGTCGCGGATCGACTGCGGTGACGGTCCGATCCAGATGAGACCGGCGTCGAGCACTGCCTGGGCGAAATCGGCGTTCTCGGACAGGAACCCGTAGCCGGGGTGGATGGCGTTGGCGCCCGACTTCGCGGCGGCGTCGAGGATCTTGTCGAAGACCAGGTACGACTCTGCGGAGGTCTGACCGCCGAGGGCGAAGGCCTCGTCGGCGAGCTTCACGAACTTGGCGTTCGCGTCGGGTTCCGCGTAGACCGCGACGCTGGGGATTCCGGCGTCGCGCGCGGCGCGGATGACGCGGACCGCGATCTCTCCTCGATTGGCGATCAGGACCTTGTTGATCGTCGAGTTGGAGCTGATCGTGGAGTTGGGCGCTTGTTCACTGGGCACTTGCTTGATCTCCTGGGCCTGGCTCTGTGCTGAGCTGTCTTCACGGGGTGCTGCCGCCGGTGTGCGACGTCCCCCTCGTCTCACCACTCGTTGTTGATCGTGCGGCTTCGTCGTACCGGTGTCACGCCTGGGCGGTGTTGTCACGTGGACTGTGCTCTCACCTGGAGGGTGTCATCTGGGCGACGTCAACCACTCGAGTCTATCGGGTGGGTTCCGCGGTTCACCCTAGCCCACCGAGCAATCGTTCGGTTGCGGTCGGGGTCACACCGTGGAACCGAATGTGCTTGCGTCACCGACGGACCGGACGAACTCGGCGAAATCATGCAGGTAGGCGTGCACCGGACCCTCCTCGCGCGCGATCTCACCCGGAGCGGTACGTGCTTCGGGGTCGGCGATCAGCGTGGGGCCGACGACCTCGCCGACATGGCTTTCTTGGGGGAATCGTGCCGAGAAGCGCATACCCGACGGTGTGCGGTTGATCCAGATGAAGACCTCGTTGCGGGCGTAACTGTGGCTTCTGATCACGGTGGCGCGGCCACTGTCGGCCTCGGCGGCGCCGGGAGCGTAGCGCGTGTCGATGAACGAGATGACGAACTGCGGTTCACCCCGATAGCCGATGAGATCCGCAACACGCAGGAATGGCAGTGATGCGCCCTGACGTGCGCGTTTGAGCTCGTCGGTTGCGCGGGCCACCGCTTGGTCGAAGGTGGGCGAATCCGACATGTCCAGGCAGAACGGGGCGACGGCGACGAACCAACCAAGCGCGGTGAGCCACCGCTGCTCGTTTCGTGTGTGCCGCGGCAGGACGCAGCGGAACTCCCGATCACCGGTGCGGCGATGATGGACGATCGCGAACGCGGCGAGTATCCCCGCGGTCAGAGTGCCGCCGGCCTCCGAGCACACCGCCGTGAAGCGGTTCGCCGAGTCGTCGTCGACGATCACACCCGACAGCGACTCCTGCGGGACGTCGACAGCGGGATCGGGCGGCTCGTCGACGGCGGTGTTCGCCGCCGGTGTCTGGAACGCAGGCATGTCGCCTGCGCCTGTCTTCAGAAACGACGTCCAGGTGGACACGCTGGGATGGTCGGCTCCGGTTTGGTCGGCGAGTCGACGCTCCTGTGCGCTGAAGTCGACGTAGCTACCGACCTCGGGCAGTGCGGGGTCGGTGCGGTCGCGTGCGGCTCGATAGAGCGTGATCAGTTCGTGCTGGGCCATGATCAGCGAGTAGCCGTCGACCAACGAGTGGTCGGCGGCGAACAGCAGCGTGAACGACGATTCGCGGCCGACGGTGGCGAACATGTAGGCGGGCCATTGCATCGGGGCGGTCGCGCGGTCGAAGGCGCCCGCGATCTGTTCGAGGAGCGGACCGGACTCGGAGTACCACCCGATTCGGCCCATCTTGAGTCGGACGGTGCCCGGCGGCGTGCTCAACCGGTGCAGGCCGTCGGCCTTGATGATGACGTGGCTGCGCAGTACCTCGTGGCGATCAATCCACTGCGACAGCGCGGCACGGATAGCGGGAATCGAGAGCGGTTCGTCGAAGTGGATCGACAGTCCGAGCCATGACTCGCGACCGCCCTCCTTGCGGGTGCGCACGCGGTAGTCGAACGCGTCGCGCAGATGCTGCTCGTGGTTGTGCGACGTCAGCCGTGTGTCGTCGAGCCAGCCTCCGAGTCCGCCGGGAACAGAAGGAACCCACTCGACGAGACCGCCCGGTTCGATCGGCTCCTCGAGGATCTGGATGAACTTCACTGATGACCGGTCTGACTGCGTACCTGGCTCTTCACCCTGCCGAGCATCCCGGCCATACCGCGAAGACGCAGTGGACTGACCGCGGCGTCGAGTCCGAGGTCGTGGTAGAAATCGCCGGGCACCGCGAGGATCGCGTCGGCGGATTCGCCGTCGAGGCCCTGGGCGAGGATGGACGCGAAACCGCGGGTCGTCGGGGCCTCCGGCGGGGCGCTGAAATAGAGCCTCACGGCGTCGGCGTCGGCGGCGTCGACCGATAAGAACACCGGCGATTGGCACTCCGGTACCGGTTCCATCGCCTCGGTCGCGAGGTCGTCGGGGAGTGCGGGGAGTTCGCCCGCGAACTCGAGGAGGAGTGTCACCTTGTCCGAATCGCCAAGTGCGGCAAAGTCGTCGACGATCTCGGCAAGGGATGCGGGGAGTGTGCCCATCGGTATTCCTACGCGGGTGCGTCGCCGGGTTCTTCGCCGACCGCGATGGGGACGCGCACGGCGTTACCCCACTCGGTCCACGACCCGTCGTAATTGCGCACGTGTGTGAATCCGAGGAGATGGGTCAGCACGAACCAGGTGTGGCTCGACCGCTCGCCGATGCGGCAGTACGCGATGGTCGGGGTTGCGGGGTCGAGGTCGCCGTAGATCTCGTCGAGTTCGGCACGTGAACGGAATCGGCTGTCGGCGCGTGCGGCCTTGGCCCACGGGATAGAGATCGCCGTCGGGATGTGACCACCGCGCAGCGCACCCTCTTCGGGGTAGTCGGGCATGTGGGTGCGTTCGCCGGTGTACTCCTGCGGCGAGCGCACGTCGACCAGCGGCTCGGTGCCGAGCGAGTCGCGTACATCTGCCTCGAAGGCGCGGATCAGCGAGTCGTCGCGCTCGACGACGGGGTAGTCCGACCGCGGGTACTCGGGGACGTCGAAGGAGGTGTCGCGATCCTCCGACATCCATGCGTCGCGACCGCCGTCGAGTAGGCGAACGTCCTCGTGACCGAACAACGTGAAGACCCACAGTGCGTACGCGGCCCACCAGTTGCTCTTGTCGCCGTAGATGACGATGGTGTCGTCGCGTTCGATTCCCTTGCTGCGCATCAACTCTGCGAACTGCTCGCCGTCGATGTAGTCGCGCACCACCTGATCGTTGAGGTGAAGGTGCCAGTCGACCTTCTGTGCGGTCGGGATGTGACCGATGTCGTAGAGCAGGACGTCTTCGTCGGACTCGATGATCTTGAGACCCTTGGCCCCCAGATGCGCGGACAGCCACTGCGTGGTGACCAGACGCTCAGGGTGCGCGTAACCGGCGAAGGCCGGGTTCGGATCGGTTTCCACAGTCACGGTGAGATTCTCCAGCTCGGATCGGGCCACGGCGCGGGCGGCGCAGGACGGCGAAATTCAGCCTAGTCGACAACACTCCGTCCGCACGGTTGGGCGGGCGCGGTTCACCAGTCGTTTTGTGACGACCTAGACACGTTTGGGGCACTCGTGTCGGGGACGACTCGTGCCCGGATATCAGTCCGGCGCGGGTGCTAGGAAGACGCGTTGGGAGACCACAGGGCCGCGACCGGGATGTCCAGTCGGCGCAGAAGGTGACGGACGGTGGGCAGTCCTATGCCGATCACCGACGACGGGTCGCCCTCGATACCCGCGATGAACCACCCGCCACGGCCGTCGAGCGTGAACGCGCCCGCGACCTCGAGCGGTTCGCCCGTCGACACATACGCCTCGATCTCGTCGTCGTCGACGTCGGCGAACCGGACCACCGTCGACGCGGACTCCGCCGAACGTCCGACCACATCGAGTCCGCTGATGTGCGCCACGCAGTGGCCCGTCACGAGCTGGGCCTCGTCGCCGCGCACTCGCTTCCACTGCTCGATCGCCACCTGCGCAGAGTGTGGTTTACCCGTCAGCGTGCCTCGATACAGGAGCATCGAGTCGCACGTGAGCACCACGAGGTCGGGGAGGGTCTGCGCGTCGTCGGTGGCGGCGTGGTCGATGCGTTCGGCCAACAGGGTCGCGATCACCGAGTCGGCCTTCGCTTCGGCCAGTCGCGTCACGGCGTCGCCCGGATTCTCGGCAGCCATGGTTTCGAGGAGGTGGTCCTCGTCGACGTCGGCTACGACGACTCTCGGGTCGAGACCCGCATGACGCAGCACCGTCAGGCGCGCGGGCGACGCCGAGCCGAGGATCACCTCGTAGCGTCGACCGGCTCGGGTCGCGTCGGACTCCTCGCTGGACACGTCGGCGTTCCCGTCAGAAGCGCAGGAACGACGACGCCGAACCACACACAGGACGGAGGCGGTCGATCGGACGGCCCCAGTCGTTGCGCGGCTCCGCGCTGTGCGGTTCCGGAGCGCCACCGCCACCGGTGGCGAGCAGTGCCACCAGAACTGCGACGTCCTCGTCGGTCGGATTGCCCTTCACGACACGCAACACGGAGCGGGCCGATTGCTGCCCGGCTTCGGCGTCGGCAGGCGTGTTGTCGTCAGGTGAGCTCACAGCGGAATGTTCCCATGCTTCTTGGGTGGTACGTTGACGACCTTGCGCTCGAGGAGCTTGAGTGCGGTCGCGATCTGGCCGCGTGTGTGGCTCGGCGGGATGACCGCATCGACGTAGCCACGCTCGGCGGCGACGTAGGGGTTGACCAGCGTGTCCTCGTACTCCTCCTGCAGTTGGAGGCGCAGCGCGTCGACGTCCTCGCCGTTGGCCGCGGCCTCCTTGAGGCGCGCACGATAAACGAATCCGACGGCTCCCGATGCGCCCATCACGGCGATCTGAGCGGTCGGCCACGCAAGGTTGACGTCGGCACCCATGTGCTTGGAACCCATGACGTCATACGCACCGCCGTACGCCTTGCGGGTGATGACGGTGATCTTGCCGACGGTCGCCTCGCCGTAGGCGTAGAGCAGCTTGGCCCCACGACGGATGATGCCGTTGTATTCCTGGTCGGTGCCGGGGAGGAAGCCGGGAACGTCGACGAGGGTCACGATCGGGACGTTGAACGCGTCGCAGGTGCGCACGAAACGCGCGGCTTTCTCCGATGCGTTGATGTCGAGGCAGCCCGCGAACTGGGTCGGCTGGTTGGCGACGATGCCGACGCTGCGTCCGTCGACCCGGCCGAAGCCGACGAGGATGTTGGTCGCGTACTCGGCCTGCACCTCGAGGAACTCGTCGTCGTCGAGGATGCGCCGGATGACCTCGTGCATGTCGTACGGCTGGTTCGGTGAGTCGGGGATGAGCGTGTCGAGTTCGAGATCCTCATCGGTGAGGGTGTCCTCGATCGAACCGGCGGCGGGTTCGTCGACGGGCAGCCGCGGCGGATCTGCGCGGTTATTGCTCGGCAGGTAGGCGAGCAGGTCGCGGACGTACTCGAGTGCGTCCTCCTCGTCGGACGCCACGTAGTGGGCCACACCCGACTTGGTCATGTGGGTGTTGGCGCCGCCGAGCGCCTCCATCGTCACGTCCTCACCGGTGACCGTCTTGATGACGTCGGGACCGGTGATGAACATCTGGCTCTGCTGGTCGACCATCACGACGAAGTCGGTGAGCGCGGGCGAGTAGACGTGGCCGCCGGCAGCAGGTCCCATGATCAGCGAGATCTGGGGGATCACGCCGGATGCGCGCACATTGCGATAGAAGATGTCTGCATAGAGACCGAGGGAGACCACGCCCTCCTGGATGCGGGCGCCCGCACCCTCGTTGATGCCGATCAGTGGGCGGCCGGTCTTGATCGCGAGGTCCATGACCTTGACGATCTTCTCGCCGTAGACCTCGCCGAGGCTGCCGCCGAAGACGGTGACATCCTGGCTGAAGACGCAGACCTCGCGGCCGTCGATGGTGCCGTACCCGGTCACGACACCGTCGCCGACGGGGCGACGTTCTGCGAGACCGAAGTTGGTGCTGCGATGACGGGCGAGCGCGTCGAGTTCGACGAACGACCCCTCGTCGAGAAGATGCGTGATGCGCTCGCGGGCGGTGAGTCTGCCCTTGTCGTGGATCTTCTCGATGGCGGCCTCACCGACCGGATGCAACGTCTCGTCGAGGCGCTCGCGCAGGTCGGCGAGTTTGCCTGCGGTGGTGTGGATGTCTGGAGCAGCGTCGGGCTGCTGCGGCGCAGAGGTCATAACAGCCGATGCTATCGAGCGCTCGGTAGCCCGCGTCAACCACCCCAATATGAGATCGTCCTCATCTTTCTCGTGATCGGTGCCACGTCGAGGTGTCGAAGTGTGCCACGACGACGCTGCTCGGGTGACTAATCTCGATACCTGTGAGCGACGAGCAGACACCACAGGATTCCCGACCATCTCAGGACGCCGACGCGTTGCGTGCAGCCATCGTGGAACGCTTCGGTTCGCCCGCAAGCGGTGTGGGGTCGACGATCGAGGTCGTCGAGTCGACGGGGTCGACCAACGCCGATCTCGCAGCGCGTGCGGGGGAGCCGGGGATCGTCGGAACCGTGCGCATCACTACCGACCAGACGTCGGGGCGCGGTAGGCACGCGCGGGTGTGGTCGGCTCCCGCGGGAGGGCAGGTGGCCATCTCGGTGGCGCTCGACGCGGGCGATCAGACCGAGCAGCTGGGCTGGTTGTCGTTGGCGACGGGGGTGGCCGCGGCGTCGGCCATCGAGTCGGCAACGGGCGTACGTCCCACACTCAAGTGGCCCAACGACGTGCTCGTCGACGGGAAAAAGGTGGCAGGCATCCTCGCCGAGTACATCCCGGCGCCGACGGGCGGGGTGGTGGTCGTCGGGATCGGAATCAACACCGGCATGACCGCCGACGAGCTTCCGGTGCCGACGGCCACGAGCCTGCGGGTGGAAAGCGGCCGCCCGGTCGACGTTGCCGCACTGGTCGCGGAGTACCTGCGGGCACTGGCCGACGCGCCGTGGCCCGACGACATCGCCGAGGTCGCGCGACGTTATCGGGATCGCTGCGACACGCTCGGACGTCGTGTTCGGCTCTCGCTGCCGGGCGACCGCGACGTCGAGGGTGTTGCCGACGACATCGACGAGCAGGGGCGGATCACTGTGCGCACCGATGACGGCGAGAGATTCACGGCCGCCGCGGGCGATGTGCTGCACCTGCGTCCCGCACAGGACTGAGCACGGCGCCCACAGGATTCAGCGCTGGATGCTCTTCTCGCCCATTGCGGGGATCAGCGACAGAACCGGCAGGCCGATGACGAGATGCACCACTGCCGTACCGATCCCGGTGGATATCTGCGCCGACAGCACAAGCGGGATGATCACCGCTGCGGCGATCAGTAGCCCGACGATCCAGCGGTAGAACTGGTTGGGCGACGGGGTCGTCAGGTAGAGGACGTACCAGAGGGCGCCGCCCGCGAGTGCGCACAGGAATCCGGTGATCGCGAACCAATACTCGTCCTGCGCGAGTGGGTTCCAGACGCCGAGATTGCCCGCCTCGTTGACGCGTTGGGCGATGGCCCGGATGATCCACGCCACCAGCCAGGCGGCCAGGCCGGTCACGACGCCCGTCATCACGACGCCGCCCGCGTAGAGACCCGCGTTGATGTTCGGTCGTTGACGCTGCTTGGGCTGGTTCGGGTACGAGCCCGCGGCGGCGTATCTCGGGTCGGACTGGCCGGAGCTGTAGCGAGGGTCGCCGGGCTGCTGATTGCCGTATTGCTGCTGGTACCGATCGGTCGGCTGGCTGTAGGCACGCGACTGCGGCGAGTAGCCGGTCTCGTAGCGCGCCGTTCCCTGATCCCTGGGGTCCTGATCTCGGGGGTCGCGGGGGTCGCGGTAGCTCATGGTTCTCCTGACCTGTTGCGCGTCGTGTGCACGCAGTCTACCGAGCGGGCGGCAGGAGCCGGGCCGGGTTGACCGACCGCCCGTTCATCTGCGGATATGCTGAGATTCATGTCGTTTCCCAGGGACAACCTCGCGAGTGGTGAGCGCGTCGTCGTGCATCACCACCCGCACTGGAAGTGTCTGATCGGCCCGTTCTCGATCTTCATCGTGTGCACAGGACTCGCAGGACTCGCGGCGGGGGCGATCGGGGCGTCGACGATGAACACGACGCTCGCGCTGATTCTCAACATCGTTGTCGCGGCGTGCTGGGTCGCTGCCGCGGTCTGGTTCTTCGTCCGTCCGCTCATCGCATGGAAATCGACTCACTTCGTACTCACCGACCGTCGCGTGATCTTCCGCAGGGGAGTGCTCACCCGCTCGGGTATCGACATTCCCATCCGACGGATCAACACCGTCGAATTTCGACACGGACTCCTCGACCGCATGCTGCGCACCGGCACCCTGGTCATCGAGTCGGCGTCCGATGAACCGCTCCTGTTCGACGACGTGCCGCAGGTCGAACGGGTGCATTCGCTGCTGTATCACGAGGTGCTCGACGAACACGAGGATGACTTCGGCGACCGCTTTGACCTGGCCGACAGACACGAGGGTCGCCGACACGACGGCGACTCCGCGTACTCTCGCCGCGTGGAGGTCGACAGGCGATGACGGACGTATTGCTGGCAGAAGACGACGCGGCGATCGCCGAACCGCTGGCGCGTGCGCTCGCCCGCGAGGGCTACGGATGCGACGTCGTCGGGACGGGATCGGCTGCGCTCGAGCAGGCCCGCGATCAACGCTATGAGTTGCTCATCCTCGACCTCGGGCTTCCGGAGATCGACGGACTCGAGGTGTGTCGGCGCGTGCGCGTCGAACGTCCCGAGCTCGCGGTGTTGATGCTGACCGCGCGCACCGACGAGGTCGATTTCGTCGTCGGACTCGACGCGGGCGCCGACGACTACGTGGGCAAGCCCTTCCGGTTGGCCGAACTGCTCGCGCGGGTGCGCGCGCTGCTGCGGCGACGGCAGACCGTCGACGTCGTGCTCACCGGCGGCGACGTCCAACTCGACGCGCGCGGGCGGCGGGTGCTCGTCAACGGAGAAGACCTGGTGCTCGCGAACCGCGAGTTCGATCTGCTGCGCTTCCTCATGGAGCGTGCCGGTGAGGTGGTGTCGCGCGACGAGATCCTGACCGAGGTGTGGGGTTCTGCGGACCTGCGTTCGTCGAAGACCCTCGACATGCACATCTCCTGGTTGCGTCGCAAGATCGGCGACGACCGTCACGACCGACCGCGCCACATCGTGACGGTGCGCGGCGTCGGCTTTCGGTTCGACGCCTAGGGAGAGACCTTCCAGTGCGCCGTCGAATCCTCTACACGATGATCGCCATGCTCATGGCGGTCGGCGCGCTGCTGGGAATCCCGCTCAGCGTCATCGCATGGTGGTGGGTGGCCGACAGCGCGCACCAGTTGATGGATTCGCGTCTGAAGACGATCTCCGATCAGATCATCCGCCAGGCGGAGATGGGCGAACACCTCAACAACGCGGCCATCGACTCGGAGTCGATTCGGCTCATGCTTCCCGAGGACGGCAGGCTCACCCTGCGCTATCAGGACGCCAACGGTAGGCGGGCCATCACGTCGATCGGCGCCGACATCACCGGCGCGACGATGTCGGATTCGATCGGCCTCGGCGCTGCGGGCACGTTGATTCTCGAGATCCCGATGGACAGCGTCCGCAGCGACCAACTCGCCGCTGTCGGCATCGTCTGCCTCGTGGTCGCGGGATCGATGGCCGCCGGCACCGTCGCGGCTGCGGTGACGGCCGGGCGCATCGCCGACCCTCTCATCGACCTCGCCGACCGTTCGGAGGCCATGGCTCGCGGCGACTTCCGGTCGCGGTGGAAGACCTACGGTATCGACGAGCTCGACCGCGTCTCGCGCGCGCTGGGCGACGCGAACGCCGAGATCGCACTGCGGCTCGAACGCGAGGGCGAGATCGTCGGCGATGTCTCGCATCAGATTCGATCGCGCCTCACCGCGATCCAACTGCGACTCGACGAACTCTCGCTGCACGACGATCCGGCCGTCGTGAGCGAGGCCGAAGCCGCGCTCGGGCAGGTTGAGCGTCTCGCCGCGGAACTCGACGAACTCGTTGCGGCCTCACGCGACGAACCGGTACAACCCCACAGCATCGACGTGTCGTCGCTGATCATGACCCTTGTCGGTGACTTCGATCAGGCCTTCACCGCCGAGGGCCGCACGTTGGCCGCATCATTCTCCGGCGACGCGATTGCGCGCAGCGCCGGTCCCGGTCGGCTGCGGGAAGCGGTCAGCGTGCTCGTCGACAACGCGCTACAGCACGGCAGCGGGGAGTGTCGAATCTCCGTCAGCGACCTCAAAGGCGACATGTTGCGCATCACCGTGTCCGACGAGGGCCCCGGCGTCGCCGACGACGTGGCGACCGACATCTTCCGCCGAGGGTTCTCCGGCGGCGCGGGCAACGGTGTCGGACTCTCACTCGCCCGAGCACTCGTCGAGGCCGACGGCGGACGACTCGAACTCACGTCGCGACGGCCGCCGGTGTTCGCGATCGTGGTGCCCGCGGCCGACCACGAGAACGCCCGACCCCAGGGCGCCGGTGCATCGTCGACGTCGCGCGATGTCGGCGCACGGGTGGGGCTGCGGCGCGACCGGGTACCTCATCGGTGACGTGGGTGGATGCCCATTGCATGGTCGGTGAAGCGGCAGTCACGCCGGCCATGCCACGATGTATCGCGTGACTGCCCGAGATCCAGATACCGGCGCAAACGCCGCGGCACCGCCCGATGCGGCCGCCCGAGCGATTCCCGAACGCGACATCTTGCCGACCGTGACGATGATCGGTGGTGGTCAGCTCGCCCGGATGACTCACCAGGCCTCGATCGCGCTCGGCGAGTGTCTGCGCGTGCTCGCCGCGAGTGCGACAGATCCCGCCGCCCAGGTCAGTGCGGACGTCGTGCTCGGCTCGCACGACGATCTCGACGATCTCCGACGCGCCGCCACTGGTGCGGTGGCGCTGACCTTCGACCACGAGGGGGTGCCCCTCGAGCATCTTCGGGTGCTGGAGTCCGAGGGCGTCGCGGTGCGGCCACCGTCGGCCGCGCTGGTGTTCGCGCAGGACAAGCGGGCGATGCGGGTGAAGCTGAGCGAATTGGGGCTACCTGTACCCGATTTCGCCGACCTCGCAGGTGACCTCGGACTGGCTCGCGGCCGACTCGTCGAATTCGGTGAACGGCACGGCTGGAACATCGTGTTGAAGGCCGTACGCGGCGGATACGACGGACGTGGCGTGTGGATCGTCGACAACGGGCCGGACGCGCTCGCGGTGTTCGACGAGCAGTTCGCTGCCGGCGTCGACCTGATCGCCGAGGAAAAGGTGCAGATGCGCCGCGAACTGTCGGCGATGATCGCGCGCTCGCCGTTCGGGCAGGGTGGCGCATGGCCTGTGGTCGAGACCGTGCAGCGTCGGGGACAGTGCGCGGTGGTCATCGCTCCCGCACCGGATCTGAGTGCCGAGACCGCCGAACGTGCACAGGAGATGTCGCTGCGGCTGGCATCGGAACTCGGCGTCGTCGGTGTGATGGCGATGGAACTCTTCGAGACCACCGACGGCGAGCTGCTGGTCAACGAGCTCGCGATGCGTCCACACAACAGTGGCCACTGGACGATGGACGGGGCTGTGACGTCGCAGTTCGAACAGCACCTCCGGGCCGTTCTCGACTACCCGCTCGGCGACACCTCGCCGCGCGCCGAGGTGACCGTGATGGCCAACATCCTCGGCGCACCACAGGCGCCGGAGATGTCGATGGATGAGCGCACCCACCATCTGATGGCACGCATGCCCGACGCGCGAATTCACCTGTACGGAAAGGGAGAACGCGCCGATCGGAAGATCGGCCATGTCAACATCGTGGGGAAGCCGGGCGAGGATGGCGCTGCGGTTCGCGAGCGTGCCGAGCGCGCGGCGCACTGGATGTCACACGCCGAGTGGACGGACGGTTGGGACCCGCATTCATGAACGACGAATCCGTGAACGACGAGACCGTGAACGACGAAACGACAGGCGACCTGGTGGACCACGAGACAGACACGACCGAGGCTGGGGCAACGGAGACCGCGGCAGCGGAGGCTGGGACAACGGAGACTGGGACGACCCAGGCAGGCGCTACATCTGCGCCGGACGTGGCCGGCGAGTCCGGCGCCGCTCCCGAGTCCGACACCGCCACGGAGGCGGGCGCCGCTTTTGAAACCGGCACCGCTTTTGAAGCCGAGCCGGCGTCGCCGCCGATCCGCAGCCGGGCCCGCGTCGGACTGATCATGGGCAGCGACTCGGACTGGCCGACGATGGAGGCCGCGGCCGAAGCGCTCGCGGAGTTCGACGTCCCGTTCGAGGTCGGTGTCGTGTCGGCGCATCGCACCCCGCAGCGCATGCTCGACTACGCGAAGTCGGCTGCGGGCGAGGGCATCGAGGTCATCATTGCGGGCGCGGGAGGCGCGGCACATCTCCCGGGAATGGTCGCCGCTGCCACCCCGCTGCCCGTCATCGGTGTGCCGGTACCGCTGCGCTACCTCGACGGCATGGACTCGCTGCTGTCCATCGTGCAGATGCCCGCTGGCGTCCCGGTGGCGACCGTGTCGGTGGGCGGCGCGCGCAACGCGGGGCTGCTCGCGGTACGCATCCTCGGTTCATCCGACCCCGTGCTGCGGGCACGCATGGAGGCCTTCCAGCGTGGACTCGAACAACTTGTGCTCGACAAGGACGCCGCCCTGCGTCAGCGGCTGCTCGGCGGCGACTGAGAAGCTGGGCTGACCAGCTACTGATCAGCGGCTACTGATCGTCCGCGACCGGCTTGGTGATCCCGAGCCGCTCGGCGAAGAAGTCGAGTACCGCGACCAGGGCGTCGTGCGTCGGTTCGCCCGGAACGTCGACGAGGTCGTTGGTGAGCGCGGAATGCGGTGTCGGCAACGGTGATTCCGGATTGGCCGCCGAATCGGGCAGTTCGATCGCGAGGAATGCGTCGCCGAGGACTTCGCGTAGGAACCGAAAGCGCGACGGTGGCGACATCCGATCGCCCTCGAATCGCACGCCCATGACGTCGAGTCCGCGTGCGCACCGTCCGACGACCGTTGCGAGGTCGTCGTCGGAGATGTCGAGTGATCGTGCACGACGGGGGCTGATCGCGAACGGCAGCGACGGTTGAGCCAGGACGGGCGCAAGGATGCGTTCGTCGGTGGCCATCGCGAGGGCGAACCCGCCGGTGAAGCACATGCCGATCGCGCCGACACCTGGCCCGCCGCAGCGCTGGTGTTCCTCGGCGGCCAATGCCCGCATCCACTCGACGGCGGGTGAGGTCCTGCCCGTCGCGAGGATCGTGAAATCCCTGCTGATGCAGGCGCGTCCCATCGTGCCGAGCATGTTCGACGCGGCCCCGACGACCCCGAGATTCGACGGTGACGGATCCTGGCCGTCCACACCGTAGATCGACGGCATGACCGCGGTTGCGCCGATACCCGCGACCCGTCTGGCGAAGTCGGCGACGGCGGGGCTGATACCGGGCATCTCGGCGATGATGATCACGGCGGGGCCCTCGCCGATGCTGTGGACGCGGCGAGGGGTGCCGTGGTGGGTTGCGATCCGCACGTGGAAGTCGGAGAGCGGGTCGTCGGCGGTGTGTCGGGTCACCGCGACGTGCCTGTCGACCACGCCTCGCGGCCGTCAGGGGCGACGAGGGTGCCCTGGAGTGCCCACTCGAACGCGCGGCCTGCGAGACCGGCTGCGAGCGGAAGGTCGGGTGAGTCGGCGGGAATGATGGTGGGCCGGATCAGTGTGTACTGCTTGCCTTTTCGAGTGATCCCGGCCGAGCCCGCGGCGAGCGTGTTACGTACCCAGTCGGTGTCGCGCCCGTAGGTCAGGATGATGTAGATCTTCTCTTCGTCGCCCGTCTCACTGACCCACGCGAGCACCGGGTTCGAGTAGTTTCGCCCGCTCTTGCGTCCGACGTGATGGACCATCGCCCACGGCGCCAGATAGGGCGCCCAGCGTCGTTGCAAAGGATTGGTGATCTTCTTGTTGGCGCGGGCCAACCAGTCGGGTAGCTGCATACGGCCCACTCTGCCGCGTGAGGCGTCCGCCGTGAACCACTCTGGAACAAGTGTTCACCTCGACGGGCGTCGTCGTCAGTCGAGAACGACGTCGGCGCGCTCGGAGGCCGCACGCGCCGCAAGGTCGGTGGCGGGGGTCGGGGAGACCCACACGAGACTGGCGCCGACGCTCAACGGCGCGATGATGTTGCCCAGAATGCCTGCACCCGTGCGCCATTCACGTGTCGAGAGTACCCGGCTGTGTGCGGAGACCCCGTCGTCGGACGCTGTGGCCGATGCGGTGGAGAGGATGTCGGCCGCAGGGGCGCCGTCGAGCGCAGGACCCGAATATCGAGGCGGCGAGTACTGATCGCCGTGCACTCGGACCGCCGACGCATAGCCGGTGACCCCCGGTGGAAGGTCGCCGACGCCGAGCGCGAACGGATCGAGCGAGGCGACGACGAGTTCGTCGGCGTCGGGGTGCTCGTCGATTCCCGCGGCGCTGGTGAACGCGACCCGCGGAGCGTCGACCTCGGTAGTGACATGCACATGCGCGCCTGCCCACCACGCGCCCAACAGGATTGCGGCGCTCTGCCAGTGTTCGGGCAGATCGACGACGACGTCGTCGCCGGGTGCGAGACCGAGTTCGACGACGAGATAGTTGGCGGTCTTCGCCGCCCAGTTGCCCAGCGTCGCACCCGACAACTCGGTGCGTTCGCCGGTGTGGTCGTCGTAATAGGTGAGCAGTGGGCGGGCCCAGTCGTCGATACGCCCGAGCAGGGAGGTGGTCAGCGTGTCGTCGGTCATCGGTTCCCACAGTCCATCAGTTCACACACACCGGTCCGTTGGTACCCGCCGTGATCGGTGGGGCGTTGTTGCCCACCCGCTCGCTTGCGGGTGTGTTGTTCGTCTGTGGTCCGGTGTCGTTGATCGATCCCGGACCGGCAAAGGTGTTGGTGAGCACCAACTTCAGGTGATGCTCGTCGAGGTCTGGTTGCGACTCGACGCGCACCGCACGCAGATCCTTCGCGAGCAACTGCGCGCCTGGGTTGTCGGCGCTGTGTGCGTAGATCACCGAGTCCTTGATGTCGGCGGGCGTGCTGCTGGTCTTGCCCGCTTGGAATCCCTTGTTGGTCAAGATGTTCGAGACATTGCTTGCCAGTCCGTCGATGGTGCCCGCGTTGTCGACGTCGACGGTGTAGTCGCCGCGTCGTGATTGTGACTTGGACGCACCGTCGTTGAGCAGATTGCTGGTGAAGGTGTGCACGGCATTGGGGTCGACCGTCACGACGCTCTGCTGTCCGTCTTCGCTCCAGCCCTGTTCGTCGAGCACGGGAATGGTCGCGAACTTGACGCGCCCGCCGCTGAGATCCTTGAGCTGCTCGGCGAATTGCACGACGTTCCAGTCGTCGTCGATCACCACGGAGCGCGACACGGCGTTCTCGAGGTCGTCCAACTTCGACGGATCGGTGAGGGTGTGCGCCGAGAGGATCTTCTGCGTCAGCGACGCCATGTAGACCTGCTGGCGG
This sequence comes from Gordonia sputi NBRC 100414, assembly GCF_000248055.1. Taxonomy (GTDB): domain Bacteria; phylum Actinomycetota; class Actinomycetes; order Mycobacteriales; family Mycobacteriaceae; genus Gordonia; species Gordonia sputi. The sequence continues at coordinate 97,727 of NZ_BAFC01000059.1, read as the reverse complement.
GTGATGCGGTCGAGATCACCGCGGGGGAGCTCGTGGCGTTGGCGGACGAAGCTCAATGCCTGTGGGCCATTGAGGGTTTGGCGTCCGGCCTTGAAACGCGCACCCGAAAGCGGTTCGTTCACAGCATCTTTGAGGCATACCTCGACACCACCGACCGCCTTGGTCAGCAACGCGAAGCCGAGCAATCCGACCTCGGCGTAGTGGTCGACCTTGACGCCGGTGAGGTCGGCAACCGTGTCGATGAGCGCCTTGCGGCCCGCGAGGGTGCCCTCGCGCTCGGCGTCCTCTTCCGGCTTGCCCGCTTCGACCGCTCGTTGGCGCGCACCCTCACGGGTGGTGCCGTACGCGGCGTTGATCTTCGACATCCCGATGCCGGGGACCGACACGTACGAGTCGCGTGGGATCGAGATGGCCGTGGCCGACGATCCGTCGTTGGGGATGCGAATGAGCAGGATGGTGTCGGTGTTGGTGGAGATGTCGTCGCCTGCCCGCAGCCACTTGAGTTCCTCGGACGACAGCGGGTTTCCCTTGGCGTCCGTGCGGGAATCGGTGCCGACGAGCAGGATGTCGGTTGCGCCGTCGTCGCCTCCGCCGAGACCGAGGCCCCCGAGCTGGGTGATCTTCGACGTCAGTCCGTTGACGCTGCTCCACGCGTACCCGGTGCAGACCAGCACGGCGACCGAGACCAGCGCGATCAGTCCGCGCCCCCAGGCTTTGCGTCCGAAGCCGCCGACGGCCGCGAGGGTTCCGCGGGCGGGCGTAGGTGGATCCTGGTTCGGGGTCTTCTTGTCGGGAGTCTTCTGGTCCGGTGTGGTGGGGCTCGAGTTGGGAATGGCCGAGCTCTTGGTGTGAATCTCTCCGGAGCGACGCTGCCGAGGCCGTCGCTTCACGCCTGGCTCCGCGGGTGCGCCGACCTTGTCAGCGGCCGCGGCGGACCGGCGTGAGGTCGGTGCTTGCCGAGGCGGTTGCGGCGTACGCGGGCGCTGTCCGTCGGGACCTTGTCGACGAGACGCCTCGGGATTGCCCCGACGCTCGCCGGTCCGCTGACGCTCGGAAGTTCGCTGGCCCGTGCTCCGCTGGCCCGTGCTCCGCTGGCCGGTACTCCGTCGGCGCGGATCTCCCGTGCCTTCGCGCCGCGGCGCGTCTGATGGCGCGCCGTCGGGGCGGGGTCGTTTCGGGCGGGTCGCGCGTTGCTCGTCGTGCGCGTCCTGGGCTGGGCGTCGGGGATGGGCCGCCCGGGACTCGTCGTGCGCGTCCGAGGTTGGGCGTCGAGGGCCGCTGGGCCGCCGACGCGCGCCTTCGGGTCGTGACTCCACGAGTGGTCAGGTCCTTTGCGATCGTCGAATCCGGCGTTCGGCTCCCGGCTCAGGGGATCGCGTCCCGTTCCCCGCGGGACGCATGTGAATGCCGTTATTCAAGAGGTTGACGTTACTGAAGTTGTTGTACTGACGTCAGGCTACTGAAGTGGCGCCCAATATCGCGGTTGCAACGCCGACGCGATCTCGTCGTCGGAGGTCCGCGTGACGTGACGATCGACACCCCGTGTGTCAGGTCACGTGCGCGAGGCTGGGATCAGTGCGGCACGATGAGGCCATGCACAGTGGTGACGACGTCGGTACGAAACCATCGGACAGCGGCAGCGCACCGAAAGCGCGCACGGTGTGGATCGTCGGAGCGGGCGGTCAGCTCGGCGCGGCGCTGCTCGATTCCGCGCACCGACCGCCGCACGTGCGGGCGCTGACGTCGCGCGACATCGACATCTCCGATGCCGCGTCCGTCGGGCGGGCACTCGCCGACCTCGACGTCGGGGACGTCGTGGTCAACTGCGCGGCCTACACCAACGTCGACGCCGCGGAGTCCGATCGCGAACGTGCCGCCGCGGTCAACGCCAGCGGCCCGGCAAATTTGGCGACGCAGACCGCCGGAGCCGGCGCGTGGCTGATCCACATCTCCACCGACTACGTCTTCGGTGGGGCTGCCGCGGGCAGCCCCACCGAGGGCGAGACGCGGCCCGCGCCGCGGACCACGCCATACGAAGCGATCATGATCGACGACGGTCCCGCCCCCGAAACCGTGTACGGCGCAACAAAACTCGAGGGCGAGCGTGCTGCGCGAGCCGCCGATCCGACCGCCACGATCGTGCGCACCGCCTGGGTGTACACCGGAGGCCGCGACAGCCCCGACTTCGTCGGCACGATGCGCCGTCTCGAGGCGACGCGCGGTGCGATCACCGTCGTCGACGACCAGACCGGTTCACCGACCTACGCGCGCGACCTCGCCGACGGCCTGTGGGAATTGGCGGCACGCGTCGGCGACGACGCCGTGACCGGGGCGGTGCTGCACGCCACCAACACGGGTGCCGCCACGTGGTTCGACGTCGCGCAGGCCGTCTTCGCGGACGTGGGTGCCGACCCGGCGCGGGTATCGCCCGTGACCACAGACGAGTTCCCGCGGCCCGCACCGCGGCCGGCCTATTCGGTCCTCGACGCGTCGTCCTGGGCAGGCGCGGGGCTGACTCCGCTGCGGGGATGGCGGGATGCGCTGGCCGCGGCGATCTCGGAACCCGGCGTCGGCGACGAGTGAGGTTCCGCTGATCGGCAGACCACTGTGACGAACGCGGGAGGACGCACCCGGGAGGGACGTCGGGGATCCTGCCTGCCGTTCGTTACCCTGACCGGGTGACTTCTGCCCTCGGTGTCGTGACGGTGACCTACTGGTCCGGCGGCCACGTGGAGACCTTCTTGAAGAGTCTCGACCACGCGACCTCCGCTGTACCCCGCGTCATCATCGCCGACAACGGCTCCGGCGACGGCGCGCCCGAGGCCGCCGCCCGCGACCACGACAACGTGACGTTGGTGCACACCGGCGGCAATATCGGCTACGGCGGAGGCATCAACAGGGCGGTTGCCGAACTCGGCGCCGACGTCGACTTCATCGTGATCGCAAACCCCGACGTCGAGTGGTCGCCGGGTGCGATCGACGAATTGGTCGCAGCCGCCGCACGGTGGCCGCGGGCCGGCGCGCTGGGACCCCTGATCTACGAACCGGACGGTTCGGTGTACCCGTCGGCACGCAGTGTCCCGAGCCTGGTCTCGGGAACGGGTCATGCGCTGCTCGGGACCGTGTGGAAGTCGAATCCGTGGACGGCGGCCTACCGCGCCGACGACGTCGCGCCGAGCGAACGGCCCGTCGGGTGGCTGTCGGGATCGTGCCTGCTGGTGCGCCGCGAGGCGTTCGAGGCGATCGGTGGCTTCGACGAGCGGTACTTCATGTACATGGAAGACGTCGACCTCGGTGATCGGCTCGGCAAAGCCGGATGGCTCAACCTGTACGTGCCGGGCGCCGAGGTCACTCACACCAAGGGCCACAGCGCAGGTCGCGACCCCGGCGCGATGCTGCCCGCACACCATCGCAGCGCTTACATGTTCCAGGCTGATCGCAACCAGGGACTGCTGCGCGCACCGCTGCGCCTCGCCCTGCGGCTCGGACTCGCTGTTCGCTCTCGCCTCGCAGTCCGCGCTGCGGGGCGCGCCCTGATCGATGATGATGATTCGACCCACCCGAGAGGACACGACCAGTGACCGGATTCACCGTGCCGAGCACGGCCACGTCGACTTCCGCGCCCAGTGCCGACGTCGACATGTCGAAGACCCAGGCGGTGATCCTCGTCGGCGGTAAGGGCACACGGCTGCGCCCGCTGACGCTGTCGGCGCCCAAACCGATGCTGCCCGTCGCAGGCCTGCCCTTCCTCACCCATATGTTGTCGCGAATCCGCGCTGCAGGGATCACCGACGTCGTACTCAGCACCTCTTTCAAGGCGAGTGTGTTCTCGGAGTACTACGGCGATGGCTCGAAGCTCGATCTGAGCCTTCGCTACGTGACCGAGGACGAGCCGCTCGGCACCGGCGGTGGCATCCGCAATGTGCTCGATCTGCTCACCGCCCAGGACATCGTGGTGTTCAACGGCGACGTGCTCAGCGGAACCGACATCAGCCAGGTGGTCGCGACACACCAGAGCACCGAGGCCGATGTCACGCTGCATCTTGTGCGCGTCGGTGATCCGCGTGCCTACGGCTCCGTGCCCACCGACGAGAACGGGAGGGTCACGGCGTTCCTGGAGAAGACCCAGGACCCGCCCACCGATCAGATCAACGCGGGCACCTATGTGTTCCGCCGCGAGGTCATCGAGCAGATCCCCGCGGGCCGCGAGGTGTCTGTGGAGCGCGAGGTGTTCCCGCGCCTACTGGCCGAAGGCAAGCGCGTCCAGGCCTACGTCGACAACACCTACTGGCGTGACATGGGTACGCCGGAAGACTTCGTGCGGGGCTCGGCCGACCTCGTGCGCGGAATCGCGCCCTCGCCTGCTCTGGGTGACCGTCACGGTGAGTCGTTGGTCCACGAGGGCGCGGGCGTTGCGCCCGGTGCCGTCCTCGTCGGCGGAACCGTCGTGGGTCGCGGCTGCGAGGTCGGCCCACGTGCCCGACTCGACGGCGCGGTGCTGTTCGACGGCTCGGTCGTCGAAGCGGGTGCGGTCGTCGAGCGCAGCATCGTCGGCAAGGGTGCGCGTATCGGCCCGCGTGCGCTCATCCGCGACACCGTCATCGGCGACGGCGCAGAGGTCGGCGCGCGGTGTGAACTACTGCGCGGCGCGCGCGTGTGGCCGGGAGTGCAACTGCCCGACGGCGGCGTCCGCTTCTCCACCGACGTCTGAGAGTCCGTCGAGTTCGTCAGCGGGCTTTCGCCGCTGCGAGTACCTGTCAGCGGGCTTTCGCCGCTGCGAGTACACCGCCTCCGAGGGGAACGACGACGGGCAGCAACTGATCGTCGTCGGCGATGCGCAACGCGGCGGCTCGTGCTGCGCTCGTCACCGGGTCGGTGCGCGTCGGGTCGCCGACCGCTCCCGACGCCGTGGCGTTGTGTACGACGACCACACCGCCCGGCCGCAACATCCGGACGGCCTCGTCGACGAAGGTCGGGAGGTCGATCAGCGGACCGTCGATGAAGACGAGGTCGTAGGAACCGTCGGACAGCCGCGGCAACACCTCACGCGGAGTGCCGTTGATCAGCCGGGTCCTGCCGGGCGGAATGTCGGCGCCTGCGAAAGACGCGCGCGCAGCTCGGTGGTGTTCGGGTTCAGGGTCGATGGTGGTGAGGACCCCGTCGCCCGACATCCCGTTGAGGAGCCAGAGGCCACTGACCCCCGTACCGGTCCCGATCTCGGCGACGGCGTGTGCGTCGCACGAGCGAGCCAGCAACGCCAGCAGTGCACCCACCGCCGGGCTGACGGGATCGGTCCCCAGTTCCTCTGCGCGTGCCCGCGCGGCGGCCAGCGCGTCGTCTTCGACGATCGCCGATTCGGCGTAGTCGATCAGGGCCGCGGCAGCGGCATCGGTACCGGTGGGTGCATCGGTCATTCCATGAGATTAGGCCGCGCACTGCCCTCGATGTCAGTGGCACGCCCGATTCGGGTGTTCACGGGGGTCGACGCGCCGCAAAATTGACCCATCCGAATCGTCGCGGGCTCCGACGTACTTCTGTGACGACGTGCTCGGCAGGGAAGACCTACTCGGCGAGTACGTCTCAGCGAAGACTTACTCAGTGAAACCTCAGCCGCCTCACACTGCGACCACACCGCGATGGGAGAAGGTGAGACAACAGCACGGGCGCGGTGGTCGGAATAGCCGTCGATGCGCAGGTGTTCAAGATAGCGAATTCGTGTCGAATCGGACTTGTGCCGCTCGACAGTCAAAGAAGGGAACCGGCCACACGCGATGACTGATCCCCAGGCGTCCACCACCGCAGAACTGAATACGGGAGTCGAGACGATCGACGTCATCCCCTCGGGGACCGCAGGCTTCGACGCGACCGGCGACGAGTTCTTGATGCCGACGTGGGACGAGTTGGTCCGTGAGCACGCTGACCGCGTGTATCGGCTGGCCTACCGCCTGTCGGGCAATCAGCACGACGCCGAGGATCTGACGCAGGAAACCTTCATCAGGGTGTTCCGTTCGCTGTCGAATTACCGGCCGGGCACGTTCGAGGGCTGGCTGCACCGCATCACGACCAACCTCTTCCTCGACATGGTTCGTCGTCGCAATAAGATCCGTATGGAGGCGCTGCCCGAGGAGTACGACCGTGTCCCCGGCGACACGCCCGATCCCCAGCAGATCTACGCCGACGCCAATCTCGACCCGGACCTCCAGGCGGCACTCGACTCGCTGACCCCCGATTTTCGCGCCGCAGTCGTCCTCTGCGATATCGAGGGACTGTCCTATGAGGAGATCGCCGCGACGCTCGGCGTCAAGCTCGGTACCGTGCGCAGTCGTATCCACCGGGGAAGGCAGACGATCCGTGATTACCTCGCGGCTCGTGGCCACGACAATCGACGCTCGGTAGCCGTCGGAAGCTGACGTTTTCACCCGTTTCGGGAACCCCGGGCACCGTCGTGCCGTTTGGGATTCGGATAGGCTGTGGTGCCGGCACGGGCACGCAGCGCCCTCCGTCTCGCGGACCCGACCGGTTCGCCCACGGAGACCGACCTGTGAAGAGGGGTGAATCACACATGATGGACGGCCGACGGGATCGACGAGATTCCGCAGCGGACGCCGACAAACGAGCGCACGTCGACAACAGCCCGCCTGCTGACGGTGGGTTTGCTGATGGGGCGTTTGCTGATGGGGCACCTCACGTCGACACCGCCGGGCACGCCGACGGTGTGGTTGCATCGCCGGGCATGCGGGGCCGGAGACGTTCTCCGTGGAACCCCGCCACATGGTCGCCCGCGACGTCGTCCTTCGCGCCCAACCCCGCTTTCCGACGCCCCCGCCCGCGTCGATTCGCATCAACCGAGCATCTCGCACCCGAGGCCGTCGCGGCATTTGTCGACGGCGAGCTGGGCATGACTGCGCATGTGCGGGCGACCCACCACCTCGCGCTGTGCCGTGAATGCATGGATGCCGTCGACGCACAACTCGATGCCCGCACCCGGCTGCGCGATTCCGGCACCGTGGCGATGCCCGCGGATCTGCTCGGCCAGTTGAGCCAGATCCCCACGCGTGAGATCGACATGACAGGCGTGCGTGATCGCCGCGAACATGGCCGCAGAGAGCAGAGCCATCGCGAACAGGGCTCCAGAGAACAGGGTCGTCGCGAACAGAACCGTCGCGAACAGAACCGTCGCGAACAGGGCCGCAGTGCCGGCACGCTCGGTCCCAACAACTTTCATGCGAGCCCGTTTCCGGATGGACGTTTCCACGGGCCCTGTGCCACCCCGGGACCACTCGCAGCATCGGGCCTACCACCGGTGAACGCACAGGCCGACTTCGGGCACGAGTCATCTCGCCCCGCCACTGCGCCGATCGATGCGGTCAGCGGTGAGCCCGCCCGCGGGCGCCGCAACCGCTGGCGCGGGCGCTGAGTACCGGAAACCAACGCGTGGGAGCAGACGACATCGACGAGACCGCTGCCGGCGGATCGGACGGCGGTCAACGCCGTTCGCAGCCGGACGATTCACCGTTCAGCCGTGAGAACGCCGCTGCAACGGGAGGCGTGACGCCACCCGGCGATACCCAGAGCGGCGATACCCAGCGCGGCGATACCCAGCCCGGCGACGCGCACACCAGCGACGGCGCTGCGGCCCGCGGCCAGCAGCGACACGTTCCGGTGTCTCCCGCGACCGCGCAGGTCTTCGGCCGTCCCGCAGGCGTACGTGGCTCCTTCGCGACAACGCCGTCGTCGTCGGGGCCCGCTCCACAGATCGCGCCACCCGACGCGGTGCTGGCCGAAGCCTTCGGCAGGCCGGAGGGTTCCGACGAGACGCTCCAACGCGATCCACTCGCCGCGTATGGTGTCTCGACCGACGAGCCCGCTCCCGCAGATCCGTGGCGCGACCCGGAGAGCATCGCCTCCCTGGACGCGCCGGCACTCGTGGACGAGGCCGCGAGACAACCGACGGTCGCCGGTCCGAAGCTGGGCGTCAAGGATCTGCTGTTCGGTAAGCGGGTGACGTGGTACGCCCTCGCCACCCTCGCCGTGCTGGCACTGCTGATCGGGTTGGTCGGCGGACTGATCGGCCGGTTTACCGCAGAGGTCGCGGCGCCGCTGAACAGCAACACGGTGAAACTCTCGACAGGTGATGGTGGAGACGGCGGGGGAGAGCCGAAATCGGCCGTCGCGCGCGTCGCGAAGGCTGTCGAGAAATCGGTGGTGTCGGTGGATGTGCGGACCGCGAGCGCCTACGGCACCGGTTCGGGTTTCGTGATCGACTCCGCCGGTTACATCCTCACCAACAACCACGTGATCTCGATGGCTGCGAACGACCGGAGCGCCAAGCTCGAGGTTGTCTTCTCCGATCGCAACCGTGTGCCTGCCCGGATCGTCGGCCGCGACATCCACACCGATCTCGCGGTACTCAAGGTCGACAACGTGGCCAACCTGACGGTTGCCAAGATCGGCAACTCAGACAACCTGCAGATCGGTGAAGAGGTCATCGCATTCGGCTCGCCGCTGGGACTCGACCGCACTGTCACCAGCGGGATCGTCAGCGCGACGCACCGCGCGGTTCCACTCCCACCCGACGCCGAGTCGGACACCGACGCGGTGATCGACGCGATCCAGACCGATGCCGCGATCAACCCGGGCAACTCTGGTGGTCCGCTCGTCAACGAGTCAGCGGAGGTGGTCGGCATCAACACCGCCATCGCCTCGGGTGCCGGCGGCTCGATAGGTCTCGGCTTCGCCATCCCCATCAGCCAGGCCATCCCCATCGCCCAGTCGTTGATCCGTGACGGCAAGGTCAACCATCCGCAGATCGGCGTGAGCGCGAGCTCGGTCCGTAACGACCGTGTACTCGGCGCTGGCGTGCGCAATGTCGTCGCCGACGGACCCGCCGCGCAGGCGGGCGTCAAGGAGAACGACGTCATCACCTCCTTCAACGGCCGCAGCATCGAAAGCGCCGACGAATTGACGGTTGCGGTGCGCACGACGAAGATCGGTGAGCGGGTGCCGTTCACCTACTGGCGTGATGGTCGAACCTTTAACGGGTCGATCACCACTGCCAGCGACTAGCGGCGACGTTTCGGCGACAGAAGTAGGGAAGTGCCATGTTCAGCAGCATCGGTTGGGGTGAGATCCTCGTGCTGCTCGTCGCTGCGTTGGTCATTCTCGGCCCCGAGCGCCTACCCGGAGCCGTGTCGTGGACGATGCAGTCGCTGCGCAAGGCCCGCGAGTACGCGACGGGCGCCACCGATCAGCTGAAGAACGACTTCGGCCCCGAATTCGACGAGCTGCGTAAGCCGCTGTCGCAATTGAACGAGCTACGCGGACTCACTCCGCAGTCGATGATCACCAAGCATCTCTTCGACGGCGACTCGTCGATCTTCACCAGCGGGCCGTCGTCGAACACCGTGGAGCGCGACTCGCAGACCCCGCCGATCAAGCCGGTCTCCGCGCCCGTACCCATGACCAAGGACGCTCCGAGTTCGACGACGAGTGCGTCGAACTCAGACCAGACCCCGCGTCGGCACGACGTCGCCGACTGGGACGCCACCTGACTTCCGATCCCCGCTGATCGCAGCCTCGGGACCGCGTCGGTTGTGGCGCGTTGTGGCCGTCAGCCGTGGCGCGTCGTGTCGATGCCGAGGCTCATGCCCGCGAGGCCACGTCGACGCACCGCGAGCTTGTCGGCGATCGCGCGCAGTGCGCGTCCCGATGCCGAATCCGGCGCCGAAAGCACAACGGGCTCACCGGTATCGCCGCCCTCACGCAGCGCCGTCTCCAGCGGTACCTGACCGAGCAGGTCGACGCTCGACCCCACTGCCCGCGTCAACCGCTCTGCGACCTTCTCACCGCCTCCGGAGCCGAACGGCTCCATCCGCGTACCGTCCGGAAGTTCGAGCCACGACATGTTCTCGACGACGCCGAGGATCTTCTGCCTGGTCTGCAGCGCGATCGCGCCCGCGCGTTCGGCGACCTCGGCGGCGGCCTGCTGCGGGGTGGTCACCACGAGGATCTCCGCACCGGGGATGAGCTGTGCGATCGAGATCGCGACGTCGCCGGTTCCGGGTGGGAGGTCGAGGAGGAGTACGTCGAGATCTCCCCAGTAGACGTCGGAGAGGAACTGTTGAAGCGCGCGGTGCAGCATCGGTCCGCGCCAGGTGACCGGGGTGTTGCCGTCTGTGAACTGCCCGATCGAGATGAACTTCACGTTGTGGCTGATCGGCGGCATGATCATCTTCTCGACCTGCGTCGGCTTGGCGTCGCTGCCGAGCATGCGCGGTACCGAGTGGCCGTAGATGTCTGCGTCGAGTACGCCGACGGACAGCCCGCGTTGCGCGAGGGCCGTCGCCAGATTGACCGTCACCGACGACTTTCCGACGCCGCCTTTACCGGACGCAACGGCATACACCCTGGTCAGCGAACCGGGTTGTGCGAACGGGATGACCGGTTCGGCCTTGTCGCCGCGGAGCTTCTTGCGTAGCTCGGTGCGCTGCTCGTCGTCCATCACGTCGAGATCGACGCGGATCGTGCCGACACCGGGGACGTCGGCGACGGCCTTCTCCACGCGACCCGAGATCTCGGTGCGCATCGGACAACCCGACGTCGTCAGATAGATGGTGACGTCGACGCTCGCGTCGTCGTTGATCTGCACCGACTTGAGCATTCCCAGGTCGGTGATCGGCTTGCCGATCTCGGGATCGTTGACCTTGCTCAGCGCTGAGCGGATCGCGGATTCGGTTGGCTGAACTCCGGTAGTCATCTCCGCCAGCTTAGCGCCGCGATCAGCGCAGGTAGAGAACGGGTGGGGTGCCCACCCGGACACCGATCACGCAGTCGGTCCGACCATCTGGCCGCGACCTCGAGGCACACCTACCTCGGTAGGACCTTGAGTGCGGGGGTGCTCGTCGTCGCTGGTCCTGGCTTGCGCGGCGCGTCCTGCTGGGGTGCGGGCTTGGGCGCGGGCTGGCCGGGGATCGTGATACCCGGAGGCAGGCAGATCGCGCCAAGACACTGCTGCGACGGCGTTGTCGGAGTCGATGGCGTCGACGAATCCGACGACGAGTCGGGTGAACTCGGTTCGCCCGGCTTCGGAGGCTTCGACGGTTTCGACGGCTTGGAACTCGACGACGAGGACGAGGACGGTCGCTTCGGCTCGGGAATGGGGTTGGTCGGCATCACGCCGGTCGCATACGCCCCGGCCCAGGCGAGGACGTTGGTCACGTAATCCATCGAGTGGTTGTACCGGTACACCGCTGCGACCTTGTTCTTGTCGGTCATGATGTCGGTGAATCCCGAGCACAGGTAGCGGCCGGCAGAGTAGGTGGAGTCGAAGATGTTGTTCGGGTCGGCCTTGCCGTCGCCGTTACCGTCGGCTCCCCATGCCGCCCACGTACTGGGAATGAACTGCATCGGTCCCATCGCGCGTGCATAGCCGCCCTGGTGACGAATCACCTCGTTGCCTGCGAGAGAGCCGTCGAGCACGGGCCCTTCAATGGGATTGATGGTGTTGCCGGACTGGTCGACGGACCCGTTGCTCGCGTGATTCGACTCGATCCTGCCGATGCCGGCCAGCAGGAACCACGGGAGCTTGCACTGTGGTTCCTCGGTACCGATGCGGTTCGCGGCAAGTTTGTACGCCTGGAGCACGACGCCCGGTATGCCGAGCGGACCCGATGGCAGGTCAGCGGCGAGACGATACTGCGGAGCGGCCGCGGTCGCCGCAGCGGCGGAACTGGCCGAGACGGTCGGCGGGGGTGCGAATCCCAGCAGCGCGACCGGTTCGGCAGGTGCGACCGCCGCGAGCACCACCGGCTTCTCGGGCTCGGCGCGCACCGCCACCGGAACCCCGCCCTGGGCGCTCGACGTCGCAGCTCCGAGCACCATCACACCGACGAGGGCACCGCCCGCGCCGACGGCGAGAGCTCGTCCGGGGAGTCGGGTGCGCTTGGGGCCGCGACGACGTCGAAAAGGGTGTGGCGCTTTCAATCTCGGACCTTCCCGAGATCGCTGCCACCCAACAGTCGAGTCTGACCCGTCATCGACACTCCATTGCCTCCACAGAAACGCCGGGCGTCACTGTCGACTGATGTCCGACGGCACTCCGGCTGTGACCCACCATACATATGGGTCACGCGTCCGATTGTGGAACCTCCACGAAAGTTCACCATGTGAAAGTCATCGCGTGATCTACCCGTGAAGTTACGCGCAACGCGGTACTAGCGCTCGGGGTGATGCCGCGCCTTCTCGGTCTCGGTCGAGCCATCGAGTCCCTCGAGGCGGGCGACGAGCCGGTCGGTGAGGTCGTCGAGCATGTCGTCGAGTTCTTTTCGCAGGTAGTCGCGGGTGACGGTATCGCCGACGGCGAGGCGGACCGCGGCGAGCTCTCGGGCGAGGAACTCCGTGTCTGCTTTGGTCTGGGCGGCCCGCGCACGGTCCTCGTCGAGCGCGACCCGGTCGCGATTCTCCTGCCGGTTCTGGGCCAGGAGGATCAGGGGAGCTGCGTAGGCGGCCTGCGTCGAGAACGCCAGGTTGAGCAGGATGAACGGGTACGGGTCGAAGCGCAGCGCAACCCAGCTGAGATTGATGATGATCCACACGATGACGATCACCGTCTGAATCGCCAGGTAGCGGCCGGTACCGAGGAAGCGCGCGATGCGCTCGGCGTACATGCCGATCAGGTCGCTGTCGACGTGGAACGACGGGCGTCGGTTGACGCGGGGGGTGTCGAGGCGGCGGGTGCTCTGCTCGCTCGTCATTCACTCGCTCCTGATGTGCCGCTGGCGTTCGCGGCGCCTGCCGTCGCCGACTCTGGTTCGTCGTCCTCGGGTTCGTTCTCGCGCCAGTCACGCGGGAGCATCTCGTCGAGGAGGTCGTCGACACTGACCGCGCCGAGGAGGTGGTTCTCGTCGTCGACCACCGGTCCACAAACGAGGTTGTAGGTCGCGAAGTAGCGCGTGACCGTCTCGAGTGAATCGTCGGGGTGCAACGACTGCAGGTCCGTGTCGAGGATGCCACCGACGATGTTCGCAGGTGGCTCGCGCAGCAGCGCCTGCAGGTGTACGCATCCCAGATAACGGCCGGTCGGCGTGGCGGTAGGTGGACGCACGACGAAGATCATGCTGGCCGCTGCCGGGGTGACGTCGGGGTCGCGGACTCGTGCGAGCGCCTCGGCGATCGTGGTGGAGGCGGTGACGATCAGCGGCTCCGAGGTCATGAGGCCGCCCGCGGTGTCGGGGGAGTGGGTGAGCAGTCGTCGGACGGGCTCCGACTCCTGGGGATCCATTCGCTCGAGCAGCGACTCCGCCTCGGTGTCCGACAGTTCGCCGAGGAGGTCGGCGGCATCGTCGGGGTCCATCGCCTCGAGCACGTCGGCGGCACGTTCGACGCCGAGGTGTGCGAGCACTTCGGTCTGATCGTCCGGCGGCAGCTCCTGCAGCACGTCGGCGAGCCGCTCGTCGTCGAGGGCTTCGGCGATCTCGTCGCGACGTTTGGGTGGCAACTCGCGCAGGGCGTTCGCGACGTCGGCGGCACGCATCCCCTCGAACTGGGAGAGCGCCTGTGCCACGCCCTGTCCGGGTAGCTCGAGTGCGCTCGCGGTGAGTCCCTGCACCCGATTCCACTCCACCACAATGGTTTCGCCGCGTCGCAGTCCTCGACGTGCCGGACGTGCCGCGACACGCGAGACCACCCAGTCGCGAGTACGGGTGCGCTCGATACCGAGGTCGACGACGATCATGTCGATGCCCTCGAGGTCCTCGTGGTCGGGATCGTCGATTCGCACGCGCGTGTCCAGGATCTGCCCGATCGCGAGTGCTTCGCCGGGGCGCAGGTGCAGTCGCCGCAAACTCACGGTTCCGGTGTTGAGGGTCACCGCGGTGGGGTCGATGGACGTGACCCGGAGCATGGGGACGAAGATCCGTCGGCGCGTGGCCAATTCGACGGCGAGACCGAGCACGCGAGGCTGTTGTCCCGGAAGGCGCACGGCGATGACGGCATCGCGGACACGACCGATCGACTCACCATCAGGACCAAGGACCGCCAATCCGACTAATCTGGCCACGAAGACCTTGCTCACCGACGCCATGTGGGTAAGGGTAGTTGCCGAGTGGAGGACATGACATGACCAACCCGTTGAGTTCCGGTCGGCAGACCCCGGGTCTCCCGACCCCGCCCAAAGGGTGGCCGATCGGCTCGTACTCGACTTACGCTGAGGCGCAACGTGCTGTCGACTATCTCTCCGATGAGAACTTCACCGTCCAGGACGTGACGATCGTCGGCGTCGACCTGATGCAGGTCGAGCGTGTCATCGGCCGACTCACCTGGGGCAAGGTGATCGGCGGCGGTGTGGTCTCGGGGGCATGGCTCGGACTGTTCTTCGGATTGCTGGTCTCACTCGTCGTCAGCGGCAACGCGTTGGTGCCCATCCTGTTCGGTCTCGTCGGCGGCATCGTCTTCGGCGTCATCTCGACGACGATCCCGTACGCGGCGACTCGCGGCCAGCGTGACTTCGCGTCGACGATGCAACTCGTCGCCGGACGCTACGACGTTCTCTGCGACCCGAAGAGTGCCGAAAAGGCCCGCGACATGCTCGCCCGCCTCAATCCCTGACCCACTCTTCGATCCCGTGCGTATGCGCGTGAAACCGGCGTGCGCGAAGAACTTTGGCACGGTCGCGCCGAATGTGTTGCTTGTCACTACCGCGCCGGGCTAGCGTAGCCACCAACGCCATGGCGCGCGGTGACGCTCGCTGTGCTGCGTACGACATCGAGGAGGCTGCGTGCGGAGCGACGGTGACCAAGCCGAAAGCGGCGATCACGACGGGAATACGGGCAACAGGCATTTCGGTAACACGGATATAGGCAACAGGGATACAGGCATTGGGGTCCAGCGGAATAGGGCCGCAGGCGATGTTGCCGGGCGAGCAGTGGGGCGGAGCCGATCGCGACGTATGTCGGTGAAGGCGGCCGTCGCCGCTGCGGCACTGGTCACCGTGCTCCCGATCGTGTCCGCGTGCGGTTCCGGTCATGAACCAGGAGTCCTGAATCTGTACCCGCCTGCCGACGGTGCCGGTTCGATCAAGTCCATGGGCGACAAGTGTTCTCAGGAGTCCGGTGGCAAATATCGCATCGTGACGACGGCCTTGCCCAAGGCTGCCGACGACCAGCGCCTGCAGTTGGCGCGACGGCTCTCCGGCAACGACAAGAGCCTCGACCTGATGGGCATGGACGTCGTGTGGACCGCCGAGTTCGCCGACGCGGGTTGGTTGACGCCGGTACCCGAGAATATCGCCGGTGAGGTGGAAGGCAGGACGCTCGGTGGTCCGCTCGAGACCGCCAAGTGGAAGACCAAGCACGATGACGCGGAACGCCTTTACGCGATCCCGATCTGGACCAACACCCAGTTGCTCTGGTACCGCAAGGATGTTCTGCGCGAGACCCTCGACAAAAGCCAGCCCGCCAAGACGTGGGACGGCATGGTGGCCGACGCAACCCGCAGCCTTGCCAAGGGCGGGCCGAGCTACATCATGGTGCAGGGCAAGCAATATGAAGGCCTGATGGTCTGGTTCAACTCGGTACTCGCGAGCGCGGGCGGCGAGGTGGTCGATCCCAACGACCCGAACAAGGTGACGCTCAACGACACCCCAGAACATCGAGCGGCCACGGTGAAGGCGCTTCGCATTCTGAAGGCCGTTGCGACCGCTCCCGGACACGATCCGTCGTTGACCAACGGCGACGAGACCAGTTCGCGACTGGGCATGGAGACGGGAAAGGCGATCTACCAGGTCAACTGGCCGTTCGTGCTGTCCTCGATGCGCGAGAATGCCGCCGCGGGCAGCGTGCCGTTCCTGACCGAACTCCAGCAATATTCCGGTCTGTTCGCCGACAAGGACAACACCCCGACAGACGAACAACTGGCGCCGGTGACCCGTGCGGTTCGGCAGAAGTTCGACTTCGCTCCCTATCCCGGTGTGACAGAAGGAATTCCGGCCAAGAGCACGGTCGGCGGACTGAATATCGCAGTGGCGAACACCTCGCAGCAGAAAGACCTGGCGTTCGAGGCGGCGATGTGTCTGACGAATGCGCGGGCGCAGAAGTTCTACTCGATCGACGCGGGCACCCCGCCGGTCATCTCGTCGCTCTACAGCGATCCCGATTTCCGCGCGGCCTATCCGATGGCCGACGACATCAAACTCCAGCTCGAACCCGAGCATGCTGCACTGCGCCCGAAATCACCTGATTACCAAGCGATCTCGACGCTGCTGCAGGCAAAGCTCTCTCCGGTCGGCTCCTGGGACCCCGAGACCCTTGTCGACGAGCTTGCCGAGCAGGTGCAGAAGGCGATCAACGGGGAGGGACTCATCCCATGACATCCGGCAACGACGGCACGGGCAACGACCCGGCCGAGGAGCGCAGGGGCAGGCACGCAATGCCCGGCGACGGTGACGACACCGGGGGATCGGCGACGACGGACGGATCGGCAACCGGGCACGGACCCGGATCGTACGGGCGCACAGTGCATTCGGACGCGTGGACGCCGCCGGAGCGTCTCGGGCAGCCCACCGGGGGCGCACCCGAGCACGCCGCGCCGACGTCGAGCGGCTCGTCCGCTGAGGTTCGGTCCTCTGGGGTTCCGTCCACTGAGGTCCCGTCCTCTGGGGCTCCGTCTTTGAAGAAGTCGGCGCCCCTGACGCCTACCGCCGCGCAAGCCACGGTGGTCGGGGCGGCTTCCCGCTCGGATGCCGCGAGGTCGGTAGGCGGGACTTCCACGGCGACTCTGGAGCGACCCGCGACGTCGTCGAAGCGCGCGAAGCGATCCGGTGAGGTGAGTGAGGGCAAGAAGCAGGAACGTCGACTGGCGTACTGGTTGATCGCTCCGGCAGTGATCCTCATGTTGGTGGTCACCGCGTACCCGATCGTCTACGCATTCTGGTTGTCGCTCAACAAGTCGAGCCTGTCGGCGCCGGGCGAGCGTGAGTTCACGTGGTTCAGCAACTACGGCACGGTGCTCAGTTCCAACTACTGGTGGACGGCGTTCTTCGTCACGCTCGGCATCACCGTGGTGTCGGTCGCCATCGAGTTGGTGCTCGGCATGGCGATCGCGATCGTGATGCACCGCACCATCTTTGGGCGCGGTGTGATCCGGACGGTCGTGCTGATCCCCTACGGCATCGTGACGGTTGCGGCCGCGTTCTCGTGGTACTACGCGTGGACACCCGGAACCGGCTACCTCGCCAATCTTCTGCCGGACGGCAGTGCGCCGCTGACGCAGCAGTGGCCATCACTGGCGATCATCGTGCTCGCCGAGGTCTGGAAGACCACGCCGTTCATGGCGCTGCTGCTGCTCGCCGGTCTCGCGCTGGTGCCCGATGAGCTACTCAAGGCCGCAGAGGTCGACGGTGCGGGCGCGTGGACCCGCCTGCGGCGCATCATCATTCCGATGATGAAGCCCGCGATCCTGGTCGCGCTGCTCTTCCGTACGCTCGACGCGTTCCGCATCTTCGACAACATCTATGTGTTGACGGCGGGCAACAACAACACCTACTCGGTGTCGATGCTCGGCTACGACAACCTGTTCAAGGCGTTCAATCTGGGTGTGGGATCAGCGATTTCGATACTTATCTTCGTGTGTGTCGCGATCATCGCCTTCATCTTCATCAAGGGCTTCGGCACCGCCGCGCCCGGTTCCGACAACGAGGGGAGGTAGGACGCCATGAACCGCACCGCCAAATCTCGGGTCGGCTGGCTGATCGCCGACATCCTGGTCGTGCTCTACGCGATCATTCCGCTGCTGTGGATCATCAGCCTGTCGTTCAAGCCGGCCAGCAGCGTGACCGACGGCAACTTCTTCCCGACGCACTTCACACTGGAGAACTACTCGGGGATCTTCCAGACGAGTGCGTTCACCTCTGCGCTGCGCAACTCGCTCGGAATCGGTCTCATCACCACGCTCATCGCCGTCGCGATCGGCACGATGGCCGCCTATGCGGTTGCGCGACTGGACTTCCCCGGCAAGAAGCTGCTCGTCGGTGCCGCACTGCTGATCGCGATGTTCCCCCAGATCTCCCTGGTCACACCGCTGTTCAACATCGAGCGCAGTATCGGACTCTTCGACACCTGGCTCGGCCTGATCCTCCCGTACATCACGTTCGCTCTGCCGCTGGCCATCTACACTCTGTCGGCGTTCTTCCGCGAGATCCCGTGGGAGTTGGAGAAGGCGGCAAAGATGGACGGCGCCACGCCATTTCAGGCGTTCCGTAAGGTCATCGCGCCGCTCGCAGCGCCCGGTGTTGTGACCGCGGCGATCCTGGTGTTCATCTTCGCCTGGAACGACCTGCTCCTCGCACTGTCGTTGACCTCGACCGAGCGGGCGATCACCGCTCCCGTCGCGATCGCGAACTTCACCGGTAGTTCGCAATTCGAGGAGCCGACCGGCTCCATCGCTGCTGCGGCGGTCGTCATCACCATTCCCATCATCATCTTTGTGCTCTTCTTCCAACGTCGAATCGTCGCCGGCTTGACCTCCGGCGCGGTGAAGGGATAGTCCCCATGGCAGAGATCGTGCTCGACAACGTCAGCAAGAAATACGCGGACGGCACTGTCGCCGTCCACGACTTCACCCTCACGATCGCCGACGGCGAGTTCATCATCCTCGTGGGGCCGTCGGGCTGCGGAAAGTCGACGACCCTCAACATGATCGCGGGTCTCGAGGACATCAGCAGCGGCGACCTGTACATCGGTGGAGAGCGGGTCAACGACAAGTCGCCCAAGGACCGCGACATCGCCATGGTGTTCCAGAGCTACGCGCTCTACCCGCACATGACGGTCCGGCAGAATATCGCGTTCCCGCTCACCTTGGCGAAGCTGCCCAAGGATGAGGTCAACAAGAAGGTCGACGAGGCCGCCAAGATCCTCGATCTGACTCAGTACCTCGACCGCAAGCCGTCGAATTTGTCCGGTGGCCAGCGCCAGCGCGTCGCCATGGGGCGCGCGATCGTGCGGTCGCCCAAGGCATTTCTCATGGATGAGCCGCTGTCGAACCTCGACGCCAAGCTCCGTGTCCAGATGCGCACCGAGATCTCACGTCTACAGACGCGACTGAGCACGACGACCGTCTACGTCACGCACGATCAGACCGAGGCGATGACCCTCGGTGATCGTGTGGTGGTGATGCGCAACGGATATGTCCAGCAGGTTGGCGCACCCAACGAGCTCTACGACAATCCGGTCAACGTGTTCGTCGCCGGGTTCATCGGTTCGCCGTCGATGAACTTCCTGCCCGGCACGCTGAGCGCGGACGCGATCGATACGCCGCTGGGACGATTGGTGCTCAGCGACCACGATGTCATTGCAGCCGAGGCGAAGAAGGAAGGCAGCAACGGCGAGGTGCTGATCGGTATCCGGCCCGAGCAGATCGAGGACGCCTCGCTCATCGATCCGGCGGTCAAGGCACGTGGCACGACGTTCACCGCAGACATCGATGTGCTCGAGTCGATGGGTTCGGACAAGTACGCCTACTTCACCATTGACTCGGGCCGCGCAGCCAACGACGCCCTGGCTGAACTGGCGGCGGACTCGGGTTCAGACCTCGGTACCGGCGAGATGGTCGCCAGGCTCTCGCCGGAGTCGGCGGTGACGAAGAACTCGCGCGCCGAGTTGGTGTTCGACACCGACAAGATCGCCGTGTTCGACCAGCAGTCGGGAGTGAGCCTGCGCCGCAGGTGATCTCGACACGGGTACTCGCTTCGCTCGTGCCCTGCTCGATCAGCGGGGTTTTCCGCTGGTCGCGCGTCCACCGCTGGTCGAGCGTCAGCCCGCTGGTCGAGCTTGTCGAGACCACCGCTGGTCGAGCGCCAACCCGCTGCTCGAGCGCCGACCCGCTGCTCGAGCTTGTCGAGACCACCGCTGCTCGAGCGCCAACCCGCTGGTCGAGCCTGTCGAGACCACTACCGCCGGCGGCGGCGCGACTGCTCGCGAAGCTCCTCGATGATCTCGTCGTCCCAGATGTGCCTGCGCACAAGGCGATAGCGCTCGCCCGCGACCCACATGTAGAGCTCGGCGTCGTCGGTGATGTCCGGCCGGACCTCGGCGCGGCGTGCCATTCGGACGACCGGTAGAAACTCCTCACCGAACCACCGGCGCGCGACTTCCGGTCTGCTCAGGAACTCTCCGACCTCCTGGCTGAGCCGAAAACCCCACGCCTCGACCGCCTCTGCGAGTTCGGCGTAGGCGAACGGGTCGGACAGGCGCACGGCATCGGCCTGCGCTCCCGTGAGGGGAACGCGTGCGAGAAAGAGTCGGCGGTGGTCTTTGAGTACGAGGTCCGACGGCGCGTTGATGCCGTCAGGTGTGATGCGTGTGTGGATTTCGGTGACGTAGGCGTCGATCGTCTCGACATGGCGGGCGATCGCGATCGAGACGCGGTGATGGCCGTCGATCACGAAGTACATCGACCCGATCTTGTACAGCAGTACCGGCGGGACCGACTCTCCCCGACGCTGCGCGGCGGCAAGACGTTGCCAACGTTGCCGGATGCGCGACGACGTCGGCCGGAAGTACTTGTCGAAATCCTTTGTCCGGTCGACACTTCCGACGATGTCACGCACGTTGACCTGCTGCAGACCCAGGTTGGTCTCGCCGGTTCTGCCGAGTGCGCGCACGACTTCGTCGAACGGCAGGATCGTGTTGACGTCGGCGGGTTGGCGGGTGAACCAGTGTGTGAGACGGGCGAGTTCGGCCTGACGTCGCATGCGGGCGAAGTCGTTCTCGGCGTCGGCGTCGGGAAATCCGGTGTCACGCGCCATATCGTCGCCTCACGATCGTGAAGTCGCGGCTCTCGGGCTCGATGTCGAACTGGCAGTATCCGACCACGTTCATCGACACGGTGTCCTTGCCGACGATCTTGTCCTGAGGATGTGCGCCGAACGGATGGACATGGCCGTGGACGAGTAGTGCCGGATGAAGGTCCGACACCAGGCCGTTGAGGCACTCGAAACCGCGATGCGGCGCGTCGTCGCCGTCACCGACGCCACGGGCAGGACTATGGGTCAAGACGATATCGGGTCGACGCCGCCGCAGGTGGGCGCCGATACGGACTCGCCAACTGCGCCATCGCTGTTGCGCTTCGGTGTACTGATTGGGGCCGCCGTTGTAGCGGATGGAGCCGCCGAGTCCACTGATACGCAGCCCGGCGGCTTCGACGGTGCGGCCGTCGGCGTTGATCGCTCCGAGCGGTCCGGGATCGCGTGCCGGTAGCCCGGCGCGCACCCAGCCGGTCCTGGATTGTCGGTAACCACTGAGATCTGGGTCGTGGTTACCCGGAACGAAAACGCACGGCGCGTCGCAGAGCATCATGAGAGAGTCCAGATAATCGAAGGGAAGGTCCCCGGCGCCGAGGATGAGGTCGGGTTTTCCCTCGATGCCCACCCCGAAGGTGAGTGAGTCCACCACCTCGTCGGCGACAGCCAGGACACGCACCATGTGTGTCAGGGTAGGGCAACCGGCGCGCGGTGCACGTGGCCGAGCCCTTTAGAAGCTGGCGTGCGGAGCGCCGATTCCCGGGTCGATCCGCACCGGGCCGTCCTTGGAGGGCGCGACCGGAAAGTCGAAGATCGCGGTCGGAATGTACACGGTCGCACAGGAATTGGGAATGTCGACGACCCCGGACAACCGTCCCTCGATCGGTGCCGAGCCGAGAAGCAGGTACGCCTGCTCCGGGCTGTATCCGAACTTCGTGAGGTACTCGATCGCGTGCAGACATGCCCGCTGGTAGGCGAGGTCGGAGTCGAGGTAGCGCTGCTCACCGTCGAGCGTGACCGATGTACCCGAGAACGCGATCCACTCCGAGTACTGCGGATCGGTGTTGCCGGGCATGAAGATCGCGTTCTCGGTGACGCCGTAGGTCTCCATGCCGCCCTTGATCAGGTCGACGTGCAGATCGATGAAACCGCCCATCTCGATGGCCCCGCAGAAGGTGATCTCGCCGTCGCCCTGTGAGAAATGCAGGTCGCCGAAGGACAGGTTGGCGCCCGGCACGAAGACGGGATAGAAGACGCGACTGCCCTTGGTGAGATTCTTGATGTCCTGGTTGCCGCCATTCTCGCGAGGCGGTGCCGTTCGCGCAGCCTCCGCGGCGACGCGACCGAAGTCGGCACCGCTCAGCGATCCGAGGATGGCGCCGTCGGGTTCGGGTGGAAGTGCCAGTGGCGGAACGCGTTCGGGATCTGTGGCGATCAGCGCGCCCTCCCGCGCATTCCAGGTTGCCAGCAACTGTGGGCTCGGGGCCGTGCCCATCAGGCCGGGATGCACGATTCCGGTGTACTTCACATGCGGCACATGGCGACTCGTCGCGCTCTGCCCGGCGAAATCCCAGATCGCCTTGTAGGCGTCGGGGAACTGTTCGGTGAGAAACCCACCGCCGTTGAGCTTGGCGAAGATGCCCGTATAACCCCATCCCTGACCTGCGAGCGGACCCGAATCCTCCTGGGGAATGGGCCCGACGTCGAGGATGTCGACGATCAGCAGGTCGCCGGGCTGCGCGCCCTCAATCGCGAACGGTCCGGAGAGTGTGTGCACGTTGTTCAGCGGGGCGTTGAGGATGTCGTCTGCCGAGTCGTCGTTGTGGATCGCGCCGTCGAACCACTCGCGGCAATGTGCGCGGAAGGTGTCTCCCGGCTTCACCGTGACCGCAGGCGGAATATCGGGATGCCACCGATTGTGTCCGACGATCTGCTGCGCGGTGAACGGCTTCGATGAGTCCAACGGGAAGAGCAACTCCGGCATGACGGCCTCCTGATGTCGCGACGGTGCAGTGCCATTCAAGATTCCGCGACGCACAGGTCGCGCTATGGTCTGCACATGCCAACCTACGTCTTCCGGTGCCCGCAGGCATGCGATGACGTCGAACAGGTGCACTCGATGCTCACCGTCCCCGACGACGTGGAGTGCCCGGTCTGCTCGGAGCGTGCTCGACGAATCGTGACCGCCCCGCGGCTCGGCGTCGGCGACAGTGCTGCCATGCGGGCACACGACGCAACACGAGCGACCGCCGACGCACCGGCCGTTGTGTCGTCGGTCCCGGGTTCGCCGCGACGTTCGACGCCGGTGACCACCAATCCGCTGCACCGGCGGTTACCGCGTCCCTGAACCGCCCGGCTACCGTTGAGTGCCGTGAGTCCTTCCGTCACCGACACCGTGCACGAATACGTCGTCTCCGAACTCGGCGTCGAACCACAGCGGGCGTCGGTGACCTTCCTGGGCGTCGAGCCCATCGACGTCGAACGATTCGCGCTCGACGACGACGTGGTGTTCGTGACCGTCGGATGCGCCCGTCATCCGATGACCGATCCGGGCGACCTGCATGCCGACCCGCTGCGCGGCCCGCGCGCCGAACTTGTGGTGCGGATGCACAACCGGGTCCCGATGCCCGGACTGCACCGGCGATTGGCGACCGTTGCCGCGGCGCCTGCGGTCGAGGGACTCATCCTCGCGCCGGACGCACTGGTCGATCTCGGTGAGCCCCTGTGGGATGGCGCGCCGTTCACCGCGCTACTGACGATGGCCGACGATCTGGGCGAGCTTGCACTACCCGACCCGATGGAACCGGTGCGGTTCCTGCGAACGATCCCGATCACCGCGAACGAAGCCGCCTGGGTGCGACTCAAGGGAGCCGACGCCCTGCGCGAGGCGTGGGCGGAAGCGGGCATCGACATCGCCGACCCTAGGCGTTCTCCCGCCACCATGTGATCCGGTGCGACACGCCTCGCGCGGGCCGTCCGCGCAGGTTGGCCACGCAGCCAGGTACGTCGCCGACTACAGCCAGTGACTTCGACGGAACGTCGCCCACAGGCCGCCGCAGATGAGGAACATGACCAGGCACAGAATGCCGAAGCCCTGTCGGTCGTGCATGCCGGGCAGGATGTCGAAGTTCATCCCGTAGAGGCCTGCGACCATTGTCGGCACCGCGGCGATGGCCACCCATGCCGAGATCTTGCGCATGTCGCTGTTCTGCTGAATGCTCACCTTCGTCGCGGCGGCGTCGAGCAGGGAACTGAGGACTTCGTCGTATTCGACGACGTGCTCGATCACGGTGCTGAGGTGGTCGGACACGTCGCGGAACTGGCGTCGAATCTCCTTGGGCACCAACGTGTTGTCGGAAGCCAGCCGCGACAGCGGGCCCGCAAGCGGTGTGACCGCACGGCGCAGTTCGAGCACCTCGCGCCGGAGTAGGTAGACCGGCTCGATGTTGAGCCAGCGCTGTTGCCGCGAGAAGACGGTGCTCTCGATCGACACCACGTCGTCCTCCATCCGTTCGGAAACGGCGAGGTAGGAGTCGACGACCTTGTCGGCGATGGCGTGCAGTACGGCGGTGGGACCCAGCGCGAGGCGTTCCGGTCGGGCTTCGAGTCGTCGACGCAGATTGTGGAGGTGGGTGTGGTCGCCGTGGCGGACGGTGATGACGAAGTCGCGCCCCGCGAAAACCATGATCTCGCCGGTTTCGACCACCTCGCTGGCCTTCTCCATCGACTCGTGTTCGACGTACTTGACCGTCCGCAGCACGAGGAACTGAGTGTCGTCGTAGACCTCGAGCTTCGGACGTTGGTGGGCGTGCACCGCATCCTCGACGACGAGTTCGTGCAGGCCGAACACCTCGCCGACGCCGGTCATCTGCGCGTCGTCGGGAGCGACGAGTCCGAGCCACACGAACCCCTCGCCGCTCTCACGTACCTGCTCGAACGCGTCGGCGTAGGTGATACGCCCCGGCTGCCTGATCCCGTCGACATAGACCGCGCAGTCGACGACCGCCCGTGCGACGGGGACCGGAATCCGGGGGAGCGGACGCGCACCACGTGCGTTCCGTGCACCTGGGCGGAGGTTGGGCATTGGCACGAGGTGGATGCTACTCGCGCAGGGGCATCGTTATACCGTGAGAGCCGTGCGGAATCGTGTGTGGGCCACCGCTGTCATCATTGCGGTTGCGATGGTTGTCACCGGGGTGCTCGCGGGATGTTCGGATTCGTCGCGCGGCTCGGCGTCGTCGAGTCGACTGCTGCATCTCGGTTCGGCCGACGACTCGGCGCTGCGTGTGATGGCTGAGATCTACGCCGGAGCACTGCGCGACGTCGGTGCACCCGTGGCAGATGACATGGCCCGCGGCGACGACACCGCACTGCTCGACGAGATGGATCGCGCGCGGGTCGACCTGTTTCCGGCATTCAGCGGCGAACTGCTCACCTCGCTCGCGCCGAAGTCGACCGTCACGTCGTCGGACGAGGTTTACGACGAGCTCAATCGCTCTCTGCCCCAAGGTGTTTCGGTGGGCGACGCGACGCCGGTGAGCGCAACGCCCCAGGTCTTCGTCGCGACGTCGCTGGCGCAGTCGAGCAACGTCACCGACCTATCGGAATGTGGGCGACTGCCCGAAGGGCTTCCCGTGGTGGTCGTCGGACGTCCGCAACCCGCCGACATGGCCGTGTTTGCCGCGCAGGGTTGTCGCTTCGGTGCGGTGGAGTCGGTCGGATCGGCACGCGAGGTGATCGCACGGGTCGGGACGGCACAGGCTGTCGGCGTCGTGACAGCCCTCGACGCCGCGGTCGCTATCGACCCCGCGGCGCCACAAATCCAGGCGCTGAGAGTTCCCGTGCCGACGCAGCAGGACGCGGGACAAACCCCGGCTACTCCGACTACGACATCCACCCCATCCGCCCCGTCGAGTCAGTCGCCGCAGAGCGGGCCGCGGGCGCAGAATCTCGTGCCGGTGTACCGGACCGCCGCGCTGACCCGCAGCGAGGTCAAGCAGATCAATCGTGTCGCGGGGGAGATCACCACCGCCGATCTCGCCGAACTCGCACGACGCGCAGACGCGGGCACCAAGCCACGCGACCTCGCGGCCGGGTGGCTCGGCGAGCACGGCCTCTAGTTGGAGCGGGGCAGGAGGCTTCGTCGCCCCCAACCACGTTGCCCAACCACGTTGCTCAACCACGTCTGCCCCGCCACCGGGGTGTGGTGGCGGGGTGTAGACGGTTGCGGCACAGCCGGATTCGACGGTTTGCCCGGTTCGTTGGGCTAGCGTGTCGGCCGGGTCGGCGTGGCCGGTCAGCTGGCGCGGCCGGTCAGCTGGCGCGGCGATCAGGCTGCGTCTGCCAGCGGTGGGTCGACGCCTCCTGGTGGGTCGACGTCGCCGAGCCACCAGGGGCTGGCTGGTGGGGCCGGACCAGTTGGCGCGTCGGGGTCTGTGGGCGGCTCGGGCTCGGGTGGATCAGCGAGGTTCCATTGGATGTCGACCCGCGCGCTGAGCGGTGGGGCACCGGTCAGGCGCATCGAACCCGCCAACGCGAGCTCGACGCCGGTCAACGTCGACTCATTCGCCCTCGGCGCACTTGGCGTCGAAGGCGACACCATCCAGGCACCGACTGCGTCCGCGACGATCTCCGCGTCCGTTGAACCCGGGGCTCGCGCGCCGATCTCGGTAACCGTCGCGCCTGTGCCCGTCCCGCCCGCGCGTGCTGTGGCGGCGGCTTCGTTGCTGATGTGTTCGGCAGCGAGGTAGTCGTGGAAATCGGCTTTGACGTCGGCGACGCGGTTGATGCGTTCCGGATTGGCCGGCATCCCCGGTTTGGCGTTGAGCCGCCACGCAACCCGGCCGGTGTCGGGTCCGTCGGTGATCATGCGGGTGGTGAACTGGCCAGGTTTCGGCCCAACCCTGCGGTTGTGTACATCACACGCGGGCACCAACTGGTCAATATCGGTCAACCCGCCGTCGGCCCAGTCTTTCGCGGCGTGATGCATCTGCACCCGTGAGGCGGGTTGGTTGCAGCCGGGGGCGGAACACATTTTGCCGCCGGGTGAGGCGAACGACGCCAACCGTTGCCCCAACGTGGCGATCCGCTTCGACCGACCCAGGTAGAGCGGCACACTGGTGTGCTCACCGAACACCGCCAAATACTGACTGGCACCGGCGGAAGCGGCCATCTCGATCACGTCTTGGATCGGGAGGAGTGTTCCGGATGTGGTCTGCGCGATCCCCGCTTGTGCTTCCAACTCGTGCAGGCTGGTGGTGACGATCACCTGGATCGGCAACCCTCGATGCGTATTACCCAACATCCCGGATTCGAGTACCTGCCCGAGGAGGGCGGAGAAGGCGTCATGGTTGCGTTGGGCGGGTGAGCGTTGATCCAACAGCGCCGCCGCAGCCACCTGTTCGGCGTTGGCAGTGGTGATCGGACCCACGGGTGAGTCGGGATCGTCGGGGTTGTTCATGCCGGGTTTGGCCCACGAGTCGAGCACCGCATCGAGGCGTGCGCGGGCGATCGGATCCAAATCCGCGGTCAACCGCGACATGAGTTGCGCGTTTTGCCGGTTCACCCACAAGCGGCGTCGACGTTTGCGGTCTTTCGGGTTGGTGAGCGTCCCATCCGGATCCAGATGCGCCAACAATCGTGAACCCAAATTGGTGATTTCGGCGGGGGTGAACTGGACCGCATACCCGGCCATCTGTGCTTCGGCGGCAGCTTTCGTCTCCGCCGACACCTCACCGGGGATCGCCTCCAACACCTCCAACACCGCGCGGACGTGTGCGCCAGCGACCCGACCTTCCACGACGTAGCCGGCCAAAGTCGGACACGACGGTGGGAGTCGGTCGCCGCAGATCGTGGTGAACGATCCGGTCGCGGCGATCACCCGATGCCGGGCGGCCGGATCGCCAATATGCAGACGTTGTCCCATGAAATTCCGAATATCGCGGAAACCCAACGAGTGGGGCAGATCCCGGTCAGAGGCCTCCACGACCAAGCGATCCGTGACCGCGCCCGCCGTCCGCAACGCCAGGCGTTCGGCCTCAATCGTGGCTTCGACGAGCACGTCGTCGGACACCAACGACACATCCACGGCAGCCAACTCATCCAACACCGCAGCGAGGCGTGACAGTTTCTCCGCCACCACCGCATCCGCAGACCCCACCGCCGCCGTGGCCAAAGCCGAAGGCGCACGGCCGTTTCCACTATCGCTGTTGCTGTTCACGTGCCGCCACCCCCGCCCCACGTCGTGTCGAATATGTGTTCTACACTACCCGACAATACGGACAACGTCGAGGAAAAATCGAACAATATTTCGATCGTGTGGATACCGCTCGATCGGAGAAATTCGATCGGAGAGAAGGGCGTCGCCCAGTTCGTGCGGTCGACTACGTCGTCTTTCGCACGAACTGAGCAACGACGACAGCGGTCAGCGGAACGATGTGGTGACCCGCTTGGTCACGCCCGCCACGACGCCCTGGTACTTCGACGCGACGAGGCGCACCCAGACGTCGAGCACGATGGCGTCGGCGCCGATGAGCACTCGCGCCTTGTTCTTCTTCACGCCCTTGATGATGGTGTCGGCAGCCGACGACGCCGAGGTGCGCGCGAGGTACTTGTCGAAGAACTTGGCGAAGTTGGCCTGGTCGTAATCGTCGGCGACCGTCGCGTTGCGGGCGATCGCGGTCTTGATGCCGCCAGGATGCACGCAGGTGACGCGCACCGGGTGCTTGGCGATCAACATCTCCTGATTGAGCGACTCGGTGAACCCGCGAACGGCGAACTTCGCCGAGTTGTAGGCCGCCTGGCCAGGCTCGGACAGCAGACCGAACAGCGACGACGTATTGACGATGTGGCCGTCGCCCGACGCGATGATGTGTGGCAGGAAGGCCTTCGTTCCGTTGACGACGCCCCAGAAGTCGACGTCCATCACGCGCTCGATGTCTTTGAACTCGGTGCGCTCGACCTCGCCGTGGTGCGCGATGCCCGCGTTGTTGAAGACGACGTTGACCTTGCCATAGTGGGCCATGACCGTGTCGGCGTATTCGAGGACCGCCTCACGCTCTGCGACGTTGAGCAGTTGGGCGTGCACCGGTGCGCCTGTCTCGGCGACGAGTTTCTCCGTCGTGGCGAGGCCATCGGGGTTGACATCGGAGATCGCCAGCTTGGCGCCCTGTTGGCCCAGCTTCACCGCCAGTTCGCGGCCCATGCCCGAGCCCGCACCGGTGACGACGACGACCTTGTCGCGAAAGTTCTTCATGGTGTTCTCCTGTGTGTGTTGGTGCGTGCGAGATCCGGCGTGCACGCGGATGAAGTCGAGATCAGGCGCGGGTGCTCGCGAGCACGGGCGGGGTGTCGGTCGCCGACGAATCGCGAGCGACGTCGTATGCCGCGACATCGAATCGTCGGGTCTGCTTGCGGAAGTTGAACGTGAAGCCCGGCCACAGCGTCGTGATGTTGCCGTTGTCGTCGGCGTACCAGGAGGCGCAACCACCGTTGACCCAGACGCTGTTGCGAAGCGCGTGCTGAATGCCGGTGTTGTACCCGCGTTGCGATTGCTCGTCGACGTCGACGCGCGTGATTCCCTGTGCGCGAACGGTTTTGAGATAGTCGACCAGGTAGTTGAGCTGCGACTCGATCATGTACACCATCGAGGTGTGTCCGAGTCCGGTCGCCGGTCCGACCATCAGCATCATGTTCGGGAAGCCGTGGACGAACGACCCCTTGTAGCCCTGCATTCCGTTCGTCTCCCACGTCTGGGCGAGCGATCGTCCCTCGGCGCCGACGATGCAGTCGAACACGGGCGAATCGGTGACGTGGAAGCCTGTCGCGACGATCAACACGTCGATCTCGCGCTCGGTGCCGTCCGCGGTCACGATGCCCGACGGCGTCACGCGTGCGATGGGGTCGGTGACGAGGTCGACGTTGGGTCGATCAAGTGCCGGGTACCAGGCGTTCGATCGCAGGATTCGCTTGCAGCCGACCTGGAAGCGGGGAGTGACCTTGTCGCGCAGCTTACGGTCACGGATTCCGCGCGCGATGTTGGCGCGCGCGACGAGTTCGACGGGCTTGAGCGCGGTACGCGAGTGCGTCAGACCGAAGGCGATGAACTCGTTGAAGGCGTACACCCCCGCGCGACCGGCGCTCTGCACGATGGGCGCGTTCTTGAACAGCCAGCGCTCGACCGGGGTGTAGGGCCGCTCGGTACGCGGGACGATCCACGGCGCCGTGCGCTGGTAGACGTCGAGGTGGGCGACGCGCTTGGCCACCTCGGGGACGATCTGGATGGCCGACGCACCGGTGCCGATCACGGCGACGCGCTTACCCGAGAGCTCGACGTCGTCGTCCCAGCGCGCGGAATGCATGACCGTTCCGCCGAACGATTCGATGCCGTCGATGTCCGGAAGATTCGGTTCGCACAGCGGGCCAACCGCGCCGATGAGGTGCTGCGCCCGGTACGTCGTCACAGCAGACGAGTCGGGGTCGGTTCCGGCGGGCACCGTGTCGATCAGCCAGTGCTGGTCCGACTCGCTCCACGCGGCACGGGTGACCTCGACGCCGAACCTGGCCTTGTCGCGCACGCCGAAACGATCCGCGACGTCGTTGATGTACCGGTGGATCTCGGGCTGATGAGAGTACGAGCGTGACCATTCGGGATTGGGGGCGAACGAGTACGAGTACAGGTTCGACGCGACGTCGCACGCGGCGCCGGGGTAGGTGTTGTCACGCCAGGTGCCGCCGAAGTCAGCTCCGCGATCGAGGATGACGTAGTCGGTGAAGCCGTTCTGGCTCATCTTGATCGCCGCGCCGAGGCCGGAGAACCCGGCGCCGACGATCGCAACCTCAACATTGTGCGTTGTCATGCTCCTCACGTTAGGGGCCTATTGAACATTAGTCAATAGCGTATTGAACGCTGGTCAATAAGTCGCCTAGACTGTGTCTGTGACCCAGTCGAAGCGCACCAGGATGAGCCCGGAGGCCCGACGCGACCAGCTCATCGCGCTCGGGCTGCAGATGGTGTCGGAGCGGCCGCTCGACGAGGTGTCCATCGACGCGATCGCCGAGGTCGCCGGTGTGTCGCGCGCACTGCTGTTTCACTACTTCGCGTCGAAGCAGGAGTTTCACGTCGCCATCGCGAAGGCGCAGGGCGAGGAGATGTTGCGGCTGACAGCGCCCGACGAGACCCTCGACGATCCGCTCGCCATCCTGTGGAGCTCGTTGTCAGCGTTCGTCGACTACGTCAGCGAGCATCGCAGCGCCTACACCGCATTCCTGCGCGGCGCGTCGAGTACCGATCCGGCGATGCGCGCCGTGATCGACGGCACCAGGGCGGTGATGGCCGAGCGCATCCTCGATCACGCGCCTGCGCTCGGCGTCGAGGTCACCCCGGCGGTCCGACTGGCGACATTCGGGTGGATCGCCTTTGTCGAGGAGGTCACGATCGGCTGGCTCACCGACGGGGAGATCACCCGCGACCAACTGCTTGCCGTGATTTCCTCGTCCCTGCCTGCCCTTGTCACGACCCTCACCGATCTTCCGGCGCACTGAACCAGGCGTATCAGGGACCCCAGAAACCCCAGTTGCCGCCGGTCGGGTCTCCTGGGAACGGTGGCCGTTGACTCGGATCCGAGAGCCCCTGTGCGCGTCGGAATTCACGAAACTCCCGAGCCTGCCTGCACGCCCGTCGGTACATCAGCGCCATGGGCGTCAAGACGACGACGAGCACTGCTACGACTATCAGACCGGCCATGCCACTGATGATCCGCCGACGTCGGTGCAGGTGGAAGGCCTGCGTCGTGCGTTTGTCGTACGGGAATCCTCGGGATCAACCGGTTCGACGCCGCATCTCGCGGAGCAGGGCCGCGGTCGCCGGTGACGGGGGTTCGCGCCAGATGATGCCGAGTGTGGATCGCGCGGAAGGGTCGGTGATCGGCAGGCTGACCGTGTCTCGCCACGAGGCGGCGGTGCTCTCGCTGAGTACGGCGACGCCGAGCCCGCGCGTGGTCAGCATGTGCGCAAGTGACGGCGTTGCGACCTCCCAGCGCGGAACCCGAGCGCCTCGCTCACGTGCCAGCAGGGCGTCGAGTGCTGTGCGGGCGCCGGTGCCGCGGGTGAGCGAGATGAGGTCGGCATCGGCGATCTCATCGGGTCCCACATCGGCACGCGTCGCCCACGGATGATCTCGCGCGACGACGGCATGCAGCGCGTCGTCGACGATGACTGTGGTGTGTACGTGCTGGGGCGGCTCGCCCGACCACGCAGCTATCGCGACGTCGAGCTCGCCCGAGTGCACCCCGTCGATGAGCGTCGTCGAGATGGCTTCACGGACCGAGATGTCGACGCCGGGATGATCGTGGTGCATGCTCGCGATGGCGTCGAAGATGGGCTGCCAGGTGAGTCCACTCACGGTGCCCACCCGCAGTGTCCCTGTGGTGAGGCCGCGCAGATCGTCGGCCAGAGCGACGACCGCGTCGACTCCCTCGACTGCCCCGCGAATGGCGGGCAGTACTCGCTCTCCTTCGCTCGTCAACGTCACGCGTCGGGTGGTGCGCTGCAGCAGTGCGATCCCCAGTTCGTTCTCGAGCTTGCGAATCTGAGTGCTCACACCCGACTGGCTGATGTGCAGAGTCGACGCTGCAGCGGTGAACGATCCGGTGTTGACGACCGCGAGGAGGTAGCGGAGCTGATGCAGTTCCATGACTGGCAATGATAAATGCCATAAGAAATAGATGTTGGACAGATTAATCGCCGCCGAGCAGTCTGGAGTGCGAACACCCACTGACCGATGCTTCGAAAGGGAGAAGAGATGACTGTGGACACAACTGCGCAGGCCGATACGGCGATCACCAGGGATGCGGCGACAACCTACTTCGACGCATGGCGCGCAGGCGATTTCGACCGGTTGCGTTCGGTTCTCGCCCCCGACGTCGACTTCGTCGGTGTGATGGGGACGGCACGCGGAATCGACGAGTGCATTGCCGGTCTGCGCGGGATGTCGGAGCGCCTGATGCGCGATCTCGTCTTGCACGCGCGTGTTGTGGACGGTGCCGATGCGATCACGTGGTTCGACCTGGTCACCGACAACGCATCACTACCGACGGCGAACTGGAGTCACGTCGAGAACGGCCTGATCACGCGGATTCGCGTGACATTCGATCCGCGTCCGCTCTCGGAGAGCTGACCGCTCAGTCTTCCGCTGGGACCTATGTGAGTTTCCGACGTTGATCGACAAACGAGCGAGGGCCGCACCCGAAACGGGTGCGGCCCTCACTCGTTGCTATTCGACGCCTCAGGCAAACGCCTCGTCGAGGATCTCCTGCTGCTCGACGGCGTGCACCTTCGACGAGCCCGAGCTCGGTGCAGACATCGGGCGACGCGAGATGCGGCGCAGACCCTTGAGGAGGTTCGGCAGCATCTCGGGCAGCCACAGTCCGAGGAACGGCCACGGTCCCTGGTTGGCGGGTTCGTCCTGGACCCACACGAAATCGTCGGCGTTCGGGTACTTCTCGAGCGTCTCCTGGAGACGACGATGCGGCACGGGGTAGAGCTGCTCGACGCGGACCACGGCGATGTCGTCGCGGCTCTCCTTGTCCCGACGGGCGGCGATCTCGTAGTAGATCTTGCCGCTCACCAGCAGGACGCGCTTGACCTTGCTGCGATCACCGTTGTCCTTCAAGAACTTCGGATCGTCGATCACCGAGCGGAACTTGTCGTCGGTGAAATCCTCGACAGGGCTGACGGCAGCCTTGTTGCGGAGCATCGACTTCGGCGTGAACACGATCAGCGGACGGCTGATCCCGTCGAGCACGTGCCGACGCAGCAGGTGGAAGTAGCTCGCAGGCGTCGACGGCTGCGCGACCGTCATCGAACCCTCGGCGCACAACTGCAGGAACCGCTCGATACGTCCCGAGGTGTGGTCGGGGCCCTGGCCCTCGTGGCCGTGCGGCAGGAGCAGCACGACGTCGGAACGCTGACCCCACTTGGCCTCGCCCGAGCTGATGAACTCGTCGATCACCGACTGTGCGCCGTTGACGAAGTCGCCGAACTGCGCTTCCCACAGCACGAGTGCGTCGGGGTTGCCCACCGAGTAGCCGTACTCGAAACCGACCACCGCGAACTCCGAGAGCGGCGAATCGTAGGCCATGAAGCGGCCTTCCGAGTCCGCGTCTCCGTCGAGCGGTGCGAGGTGATTGAGGGGTGTGTACTCGGAGCCGTTCTCACGGTCGATGAGCACCGAGTGGCGCTGGCTGAACGTACCGCGACGCGAGTCCTGGCCCGACAGGCGAACGGTGCGTCCCTCGAGCACCAGCGAACCGAAGGCCAACAACTCGGCGAACGCCCAGTCGATGTGCCCGTCGCGGCTCATCTCGTGGCGGCGCTTGAGCACCGGCTTCACGCGTGGGTGCGGAGTGAAACCGTCCGGAGTGTCGTAGAACGCGTCGCCGATGCGCTCGAGCACCGACTTGTCGACGGCGGTCACGAGCTTCTGCGGAAGCGGCTGATCGGCTTCCACCGATTCGCTCGGCTCCGGGGTGAACTTCTCGAGTTCCTTGACCTCGTTGAAGACCCGTTCGAGCTGCCCCTGGTAATCACGCAGCGCGTCTTCGGCCTCCTTGGTGGAGATGTCACCACGACCGATCAGGGCCTCGGTGTAGGACTTGCGGACGCCACGCTTGGTGTCGATCACGTCGTACATGGCCGGCTGGGTCATCGACGGATCGTCGCCCTCGTTGTGTCCGCGACGGCGGAAGCAGACGAGGTCGATGACAACGTCCTTGTGGAAGGCTTCGCGGTAGTCGACCGCCAGCTTGGCCACCCAGACGCACGCCTCGGGGTCGTCGCCGTTGACGTGGAAGATCGGGGCACCGATCATCTTCGCGACGTCGGTGCAGTACTCGCTCGATCGGGAATGCTCGGGAGCCGTGGTGAACCCAACCTGGTTGTTGACCACGATGTGTACGGTGCCGCCGGTGCGGTAACCGGGCAGCATCGCGAGGTTGAGGGTCTCGGCCACAACACCCTGGCCGGCGAACGCGGCGTCGCCGTGCAGCATGAGCGGCATGATCGAGAACTCACGCTCTTCGGGTAGCTGGTCCTGCTTGGCGCGGACGAGCCCTTCGAGAACCGGGTCGACCGCTTCGAGGTGGCTGGGATTCGCGGTGAGCGAGACGTTGATCTCGTTCTCGCCGAACATCTGGTAGTACTTGCCCTCGGCGCCGAGGTGGTACTTCACGTCACCGGACCCGTGCGCCTGCGACGGATTCAGGTTGCCCTCGAACTCGGTGAAGATCTTCGAGTAGGGCTTGCCGACGATGTTCGCGAGCACGTTGAGGCGGCCGCGGTGCGGCATGCCGATGACGACCTCGTCGAGCGAATACTCGGCGCTCTGGTCGATCACGGCGTCCATCATCGGGATGACCGACTCCGCGCCCTCGAGCGAAAAGCGCTTCTGCCCAACGTATTTCGTCTGGAGGAAGGTCTCGAAGGCCTCGGCGGCATTGAGCTTGGACAGGATGTACTTCTGCTCGGCGACCGGCGGCTTGACGTGTTTGATCTCGACACGCTCCTGAACCCAGCGCTGCTGCTCCGGTTCGAGGATGTGCGTGTACTCGACTCCCACGTGTCGGCAGTACGCGTCGCGCAGGATCGAGAGCACGTCACGCAACTTCATCGTGTCCTGGCCGTGGAAGCCGCCGACCTTGAAACTACGGTCGAGATCCCAGAGGGTCAGGCCGTAGGTGAGGATGTCGAGATCAGGATGCGATGTGCGCGCGTAGCTGTCCATCATCAGCGGATCGGTGTCGGCCATGAGGTGCCCGCGGTTGCGGTAGGCCGCGATCAGCTCGAGTACCCGCGCGTTCTTGTCGACGACGCCTGCGGGGATGTCACGACGCCAACGGATCGGCTCGTAGGGGATGTGGAACGCGGTGAACAGCTCGTCGTAGAACGCGTCGTCGAGGAGCAGTTCGTGGATCCTGCGAAGTAAGTCGCCCGACTCGGCGCCCTGGATGATCCGGTGATCGTAGGTGGACGTGAGCGTCATCAACTTGCCGACACCGAGTTCGGCGATCTGCTCGTCGCTCGCGCCCTGGAACTCGGCCGGATACTCCATCGCACCCGCACCGATGATGGCTCCCTGGTTCTTCATCAGGCGCGGCACGGAGTGCACGGTGCCGATGGTGCCCGGGTTGGTCAGCGAAATGGTCACGCCCGCAAAGTCTTCCGCGGTGAGCTTGCCGTCGCGCGCACGGCGCACGATGTCCTGGTACGCCGAGTAGAACTCGGCGAAACCCATTGTCTCGCAGTTCTTGATGGCGGCGACGACGAGCGAGCGGTTGCCATCCTTACCGACGAGGTCGATCGCCAGACCGAGGTTGGTGTGCGCAGGGGTGACCACATTCGGCTTGCCGTCGATCTCGGCGAAGTGGCGGTTCATGTTCGGGAACGCCTTGATCGCCTGGACGATCGCGTAGCCGAGGATGTGGGTGAAGCTGATCTTGCCGCCGCGGGTGCGGGCCAGATGATTGTTGACGACGATGCGGTTGTCGATCATCAGCTTGGCCGGGATCGCACGAACGGACGTGGCGGTCGGGATCTGCAGCGACGCCGTCATGTTCTTGGCAACGGCGGCCGAGGCGCCGCGTAGAACCTTCTCGGTGTCTTCGGCGGGTGCTGCGTCCGTCGTCGTCGACGCGGCCTTGGCCGACGCAGGCGCCTTCTGTGACCGCGACGATCCGTCGCGGCTCGCAACGCTGTGACCCGACGCGGCCTTGGTGGCTGTCGACTCGCGGGCGGGGGAGTTGGTGGTGGTCGGACGCGGGGTCGGCTCCTGGTCGAGAGTGACCTGACGGGGTGCGGCCTTGCCATTCGACGAGGCGCTGCCGTTGCTGCTCGCGGCTGCGGTCTTCTTAGGGGCTGCGGTGTTCGACGCACCGTTGCTGTGTGCGGTTCCCGATCCGTTGCCGGACGCCGTGTTCTTCGCGGGCGCGGTCTTGGTCGATGCGGTCTTGGTAGTCGCTGCGGTTGTGGACTTGGCCGCAGACGATGCCCCCGCAGATGCTGCTGACGTGCCGTTGGACGAGCCATCGTCGCCGGGCTTGTAGTCCTTCAGCAGATCGTGCCAACTCGGGTCGACCGAGTTCGGGTCTTCTTTGAATTGCTGGTACATTTCGTCGACCAGCCACGTGTTTTGTCCGAAATCTGATATCGAACTGCTCACAGCGGTATCTCGCCTCAATTCCCTCTGGTGTCGGGTCGCTCGCTCGCGTCGTGGAGTCCCTTGTGAAGATTACGACGCACCACCTGCTCATGGTACGCGCGCGACGTTGCGCCCCGTGTACCGACCGCGCCGACGTCACACCCGGTTGCGGTCCCGACCCGCGACCCTGGTGAGCAACGTCGATCGTCAGACGCGATCGTCGCCTTGAGCAGGCTCGATACCGTCGACGTCCGAATCGACACCTGCATCCCAGAACGCGCGGTACCTTCCACCCAACGACAGCAACTCGTCGTGTGTTCCCAACTCGACGATGCGTCCGTTGTCGACGACGGCGATCCGATCGGCGCGCGCCGCGGTGGCGAGTCGGTGGGCGACGATCACCGAGGTGCGTCGGCGGGTGACCGTCTCGCCCGCCGCGAGCACCAGCGCTTCGGTGGCCTGGTCGAGGGTCGCGGTTGCTTCGTCGAGAAGCAGGAGGTCGGGGTCGACTAGTTCGGCCCGCGCAAGCGCGATGAGTTGACGTTGGCCCGACGACAACCCGCCGCCGCGTTCGCCGACCTGATGGCGCATCCCGCCGTCGAGTCCGGCGATGACATCGGTGGCGCCGACAGCGAGTGCAGCGGCCGCGATCTGTGTCCGGTCGGCGTCGGGTCGGCCATAGGCGATGTTCTCGGCGACGCTACCGGTGAACAGGTGTGGTT
Organism: Gordonia sputi NBRC 100414; assembly: GCF_000248055.1. Taxonomy (GTDB): domain Bacteria; phylum Actinomycetota; class Actinomycetes; order Mycobacteriales; family Mycobacteriaceae; genus Gordonia; species Gordonia sputi. Next base: position 60,022 of record NZ_BAFC01000059.1, on the reverse strand, counting down.
CCTGGGGTACGAGCCCGATCCGATGTCGGTAGTCGAGCAGTCCGAAGTCGCGGATGTCGGTCCCATCCATGCGCACCTCACCGCTGGTGGGGTCGTAGAAGCGGGCGAGCAGTTTGACGACTGTCGACTTGCCCGCCCCCGTGCGACCGACGAGCGCCAGTGACGAACCTGCCGGGATGATCAGTTCGACGTCGCGCAGCGCGTCGGCATGAGCGCCGGTGTACCGGAACCCGACGTCGTCGAGTTCGATGTCGCCGTCGAAACCGTTGGCGGGCACCGGTATCCGATCCTCGCGTGACTCCAGCGAGCTGCGTGTGCGGAGGAGGTCCGCGATGCGTCGAAGCCCCACGACTGCCTGCTGATAGCCGTCGAAGACCTGAGAGAGCTGCTGCACCGGTCCGAAGAGCAACGAGAGATAGAGGATGAAGGCGACGAGTGTGCCCGCCTGCATCGTTCCGGTCGAGATGCGATGTGCACCAACGGCGATCGCCACGGCCGTCGCGACGTCGGACATCAGCGTGATGAATGGGAAGTACACCGAGATGGCCCGCTGCGAACGCATTCGTGCGCGCACCCATTCGACGGTGCGATCGGTGAAGCGGGTCATGGCGATGTCGCTGTTGCGGTAGGTCTGTGTGGTTCTGATCCCCGCGATGTTCTCTTGGAAGTCGGCGTTGACCACGCTCACCAGTTCGCGCGAGCGGGTGTACGCATCCGCGGCGACCCGTCGGAACGCGATGGTCGCGGCGATCATGATCGGAAACACGGGCAGGATGATCAGTCCGAGTTCGATATCGGTGAGCAGCAGTGCGACCGTGACACCGACGAGGGTCAGCACGGCGACGATCGCCGAGGTCAAACCTGTCTGCAGGAACGTCGATAGCGCGTCGACATCGGTGGTCATCCGCGTCATGATGCGGCCCGACAGTTCGCGCTCGTAGTAGTCGAGGCCGAGTCGTTGCAGGTGCGCGTAGCTGCGCACCCGGAGGCCGAACAGGACGCGCTCGCCTGCGCGTGTCGACGTCAACGTCATCACGGCGCCGACGATCCAGCCGAGCGCGACCAGTCCGACACCGAAGGCCGCGACCTCCCACAGGCGCGCTTCGTCGGCGCGGCCCGCGGCGTCGAGAACCGCACGGGCCAACGACGGAAAAGCGAGGCCGATGAGCGTGTCCAGCGAGATGCAGACGATCGCGGTGATCAGCAGCAGGCGGACCGGCGAGAGTATGCCCCACAGGCTGAACTGTCGGTTCTCACGACGTACCGACGCGGTGTCGACTCGGGGATCCTCGTCGGCGGGCGGCAGGGCGTCGACGGCCCGGAGCAATGCGGGCGTCGCCTGCATCGAACCGAGCGCGCTCGCCACACCGCCTCCGCGACCACTCGGTCCGCGACCCGGTGGTGGGGCGATGCGCGACATCGTCGACGCCGCGCTGACGTCTGCCGCCGGTGTCGATCCCGGATCGGCCGGTGGCCACAGCCGGTCCATGAGTGCGTCGTCGGCCGACGCAGGTGCCGTCGGCTCGGCGTGAGGTGTCGTGTCGCGCTGCGCGACCAACGCGCTCGACGACTCGACGACCACGCCGGTCATCAAGGCACGGAAGCGCGGACTGCGGGCATCGAGTTCGGCGACGGTTCCGATGTCGGTGATCCGCCCATCGTCGAGAACGGCCACCCGGTCGGCGAGCATCAGCGTCGACCGTCGATGCGCGAGGACCAGCATCGTCGGCCGGGCATCCCCGCCGCTGCGCAGGTCACGCAGGATGCGCGATTCGGTCGTGGCGTCGACGGCAGATGTTGCGTCGTCGAGCACGAGTACGCGTGGGTCGGCGTACAGCGCACGGGCGAGCGCGATGCGTTGTCGTTGGCCTCCCGAGAGGGTCAGGCCACGCTCGCCGACGATCGTCTCGAATCCGTCGGGGAGGGCAGTGATGAACTCGAGCGCGTCGGCGCGGGCTGCGGCGTCGACGAGGCGTGGGTGTGGCGAGCCGTCTGGCAGCGTGCGTGCATCGGCGGGAACGCCGAGTGCGATGTTGGCGGCGATCGTGTCGGAGTAGAGGAACGGTTCGTCGAAGACGACGGCGACCGCGGAATGCAGACTCTCGGCGGAGAGCGTGGCGACGTCGTGGGTGCCATCGGTCGAGACCAGTGACACCTCGCCGGCGGTCGGGGAGAGGTAGCGGCTGGTCAATTCCGCGATGGTCGACTTCCCGGAGCCGGGTGGTCCGACGATCGCGACGCACTCGCCGGGAGCGATGTCGAGGTCGATCTCGTGCAGGACGGCCTTGTCGCCGAACGCGAAGTCGACGTCGTCGAAGCGAAGTCCGAGAGCGCCGTCGGGCAGTGTGCCGGTCTGTCGGTCGCCGGGGTCGGTCGGTTCGTCGATGACGTCGTAGACACGGTCGACGGCCGCGCGAGCCAACTGTCCACTGACCACGACGTTGGTCAGCAGGCGTGCCAGTGACGTCATCGTGGCGACGTAGGTCGCGAACGCGAGGAAGGTGCCCGCGGTGATGGTGCCGCGCAACGTCAGCCACCCGCCGAGAGCGATGACCGCGACCATGCCCAACTGGGGTATCGCCGCCATGGTCGGGGCAAACCGCGCGTTGATCTTGGCTGCGCGCAAGCGTTTTGAATAGAGGTCGCGCGCGAGGCCGACGAGTTCGTCGACGGCGCGCGACTCCTGACCGAATCCCTTGACCACCCGCACGCCGGTCACGGTCTCCTCGACGTGCTGTGCGACGTTGGCCGCAGATTGCTGCGCCGACCAGGTAGCGGCGAAAAGCTTTCTGCGCGTGGTGAAGACGACGATTCCGACGACGGGAATGATGCTCAACGCGACGACCGTCAGCAGCGGCGACAGATAGGCCATGATCCCGATCGCGATCACCACCTGAACCGCGGCACCCGCCGACAACGGGACCACGGCCAGCAGTCCCTGCACGATCTGCAGGTCCGAAATCGACCGCGAGACAACCTGTCCCGTGCTGATGCGTGACTGAGCGGCACCGTCGAGATGCAGCAGCGTGTGCATCAGGCGGAGTCGCAACGCATTCTGCACGCTGATCGACAGTTGTCCCGCGGTGAGCCTGCGCCCGAACTGACAGGCGTAACGCACGACCGCCAACACAAGCAGCGCCGCGACTACCACCGAGATCGTCGCGCCGCCGCGTTGCGCTCCGGTCGCGTGATCAATCGCAGCCTTGGCCAGCAGGGGCGCGACGAGGTCGACGGCAACGGCAACCAGAGTCACCGCAAGAGTGACGACCACCAATCTGCGATGTCGCCAGCATTCAGTGGAGAGTCGACGAATCCAGCCGGTGCGCTGCGCGGAAGTCGGATTGTCGGTGGGTGGGGCATCTCGGATCGGGGCCGGGCTGTCCGTGAGGGAGCCGGTCACCGATCCCCGGCGGGCAGGCCGGGTTCGGTGACGACGCTCCCGTCGACGACATCGCCATGCCACGACTTCGGCGCCGGACCGAACGCCTCGCGTGCGTTGAGGACGACGCGACGTCCGAGTGCGCGGTTTCCGGCACCGCCGACAACGGCTCCGATACCTGCAGGCATCAGCTTCCCGAAGATGAGCGGCGCGCGCTTGATCGCATACTTCTTGACGATCTTGTTCATCAAAGTGGTGTTCAGTTTCCCGAGGCCACCACCGGGGATGGCTGCGGTTCCGAGTCGACGCAGTGCGCCACCTCGGGTGCCGATGAGGCGGCCGAGCGCTGCGACGCCCTCCTCACCGAGAGCCACCGCCAGGACGAGCGTCTTTCGTCGCTCGGACTGCTCGACGCCGATGCCGTGTACCTCGGCGACGGCCAGTGCGAACAACGCTGAGGCTTCGAGGAACAGGGCGGTCTCGCCCGTCATCGCGGTCAGCGCCGTCATGGTGCCGACCCCGGGGATCGCCGCGGTTGCGCCGACCGCGCTACCCGTACCCATGACGGTCCGCAGGAACTGCTTCTCCAGCCTCCGGATGATCTGCTCCGGCGACTCGTCTGGATGCGCCTTACGCAGCGCGTTCACGTACTTCTTGACCGCCGGAGCCTGGAGGCGCTGAGCCTTGTCCAGCAGGCCCCCGGTCACCTCGACCGCCTTCGCGGGAGGCTTCTGTTCGGTTCGTTTGGCTTCGGTCATGGCAGTGGTACCCAATCCTGTTCTGGCACGACCTCATTCGGCCGCGGTGGGGGTGGTGGCGTCCCGTCTCCGAAGGGGCTGCCCCCGAGCTCGTCGCGATGGTGAGGAGTGAGCCAATTCCTCAGGTCCGGGCCGTCGGGCACGATCCCGGTGGGATTGATGTCGCGGTGGACGAGGTAGTAGTGCTGCTTGATCTGTGTGAAGTCGACGGTGTCGCCGAAACCCGGAGTCTGGAAGAGATCTCGCGCGTACGCCCACAACACAGGCATCTCCGACAGTTTGCTCCGATTGCACTTGAAATGCCCGTGATAGACCGGATCGAATCGCGCAAGCGTCGTGAACAGCCGGACGTCTGCCTCGGTGATGGTGTCGCCCGCCAGGTAACGCTGCGCTGCCAGGCGTTCGGTCAGTTCGTCGAGTTTGGTGAAGAGCCGGTCGTAGGCCTTGTCGTACGCCTCCTGACTGCCGGCGAATCCGCAGCGGTACACGCCGTTGTTGACCTCGGTGTAGACACCCTTGCTGACGGATTCGATCTCGTCGCGTAGGTGCTCGGGGTAGAGGTCGGGCGCCCCCTCGCGGTGATAGTCGGACCACTCGACCTCGAAGTCGACGGTGATCTGCTTGAAGTCGTTGGTCACGACCTCACCGCTGGGGACGTCGACGATCGCCGGGACGGTGATGCCCTTCGGATAACCGGGGAACCGCTTCTCGTACGCGTCTTTGAGACGTGGAATCTTCAGGACGGGGTCGACGCCGCCGGGGTCGAGGTCGAACGTCCACGAGTCCTTGTCGTGGGTGGGACCGCACAGTCCCAACGAGATCGCATCCTCGAGACCGAGGAGTCGTCGAACGATCAGGGTGCGGTTGGCCCACGGGCACGCGCGCGCCGCCACGAGTCGATACCGACCTGCCTCGACCGGATAGCCGTCGCGACCATCGCGCGTGATGCGGGTCTCGATGTACTGCGTGTCGCGGACGAACTCCTGCCCGCTGGTGACATAGGACGCCTGCGTGCCTGACTGGGCTTGTGTGCCTGACTGGGCGGGACTCATGACTCCACAGTAGTGATCGCCACCGACGGTTGGCACCCGTTATTCGGCGCGGTATATTCCACCCGGAATATTTGGCAGCGAGAAAGGGGGCCACGCCGTGACTGTGACGCGACCGTTGGCTCCGCAGGCGATCCTGGTGCTCGGCCTGGTTGCCGAACGGCCGATGCACCCGTACGAGATGTTCCAGACCACGATCGAGCGCGAAGAAGACCGCCTCACCAAGATTCGTCCCGGCACGCTCTATCACACCGTCGACCGCCTGGCCGCCGACGGACTCATCGAGGTCGTCGAGGTCCGTCAGGAGGGCAACCGACCGCAGCGGACCGTTTACGCGATCACCGAAGCGGGCAGGGCCGCGCTCGCTGCGAGCCTCGAGGCGATTCTCGAACGTCACCCCGTCGAATATCCCGAGCTCTACCTCGCTCTGTCCGAAGCGCATTCGTTGCCGCGACAGCGGGTTGTCGAACTGCTTGAACGACGTATCGATGCGATGCGCGCAGATCGTGAACGGGTCGAGGTGGCGGCAGAGGCAGCGCATGCACGCGGAGCGGTCGAGATGTTCTACCTCGACGTCGGGTGCCGCCTGGCAACTCTGCAAACGCAGATCGATTGGCTTGTCGATCTCGTCGGGCGTCTGCGTCACAACGACATCGAGTGGATCGACGACCCCGGCTCGACGTGGCGCACGAAGCACACCACCACGCCGTCACCACCTCAATCCTCCCCAGCACAGAACTCGTCCCCAGCGCAGGATTCGTCCACACCTCAGAAAGTGCAGAACTCATGACCGCTCCGGCATTCAAGTCGGTGACCAACCGACCGTGGCTTTCGCTCATGTCCCTGTGCGTCGGCTTCTTCATGATCCTCGTCGACATGACGATCGTCGCCGTCGCACAGCCGCAGATCCGTGCGGCGCTCGATACCGACGTCAACGGCATCGTCTGGGTGACCAGCGCGTATCTGTTGACCTACGCTGTGCCGCTGCTGATCACGGGCAGGCTGGGCGACAAGTACGGACCCAAGACCGTCTACCAGGTGGGCCTTGTGGTGTTCACCGCCGCGAGCGTCTGGTGCGGGTTCTCCGGCTCGATCGGCGAACTGATCGCAGCGCGCGGACTGCAGGGCGTCGGAGCCGCACTCATCACGCCGCAGACGATGGCCATGATCACGCGTATCTTCCAGCCCGAAAAGCGTGGTGCGGCAATGGGTGTCTGGGGCACCATCGCCGGTGTGGCAACGCTGGTCGGCCCGCTGCTCGGCGGCGTGCTGACCGACAACCTCGGCTGGGAGTGGATCTTCTTCGTCAACCTCCCCGTCGGCATCATCGGCCTGATCCTCGCGGCCGTGCTCGTGCCCGAGGTCGAGAAGCACGACCACTCCTTCGACTGGGTCGGAGTCGTACTGTCGGCAATCGGTCTGTCCGCCTTGGTGTTCGGTATTCAAGACGGTGAGAAGTACGACTGGGCGCCGTGGATCTGGGCGCTCATCATCGTGGGCGTCGTCGTGTTCGCGCTGTTCATCTTCTGGGAGTCGCGAGTCAAGACCGAACCGCTCGTTCCGCTCTCGTTGTTCCGTCAGCGCAATTTCTCGTTGTCCAACATCGGTATCGCCTCGATGGGCTTCGCGATCTCCGGTCAGATGATTCCGGCCATGTTCTTCCTGCAGCTCGTCGGCGGCATGACGCCCACGCAATCGGCGTTGGTCATGGTGCCGATGGCGATCTTCACCGGCATCCTCGCACCGATCGTCGGGCGAGTTCTCGACCGCGTGCATCCCAGCCTCATCATCTCCACGGGTCTGTTCCTGGCATCGATCTCGCTGTTCTGGATGGGCAGCATCGCGCGGTCGGCGACCCCCGTGTGGCAGCTGATCCTGCCGCTGGCGCTGATGGGCATCGCGTCGGCGGGTATCTGGGCGCCGCTCGCGGCGACCGCAACCCGCGACCTCCCCTGGTACCAGGCTGGTGCGGGAGCAGGCGTCTACAACACCACGCGAATGATCGGCTCGGTGATCGGCGCGGCTGCTGTCGGCGCACTGATGCAGACGAGACTGGCCGCGAATCTGCCCGGCATGGACACCGCGTCGAACAACGACAGCGCCAAGCAGTTGCCGATCGAGGTCTTCGGTCACCCCGTCCGTGAGCCGTTCGCGCTCGCAATGGGACAGACCCTCTATCTGCCCGCGGCGGCATTGCTGATCGGCGTCGTCGCAACGCTGTTCCTCAAGCGGCCGGCGACGCAGCGTTCGTATCCGCCTGCGGCAGAAGCCAAGGCCGCAGCGGCCGCCGAAGGTGCGGTGGAAGAGGCCGGGGCAGCGTGACGGCATCCGGGGCGGGCTGACGCGCCTCCCCGGATCTGTCGGTGGCAGATCGTACGGTGTTTCCCATGCGAATCCTGCACACCTCCGACTGGCATATCGGCCGAACCTTCCACGGCGCCGACCTGCTCGATGACCAGCGCGCGTCGCTGCGTCACCTCGCAGACGTCGTCGCCGCGGAATCGGTCGATGTCGTCGTGGTGGCGGGCGACGTCTTCGACAGGTCGGTGCCCTCGGCCGACGCCGTCCGCGTCTACGACGACGGCCTTGCCGCGATTGCGGCCGCCGGTGCCGCGATCGTCGTGACCTCCGGCAATCATGATTCGCCGACACGTCTGGGTGTCGGATCGGGCTTCGCCGCAGCCGGTGGTCTGCATCTGCGCACCTCGGTGGCGTCGATCGCCGACCCCATCGTCTTCTCCGACGAACACGGAGACGTGGCGATCTACGGAATCCCGTACCTCGAACCCGAGGTCACGCGAACCGAACTCGGCGTCGACGACGCGCGCGGACACTCCGATGTGCTCACCGCGGCGATGGAACGCATCCGCGCCGACCTCGCCGGGCGCGACGCACGCTCGGTGGTGATTGCGCACGCGTTCGTCGTCGGTGGGCTCGCCACCGGATCCGAGCGTTCGATCAGCGTCGGGGGAGTAGAAACCGTTGCGGCCGAGGTGTTCTCGGGGGTCGACTATGTCGCGCTAGGCCACCTGCACTCGCCGCAGGAACTCACGCCAGCGGTTCGCTACAGCGGGTCGCCCATCCCGTACTCGTTCGGCGAGAACACACACCACAAAGCGGTGTGGCTCATCGACCTCGACGCCGACGGTGTGTCCGACGTCCGTCGCCACGATCTGCCGATCGTGCGCGGTCTCACGTCGCTGCGGGGCACGCTCGACGAGTTGCTGACCGACGAGTCGCTGTCGATTGCCGAAGACGACTACGTCGAAGCGACGCTGACCGATGCGGTCCGCCCGGTCGACGCGATGCGTGTTCTGCGACAACGGTTTCCGCATGCCGTGCACGTGCAGTGGCAGCGTCCCGACGCCGAGAACAGCGTCGACTACCGCTCTCGGGTGCGCGGTCGCAGCGATGCGGAGATCATCACATCCTTCGTCACCGATGTACGCGACAAGCCGACTACCCGTGAGCGGGCGCTTGTGGAAAGCGCGCTACGCGCTGTCGTCGGCGAGCCGGAGCAGGTCGCATCCTGCGAGCCGTTGGCGCTCTTCGAGATCGACGCGCCGGCAGACGGCCACCGGGTGGCAGAGTCGGCATGAGACTTCATCGGTTGCGCATGAGCGCGTTCGGGCCGTTCGCCGACGATACGGCGATCGACTTCGACGCGCTCGGAGCCGACGGCCTGTTCCTGCTGCACGGGCAGACGGGTGCAGGCAAGACGACGGTGCTCGACGCCGTCGCGTTCGCGCTCTTCGGCAGGGTGCCCGGCGCCCGGAACGAGGCCAAACGTCTGCATTCCGATCACGCTCCGGCAGAACAGGTTCCGCAGGTCGAGGTAGAAGCGACGATCAACGGCCGCCGATTCCGCATCATCCGGTCGCCCGAGTATCAGCGCCCCAAGAAGCGGGGGACGGGGACAACAAAGGTCCAGGCGAAGGCGACGCTCGAGTGGGTCGACGGGTCGGGGGTGGCACTCACCCGGTTGCCCGAGATCGGCGAGACCGTGAGCGAGCTCCTCGGCATGAGTGCCGAGCAGTTCTTCCAGGTCGTGCTTCTCCCGCAGGGCGACTTCTCGCGGTTTTTGCGCGCACCCAACGAAGAGCGAGAAGCGTTGTTGGAGAGACTTTTCGACACCGAGCGATTCGGTGACGTCGAGGAGTGGCTGCGCGAGCGTGCGCGAGAGAGTGCAGCGGCGCTCGACGCAAAGGCGGCGTCGATCGACCGCATCGCCGCACAGATCGGGGCCCTGGCCGACGTCGAGGCACCCATTGAGCCCGACATGGCCTGGGCGCAGAAATGCCTCGACGACGCTCGCGAGGCAGAACGCCGCGACGCCACGGCGTTGGCGGAGGCGCGCGACGTACTCGACGCCGCGCAGCAGTCATACGACCGCGGCAGAAAGATGATGCACGACAGGCAGCGTGGACTCGCCGCGCGGTCACGCATCGAACAACTCGACGCCGCCGAGCCCGAACTCGATGTCGCCGAGAAGGCACTCGCCGCCGCGCGTCGCGCGGCGCCCGTGGTCCCCGTGCTCGCCGATCACGAGCAGGCGATCGCCAACGCCCGTGCTGCCGATGCACTCCGTGCGGCAGCGGAATCGGCCGTGTCCGAGCATGCGGTGTCCGAAGAGGTGGAGGCGGCGTGGGCGCGCGAGTGCGACGACACCGAGTTGGCCCGCGCGATCGACACCTGGGCGGCGGAGTCGGGTCGGCTCGAACCGCTGGTGCGCAGGACACTCGAACGTCCCACGCTGATCGCTGCGATCGGCGCAGCTGAGGCCGAGGTCTCGGCTGCCGCCACCCGCACCGTCGAACTCGACGACGCGCTCGCGGCGCTGCCGGAGCAACGGACCGCAGCTATCGCTGCCCTGCACGATGCCCATGAGCAGCGTGCCCGGATCGAGACGCTGCGCAATCAGCAGGCACAGCAGACGTCGATTCTCGAGGCCATCGATGAGCGCGACAAACTCGAGGTTGTACTCAGTCGTGCCGAGCGCGCTGTCGCCGACGCACACTCGGCGCACAATGACGCACGGACCAGACTGCTCGACCTTCGCGAACGTCGCCTTGCCGGGATGGCGGCCGAACTCGCGTCCCAACTCGTCGACGGCGAGCCGTGCACCGTCTGCGGCTCGCGCGAGCACCCCGCACCCACGACGAGCGATCCAGGCGATCATGTGGGCGACGCCGACGAGGCGGCGGCTGCTGACATCGAACACCGCGCCTCCGCCGAGCTGACGCGTGCGCGCTCGTCGCTGGACACCTATCGCGAGCGAAAAGCCAATCTGGACAAGATGATCGGTGATGCGGAGCGCGAGTCCGTATGCTCCGATCGCGACGATACGGTCAAGCGGCGCACGAAAGCCGAACACGCCGCGGCGTCGGTCGACAAGCTGCAGCGCGTCGTCGACGAATTGGACGGGCGGACCAGCACATGGCAGGCCGAACGATCGCAGATTCAGGCGCGGCGGGCTGCGGCGTCCGTGCGTCTGGACTCCCTGCGTGGCGAACTCGAGTCGCTCGACGCGGAGGTCTCGACGGCAACCGGAGGCCGGGGCGATGTCAGCGGCCGCCGGGCCGAACTGGCCGAACTGTGTCGCTGCGCGACGGCTTTGCGAGATGCGCGTGCGGAGGTGCGCCGTGCCGGAGAGTGGGCGACACAGGCGGCGAGCCGCGCCGCGTCCGCGTGCGACGAAGCGCAGTTCGCCGACGAGACCGCGGTGCGAGCGGCGATGGCGACGGACGAGCAGATGGGGGTCTGGGAGTCGTCGCTGCGCAAGGCGCACGGCCTGAGAGTCGAGGCGCAGGGCACGCTCGACGACGACGACGTGCGTTCGGCGCTGGCAACCGAGCCCGTCGGCCTGGCTCACCTCGAGACCACGCTCGAGACGGTGCGCGCCCGCTGCGACGCCGCGTCCGGCGCTGCGGCCGTCTCCACGCGGCGAGCGACCGGGCTGGCCGATCACGTCACCCTCTACTGGGAGGCGCTGACCGATTTCGAGCCGATTCGTCTGCGGCAGAAGGAGATCCACGATCTCGCCGAATTGGTGAGTGGACGAGGGCAGAACGCGAAGCGAATGACACTGCGCTCGTACGTCCTCGCGGCACGCCTCGAAGAAGTCTTGGTCGCGGCGTCGGATCGACTTCGGCACATGTCCTCTGGCCGTTACGAATTCGCACACTCCGATGCCGGAGGGCCGCGGGGGCGTCGTGGCGGTCTCGGTATCGAGGTGCGCGACGAGTACACGGGTGTCACGCGTGCGGCGACAACCCTCTCGGGTGGCGAGACGTTCTTCGCGTCCCTGGCGCTGGCACTCGGACTTGCCGACGTCGTGTCGAGCGAAGCGGGCGGCCGTGTGCTCGACACGATGTTCATCGACGAGGGGTTCGGCACCCTCGACCCGGAGTCCCTCGACCTGGTGATGGGCGTGCTCGACGAATTGCGTTCGGGCGGCAGAGTTGTTGGCTTGGTCAGCCACGTCGACGAACTGCGTGCCCGTATTCCGTCGCAGTTGCACGTGCTGCGCGGCGAATCCGGCTCCACCGTCACCGTCCGGACGCTGACCGCCCCGTAAATGTGTGTCGTATCGAAGGATGTGGGCGCTGCAGCACCCACATCCTTCGATACGACACACATCTGGAGCGCTCGGCCCCGCACGTCAGCCGGCCATCCCAGCACCGACGGTCCGCCACGGTTCTGACACGCGTACCGACCGGGTTGGGATCTGTTGTCGCCGTGGGTTAGGCTTGCTGCGCCCGATGAGCCCCCGTAGCTCAGGGGATAGAGCGTCTGCCTCCGGAGCAGAAGGCCGCAGGTTCGAATCCTGCCGGGGGCACAGTTATATTCTCCCGGCCTCCCGTCGTGGGCATCGCTCCCCGGACAGGCCTAGCCTTCAGCCCCCGCCACGAAGCCCGACGCCGCGTCGTCGGCGAGGCCGACGTACAGGCGCCGCCACGGATCGTCGCCGATCAGCTCCCACTGGTGACCGCTGCCGTCGGTGTCCTCGGCAACAAGTACGACGCCGGGCTCGAGCCGAAAGCGCTCGCCGTCGCGGGTGATGAAATCGAGGACTCCAGCAAGTGTGATCACGTACTGCCGACGCGGGGCGGTGTGCCAGGCGAACGATCCGCCCTGCGCTGTCTCCTGAAAAGCCGCCGTAGTCGTCGCCGTATCGGACGACCGCAACGTGCCGGCGTCGAGAGAGATCGTGCCGTACTCGACGTGGGATCGGCCGCCGTCGTCGTTGAAGAGTCGAATCGCCGAGATCATGCCATGAACTCTACGAGCTCGTCGCCGTGATTCCCGCGCGCAACGGCGCACCCTGTTAGCGTCGAAACCATGTGCCGCTGGCTTGCCTACGCTGGTCTCCCATTCGCATCGAAGACCTTCTCACCAGGCCCTCACACTCACTGGTCGATCAGAGCTTCGAGGCGCGGCAGTTGTACCTTCCCGGTGCGCCGATGACGTCGATGTTCCGTAACCACGCGTGGCCGACCAACGGCGACGGATTCGGTGTCGGATGGTGGGGTGATCGCAGCTTCCCGGGTCAATACCGCGATGTACGGCCCGCATGGAGTGACGCAAATCTGCATCGGCTGGCCGAACAGGTCTCCTCGCCGATGTTCCTCGCCCACGTCCGGGCTGCGCTGGGAGGCACGATCGATCGAGCAAACTGTCACCCATTCCAGTACGGGCGGTGGCTGTTTCAGTACAACGGCGAAATCGGCGACTTCTTCCGGCTCAAGCGCGACCTCACACTCGACGTGGCGCCCGAGCTGTATCCGTTCATCGAGGGCAACGCCGACACCGAACTCTGCTTCTACCTCGCGTTGACCTACGGACTCGACACCGATCCCAAGGGTGCGTTGGCGCGCCTGGTCGGGCGTGTGGAGCAGGCGCGCACCGACAACGGCGTCGGCGCCCCGTTCAGTGCCACGATCTGCGCCGCCAACGGCGAGGAGATCTACGCGGTGCGCTACTCGAGCAATCGGGCGTCGAATTCGCTCTATCACTCGGTAGGCACGATGCGATTGACCGCCGGCGACCGCGGGGGAGATATCGAACTCCCCGCTGACGGGCGCATCGTGGTGTCCGAACCATTGGAACTCGAGTACCGCGATACCAAGTGGGTCGAGATTCCGGAGTGTCGATCGTGACCGTTCGTTCAGGGGTTGAACCCACGATCGAACCCTTCACACCGACCGTGCTCCCTCACGAGCACGCCTCCTAGAGGCTTTCGGCTACCCGTACACCGACGCCACCTACCAGGGGCGTTGTCGCCCGAAGAATGCAGGCCAATAGGATGGTGACCTGTGACTCCCGCCGACCTCGCTGCATTGCTGAGTGCCGTGACCCGGACCGTCGTGTCCGACCACGGACTCGACGCTTCTCTGGTGCCCGACTCCGTGGTCGTCGAGCGCCCGCGCCTCGCTGATCACGGCGACTACTCGACCAACGTCGCACTCCAACTCGGCAAGAAGCTCGGCGTCAACCCGCGTGAGCTCGCCGGCTGGCTCGCCGACGCATTCTCCGCGGCTGACGGAATCGACAAAGCCGAGGTCGCGGGCCCGGGATTCGTCAACATCTGGCTTGCAGCGGCCGCTCAGAACAGCGTGATCGAGACCGTCCTCACCAACACCGTCGACTACGGCAGGGGCGACGAGTTCTCCGACAAGACCATCAACCTCGAGTTCGTCTCCGCCAACCCGACCGGCCCCATCCACCTCGGTGGCACCCGGTGGGCCGCCGTGGGCGACGCGCTCGGGCGGGTGCTGGCCGCACGCGGGGCGAAGGTCACCCGCGAGTACTACTTCAACGACCACGGCTCGCAGATCGACAAGTTCGCACGGTCACTCGAAGCGTCGGCACTCGGTGAGCCGACGCCCGAGGACGGTTACGCGGGCGAGTACATCGTCGAGATCGCGAATCAGGTCGTCGAGGCGGTACCGGGCGTACTCGAGCAGCCGCAGGAGCAGCGTCGCGAGACCTTCCGCTCGGTGGGCGTCGAGCTGATGTTCGACCACATCAAGTCGAGCCTGCACGAGTTCGGAACCGACTTCGACGTGTTCACCCACGAGAACTCGATGTTCACCTCGGGCCTCGTGGAGGAGTGCATCGCCGAGCTGCGCGCAAACGGAAACCTCTACGAATCCGACGGCGCGTGGTGGCTGCGCACAACGAACTTCGGCGACGACAAGGATCGCGTCGTCATCAAGAGCGACGGCGAGGCCGCCTACATCGCGGGCGACATCGCCTACTACCGCGACAAGCGCAACCGCGGTTTCAACCTGTGCATGTACATGCTCGGCGCCGACCACCACGGCTACATCAAGCGACTCAAGGCTGCGGCCGCGTCACTCGGTGACGATCCCGACACCGTCGAGGTCCTCATCGGCCAGATGGTCAACCTCGTCCGCGACGGCAAGCCCGTGCGGATGAGCAAGCGTGCCGGCACCGTGATCACGCTCGACGATCTCGTCGACGCGGTCGGAGTCGACGCCGCGCGCTACGCACTCATCCGCTCGTCGATCGACGTCAACATCGACATTGACCTCGACCTGCTGGCCAAGCAGTCCAACGACAACCCGGTCTACTACGTGCAGTACGCACACGCGCGGTTGTCGGCGATCGCTCGCAACGCCGACGAACTGGGCCTCAAGCCCCGACTCGAACACCTCGACCTGCTCGACTCCGACACCGAGGGCGATCTGATCCGCACGATCGGCGACTTCGACGAGGTGGTGGCCACGGCGGCGCAACTGCGTGAGCCGCACCGCATCTCGCGCTACCTGGAGTCGCTCGCGGGTGCCTACCACCGGTTCTACGCCCATAATCGGGTGCTGCCACAGGGCGATGAGGAACCCGGTGACATCCACGGCGCGCGCCTTGCGCTGAGCGCGGCAACCCGTCAGGTGCTGCGCAACGGACTCGATCTCATCGGCGTCAGCGCTCCGGAGCGGATGTGAACGCGCATCCGGCGGGACCGCGCCACGCCGAGACCCAAGCGGCACCGCAGTTGGCCCAGCAGCCGAATGACCCTGCCGCGGTGGCGCAGATCCCCGCAAACGTCTTCCCGCGCAATGCTGTTCGTGCCGAGTCCGGTGAGCTGACCATCGCGGGCGTCGGAGTAGGCGAGCTGGCCGAGACATTCGGCACCCCGCTGTTCGTGCTCGACGAGGATGATTTCCGCTCCCGCTGCCGCGACATGATGACCGCGTTCGGGCCCTACGGACGTGTGCACTACGCGTCGAAGGCGTTCCTGTGCAGCGAGGTTGCGCGCTGGGTCGACCAGGAGGGTCTGTCACTCGACGTCTGTTCGGGTGGTGAGCTCGCGATCGCCCTTCACGCGGGCTTCCCGGCCGAGCGAATCGCCTTGCACGGCAACAACAAGAGCCTCGACGAACTCGACGCGGCACTCGAGGCCGGTGTCGGTCACATCGTGCTGGACTCGATGATGGAGATCGAGCGCCTCGACCGCTTGGCGGGCGAGCGCGGCGTTGTTGCCGACGTACTGATCCGCGTGACGGTCGGCGTCGAGGCCCACACCCACGAGTTCATCGCCACGGCGCACGAGGATCAGAAGTTCGGATTCGCGCTGTCGGGCGGCGTCGCCATGGAAGCGGTTCGACGCGTCTTCGCCACCGACAACCTGCGACTGGTGGGGCTGCACAGCCACATCGGCTCCCAGATCTTCGACATGGACGGTTTCGAGCTCGCGGCACATCGCGTGCTCGGATTGCTGCACGACGTCGTCGACGAGTTCGGTGTCGACAAGACATCGCAGATGTCGATCGTCGATCTCGGTGGGGGACTGGGTATTTCGTACCTTCCCGACGAACGTCCGCTGCCCATCGCCGACGTCGCCGAGACACTCGCCGCCATCGTCCGCCGCGAATCGGAAGCGGTTGGCCTGCCGATGCCGACCATCGCCGTCGAACCCGGTCGCGCGATCGCGGGGCCGGGCACCATCACGCTTTACCGGGTCGGGACCATCAAAGACGTCGAACTCGGCGGCGGGTCGGTGCGTCGCTACGTGTCCGTCGACGGAGGCATGAGCGACAACATCCGAACGGTGCTGTATCAGGCCGAGTACGACGTGCGGTTGGTCTCACGGGTGTCCGACGACGACGCGGTGGTCAGCCGCGTCGTCGGAAAGCATTGTGAGAGTGGCGACATCGTGATCAAGGACTGCTGGCTACCCGGCGACCTCGAACCCGGCGATCTGATCGCCGTCGCGGCGACCGGTGCGTACTGCTATTCGATGTCGAGCCGATACAACATGGCGATGCGGCCGGCTGTGGTCGCGGTGGCCGACGGTACGGCGAGGGTGATTCTTCGCCGCGAGACACTCGACGACTATCTGCGGCTGGAGGTGAGCTGAATGAGCAACGGTGCAGGACAAGAAGAATCAGCAGGACAAGACAACTCGGTAGGGCAAGACCAATCGGCGGGACAAGACATGACAGCGCAGGACAAGACGATCGGCGTCGCGGTCCTCGGTATGGGCAACGTGGGTTCCGAGGTCGTGCGGATCATCGAGGACAACGCCGCCGACCTGAGGGCTCGGGTCGGTGCGCCCGTCGAATTGCGCGGCGTCGCGGTGCGTGATCTGACTCGACCACGCAAGATCGCTCAGGAACTGATCACCGACGACCCCGCGGCACTCGTGGCACGCGACGATGTCGACATCGTCGTCGAACTCATGGGCGGAATCGACCCCGCACGCGAATTGATCCGCACCGCACTGCAATCGGGCAAGTCTGTGGTGACTGCCAACAAGGCGCTGCTCGCCGAGTACACGGGCGAACTCGCCACCGCGGCCGCCGACGCGAAAGTGGATCTGTACTTCGAGGCGGCCGTCGCCGGAGCAATTCCGGTGGTGCGTCCGCTGATGCAGTCCCTCGCGGGCGACACCGTCGAGCGAGTCGCCGGAATCGTCAACGGCACCACCAACTTCATCCTCTCGGAAATGGCCGAGACCGGTGCCGACTACGCCGAAACCCTCGCAGAGGCAGGACGTCTGGGTTACGCCGAGGCCGATCCGACGGCCGACGTCGAGGGTTACGACGCGGCAGCCAAGGCCGCGATCCTCGCGTCGATCGCGTTCCACACTCGTGTGACCGCGGCCGATGTCTACCGCGAGGGCATCACGAACGTGACGTCCGACGACCTGGTTGCGGCGAAGAAGTTCGACTGCACGGTCAAACTTCTCTCGATCTGTGAGCGTGTGCGGGGTGACGATGGTGCGCAGCGTGTGTCGGCGCGTGTCTACCCGGCGCTGATCCCGTTGTCGCACCCACTCGCAACGGTCAACGGGGCGTTCAACGCGGTCGTGGTCGAGGCCGAGAACGCGGGAAGGCTCATGTTCTACGGACAGGGTGCCGGCGGTTCGCCGACGGCATCGGCGGTGCTCGGCGACATGGTGATGGCTGCGCGAAACAAGGTGCACGGTGGTCGCGGACCACTCGAATCGACCTACGCGTCGTTGCCGATTGCGTCGATCGACGAAGTGCCCACCCGCTACTACGTCTCCATGCGAGTCGCCGACAAGCCCGGTGTACTCTCGCAGGTCGCCAACGAATTCTCGAAGCGATCGGTGAGTATTGCCGCAGTCCGTCAGGAAGGCGCGGGCGACGACGCCCGGCTGATCGTCGTCACACACCGCGCACCCGATCGAGCTCAGTCGGAATGCGTTGCAGCACTTGAGGACATGGACTCCGTGAACACGGTTTCCAGCGTTCTGCGATTGGAAGGAACCGATGACTGACGCGACCAACGCACCCGCGCACGCGCCTGTGCACGCAGGCTGGCCGGGGCTGATCGAGGCCTATCGTTCACGACTGCCCGTCGGCGACGACTGGAAGGTCGTGACCCTCCTCGAGGGTGCGACCCCGCTGGTACCGGCGCCATACCTGTCGGAGCTGACCGGCTGTGAGGTGTACCTCAAGGTCGAGGGCCTCAACCCGACGGGCTCGTTCAAGGACCGCGGCATGACCATGGCCGTGAGCAACGCGGTCAACAACGGCAAGACCGCAGTCCTGTGCGCGTCGACGGGCAATACGTCGGCGTCGGCGGCTGCCTACGCCACCCGCGCCGGTATCACCTGCGCCGTCTTGATTCCCGAAGGAAAGATCGCGATGGGCAAGCTCGCCCAGGCGGTCATGAGCGGCGCCAAGATCATCCAGGTGCAGGGCAACTTCGACGACTGTCTCGAACTCGCGCGCAAGGCCACCGCGGAGTTCACCGAGATCGAGCTGGTCAACTCGGTCAATCCGGCGCGTATCGAGGGGCAGAAGACCGCGGCATTCGAGATCGTCGACGTCCTCGGTCGCGCGCCCGACGTGCACGTGCTCCCGGTGGGCAACGCGGGCAACATCACCGCGTACTGGAAGGGCTATCGCGAGTACCACGCCGACGGCATCAGCGATCTTCCGCGCATGCTCGGTGTGCAGGCAGCCGGTGCTGCTCCGCTGGTCAACGGAGCGCCGGTGAAAGATCCCGAGACCATCGCCACCGCGATCCGCATCGGGTCGCCCGCAAGCTGGAACCAGGCCGTCGCGGCCAAGGAGGAGTCGGGCGGCCAGTTCCGCGCAGCCACCGACGAGAAGCTGCTCGAGGCGTATCGCCTCGTGGCGGGCAAAGAGGGCGTCTTCGTCGAGCCCGCGTCCGCTGCCAGCGTGGCGGGCCTGCTCGCGGCCCACGCCGACGGTTGGATCACTCCGGGCCAGACGGTTGTGTGCACCGTGACCGGAAACGGCCTCAAGGACCCCGACACCGCGCTCCTCGGCATGCCGGAAGTCGAGGCGATTCCCGTCGATCCCGTGGCTGTTGCCGATGCACTCGGCGTCGCCTGAAGCTGGGACGGCCCGACGAATGGTCAGCCCGGATACGGTGTATAGGCAACTGCCGGAAGGTCTTTCGACCAAGGTGCGCGTGCCTGCGTCGAGTGCGAACCTCGGACCGGGGTTCGACTCGCTCGGCATCGCGCTCGGCCTCTACGACGAGGTCGTCGCATCGACGACACCCGCGGGCATCGACGTCGACGTCGTGGGTGAGGCAGCCGACGACGTGCCGCGTGATGCCAACCATCTCGTCGTCCGCGCGCTCCTCGCAGGACTCGCGCACGCGGGGGTGTCGGCCGCTGGGCTGCACCTGAAGACGGTCAACGCGATCCCGCATTCGCGCGGCCTCGGATCGTCGGCCTCGGCCGCGGTCTCAGGACTCGCCGCAGCGTCGGGGCTTGTCGTCGCCGCAGGCCTCGGCGACCCCATCTCCGACGCCGACCTGGTGCAACTGGCCAGCGCCTTCGAGGGGCACCCCGACAACGCCGCGGCAAGCGTGCTGGGGTCCGCGGTCGTGACCTGGATCGAACCCGGTGAGCATGCCCGCTATGGCGCGCGGCGGCTCGATGTCCACCCCGCGATCCGCGCGACAGCCTTCGTTCCGTCGACCGAGTCGTCGACGTCGTTCACCCGTGGGCTGCTGCCCGACGACGTCCCGCGTACCGACGCGATCTTCAATGTCAGTCGTGCAGCGCTCGCCGTCGTAGCCCTGACGTCCGATCCGAGTTGTCTGTTTGCAGCAACCGACGACCGGTTGCATCAGCCCTATCGCGCGGCCGCCATGCCCGAGACCGCGCGGCTCGTCGCCGCCCTCCGGGCGCGGGGATACGCGGCAACAGTCTCCGGGGCAGGCCCTAGCGTGCTGGTCCTCGACACGCGATCGGTCGATTCGACGACCCGCGAACTGGCAGGCGAACAGGGCTTTCGCGTGCAGCAACTCGAGATTGCCGGCGGCGTCCAGATCGGCTGAATCTCCTCATGCGGATTCGGCGTGTTGCCGGTACCATGCCTGGGGGGTTATCATAAACTGGTCTAGCCGCGCAGGCTCGTTCCGCCGTGCTTCTCACCGATCTCTGATCAACATCCGGTCGGCTCCCGGGTGTGCACATGAGCAGTCACCGATCTGGGGCATCGCGCAATCCGCGAGTCGGCACTTCTTGTCGAGAGCAGATTCTTGTCGAGAGCACAGCAGTTCAGGAGTGACATACCGCAGCCGGACCACAATCTTGTCCGCCCGTCCACCACGGACGGCGGTCATTTCCTCTGAAGGTTGACGACGCGTCGAGCCGATCGAGCGGCGTCGGACACCTCAGTAGGCGATATCACGACCTCATGCAGCATCTGACTGCGGAGGAACGAAAGGACATCCGTGACTGATACGGACCTGATCACCGCGCCAAGCGTCGCCGACGACCAAGGCGCACCCAAGACCAAGCCGCGCGCAGGCCTCTCCGGCATGGTGCTGACCGAACTCCGTTCACTCGCAGGTGAGCTGGGCATCAAGGGCACGTCCGGAATGCGCAAGGGCGATCTGATCGCCGCCATCAAGGAGCGCCAGGGCGCAGGATCACCTGCCGCCGACGCACAGAAGGCAACCGCACCCAAGGCCGAGGCTGTTGCCGGTGAGGCTCCCAAGGCGGTCCGCAGCGCGACCCGCCGTACGAAGACCGCGACATCTGCCGAGGCTGCGCCGGAGCAGATGACGATCACCTCCGAGACCACTGCGAGCCCGCAGTCGGAGAAGTCTGCCGGCAGTACTCCTGCAAGCAGTGGCTATGCCGACGGTGCTGCTACCGACTCGGCGAACGGTGCGTCGGTGGAGTCGAGCGCGCAGAGCACTCGGACCGACAGCGACCAGTCGAACAATCACCGCGGTGACAACGACCGTGGTGGCAACGGGCGCGGTGACAACGATCGCGGTGACAACGGGCGCGGCGAGTCCGACCACGCGTCGAACCAGGGCGGCAACAATCGCAACCGCACCCGCAACCGCAACGGTGGGCAGGGCGGTTCGAACTCGAACGGCTCGAACTCGGCTCAGCAGGGCGGAAGCAACCAAAGCAGCGAGGGCGGCCAGAACAGCGGCAAGAACCAGGGCCCCAACAACAATCGCGACAACAACAATCGCGACGACGATGGCGAAGGTGGTCGCGGACGCCGCGGTCGTCGCTTCCGTGAACGTCGCCGTGGACGTGACCGTGACGGATCGGGTGGCGGCGAGCCGCAGATCTCCGAAGACGACGTGTTGCAGCCTGTCGCAGGCATTCTCGACGTTCTCGACAACTACGCCTTCGTGCGGACCTCGGGTTACCTCGCCGGTCCCAACGACGTGTACGTCTCGATGAATCTCGTTCGCAAGAACGGTTTGCGTCGTGGCGACGCGATCACCGGTGCCGTGAAGGTGCCGCGTGATGGCGAGCAGCAGAATCAGCGACAGAAGTTCAATCCGTTGGTGCGTCTCGACTCGGTCAACGGGTCAGATGTCGAATCCGCCCGTAAGCGACCGGATTTCAACAAGCTGACACCGCTGTACCCGAACCAGCGACTGCGTCTCGAGACCGCCAAAGAGCAACTCGACACCCGCGTCATCGACCTCATCATGCCGATCGGCAAGGGGCAGCGCGCACTGATCGTGTCGCCTCCGAAGGCAGGTAAGACGACGATCCTGCAGGACATCGCCAACGCGATCGCGATCAACAACCCCGAATGTCACCTCATGGTGGTCCTCGTCGACGAGCGACCCGAAGAGGTCACCGACATGCAGCGTTCGGTCAAGGGTGAGGTCATCGCCTCGACCTTCGATCGTCCGCCGTCAGACCACACGTCGGTCTCGGAGCTCGCGATCGAGCGCGCCAAGCGCCTCGTCGAGCAGGGCAAAGACGTTGTGGTGCTGCTCGACTCGATCACCCGCCTCGGCCGTGCGTACAACAACGCGTCGCCCGCTTCGGGACGCATCCTGTCCGGTGGTGTCGATTCGACGGCGCTCTACCCGCCGAAGCGATTCCTCGGCGCCGCTCGCAACATCGAGAACGGCGGATCGCTGACGATCATCGCATCTGCGCTGGTCGAGACCGGTTCGACCGGCGACACGGTGATCTTCGAGGAGTTCAAGGGCACCAGTAACGCCGAGCTCAAGCTCGACCGCAAGATCGCGGATCGTCGTGTGTTCCCGGCTGTCGACGTCAACCAGTCGAGCACCCGTAAGGACGAACTGCTGATGTCTCCCGAGGAGTTCGCCATCATGCACAAGCTCCGTCGCGTGCTGAGCGGACTCGACTCGCAGCAGGCCATCGACCTGCTGATCAGCCAGCTCAAGAAGACCAAGAACAACTACGAGTTCTTGCTCCAGGTGCAGTCGAACGCCCCCGGCGCCATGAAAGACGACTGACGCAGCAGGACGACTGACGCAGCAGGACGACTGACACACAGTAAGGCCACTGGCGGGTCAGCGTCGCTGGCCTGCGTTGGGATGTGCGGCGCGGTGGCGTCGCACAGCTGCTCGGTTCGCGCACGCCGGTGAGCAGTAGCGCTGCCGCCCGTTGCGCGACGTATCGGCGAAGACATGTGTGCATTCGGCGAGTTCGCATGCACCCATGCGGTCGATGCCGCGTCCGGTGAGGTGCAGCGCGGTCGCGGCAGAGATGAGCACACAGATCTGCTGCCAGCCCGCGACGTCGTCGTCGCGGAAGTGTAGATGCCACCCGGTCTGCGCGTGGTTGGTGAGTCGGGGAGCGGCAGCGTGCTGTAACAGCAAGTCGTTCAAGAGGTCTGCGCGCGTCTGTTCGTCGGTGGCGCGCGCGACATTCCGCCAGTGTTCGAGATAGTCGAGCGTCTGATCTAGGTCGTCGGGACCGATGTCCTCGGCGTCGAACACGAAACCTGCTGTGTCGCATCTGGCGACGAGCTCGTCCGCGTCCCTCGGAGGGCTATTGGCCAAGTCGACGGCCAGCGCAACTGCATCCCGTCCGTAATGGTTGAAATGCACAATGCCATTACATCACAGTGGAGGCATGTCACTCACACACCTCGACCATGCACACCACTGGACCGTTCAGTCGCGCCACCTCACCTCGACGGGTGTGGTTGTCTACCAACGGTGTTCGTGCGGAGCGCTTCGTGTCGTCGAACATGACCTCGCGGCCACACCATCAGCAACCGATCGGGTCGTCGGGCAGGGTCGGTTCAGGCAGCCAGTTCGGCCATCAGGTGATCCCACGCGTCGAACATCGCGGGCGGTACCGCGCCGGTCTGCGTGATCACCATTCCGCATCGCGCGTGGCGGTCGTAGATCTCGATGGACCCGGTCGGACCCCACACACCCTGCGACCAGGTCACCCAGCACTCGGTGACGAGATTGAAGTTGATCATCGCCCGTCCGCGGCCAGACGCCAATAGCATCTGTCCCTCGTGTTCGCGTGCGCCGTCGAGCTGATCGTGATGTAACTGGACACAACCGGGGGCCGTCGCGGCCATCGTCAGTTCCACACCGTGTAGCGCCGCATGCTCGAGCGCAGCGACGGCCTGGCGAGATTCGATGCGTGCGAAGCCTTCTCGTGCCGGCATCGAGGCAAGGCGTGAGACCCCTCCGTCGACGAGGATGCTGTCGGGCTGGGCAACCTGATCGTCGAGCGAGTCGTCGGAACAGACGACGACCTCCGGCGCCTCGTTCGCCATATCGACGTCGGGCGGGCCGTCGGACGAGAACGTGTCGGTAGATAGTCCGATGGCCTCGAATGCCAATCTGTCCGACGCCTCCGTCAGATACGTTGCGTGGGCAGTGTTTCCGTCGGTGTCGAAGAGTCGGAGCATGGGCGGCGCCTGCGCGGCGGGTTCGCTGACGAGAGCGGCGCCGAGATGATCGGGGTGCAGGCGCAACGACACCCTGCCGGGGCGGCAGCGGATCGGCCCGCCCATCACCGTTGGCGTCTCGTGGACGCCGACATCGTTGAGGATGACAGGTCCCGCAACGGTCACACCGACGATCTGATCGAGCAGCGGTAGGTGTGGCCCGATAGCGGAAGCGTTGCCCCGCAACAGATGTCCCGAGAACTGCGGGTCGGCGAGCAATGCGTCGAGGTCGCTGGCATGTGCTGCCCGGTTGCAGCGGCATGCGCCGTCGCGTGCGCAACGTCGCGCGGAGCCGGTTGTCGGTTGTCGGGGATCGGGCGGGTTGGCTGGCATCGTTGCCATCCTTTCAACTGCTTATCGAGGCGAGGTCAGTAGACGTCACGCATGTACCGCTTGTCCTTCTTGAGCTGAGACACCACATCCTGCGCCCCGGAGGCGCTGTGTCCGCCGTGCTCGGCGATGATCTCGTGCAACGCATCGTCGACGTCGCGCGCCATTCGAGTCGCATCGCCGCACACATACAGGTACGCGCCGTCGTCGAGCCAGCGGAAGAGTTCGGCTCCGTGAGCGCGCATCTTGTCCTGCACGTAGACCTTGTGTTCCTGATCGCGTGAGAACGCGAGGTCGAGGCGGTCGAGCAGTCCGTCGGCCACGAACTGGTCTATTTCGTCGCGGTAGATGTGATCGCACGCCTCGTGTTGATCGCCGAAGAACAGCCAGTTGCTGCCCGCCGCACCGCGTTCGGCCCGCTCGTGCAGGAATGCGCGAAACGGAGCGATGCCGGTACCCGGTCCGACCATGACGACCTTCGCGTCGTCGGGTGGGAGGCGGAACGACTTGTTGGGTGTCACGAACACGCCGATCGTCTCGTCGTCGGCGATTCTGTCTGCGAGGTGCGTCGAGCACACCCCACCGCGGTCGCGCTCGCCGGACCGGTAGCGGACCGTCGCCATCGTCAGGTGGACGGTGCCGGCGTGTGCCCGCGGGCTCGACGAGATGGAGTAGACGCGGTGGGCGAGTGGCTGCAACTCCGCGAGGAGTTCGTCGGGGGTGATCGTCAGCGACTCGTCGACGTTGAGCAGATCGAGCACGTCCTTACCCCACAGCCACGCGTCGAGCGCTTCGCGGTCGCCGGTGGAGGCGAGATGGGTGAGTTCGGCATCGCCGCTACGAGCTGCGATGTAGTCGACGAGATACTTCGACGCTGTCGCGATCTCGTAGCGGTGCAGCAGTGCCTTGCGCAGCAGACGCTGCTCCTTGCGATCGACGACCGGTGTCTGCGGTGAGACACCGAGCCTGTCGATGATGCGGTCGACGAGCGCGGGATCGTTGCGCGGTACGACGCTCAGTCCGTCGCCGGGCTCGTAGGTGATGCCACTGTCGCCCAGCGAGATCACCAGGTGCCGAACCTCTTTGGCCGAACCGGTGCCGGAGAGAACGCTGTTGGCGATCACCGTCGCCGGGTAGGGATTCTTGCGACCCCACGTCGACTTGCGTTGGCGTGCCGGCTTCGGCGACTTCGCTGCGTCGGATCTGCCGGTCCCAGTGATCTCGACGTCAGTGATCTCGGCGACGGTCGTCGCGGCTCCGGTTTCGCCCGCCTGCGCATCGGTCGACGATTCGGGTTCAGATGTGGCCTGCGCGAACAGGGGTAGTGCCCGCGCCAGCCACTCGTCGGCCGTCTGCTGATAGTCGACATCGCAGTCGACACGTTCGACGACCCGTGTCGCACCTAGTTCCGCGAGCCGCGTGTCGACATTCTTGCCCGCCTGACAGAAGCCATCGTAGATCGAATCCCCGAGTGCGAGAACGCCGAATGTCAGCCCGTCGAGTCGACCGACCTCGGGCGCGGCGAGTGCCTGCCAGAAGTCCTCGGCGTCGTCTGGCATGTCGCCCTCACCGTAGGTCGACGTGACGACGAGCAGTCGAGTCGTCGTGCCGAGCGTGGCGAGGTCGAGGTCGGCAAGGTCGCTGACTCGTGCATCGAGGCCGATCTCCGCGGCCTTCGCCTTCGCCTTCTCGGCGAGCATCTCCGCGTTTCCGGTCTGGGTGCCATAGGCGATGAGCAATGGCTGGGACTGTCCGGCCGACGTCGATTCGGCCTGCGTGTGTCCGACGCCGAGCGCAGAGGCCGGTTGCGGCATGGTCATTCTCGTGTTCAGGCCCGCGAGGAAGCCTGCAAGCCAAGCTTTCTGGTCGCCCGTGAAGGGAATGTCGGTGGGAATATAGGGCAGTTGCATGTCATCCCGCCTTCGGGTGTGAGAGAGGTGCGATGTCGTCTGCCGCGACGGGGCTGTGTGGTGTCGCTGCCGCGACGGGGCTGTGCGGCTCCGCAGCCGCGAGTGCCTCGACGACCGTCGGCACGGTCCGCGAAGCGAACAGGGCGTCGAAGTCGGGGAGTGAACCCAACACGTCACGGATGTGGTTGTCCTGGTGCATGATCCAGCCGTAGGTCGCCGGCGCGTCGACGGAGCGCACGTTGCGGGCGGCGAGCGCCCGCTTGTAGTCGTCGATCCGTTTGGCGGAGATGAGCGCGGCGATCTGTTGTTCGTCGTAGTCGGCGAGGATGTCGCGGACGAACGTGCCCACGCGTGTGATGAGGTCGAAGTCTTCGGTCAGGACGAGGTTGCGTGCGGCTCGCGCGACGAGGTGTTCCGACCGCGAATCCGCACCGACGACCGTCGATCTCGAACGACGTAGACGCGTCTGGGCGATCTCGCGGGCGAGATGGAACACGGTGAACGCGTTGAGGAGCCGGTACATCGTGGCGTCATCGGTGTGACCGTAATCGGGGACGAGGCCGTCGAGTATCGGCGTCTGGCTTTTGACATGTCGCTTGAGAGTCCTGATTTGATCGGTGGCGATGGACCCGGACAGTTCGTCGACGAGTGCGCGGTGACCGATCGTGGCCAACAGCGTCGGGGCGTCCTGATGAGTCACCAGGGCGCGCGGCATCGCGTAGCTGATGTAGTGCCGCTCGGTCTCCCAGTTCTCGAGGAGCCGGGTGGCGAGTGCGGAACCGGTTGCCTCCGCATGCATCTCGAGGAGTAGGTGGACCGCGTGGTGGTGGATTGGTGCGAGCGGGTCGTCGACTCCCGTGATCGCCCCGACGAGCACCGAGTCCGAACTGATCCGGTCGGCGAGCACACAGGCCGGATCGTATTGATAGAGGAAGCCGCCGCTCATGCCGTTGCCGAGTCCTCGGCCGAATCCGCCGATGTTGAGGACGGCGCCGTTGGTCATGTATTCACAACCGAACTCGCCGATGCCCTCGACCACTGCGGTGGCACCCGAATTGCGTACGGCGAAGCGGTCTCCGGCTTCACCTTCGACGAACAGGCGTCCACCGGTGCCCCGAACAGTGCGAAGTTGCCGACCAGGACGTTGCCGCCCTCCGCGGGCGAACCTCCACCGGGAGAGCGCACCACGACCGCGCCGCCCGACATCGACTTTCCCACACCGTCGTTGCACGTACCGGTGTGCTCGAGGCGCAGGCCGTCGTTGCAGAAGGCGCCGTAGGACAACCCTGCAGACCCCGACGTGGGGATGGTGACGGAATCGGGTGCGAGATAACGACGCCCGCGTTCGTCGACGTAGACGGTCGGCGCCAGGTCGATGTGTTCGGAAGCGGGGTCGTCGGGTGCGGTGTGGTTGAGGACGCGCTCGATGTCGACGGCCAGTTGCGCACCGACACTCTTGTTCCGATTGCCGAGGATCGTCGGGGTGGTGACGACACTGGTGGCCCCGGCGTCGAAGAGCGACTCGCGCACCTGGGTCAGCAGCGAGTCGTCGACGGAGAAGTCGGCCTCGAGGTAGACCGGATCGGTGATGACTTCGCCGTCGACGCGCGCGAGGAGCGGCGCGGTGTCGAGGCGCCCGACTATCGCAGGGTGGTCGATTCCGACGAGTAGGTCGGTGCGACCGCGTGCCGCGCGCAGATCTCCGAGTGCGAGGTCGGCGAGAATCTCCCGCACATCGTGCGCGACGTTGAGCAGGTACTGCGCCATGGCGCGCGGATCCCCGTCGAACAGTTCGGGATTGGTCGTGAGGCCAGCCGGACACTTGATGTTGCAGTTCTTGGCCATCACGCAGCCCATCATCATCAGGGCGGCGGTACCGAACTCGAAGCTGTCGGCACCGAGTAGTGCCGAGACCACGACGTCGCGACCTGTCTGATGAGCCCCCGACGCGCGGAGGACGACCTTGTCGCGGAGACCGTGCGCGCAGAGCGCCTGGTGCACTTCGGCGAGGCCGATCTCGGCTGCACGTCCGGCGTAGCGCAGGCTGGTGACCGACGCCGCGCCGGTGCCGCCGGTGTTCCCGGCGACGTTGATCACGTCGGCGCCTGCCTTGGCGACTCCGACGGCGATGGTTCCGATGCCCTCCGACGACACCAGCTTCACGATCACACGCACCCGCGCTGCTTTGCAGTCGTGGATGAGTTGCGCGAGATCCTCGATCGAGTACGTGTCGTGATGCGGTGGGGGAGAGACGAGTTCGACGCCCGGAGTGCCGCCGCGGGCCGCGGCGATCTCGACGGTGACCTTGGGTGCCGGAAGTTGCCCTCCCTCACCCGGTTTCGCGCCCTGGCCGATCTTGATCTCGAGTTCGGTGAGCATGGGGTCGGCGAGGTACCCCGCCCAGATTCCGAATCTTCCCGACGCGAACTGCTTGATCCTCGACGCACGCAGCGTGCCGTATCTCGAAAAGTGCTCGCCGCCTTCGCCGCTGTTCGACAACGCGCCGACCATGTTGGTGCCGTGGGCAATTGCTTCGTGTGCCTGGGCTACGAGGGCGCCATGACTCATGGCTCCGGACGCGAAGGTTGCGGTGATCTCATGGGCGGGCTGCACATCTGTCAGCCCACGGGGTGTCTCGGCACGACGAAGGTCGAGGACGTCGCGCACGGCGCTCGGGCGTTCCGCCCGGGTCCGCGCGAGGTCGTCGGCGAATGCGCGGTAGGCATCGGTGATGGAGAATGCGTCGATCTCGGCATCGCTGAGCCTGTCGTAGCTGCTCGACGAGTACAACTGCGCGGTCTCGCCGAACGCGTCGTCGAGGTCGCCGAGCGTGAGCAGTCGTAGAAGATCCGTGGCACCGGCCTCGTCGGCGCGAACGGAGTCGACTGTCGCCGTGACGAATTGCAGCTTCTCCGAGGTCATCTGGCCGTAGCCGCGGACAGCCGCGACGCCGAAGGAGTGGCCTGCGCCGTCGGACCGTTCCTTGAAGAGCCCGAGCAGTGGGAGGTCTTTGTCCGACGACGCGGCCGGTGTGGCCATCGCGGCTCGGTGAGCACCCGTGATGGCGTCGACGACGTCGGCAAGCGCGGCTCCACCGGCCGGCGAGCGCATCGTCGGAAACCATTCTGCGAGTATGGGGTCGGAGGTGTCGAGGAAGTTCGGCTCGAAGAACTCGCCACCGATGTAGCTCTCGACGGTGCACAATCCGACGCGGCCCATGGTCTTCATGAGTGACTTCGTGGCTGCCGCAGCCCAGCGAGCGAATCCCGTCGCCGCATCCTGTGGATCACCGGAGCGCGTGGCGCGTCGCGCAACCGAATGTGGATGTGCCGCAGCGGCTCCGAAGCCGAGGATCGCGGCAAGATGATGCGACGACTCGATCTGGCCCGAATCCGCCACTAGGGACACGCGTAGCCGTGTGCCCGAGGCGATCAGGCGCTGGTTGACCGCAGAGACGAGGAAGATCATCGGCAAAGCGGCACGATCGGCCCGGATCGCACGGTCGCTGAGGACCGCGATTCCGCCGGTGGCGGAGGCGAACTCGACAACCTGGGTGCACACTCGCTCCACGGCGTCGACGACCGCGGCGGTGTCGTCGCCTGCCGTATTGGCACCCTCGGCTACCTCCGGCAATGCGAAAGTGGCGTCGAAGACGCGGACGGGGGATTCGTCCTGTGCGAGCAACACGCCGAGTGCGGCAGCGTCGAGAATCGGTGACGGGATGATGATCTGACGGTTCGAATGCGCTGTTGCCGTGGCGATCTCGCTGATCTGGGGTCGGGCGCAGAGCGCAACGCGCAGCGACATCCCGTCCGCTTCACGGATACTGTCCAGCGGTGGGTTGGTGACCTGCGCGAATCGCTGCGAGAAGTAACGGGCGACGCTGGGCTCCCGATTGGTGAGCGCATTGATCGCGTTGCCGAAACCCATTGCGGAGACGCGTTCGACACCGTCGTCGATCATCGGGTCGACGAAGTACCGCAGGCTTTCCTGGTCGAGGTGATACGCGCGGAAGCGTTGATGGTCCGTCAGCGTCGGATCGTCGCAGGGAAGGGTCGGCGAATCGCCGTTCTCGGGACTGCGTGAAGAGTGTTGTGGCGCAAGCGCTGTCAGTTCGACCCGCGCGGCATCCAGGAGTGCCGGGTAGTCGCGTGCCGCGGCGAGCTTCGCGTACGCCTGTTCGGTGGTGTAGCTGCGGTGCTCGCGATGGTCGTAGTAGATCATCCCGCCCGCGGAGACACGCCCACGGGCGATCACGCGCTCCGGTGGGAACGAGATCTGTCCCGCCTCAGAGAACGCGCACAGGTAGTCGGCGGTCTCGACGGTGCGCAGGGGGCGTAGTCCGAGTCGGTCCAGGCGTGCGCCGATGACAGTGCCGTCGCCGAACACCACGGCCGCCGGGCCATCGTTCTTCTCCTCGTAGAGAGAGAAGTACTCGAACATCGCCCGAACCTCGGGGGCGAGTGTCGTGTCGTTCTCCCAGGCGGGCGGCATCATCGACACGATCGCGGTGACGAGGTCGACGCGCTCGGACACGACACGCGCGGCGACGGTCTGGTCGAGTCTGCTGGAATCGGATTGGCCCGGCGGTCGCGAGATGGTCTTCCCGGATGCCGCGGCCGCGGTGACCTGCGCGATGCGGTTCTTCTTGTCGGTGTTGAGCTCGCCATTGTGTGCGAGGAGCCGGAATGGCTGGGCCATCGTGGGATGCGGGTCGGTGTTGGTGGAGAAGCGCGTGTGGAAATACAGCGTGTGGACGCGGTGGTCCGGATCGGCGAGGTCGGTGAAGTAGTCGACGACCTCGTTCGACGAGAGCCTGCCCTTGAGGACCTGCGTGCGTGCGGACAGCGACAGGGGATAGAGGCCCGCGAACTCGTCTGAGGTGTAGGCGATCGACTCGATGTGCAGCAGTGCCTGCTGGACAAGGTGGTCGAGATCGGCCGGATCGGGGCAGGGATCGGGTGCGGCGAACACCCATTGCCGGATCGGGAGCTGCGCTGCCGCGGATGCGGGCCGCAGCACCGAGGGGTCGACGGGAACATCGCGCACGCACAGGTCGGTGAATCCGCGGTCGTGCATCGTGCGCTCGATGAGTCGCGTGGCTCTCGCTGCTGCGGCCGGCGACGGCGGGAGGAAGAAGTTGCCGACGCAGAATCGGCCGAGCTCGAGGTCGGGTCGGCCGGTCACCGAACGAAAGAAGCGTCGGGACAGATCCATGGACACGCCGCCACCGTCGCCGATGCCGAGCGCCGACATTCCACCTCGGTGGGGTACCGAACAGAGCGCCTCACGTGCCATGTCAATGACGTCATGCGTTGCCCTGCCGTCTTTGCGCGTGAGGAAGCCGACGCCGCAGCTGCTCTTTTCGTCGCTGTGATCCCACACCAGGTGTGGTCTCCGGATCGCGTGCACGCAGGTCCTCTCGTAGGGATGTGGGTTCTAGATGCGAATGCAACCCGCTGCGGCGTTGGAGCGGCTCGCACGACTATAACTTAGGTAAGGCACAGTAAACTAAGGCTTACCTTCACAAGAAGCGTCGACGCACGTCTTCGACGCGTCACGTATGCACGTTTACGCAGCGTGTGGCGCTTTCGGCGGAGTGAGAGCTGCGCCGGAATGAATACGGGTGGGGCCGTGTTGAGGCGGGTGACAGGCAGTCGAGTCGGTTCCGGCGCCCGCGGTCGTCGCCAACCAGCAGGTTGCGATTTCCGTCTGGGCCTGGGGCGATGGCATACTGATCGGTCGAGTCCGGTACCGGTTCACACCGCCGAATCGCGGCGGTGACCCGGCGACCATAGAAAGGGACACCAGAATGAAGCAGGGAATTCACCCCGACTACCACGTGACCACGGTCGTTTGCGGCTGTGGCAACACCTTCGAGACCCGCAGCACCGCCGAGAACGGTCGGATCAACGTCGAAGTCTGCTCGCAGTGCCACCCGTTCTACACGGGCAAGCAGAAGATCCTCGACACCGGCGGCCGCGTCGCGCGCTTCGAGAAGCGCTACGGCAAGCGCACCAAGAACGCAGACGCCAAGTAGCTATCCCGACGACGCCCGCCCGGTCAGACAGACCGGGTCGGGCGTCGTTTTCGTTGTGCCAGGCGTTGTATTTGTCAGGCCAGGCGTCGTTTTGGTTGGGCCAGGCGTCGGTTGGTGTGGTCAGGCGTCGATTCGTCGGGCGAGGAAGTATCAGGAGGACGAGCGGTGAACAAGAGCGCGCAGACGCGCGACGCTTCAGGCGGCGCCAACGGCGGAGCCATCGATGACATTCTGGCCGAGCACGCCGGGCTCGAGCAGCAGCTCTCCGACCCTTCGTTGCACGACGATCCGTCGCATGCGCGACGGGTGGGCAAGCGATTTGCTGAGCTCGCGCCGATCATGGCGACGTATTCGAAGCTGCAGACCGCGCGCGATGACCTCGCCGCCGCACAGGAACTCGCCGCAGACGACGCGGCGTTCGCCGAGGAGATTCCCGCTCTCGAGGCTGCGGTCGAATCTCTGGACGCGACGCTGACCGATCTGCTCGCACCGCGCGATCCGCACGATTCCGACGACGTCGTGTTGGAGATCAAGTCGGGTGCAGGCGGCGAGGAGTCGGCGCTGTTCGCCTCCGACCTGGCACGCATGTATCTCAAGTACTGCGAGCGGCACGGATGGAAGGCCCAGGTCCTCGGTGTCACCGAGTCCGATCTCGGGGGCTACAAGGAGGCCACGCTGTCGATCAAGGGCCGCGAGCCCTCGCGCGACGGTGTGTGGTCGCGACTGAAGTTCGAGGGCGGCGTGCACCGCGTGCAACGTGTCCCGGTGACCGAGTCGCAGGGGCGTATCCACACGTCGGCCGCGGGCGTGCTGATCTATCCGGAGCCCGAGGAGGTCGAGGAGGTCGAGATCGACGAGTCCGACCTGCGGATCGACGTCTACCGGTCGTCGGGCAAGGGTGGGCAGGGCGTCAACACCACCGACTCGGCGGTTCGTCTCACCCACCTACCCACCGGGATCGTCGTGACCTGCCAGAACGAGCGGTCGCAGCTTCAGAACAAAGCCCGTGCCATGCAGGTGCTCGCTGCGCGGTTGCAATCCGCTGCCGAGGAGGAGGCCGACGCCGCGGCCGCGGAGGGCAGGGCTGCGCAGATCCGGACGGTCGATCGATCCGAACGCATCCGCACCTACAACTTTCCGGAGAACCGGATCACCGATCACCGGATCGGATACAAGGCAAACAATCTCGATGCCGTGCTGAATGGCGACATGGACGCACTGCTCGACGCACTCGTGGCCGCGGATCGTCAGGCGCGGCTCGAGGCCGAGTGAGGTCGATCGTCGTGACAAGTGACCGGCTGACGCCAGCGGTGTCTGCGGCCCAAGAGTCATCTGCGGCCCAAGAGTCATCTGTGGCGTCGGAGATATCTGCGGCGACATCGCTGCTCGCGGAGGCCGGGATCGATTCGGCGCGAAGCGACGCGGAGTGGTTGTTGGCGCACGTCCTCGACGTCGGTCGGGGCTCTCTGGCCTTCGCCGACGGACCAGACGCGGGTCACCGGAAACGGTATCGCGAACTCGTTGCGCAGCGTGCGCGTCGAATTCCGTTGCAGCACATCATCGGTCGCGCAGCGTTCGGCCCCATCGACCTGGCCGTCGGCCCCGGGGTGTTCGTGCCGCGGCCCGAGACCGAGCTGATGCTCGAATGGGCCGTCGAGAATCTTCGCGGTATCCCACACCCGCTCGTCGCCGATCTGTGCAGCGGCAGCGGAGCCCTTGCGATCGCGATCGCCGAGTCGGTGCCGTCGGCCCGTGTGGTGGCGGTCGAGAAGTCGGCGTCGGCATTGTTGTGGCTACGCCGGAATGTCGAGAACCTCGGTGTCGGCGATCGGGTGGCAGTTCTCGGCGCCGATGTCACCGACCACGCGCAACTGCGCGATCACATCCCCGACGGCTCGCTCGACCTCATCGTGGCGAACCCGCCCTATGTGCCCACCGACACCGACGTCTCGCCCGAGGTCGAAGCGGATCCTGCCGAAGCCGTGTTCGCCGGTCACGACGGCATGAGCGTGATCACGCCGCTCGCCGACGTCGCCGCGCGACTGTTGGCAGTCGACGGGCGCATCGCCGTCGAACATGACGATTCGACGTCGTCCCAGGTGGTCGGGGCACTTGAGACGACCGGGCGATTCGACGACGTCGTTGCGCGCCTCGACCTCGCTGGTCGGCCGCGGGTCGTGACCGCGCGCCGTCGACCTTGATCCGGGCCAGACGTGTCGCGTGAAAGGATGAACGGGTGAGTACCGTTTTCGATTGCTCTGACGAGGCAATCCGCTCCGCCGGAATCCAGGCGGCCGTGGGGGCAGCCAAGGCGGGACGCCTGATCGTCACACCGACCGACACCGTCTACGGCATCGGCTGCAACGCGTTCGACGCCGAGGCCGTCACCGATCTCCTGGCCGCGAAACACCGGGGACGCGACATGCCGGTCCCGGTTCTGGTTGGCTCCTGGCATTCCATCGACGGTCTCGTCTTGTCGGTGTCGGCCGTGGCGCGCAGCCTTGTCGAGGCGTTCTGGCCGGGCAGCGTGAGTCTCGTCGTCGAACAGGCTCCGTCGCTCGCCTGGGATCTCGGCGACACGTCGGGCACCGTGATGTTGCGGATGCCGCTGCATCCGGTGGCCATCGAGGTGCTGCGCGAGGTCGGGCCAATGGCGGTTTCGAGTGCCAACGTGTCGGGCAGGCCTCCCGCCATCACGTGCGACGATGCCCGCGAGCAGCTCGGCGACTCGGTGTCGGTGTACCTCGACGGTGGGAGGGCGCCCAAGGGGGAGCCGTCGACCATCGTCGACATCACCGGATCCACACCCCGCGTGCTGCGCGAGGGGGCAGTGACCACGGCCGAGGTGGCAGAGGTGCTCGACGTCGATCCGGCCAGCCTGGTCAACTGATGCTCGAGCCCGTCACCGGTACCAGCATGGTCGTCGCGGACATGCTGTCTGCCGACTCCGGCTCGGGCGGTGCCGGTGTTCCGCTGCGCGAGTTGCTGCTGGTCGGGCTGACCGCGGCGGCCATCACATACCTGCTGACATCGCTGGTCCGTGTGATCGCGATCCGAGTGGGTGCGGTGGCTGTGCCCCGTGTCCGAGACGTGCACACCATTCCCACCCCGCGACTCGGCGGAGTCGGCATGTTCGCCGGCGTGGTCGCGGCTATCGTCCTGGCCGCCAATCTCCCTGCGCTCAACCGGGGTTTCGCCTACACCAACGACATGGGGGCGGTGGTGACCGCAGGGGCGGTCATCGTCATCGTCGGGATCATCGACGACCGGTGGGGACTCGACGCACTGACGAAGTTCGTCGGTCAGCTGACCGCGGCGGGCGTCATGGTGGTGATGGGAGTGAGCTGGCTGCAGGTGCCCGTCCCGTTCGGAAACATCGGGACCATCGTCCTCGACCCGTTCCAGTCAGGACTCCTGACAGTCGTGATCACCGTCGCCACCATCAACGCCGTCAACTTCATCGACGGACTCGACGGTCTCGCCGCGGGACTCGGACTCATCTCCGCGTCGGCCATCTGCATGTTCTCGCTCGGGCTGCTTCGCGATCAGGGGGGCGACGTCAGCTACTACCCACCCGCGCTGATCTCGGTCGCACTCGCGGGCGCCTGCCTCGGGTTCCTTCCGCACAACTTCTCGCCTGCGAGGATCTTCATGGGGGACTCGGGTGCGATGCTCATCGGCTTGATGCTCGCGGCGGCGTCGACGAGTGCGTCGGGCCGTATCGCGGTGAATGCGTACGGTCCTGCCGACGTGTTCACACTGCTCTCGCCCCTGATCCTGGTTGCGGCGGTTGTCTTCATTCCGATGCTCGACATGCTGATGGCGGTGGTGCGACGCACCAGGGCAGGCGTCGGGTTCTATACGCCCGACAAGCTGCACCTGCATCACCGCCTGCTCGAACTGGGGCATTCACAGCGTCGCGTTGCGCTGATCATCTACCTCTGGGTGGGCATCCTGGCGTTCTCGGTGGCTGCGAGCACGATCTTCCCGATGTCGGTGGTCGTGCCTGCGTTTGCAGCCGGTCTCGTGGTCGCGATGTTGGCGACAATGGCACCTCGGCTTCAGCGGCGCATCGCGGAGCTGCGGACCGCGCGGGCCCTACGTTGACCACACGTCCTCAGTGGCAGCAGTGAATGATCGAAAGGCCAGGTAGGGGCCGATTCGGCAGGGTGGGGGACGGTCGGCCGACCGGTTAGGTAACCGGACAGTAAAATCGTGTACTATCAGCTGTAGTACTTGAGGGGGAAGCGTATGACGCGCCACGGGCGCGACGTGCCCCCACCTCGGGAAGCCAACACGTTCTGCGAGGCCACCCCCCGGTGACCACGGCAAGCCGTGTTGATAAGGTCACTGCAAATGCAGAGCGTACGCTCGGCGGCACCTGCCGCGAAGACGGACGCTCATAGCCTGATGCCCTTGGCATTGAGGCGTTCACGTGAGGAGAGGCAATGGCGACGTCCGCCCCTGACTCGGCTCCCGTGTATTACCCGCCCGCGCCGACCGGCCTCCGACGACCGGCGATCATCGCCGCCGTACTGACCGTCATCGTCGCGATCATTGCGGTGTTCCTCGGGAGCTGGTTGTTCCCGCTGTTCTTCGCAATCGGTGTGGTCGCCGTCTTCATCAACACCAAGATGGTCATCATGTCCGTCGAACGTGTTGCGGCAGAAGAGAATCCTCGCAAGAAACTGCTCGCCGTCAACTCTGCCGCACGCCTCGGAGCCATCACTGTGCTCGCGCTGGCGGCGGCGTTCCTGTTCCGGCCCGAAGGGCTGGGCGTGATGTTCGGACTCGCTCTCGGCCAGGTTGTCCTGGTGCTGAACACGGTGATTCCGGTGATGAAAGGACTTCGTAAGCAGCTATGATCGCATCGACTTACGGCGCCGATACCCTCGTGCTGGCCGAGGCCCAGATCGAGGTCGGCCACCACAAGCAGGTGGAATGGCTGGGCATGACGTGGAACATCGACACGATCATCGCCACCGCCATCGCGGCAGTGATCGTGATCGCGCTCGCGTTCTTCGTGCGCTCGCGGATGACCTCCAAGCGTCCCAATTCGGTGCAGTTGTTCTTCGAGGCCGTCACCACACAGATGCGCAGCCAGATCGAGAACTCGATGGGCATGAAGGTCGGCGGCTTCGTCCTACCCCTTGCCGTCACCCTCTTCACGTTCATCCTCATCGCGAACTGGCTGTCGGTGCTGCCATTGCAGTACGCCGACTCCGAGGGCAAGAGCGCCGAGGTGTTCGCGCCCGCGGCCAGCGATGTCAACTTCTGTTACGCCCTCGCGTTGTTCGTCTTCGTCTGGTACATGGCTGCCGGAATCCGACGCCGCGGACCGATCGGTCACTTCAAGCGTCTGGTCAAGGGTCACGTCGCATTCCTGGCCCCGATCAACATCATCGAAGAGATCGCGAAGCCTGTTTCGCTCTCCCTCCGTCTTTTCGGCAACATGTTCGCAGGCAGCATCATGGTCGCGCTGATCGCGCTGTTCCCCGCCTACATCATGTGGGCGCCGAACGCGATCTGGAAGTCGTTCGACCTGTTCGTCGGCCTCATCCAGGCATTCATCTTCTCCCTGCTGACCGTGCTGTACTTCAGCCAGGCCATGGAGACGGACGAAGACCACTAGCTAGTCCGACCCCGGCCGGCACCGCGTCGGTCGGACCTTAGACCTGGCAATCCGATTGCCAGTATCACCCGAAAGGAAAGTTCTCAATGGATCCGAATCTGATTGGTCTGGGCGCGTTGATCGGTGGCGGCCTCATCATGGGTGGCGGCGCAATCGGTGCCGGCGTCGGTGACGGTATCGCCGGTTCCGCCTTGATCTCCGGCATCGCACGTCAGCCGGAGGCACAGGGCCGTCTGTTCACTCCGTTCTTCATCACCGTCGGTCTGGTCGAGGCCGCGTACTTCATCAACCTCGCGTTCATGGCGCTGTTCGTGTTCGCCACCCCGATTTCCGGCCAGTCCTGATCTTCCCGGTTTTAGTCGGGTTCCTCGAACAACAAGGGACATCTGAACCATGAATCTCGCCGCAGAGAACTTCTTGATCCCCAATGGCACGTTCTTCGCGTGTCTGCTGATCTTCGTCGTCGTGCTGATCGTGATCCGCGCGTGGATCGTGCAACCGATTGTCAAGGTGCTCGACGAACGGCAGGCACGGGTCGCGAAGACTGCTGAGGACAACAATGCCGCTGCGGCGATCTACGAGGACGCCGACCGGGAGTATCAGGCCCGAATGAAGGAAGCCCGCGCCGACGCGACCAGAATCCGGGACGAAGCGCGGGCCAAGGGGAACGAGGAGTTGTCGGATGCGAAGCGGCGTGCAAAGGATGAGGCCGACGCCGCTCTCGCGAAGATCTCCGCAGACCTCAAGGTTGAGGCCGACAACGCCATGACCGAGGCCAAGCGCGACGTCG
Organism: Gordonia sputi NBRC 100414; assembly: GCF_000248055.1. Taxonomy (GTDB): domain Bacteria; phylum Actinomycetota; class Actinomycetes; order Mycobacteriales; family Mycobacteriaceae; genus Gordonia; species Gordonia sputi. The sequence goes on along the minus strand of NZ_BAFC01000059.1, from coordinate 21,442 downwards.
ACTCACTGTCGCGGACGCTTGCTGACCGTGTTCTCGGGACACAGGGTGCCGGCGTGCAAAGTTCAGGGGCGACGACCGCCTCGCCAGAGACTGAGACGGTGAAGTAGCAGTGGACGTATTTATCGGACAGCTTGTCGGCTTTCTGCTCATCATTGCGCTGTTGTGGAAGTTCGTCGTGCCGTTCTTGCGGAAGACCGTGAAGAGCGCACAGGACGTCGTCGACCAGCAGGTGGCCGAGAGCGATGCGGCCAAGGCGCGCCTCGAAGACGCCAAGGTCGCACACGAGCGCTCGATCGAGCAGGCCAAGGTCGAGGCCAAACAACTACACGAGGGTGCGATCGAGGATGCCAAGGGCATCGCCGACGACCTGCACAAGCAGGCCGACGTCGAGGTCAAGCGCATCTCCGAGCACGGCAAGGCGCAGGGCGAACTCATTCGCACGTCGATGGTCCGCCAGTTGCGTAGCGAGCTCGGACTCACCGCGGTCGATGGCGCAGGCAAGATCGTGCGCGATCACCTCGCCGACCCGGCCAACCAGTCGGAGACCGTCGATCGGGTCATCGACGAGCTCGCGGCCATGTCGCGGGGCGGACAGCCCTCGACCGGGGTGCCGAGTTCGAGTGAACTGATCGGGTTGCACTCGATGCACGCCGCCAGCCGTGACGCGGCACGTGCGGTCGCGCGCGAGTTCAGCTCCAACACCGAGGGTAAGTCTCCGCAGGAGTTGCTCGCGGCCAGCGAGGATCTCACGCAGATCATCGACTTCCTCCAGCACAACCCGGTGCTGCGGAAGAAGTTCACCGAGGACGAGGATTTCCCGGCCCTCAAGAAGCAGTTGGTGCACAGTCTGTTCGACGGCAAGGCATCGCCGATCGCGGTCGAGGTCGTTGCGTCCGCCGTTGCTCAGCACTGGTCGCAGCCCAACGACATCCTGGTCGCGCTGCGCAGACAGAACGCGCTGGTGGTACTCACTGCGGCTGAGCGTGACGGTCAGATCGAACAGGTCGAGGACGAACTGTTCCGGGTGAGCCGTCTACTCGAGGCGAATCCCACGCTCGCCTCATTGCTGACCGACTTCACCAAGCCGGCCGACAGGCGTAACGCCCTGCTCACCGGGCTGCTGGGGAGCCAGATCGGCAATTACACCGCGCACCTGCTCACCCAGACGATCAGCCTCCTCAACGGGCAGCCCGCGGAGTCCGCTGTCGACCAGCTCGCGCAATTGGCCGCGGCCATGCGTGGCGAAACAGTCGCCCATGTGGTGTCTGCAGCCGAATTGAGCGATGCTCAGAAGCAACGTCTCGGTGGAGTGCTCGCCGAGATCTACCACCGCAAGATCTCGGTGCAGACCGAGATCGACCCGTCGATCATCGGCGGACTGCGTATCGGTGTCGGAGACGAGGTCATCGAGGCCGACATCGCGACACGCCTGGCAAAAGCAGCGGAGACACTGCCGAGGTAGCCGCGTCTCGCAGTCGCGAACGACACCTCACCACCACGACTCACTCACACCGACCGACATCAAGAAAGACGAGAACCCATGGCGGAGTTGACGATCTCAGCAGACGAGATTAAGGGAGCGATCGAGCAGTACGTCTCGTCGTTCGAAGCCGAAGCCTCGCGCGACGAGGTCGGCACGATCACCGACACGGCTGACGGCATCGCCCACGTCAGCGGCCTTCCGGGCGCAATGGCCAACGAACTGTTGCAGTTCCCCGGCGGCATCCAGGGTGTGGCACTGAACCTCGACGAGGACGAGATCGGCGCGGTCATCCTCGGTGACTACGAGGATCTCGAAGAAGGCGGCCAGGTCAGCCGCACCGGCGAGGTGCTCTCGGTGCCCGTCGGCGACAAGTTCCTCGGTCGCGTTGTCGACCCGCTGGGCGCTCCGATCGATGGACTCGGCGACATCGAGGCCGAGGACAATCGTGTCCTCGAACTCCAGGCTGCCACCGTGCTCGAGCGTCAGCCGGTCGAGGAGTCGCTGGCTACCGGCATCAAGGCCATCGACGCCATGACCGCGATCGGTCGCGGACAGCGTCAGCTCATCATCGGCGACCGCAAGACCGGTAAGACCGCTGTGTGTGTCGATGCGATCCTGAACCAGAAGGACAACTGGGCAACCGGCGACCCGAGTAAGCAGGTCCGGTGCATCTACGTCGCGATCGGTCAGAAGGGCTCGACCATCGCGGGTGTGAAGACGGCACTCGAAGAGGCCGGCGCAATGGAGTACACCACCATCGTCGCCGCACCCGCTTCCGACTCGGCAGGCTTCAAGTGGCTGGCCCCGTACACCGGTTCGGCCCTCGGCCAGCACTGGATGTACCAGGGCAAGCACGTTCTCGTGGTCTTCGACGACCTCACCAAGCAGGCCGAGGCCTACCGCGCCATCTCGCTGCTGCTGCGTCGTCCGCCGGGCCGCGAGGCTTACCCCGGTGACGTCTTCTACCTGCACTCGCGTCTGCTCGAGCGCGCGGCGAAGCTCTCCGACGAGCTCGGTGGCGGCTCGATGACCGCGCTGCCGATCATCGAGACCAAGGCCAACGACGTGTCGGCGTTCATTCCGACCAACGTCATCTCGATCACCGACGGTCAGGTCTTCCTCGAGTCCGACCTGTTCAACAAGGGCGTTCGTCCTGCGATCAACGTCGGTACCTCGGTCTCGCGCGTTGGTGGTGCCGCTCAGACGAAGGGCCTCAAGAAGGTGTCCGGCTCGCTGCGTCTCGAGCTCGCGCAGTTCCGCGAACTCGAAGCCTTCGCTGCCTTCGCCTCCGACCTCGACGCAGCGTCGAAGGCGCAGCTCGAGCGCGGTGCCCGGTGGGTCGAGATGCTCAAGCAGGATCAGTACAGCCCCTACTCGGTCGAGGACGAGATCGTTTCGATCTACCTCTGTGGTGAGGGCCACTACGACTCGGTCCCGGTCGACGATGTCCGGAACTTCGAGACCCAGCTGCTGAGCCACCTGCATCACAACGCGACCGGCGTCTACGACTCGATCGCGGGCGGCCAGGTGCTCACCGACGACCAGGCAGAGGCACTCGTCGCCGAGACCAACAAGTTCAAGAACAGCTACCTCACCCACGACGGCAAGCGCGTCGTCAACGAGGCAGAGGCAGCCGCGATGGACGCCGACGACGTCGAGCAAGAACAGATCAAGATCCGGAAGTGATCGCGTGTCCGTCCGTGCCCGCATCGGGCGTATCCGTGCCAAGGAAGAAGGGGTGAGGGCTCATGGCCAGCATTCGTGAGCTGCGCTCACGCATCCGGTCGGTCCAATCGACGAAGAAGATCACCAAGGCGCAGGAGCTGATCGCGACGTCGCGTATCACCAAGGCTCAGGCCCGGGTGGCGGCAGCGAAGCCCTACTCGGAAGAGATGACCAAGGTGCTCTCCGAACTGGCCAGCAGCGCCGGGTCGCTCGACCATCCGCTGCTCAAGGAGCGCGAGAATCCCAAACGCGCCGCGATTCTGGTGATCACCAGCGACCGCGGCATGGCCGGCGGTTACAACGCGAACGTGCTGCGGTCATCGCGCGAGCTCATCTCGCTCATCCGTGAGGAGGGCAAGGAGCCGGTCCTCTTCGTGATGGGCACCAAGGGCGTGAACTACTTCACCTTCCGCGGTATGGATGTCGCGACGTCGTGGACCGGATTCTCGCAGTCGCCGGAGTACGCGGACGCGGCGCAGGCGAGCAACTTCCTTGTCGACCTCTTCGTGGCGGGGTCGGGGGAGAGCATCGATCTGCCGGACGGCGAGGGAACCATCGAGGGCGTCGACGAATTGCACATCGTCTACACCCGGTTCGTCACGATGCTCACCCAGACGCCCGAGGTCCGTCGCATGGCGCCACTGGTGGTGACCGAGAACGACAACCCGGATCACGGGGAGGTCGAGGTCGACGACGAGTCGCGCAACTACAGCTTCGAGCCGAGCGCAGAGACCCTCCTCGAGGCACTGTTGCCGAAGTATGTCGCCACGCGCGTCTACGCGGCGCTACTGGACTCGGCCGCATCCGAGTCGGCCGCACGTCGCACGGCGATGAAGGCAGCGACAGACAACGCCGAGGAACTGTCCAAGACGTTGTCGCGTGAGGCCAACCAGCTCCGCCAGGCCCAGATCACCCAGGAAATCAGCGAGATCGTCGGCGGATCGAGCGCCCTCGCCAACTGACGCCGATCCCACCCAAACTTCGATCAAAAGGAAGTGACCCAAGCATCATGACCGCAACTGTAGAGACACCCTCGTCGCAGTCGGCGGGGACCACCGAGGGCCGCGTTGTCCGCATCATCGGCCCCGTCGTCGACGTCGAGTTCCCCCGCAGCTCGATCCCAGGCCTGTTCAACGCCCTGCACACCGAGGTGACACTCGAGGCCGTCGCCAAGACGCTGACCCTCGAGGTCGCACAGCACCTCGGCGACAACCTGGTCCGCACCATCTCGATGCAGCCCACCGACGGCCTCGTCCGCGGTGCGATCGTGACCGACTCGGGCTACCCGATCCGTGTCCCGGTCGGTGACCAGGTCAAGGGCCACGTGTTCAACGCCCTCGGCGACTGCCTCGACAGCCCGGGCCTCGGTCGCGATGGCGAGCAGTGGGGTATCCACCGCAAGCCGCCGGCCTTCGACGAGCTCGAGGGCAAGACCGAGATCCTCGAGACCGGCATCAAGGTCATCGACCTGCTGACCCCGTACGTCAAGGGCGGCAAGATCGGCCTGTTCGGCGGCGCCGGCGTGGGCAAGACCGTGCTCATCCAGGAGATGATCACCCGTATCGCCCGTGAGTTCTCCGGTACCTCGGTGTTCGCGGGCGTGGGTGAGCGGACCCGTGAGGGAACCGACCTCATCATGGAAATGGAAGAGATGGGTGTCCTCCAGGACACGGCCCTCGTCTTCGGTCAGATGGATGAGCCGCCGGGCACGCGTATGCGCGTCGCTCTCTCGGCCCTCACCATGGCCGAGTACTTCCGCGACGTGAAGCACCAGGACGTGCTTCTGTTCATCGACAACATCTTCCGATTCACCCAGGCGGGCTCCGAGGTCTCGACGCTGCTCGGTCGTATGCCGTCTGCCGTGGGATACCAGCCGACGCTGGCCGACGAGATGGGTGAGCTGCAGGAGCGCATCACCTCGACCAAGGGTCGCTCGATCACCTCGCTGCAGGCGATCTACGTGCCAGCGGACGACTACACCGACCCCGCGCCTGCCACGACGTTCGCGCACCTCGATGCGACGACCGAGCTCTCACGTCCGATCTCGCAGCTCGGTATCTACCCCGCGGTGGATCCGTTGACCTCGACGTCGCGCATTCTCGAGGCCTCGATCGTCGGAGACGAGCACTTCCGAGTCGCCAACGAGGTCAAGAGCATCCTGCAGAAGTACAAGGAGCTCCAGGACATCATCGCCATCCTCGGTATGGACGAGCTGTCCGAAGAGGACAAGGTGACGGTGCAGCGCGCACGTCGCATCCAGAAGTTCCTCGGCCAGAACTTCCTCGTCGCCGAGAAGTTCACCGGCCAGCCCGGATCGGTCGTGCCGCTCGCCGACACCATCGAGGCGTTCGACCGCATCTGCAAGGGCGAGTTCGACGCTTACCCGGAGCAGGCGTTCAACAGCTGCGGTGGCCTCGACGACGTGGAGGCAGCCGCCGCCAAGCTCGCCGGAAAGTAGCGGTACGCCATGGCTGAGAAGTCCTTCCACGTCGAGGTCGTATCCGCCGACGCCGAGCTGTACTCGGGTGAGGCCACATTCGTCATCGCGCAGACCACGGTCGGCGAGATGGGTGTGCTGGCCAATCACGAACCGCTACTCGGACAACTCGTCCCCGGCGGGTTCGTGGTGATCGTCGAGGAGAGCGGCACCCGCAAGGCGGCCGCCGTCGAAGGCGGATTCATCTCGGTGACGGGCGAGTCGGTGACGATTCTCGCCGAGGCCGCAGAATGGGCCGACGGCGTCGACGTCAACGCCGAGAAGTCCGCGCTCGAGTCCGCAGAGCCCGGTACCACGGAGTACAACCGTGCGCATGCACGGTTGCGCGCCGCGGAGCAGATCGCCTGATCGAGAACGAGCCGATGCGTGCGGTGACGTCCTGATCTGGACGAAAACCGTTGCGTCACAATTGAATACGAGTCATCACGATGACTCGGTAGTCGTCTGCCGGCCACCCGCGCTTCGCGGGTGGCTGGCTGCGTCATACGGTCTACTGGCATGCTGGGGGGAGTCATCACCGAAACAGCCCGTCGACAGCCCGCCGACATCTCGGTGATGCAACCCGCGCGAGGGAGGTATGCCGCGTGACCGTTGTGGTCGTCCTGCTGATTCTGCTTGTGGTGGCGCTGGTTGTCTGCGGCCTGCTGGCATACCGACTACAACAATTGCGCAGCGCGGGCACCCCCGCGCTGTTGCGTGATCTGCCTGCCGAGCTCGACGAGGGCTGGCGGCACGGCACCGTCCACTACGGCGACGAATCGCTGCGGTACTTCCGGCTCAGCTCGCTGCGGCCCGGTCCGTCACGCCGCTTCCCCCGCCACAGCATCGAGATCGTCGGTCGGCGGTGTGCTGCAGGCACCGAGGGCGTCATCCTCGACGGGATGACCATTCTGCACGTGCGTGAATACCACGACGACGACGAGCCCAGCGAGTACGAACTCGCGCTGACCCTCGACGGGGTCACGGCCTTCCAGGCGTGGCTGGAGGCGGGAGCTCCGCAGCGCTCACAGCGGCGTCGGAGCGCCTGACCGGTAACGCCCGAGCCGTGACGCTCGAGCACGGCGCTCAGGGGCGGTGACGATCCCCGCCGGGAATCCAGGTGACGTCGCCCTCTCCGTCCGGTCCGCGATTGGCGACTCGGGACAGGATGAACAGCAGATCCGACAACCGATTCAGGTACCGGGCGGGTAGGACGGACGTGTGCTCGGGGTCGGCGTCGACCGCAGCCCACGCCGAACGTTCGGCTCGACGAGTGACTGCGCGCGCCTGGTGTAATAGCGCGGCGAACGGGGTGCCACCGGGCAGAACGAACGAATTCAGGGCGGCCAGGTCGGCGCCGAAGTCGTCACACCACGATTCGAGGGCATCGATATAGCTCTGTTCGATGCGTAGCGGCGGATACTTGGGGTCCTCGACCACTGGTGTCGAGAGGTCGGCCCCGGCGTCGAAGAGGTCGTTCTGGACCGTCGTGAGCACGCCGGCGATCGCTTCTGGGATCTGCCCACCCAGTGCGAGGGCCGCGCCGATAACGGTGTTGGCCTCGTCGCAGTCGGCGTAGGCGACAACGCGCGCATCGGTCTTGGGTACGCGCGAGAAGTCGCTGAGCCCGGTGGTGCCGTCGTCGCCGGTGCGGGTGTAGATACGAGTCAAGTGCACGGCCATGAATCCAAATGTAACCGCAGGTCCAGTGCTGTGCGTCGAGCACTGGCGTGAGGCGGATAAGGTATCTCACGTGAGTGATCGGTTTCTGGTGTCCGGGGGAGCACGCCTGCATGGCGAGGTGTCGGTCGGTGGGGCCAAGAACAGTGTCCTCAAGCTGATGGCTGCGTCGTTGCTCGCCGAGGGCACGACCACGTTGACCAATTCGCCCGAGATCGCCGACGTCCCGCTCATGGCCGACGTTCTGCGCGGTCTTGGTGCTGTCGTTGAGATCGACGGTGAGACGGTCACGATCGAAGCGCCCGCAGAACCCAAGTACCACGCAGACTTCGACGCGGTGAAGCAGTTCCGTGCGTCGGTGTGCGTGCTGGGACCGTTGATGGCTCGGTGTCGACGCGCCGTCGTCGCTCTCCCCGGTGGCGATGCGATCGGTTCCCGACCACTCGACATGCATCAGGCGGGGTTGCGCGCGCTGGGCGCGCACAGCTCGATTGAACACGGCTGTGTGGTCGCCGAGGCCGACGCGCTCGTCGGCGCCCCGATCGCACTCGAATTCCCTTCGGTCGGCGCCACGGAGAACATCCTGATGGCCGCGGTGCTCGCCGAGGGTGAGACGGTCATCGACAATGCTGCCCGTGAGCCCGAGATCGTCGATCTGTGCGTGATGCTGCAACAGATGGGTGCGCGGATCGAGGGCGCGGGGACGTCGACGTTGACGGTCACCGGCGTCGAGCGGCTGCATCCCACCACCCACCGGGTGGTCGGCGACAGGATCGTCGGCGCGACGTGGGGTATCGCCGCGGTGATGACCCGCGGCGACGTCACGGTCAACGGCGTCAATCCCCACCACCTGCAGCTGGTGTTGAACAAGCTCGTCGACACCGGGGCCCGCGTCGAGACGCATCCGAATGGGTTCCGTGTCAGCCATGACCGGAGGCCAACCGCCGTCAACGTCTCGACGCTGCCGTTCCCCGGCTTCCCGACGGACCTGCAGCCGATGGCGATCGGCTGGGCGTCGATCGCCGAGGGGATGTCGGTGATCACCGAGAACGTCTTCGAGGCGCGATTCCGCTTCGTCGAGGAGATGGTTCGCCTCGGTGCGGATGCACGTACGGACGGCCATCACGCGGTCATTCGTGGCATCGAGAGGCTCTCCAGCGCGCCCGTGTGGTGTTCGGATATTCGCGCGGGTGCAGGTCTCGTCCTCGCCGGCCTGGTCGCAGACGGGGTGACCGAGGTGCACGACGTCGAGCACATCGACCGGGGGTATCCGCACTTCGTCGAGAATCTGCGGAGCCTCGGCGGCGAGATCGAACGCGTCACCGGGTAAGTACATGGCCGACACTGAGCACGCTCGCGGCGTCGACATCGCGGAGTGGTCCACCAGGTTCGACCTGTTGTCGGACCCGCACCGACTGGAGATCCTGCTGCTGCTGCACCGGCATCCGGGCATCATCGTCGGCGACATCGCCACCGAGGTCGGGCGCACCGAGACGGCGGTCTCGCAGGCGCTGCGCGTGCTGCGCCATCAGGGCTGGGTCACGTCGACACGCGTCGGACGATCGGTGAGCTATCGGCTCGACGACGAGACGGTCCACGATCTTCTGCACTGGATCGGTGCTGGCCACAACCCGCCCTCCTAGGCAACAGGCAGGTCGGTCGTCGAGGAGCGTCGTGTGGCCAGTGTCACACCTGACCGTTCGGATAGTCTGCCCGCTTCAACATCTGAATAAGTGGACAGATGTCGGTGCCGGACCTAACGTCTGACGCATCGTGTTCGTTCGGACTGCACGCCAACGGGTCTGACGGCACACTCGTGTTCACCCGTTGAAGGGACACCGCTCAATGTCCACCACCGTCGTCGCCATGCACATGAGCGACGGAATCATCAATGCGCAGACGTCGATTCTGTTTGGTGTCGTCGCCGCCGCGGGACTCGCATTCTGTGCGTGGCGCGCACGGACCGATCTGGACGAGAAGGCCGTACCGATGGCCGGACTCGTCGCCGCGTTCATCTTCGCCGTCCAGATGATCAATTTCCCTATCCTGCCCGGCGTCAGCGGGCACCTGCTGGGTGGCACGCTCGCTGCCATTCTGGTCGGGCCGTACACCGGTGCACTGTGCATCGCGATCGTCCTCGTGGTGCAGTGTCTGCTGTTCGCCGACGGCGGCGTCACCGCGCTCGGAGCCAACATCACCAACATGGCCCTGATCTCGACGTTCGTCGGGTACGGCGTCGCAGTCGGGTTGTCGCGACTCCTGCGTTTCCGACGCCACGGGGTGTCGCGGCTCGGCGCGATCGCGTTCATTGCGGCGTTGTGTGGAACCGTCTCCGCTGCAACAGGATTCGTCATCGAGTACGCGATCGGCGGTGCCGCGATGACGTCCCTGACGACTGTCGCGGGCTACATGTGGGGCACCCATATCCTGATCGGAATCGGTGAGGGGCTGATCACCGCGGTGACTGTCGTCGCCGTCGCCAAAGCGCGTCCCGACCTCGTCTACCTGCTGCGGCGCGAACGCGATGCCTCCGAGCGAATCGAGGTGGCGGCATGAGTATCGCCGCGTCAGAGTCGCGCCCGCCACGAGTGCGGCGTCGACACTTCCTCATCCTGTTCGCCGTGGTTGCGCTGCTGATCGCGGGACTGCTGTCCTACTTTGCGAGCAGCTCGCCAGACGGTCTCGATTCGGCCACTCTGCAGGGTTGTCAGACCGTCACGGTCAACGGCGTCGAGGAGCTGAAGGGGACCTGCATCGCACAGCACGCCACCGATCACGCGATGTCGACGTCGCCGCTCGCCGAATATGCGGTGAAGGGTGCTCAGTACACCAACGGCATCGCCGGGATCATCGGGGTGCTCGTCACTCTCGCGGTGGCGGTCGGCGCGTTCTGGCTGATCGCCCGCGCCCGTCGAACGAGCGTCGCGCCAGCGCAGGCAAACGACTGACGATGGGCGCCGGGCACGCACATCCGCTCTACCGCGACGTCACCTCGCGTGTGCACCGCGCGCCGACCGAAGTCAAACTGGTCTGCCTCGTGGTGTTCGTGTTCGCCGTGGTCGCGACGCCGCGCGAAATGTTCTGGCCCTATCTGGGCTTCGCGGCCATCGTGCTCGTCGTGTGGCAGCTCGCCCGCGTTCCGATCCGGTGGATCCTTCCACGGATGCTGATCGAGGTTCCGTTTGTCGTCCTCGCCGTGCTTCTGCCGTTCGCCGAAGGTGGGCGTCGCGTCGATGTCGTCGGCGTATCCCTTTCCGTGGCAGGGCTTTACGCGGCTTGGGGAATCGTCGTCAAGGGCACGCTCGGTGTCGCGGCGTCGTTGACCTTCGCTGCGACGACCCCTGCTCGCGAGCTGCCCGTCGCGCTGAGCAGGCTCGGGGTTCCGCGCACGATCACGCCGATCTTCGTCATGATGCTGCGGTACGTGGATCTGCTGTCCGCGGAGGTCAAGCGCATGCAGATCGCGCGCACCGCCCGAGGTGATTCTCCGCGCGCACTGCATCAGGCCAAGGCTGTTGCCGTGAGCATCGGATCGGTATTTCTGCGCTCCTACGAACGTGGCGAGCGAGTACACCTCGCGATGATGTCGAGGGGGTTCACCGGAGCGATCCCCGACATGCCCGGCGTGGCGACGTCGCCGCGCGCGACGTCTGCGCAGTGGACGCTGGTGTTGCTTCCCGCGGTAGCAGCCGTCGTGGTGGCGGCCACAGCGTGGAGTCTGGCATGAACGCGATCGACATCCGCGCCCTCCGATTCGCTTATCCCGATGGACATCTCGCGCTCGACGGCATCGACCTGTCGGTCGCCGAGGGCGAGCGGGTGGCAGTTCTCGGCCCCAACGGAGCGGGAAAGACCACCCTGATGCTTGCGCTCAACGGCGTGCTCCTGCCGACGTCGGGTTCGGTGTCGATCTATGGCTCACCGGTGGGGAAGTCGACGCTGCGCGAGGTGCGACGGCGCGTCGGTCTGGTGTTCCAGGACCCCGACGATCAACTGTTCATGCCGACGCTCGCCGAGGACGTCGCCTTCGGTCCCGCGAACTTCGGCGTCGAAGGACCCGAACTCGCGCGGCGGGTCGCCGAGGCGCTCGAGGCGGTGTCGATGACGCGGCACGCGGACGCCAGTCCCCACCACCTGTCGGGCGGACAGCGTCGACGAGGCGCCCTCGCGACCGTATTGGCTTGTCGCCCAGACATCTTGGTGCTCGACGAGCCCTCGGCGAACCTCGACCCGGTGGCACGGCGTGAACTCGCGGACACCCTGCTCACGCTCGACACGACGATGCTCGTCGTCACCCACGACCTGCCGTATGCGGCACAGTTGTGCGACCGAGCGGTGATCGTCGACGACGGGCGCGTCGTCGCCGACGATTCCGTCGACGCGATCCTTGCCGACACCACACTGTTGGCCGCGCATCGGCTCGAACTGCCGTGGGGTTTCGACGCGGAGACGTTGCGGCGCGCGAGGGCCGGTCAACGCTGAGGTGGGTACCTGTCCGGAAGGTCAGGTGCCGACCCGGCCGGGGGTCAGTACTGGCGGCAGTATCGGACGGTTCGGTCGCAAAGCACTTCTGAGGCCGGGTGTGACGCGCGTAACGTCTCGATCGCTCACCCACTCCCGACGCCACGTGTGTCGGCAGCATCGAGAAGGTCAGGTCAGAAATGCAGGTAGACGAACTACTCAAGCCGTTCCCCATCAAGGAATTTCATCCGTTTCCGCGCGCCATGATGGGCCCCGGCGCGCACGAGATGATCGGGCCGGAGGCGCTCAAGCTCGGCTTCAAGAAGACGCTCATCATGACGACCGGCCTGCGTGGCAGCGACACGGTCCACAAGATCGTCGAGTCGTGCAAGTACCACGGACTCGAGGTCGTGCTCTACGACAAGGTCGAGTCCAACCCCAAGGACTACAACGTCATGGACGCGGTGTCGCTCTACAACTCCGAGCAGTGCGATTCGTTCATCTCGATCGGTGGCGGCTCCGCGCACGATGCCTGTAAGGGTGCCCGTATCTCCGTCGCCCATGATGGACGAAATGTCAACGAGTTCGAGGGTTTCAACAAGAGCGAGAATCCCAAGAATCCGCCGCACATCGCCGTATCCACGACTGCCGGAACGGGTTCGGAGACTTCGTGGGCATACGTCATCACCGACACCACGACAGATCCCGACAAGCCGCATAAGTACGTTGCGTTCGATGACGCGGCTGTCACGACACTAGCCATCGACGATCCGGTCCTCTACTACGATTGCCCGGTCGCCTTCACCGCACAGTGTGGTTTCGACGTGCTCGCACACGCTTCCGAGCCGTACGTCTCGCGGCTCAACTTCCCGCCGTCGATGGGCAACGCCCTCTACGCGGTGAAGATGACGGCCGAGAACCTGCGCGAGGCCACGTGGAACGGTGTTGACCTCAAGGGTCGCGAGGGAATGATGTACGCGCAGTACATCGCTGCACAGGCGTTCAATTCCGGCGGCCTCGGCATCATCCACTCGATCAGTCACGCGGTGTCGGCCTTCTTCGACACCCACCACGGTCTGAACAACGCCATCGCCCTGCCCCGCGTCTGGGCGTTCAACATGCCGGCGATGTACGAGCGCTACGCCGACATGGCTGAGGCGATGGGTGTCGATACCCACGGCATGACCAAGGTGCAGGCTGCCGATGCCGCTCTCGGCGCCGCGATTCGCCTGCTCCGTGACGTGGGCATCGTCGAGAAGTTCGCCGACGTCAAGCAGGACACCTACCCCAAGAACCGCCTCGGCCAGGGGCCGACCAAGTTCTACCAGGGTCGTCCTGACATCACCACCGATGCCGCGACCATCGACGCGCTGACCAACCACGTCCTCGGTGACGCATGCACGCCTGGCAACCCCAAGGAATGCACCTTCGAGACGGTTCGTCCTGTCGTTGAGCATTGCGTCAACGGCGACCTCGACGAACTGCTGCCGTAGGTCACGAGTCCTCCGCACGGTCATGCCGTGCGGGCACGGCCCCGGATGACGGATTCCGGTACCCCAAAACGGAATCCGTCATCCGGATCCAACCTTCCCGCCCCACACCGCACACCCCGATCGACTTGAGATCCGCACAGCACAGGAGACGCCGATGTCAGTGCAGACCGCCGCGCCCGATGACACCACCGCAGCCGGAGCCGACAGCACCGCTGACCCCTCTTACTTCGCCGACGTCGACGATGTAGTGAACCGATTCGCTGACGCGGGCTACCTTGCCGACCAACGCCTGGCGACGACGGTTTTCCTGCAGAGCAGACTGGGCAAACCCGTGCTGCTCGAAGGGCCTGCGGGAGTGGGGAAGACGCAGCTCGCCAAGACTCTCGCGGACGTCACAGGACGAGAACTGTTGCGGCTGCAGTGTTACGAGGGCCAGGACGAGACCACAGCGCTCTACGAGTGGGACTACGGCAAGCAACTGCTCTACACGCAGGTGCTGCGGGAGAAGATCAGTCAGGTGGTCGCCGACGCCGCGTCGTTGTCGGAGGCCGTCGACCGGATCGGCGCCGAGGAAAGCGTCTTCTTCTCCGAGCGATTCCTCGCCCCCCGCCCGCTGCTGGAGGCGGTGCGATCCGAGAAGCCCGTCGTGCTGCTGATCGACGAGGTCGACCGCGCCGACGAGGCGCTCGAGGCTGTGCTCCTCGAGCTTCTCGCCGAGTATCAGGTGTCGGTGCCAGAAATCGGCACATTCGTCGCCAACCACCAACCGATGATCATCTTGACCTCCAACAACACACGCGATCTGTCCGCAGCTCTGAAACGTCGCTGCCTGCACCTTTCGCTCGACTACCCCGATGCCGCACGCGAACTCGACATCATCAGGTCCAAGGACACCGGGCTCGCTGACGTCCTCGCCTCCAAGCTCGTCGAGATCGTCCGTGGTCTGCGCGATCTCGACCTACGAAAAGCCCCGAGTATCTCCGAGACCATCGACTGGGCGCGCACCCTCGCCGTCCTCGGCGCAGACGAGCTGAGCGCGGATGTTTTGTCGCAGACGGCCAATGTAGTCGTGAAATACGACAGGGATCTCACCCGTGCGCTCGATGCACTGCCGCGCCTTGTCGATCCGAATGCTCAGGTGCCCGATCACCTTCACTCGCACGGTCATGGACACGGACATTCGCACGGTCCGGGGCACTCGCATGATCACGACCACGGCGACCACGATCATTCACACGACGACAAGGGTTCGGCGGACCACTCCGGCAAGGCACGGCGCGCGGCCAAGGACGAGCCCGGCCGCCACAGCGACGAGTACTACGGATCGCCAGGGGCCAAGAGCGACGCCGGAACCAGGGCAATCAGCGCCTCGCAGGGCAGCAGGTCGTTCAACGCTCGCGGCGCGCGCAAGCGGCCGGTCTAGCGGGGGCGCGCGCTCATGGAAGGGGCTGTACACCGCTTCATTCGGCTGCTGCGGTTGCACGGCGTACGCATCGGTGTGTCGGAGGCGATGGACGCGATGGCCGCCGTGGCGACGGCTGAGATCCTCGCCGATCGGGAACTGCTTCGCTCGGCGTTGCAGGCATGTCTGATCAAGGATCGTCGAGATGAGGAGACATTCGGCCGGGTCTTCGACAGGTTCTTCGCGCTGCGCCCGGTTGTGGACAACGATGGGGATCAAGGGCACTCGCACAGCCACGACGACCTGTCCGATGAGGGCGAGCTCGACGAGTACACGCTGTCGGACGAGGTCAGCAAGACCCCCGCGCAGGGGCACAGCCACGGTCCGCCGTCGAATATCCGGCAGTACTTCGATCCGGAAGACCTCGCAGAGCAATACAACCTCCACCAGGAGTCCAACAAACTCGACATGGCCTCGTTGACCGACGAGATCGTCCTGTCGGCCGATTCGGTTCCCAACTCCGAGCAGGCTGCGCGGGTTCAGCTCAATGTGTCTCGACTGCACAACCCAGGCAGGCCGGGAGAGTTGGTGAGCGGCAACACGACACAACTCGACGCCGAGTTGTCCGTTGCGCAGGAGATGGCTCTACTCGATTGGATCGATGACACCGATGGACTCGACGGAGCGCAACCCGATCCCGAAGAACTCGCGGCGCTGCGTAGCGCATTGGCTGGAATGCTCGACGGGTTGCCGGAGAAACTGCGTGACCACCTCGAGCAGCTGATGGCCACCGACCACGAGCTCGAGGACCGCGAGATCAAGGCGAGCGTGCGCGACGTCATCGGCGAACAAGAGCGTGCCAGCCTCGAAGACTCGGTTCGACGGTTGATCCGCAGCCTGCACGGAGCTCCACGGTCGCGTCGCAAGGTGGCCTCGCGAGGCACCGTCGATGCGGCGCGCACGATGCGGGCGAACCTCCGATTCGACGGCGTTCCTTTCCGCCCGATCACAGTCGCGAAGGTCGAGGACCGGCCGAGTCTTCTGATCCTTGCTGACGTCTCGCTGTCGGTGCGGGCGACAACGAGGTTCACCTTGCAACTCGTACATGGACTGCAGAGCATGGTCGCGCACGTCAGATCGTTCGCCTTCGTATCCGACCTCGTCGAGATCAGCGATCTGTTCGCTGAGCACCCGGCCGAGGAGGCACTGTCGCTCGTCGTGTCCGGGCTACCGGCTGGTGGGGTTCTCGATGTCGATGCCGACTCCGACTACGGCAACGCGCTGCAGACCTTCCTCGACGAATATGGCGGAGCCATCACGAGGCGCACGACGGTCATCGTGCTCGGCGACGGCCGCAACAACGGCAGGGATCCCAACCTCGCTGCGTTCGAAGAGATTACGCGGCGCGCGCGCGAGACCATATGGCTGACGCCGGAGCCGACCTATTCGTGGGGTCTGGGCTCGTGCGACCTCCCCGCATATGCGTCCTTCTGTGATCGCGTGAACGTCGTGCATGATCTTGCCGAATTGGAGCAGGTCTCGGTTGCGGCTTCGGGCGCGTGAGCGATGACATCGCGCGTAGGATTCACGCCGAAGGTGATCGGTGCGATGGGCAGGTGACTTGCGTGGGGACTGATGTCGTCGACACCGTCGCGCTGAGGGCGAATCGCGAGCTGCGGGCAGTACGTGGTGGCGGTGTACACATCGCCAAGTTTCATACGCCGGAGATCATCATCGGTCGGGGTTCACTTGCCGAGGTCCCACGCGCCGCGGCAGGACTCGGGATGCGCCGCCTATTGATCGTCTCCGATCGGGGACTGGTCGCGACCCAGTGGTATCCGCAGTTGGCACAGGTGCTCCACGCCGAGCGTTTGTCGGTCTCGTCGTTCACCGATGTCTCGCCGAACCCGCGGGCACCCGAGATCGTTGAGGGCTTCACCCGATACGAGGAGAGTGGCGCCGACGGCATTGTTGCCCTGGGCGGCGGGTCGGTGATCGACGCGGCGAAAGGGATCGCGATACTCGCCGCCAACGGCGGCCACATTCTCGAGTACGAAGGCATCGATCGCGCCCGACGACCGTTGCCCCCGCTGATCGCGGCACCGACGACGGCCGGAAGCGGCTCGGACGTCTCGCAGTTCTGCATCGTCAACGATGTTGACCGAATGACCAAGGTGACCATCATCGGTCGGGGATTGGTGCCGGACGTCTCGGTGGTCGATCCGCGTACTCTCTCGTCACTTCCCGTCGACGTGGCCGCGCAGTCGGGGATGGACGCCATCACACACTGCCTCGAGGCGTACGCGTCGCTCGCGCACAATCGGCTCAGCGACCGCGCAGCGCTCAGTTCGATCAGCACCGCGTGGGACAGCATCGAGAGGTTCGTCGATGACCCGTCGGATCCCGACAGCGGCACCGACATGGCCTACGCGGCGCTCGAAGCCGGCATGGCCTTCACCAACGCGATTCTCGGGGCTACCCACGCGATGAGCCACCCAGTCGGAGGCCTGGTAGACGCCGCGCACGGCGCGATCAACGCGGTGCTCTTGCCGCATGTCATTCGGTTTAACGCGGCAGCCGATCCGATGCCCTACGTCGAACTCGCTGACGCGGTGGGTGTCCGGGGTGGAACGCCCCACGCCGTCGCCGAACGACTTGCCGACGAGGTCGCGGCGTTGTCTCGCAGAGTCGGGCTACCCGCCGATCTCAGATCGCTCGGCGTGCGCGAGGAGCATGTCGGCGTATTGACCACCAACGCGCTGCTCGACGCATGTATGACGACCAACCCCCGCAAACCGACTGCCGACGATGTCGCGCGCATCTATCGCGAGGCGCTGTGATCGGCCAGGGTGCTCAACCCGATCAGTACGGATCCGATCACTACGGGCCGGAGTTGGACTCGTTGGTCGGTTTGCATTCGGTCAAGGGCTCGCACTACGCGCAGTTTCGAGGTGTCGAGCAACGTCTCGCCCGCGTCGTCGGCGCGCTCGACCGCATCTCGCGAGCACTCGTCCAAACCGCCGAAGGGCCCGAGAACCTTGTTCTCTCGGTGGTTCGCGCGGTGCGCGAGCACCTCGACGCCGACTGGGTGGTTTTCGCGCTCAGCGACGGTGAACTCGACCGCACCGGGCCGCGGCATCTGATGATGAGCGGTGACGGAACCATCTACGCCTTCGAAGGTGTGCAGGCCGCGCGCACTCCGAGTCACCTTCCCGATGAGGTGCTCAACAGGCTCAACGACATCCTGCGCAGTCAGATGAGTGAACTGAGCCGACCGGTTGTCGCGGACCATCACCTGCACGTCCCTGTGCACCTCGACGGCCGCGTCGTCGGTGGACTCTCGGCATGGACCCCGGATCATCATGTCGTCGACTCCGCCGACCTCGTCGTGATGCGCATTCTCGCCAGACAGGCGATGGTCGCCCTCCTGAATGCCTCGCTACTCGAGGAGAGCCGGCATCAGCTCGCGCGTGCCGAGGATGCCTACGCCAAGGCGCGTGAGCAGGCGACTGACCTCGCCGTCCGAAACGCGGAACTTCAACGGACACAACGAGAATTGTCCGCCGTGATGCGCCAGCGTCTGGTCACCGAGGAACGCGAGCGCATCGCCCGCGAACTCCACGACTCCGTCACGCAGTCGGTGCTGTCGGCAGGCGTTCAGATCGAGGTGTGTCGGATCGAGTCCGACGCCGCTACGGCCGCGCGCCTCGAGGTCGCGGGGAAATTGACGCGCGATGCCGTCGAACAGTTGCGGTCGGTCATCTACGCGCTCAATCAGTCGCCGTCGGTCGAGGGGCTGAGTCTCGGCGAGGTGCTCGACGAACTGTGTTCGATGCACATGCCCGCCGATCTCGACACCGACGTCCGCGTCGTCGGACGCCCGCGTGATGTCCCAGATGACGTGCAACACGCCGTACTGCGGATCGCGGGCGAGGCGCTGTTCAACACCGCGGTGCACGCCGGGGCACAGACTGCGCGCGTGGTCCTCACCTACGCCGACGACCACGTCGGCCTGGCTGTCGACGACGACGGCGGGGGAGACCCAGGGCATCTTCGGCGAGTGATGCGCGCGGCGATGCTCGGCGACCTCGCCGGCAGGCACCGAGGGCTGGCCAACATGGCCGCGCGTGCGGATCAGTTGGGTGGCGAGGTCCGTGTCCGTCGTTCGCGACTCGGTGGGATACGCATTGCAGCCACATTGCCCGACGTCGCGTCGGCGTCGACGGGTCACACGCGGAGCGGGTCAGGGTCTCGACACGAGGAGGTTGTGCGATGAATTCCACCGAGGTCAGTACCGGCTCGATTCGGGCCATGCTGGTCGACGACCATGCGCTGCTACGGGCGGGCATACGCTCACTGCTTGAGCGTGAGGACACGATATCCGTTGTCGGAGAAGCTGGTTCGTTCGACCACGCGCTCGCAGAAGTCGCACGGTGCCGCCCGGATGTGGTTGTCGTCGATCTCAAGCTGACGGCAGGCACCGAGTACGAGGGGCTGCGACTCATCACCGAGATCGCGCAGCGGCACAGTGATGTGGCCAGTCTGGTGCTCACCACGTTCCTCGATGACGACCTCGTCGTGCGTGCGGTGAAGGCCGGGGCACGTGGATACGTGGTCAAGGATGTCGATACGACCGAACTCGTGCGGGCGATCCAGGCCGTTTCGGGTGGTGGCAGCGCATTCGATCCGCGAAGCGCGGCAATCGTGCTGCGGACGGTATCGGGCGGCGGAGAGAGTCCCGAGGCACTGACCGAGCGCGAGCGCGAGGTGCTCCGGCTACTGGCGGACGGACTGAGCAACAAGCGGATCGGCGAGACGCTGTTCATCTCGGAATCGACGGTGAAGTTCCACATTCGCAACATCATTCGCAAACTCGGGGTCACCAAACGCACCGACGCGGTCTACATCGCCAGCAAGCGGGGCCTCATTTGAGTTGGGGCCTGAGTCGGCGTCCGCCCGCTAATGGCGCTGTCGGCTCTAGCCGCTAATGGCGCTGTCGGCTCTAGCTGGCTCGAGGTGTGAGGATCAACCACCCGCCGTGGTCGTCGAGTATCTCCGCGCCCGCATGATCGACGTGTCCCGCCCAGTCGACGAGGTCGCATTCACGCAGGCAGCTGAGGTGCCCGAAGTGTGGACTCGGCTCGTCTTCGTAGGGGACGGCGACAATCACGCGTCTACGGGCGACCCGCAGAGCTTCTGCAAGCGCTCGCTGTCTTTCGTCACGTGACAAATGTTCGAGCAGGTGAATGAGGGTGACGGTGTCGACCGAATCGTCGGCGAAGGGGAGATCGGTCGCGTTCGCAACAATCGCGTCGACAACGGTTCGACGTCGCGTGGCGGCCGCCCGCAGGAGGTTGATCGCACCAGACGAGATGTCGCACGCGCTGACCTCGAGTCCACTTTCGGCGCACTGCAGTGCGAGGAACCCGAAGCAGCAGCCGACCTCGAGCACGGTCGAACCCGACACCAGGCTGCGAGCTCGACGATGGACGGCGCTGAAGGAGGCGATACCGGTGACGAGATCTCGCAGCGAGTTGTCATAGAACGACGCCCACGCGACGCCGTCGGAGGCGGCAGACGACCGAATCAGTCCGACCGCGGCCTCCTCGAACTCCCACTGGCCGGCGAGCGCGCCGTCTTCGACGAGGCAGATCAGGGCCGTCACCATGACATCGTCGGAGATCAGATCGCTGGTGAACGGATGGCGGATGTCGACCAACGTGGTTCCGTCCTGCGCAGTAGTCCGACGCCACCACAGCGAACCGCATCGTCGGAAGCCCTCGGCAGCGAGAACCCCGGTAGCCGGCTCGGCCCGACGCACAGTGATGGTGCTGGTCGTAGGTGTGCCCGCGCTCCTGGTGTCTGCGCTCCTGATCTCTGGGGCCATGGTCATACCTCGAACGGTAGGAGCCGACCCGCGCACGCGTAACTGACCTGTCAGGCGAGGTCACTGACCGAAAGTATGGGTTTCCGACTCGGATGCGTGTCGATGAACTCGCTGGTAGACGCCTCGCGCAAGGTCCACTGGGACGCCGAAAGACAGCTGGCCAGCGCAGAATGACGCAGATCACATTCACCGATTTTGGGGGCTCAGGCGTGAATTCGACGCTGCGGGGCGCGGCCTGACCGCTCGTGACCTGCGGAAACGTGCGTGGGCGCACGTGCTGACCAGGCGATTTGACCCTCGCCGACGCATTGCGTAACTTTCTTCGAGTCAGCGCGCCACGGCGCCGCCCCGGACGGCCTCCTGAGAGGGAAAGTCACGGGGAAGGGAAACCGGGTTCAGCGCAGACCAACCCCCGAGAAATCACACCGGGTGCCTCGTGCGCCCGCAACGAGATCACGGGAACCAGATGACTCCCAAACGAGAAACAACACGGAGTTGCGGATCGTCGAGAGCGTCTGGTAGGCTGGAAGAGTTGCTCCGGAAACGGGGTTAACATCCTCCAAACGGAACAAGCTTGCTGGTCAAGCCCTTTTCAGGGGTAGCGTCAGCAGGTGTGCGTTCTTTGAGAACTCGATAGTGTGTGATGAATTGTTTGATGCCATATTTTGGCATCGTGTGTCCAAGTTTTTGGATTATGTGATGATTTATTTTGTGACGCTCAGGTCTTTGGGTCTGGGTGTTGCTAGTTTTTGTTTGGTCAGGTTTTTGTCTCTCTGGCTGAGATTGTGTTGAAAATTCTGCTGGCTGTTTGGTTGGCGGGTTTTTGATAGGTTTT
>NZ_BAFC01000060.1 GCF_000248055.1 Gordonia sputi NBRC 100414 | reverse complement strand
CACCGCCCTGCCGGACGCGCGGATCGCAGTCGACAAGTGGCATCTCGTCGCCCTCGCCAACCTCATGGTCACCCAGGTCCGTCAACGGATCACCCGGCAACTGCACGGCCGCCGCGCATGCCGTCAAGGAACGCCTGCGCCTGCTGCTGGCCGAACACCAGCCGCACCAGATCCGGCGCAGGCTGTACGACTTCTACGACGCCGCCGCCCGCGCCGACATGGAGGAAACCAGCCGCCTGGCGACCACGATCGACACCTGGTGGCCAGCGGTGCTCGTCGCGCTCACCGAGGACGTGACCAACGCCCGCACCGAGGGCTTCAACCGGATCATCAAGCAAACCAAGCGTGTCGGATGCGGCTTCACCAACATGGACAACTACCGAAGGCGCATCATGGTCCACATCGCCCTCACCCGAGGGCAGAGACCAGCAGCATGAAATCAGCACACGCCCCGCTCAAACGCGGAGAGCC
>NZ_BAFC01000061.1 GCF_000248055.1 Gordonia sputi NBRC 100414 | reverse complement strand
GCGTTGCCGATCCACCGCCGATCCTGCCGAACCCCTTTCCGATGCCGAGCTGCTCATCGGCCTGGTGGTCTCACCATCCCTGAGTGCGATGCTCGGCCCCGAGGTCACCACCTCGGTGCGCAAGATTTTGGTGCAGCGGTATCCGGGAGTGCGCTGGCAACTGAAGATGGCCGAAGACCGGCTGGTCGATCCACCCACCGAGACCTTGGACCTGCTGGAGGCGGCCCGAAACCGCGTGCTGGAGGAGAACTGGGATTTGGCCGTGGTGCTCACCGAGATCCCCCTGAAGACCGGCCGACGTCCGGTGCTCACCCAGCTCAGCCCCGTGCACGGGGTAGGACTGGTCTCCGTCCCAACCCTGGGAGCCGTGCACGTGCGGCAGAAGGTGCAAGAGACCACCGTGCACGTGGTCGGGCAGCTCCTGGGCTACGACGCCGAAGACCTCAACGCCCAGCGGGATCTTGCTCGAAGAGCCCACCAGCTGTCCACCGATCTCGACGAACGCCCGGACGACAACGTCGTGCAGTTCACGGCCCGAGTGCTGAGCGGCAACGTGCGGTTGCTGCTGGGCATGATCCGCGCCAACCAGCCTTGGGCCTTCGTGGCCCGGCTCTCCCGGGCGATGGTCGTGGCAGCGGCCACCGGCATGCTGACATTGGTGGCCTCGGACCTATGGGTACTGGCCATGGCCTACGGGCCGGTGCGCCTGGTCCTGCTGGCGGTGATGGCGATCGGGGCGGTGAGTGCCACCCTGATCCTGGGAGCCGACTTGTGGGAGCGCCCACGGCGGCGAGCCCAACGTGAGCAGGTGATCCTGTTCAATTTGGCCACCACCGCGACCGTGGCCATCGGGGTTGTGGTGTTCTACCTCGGCTTATTCATCCTGTCCTGGGTCGGCGCGCTGCTGCTCATCGACGAGCAGGTACTGGCCGGTATCGCCGGTCACCCAGTGAACGCTTTGGACTACGCGAAGATCAGCTGGCTCACCGCCAGCCTGGCCACCGTGGGCGGAGCACTAGGAGCTGGCCTGGAGGACGACGATGTGGTGCGCGCCGCTGCCTACACCCGGTCCAGCACCTGACACAGCCCCAGCACAGAAGAAACTGAAACATCTACGCGTTGATGCCACGTCTATGCAGGTGTCATTGCCGGTCGCGATGACTTGGTGGGCTCAGCGCAGTGCGCTGCCTCGTACTCGGCGGGTGGGGCGTTGCCGAGGCGGGTGTGCGGGCGGGCGCTGTTGTACCTGTCGATCCGGGATCCG
>NZ_BAFC01000062.1 GCF_000248055.1 Gordonia sputi NBRC 100414 | reverse complement strand
GGCAGAACGCGCAACTGATGTCGCGGTTGACTGCCGATTTGGATCCGATTGCCCGTGCCCGGCTGGATACGGTGTTGGACTCGTGGGCTAAACCGGGCATGAATAACCCGGATGATCCCGACTCACCTGTGGGTCCGATCACCACCGCCAATGCTGAGCAGGTCGCGGCGGCGTTGCGGGATCAACGCTCACCCGCCCAACGCAACCACGACGCCTTCTCCGCCCTCCTCGGGCAGGTGTTGGAATCCGGCATGCTCGGCAACACCCATCGGGGATTACCGATCCAGGTAATCGTCACCACCAGCCTGCACGAGTTGGAAGCACAAGCAGGGATCGCACAAACCACATCCGGAACACTCCTGCCGATCGGCGACGTGATCGAGATGGCCGCCTCCGCCGGTGCGAGTCAGTATTTGGCGGTGTTCGGTGAGCACACCAGTGTGCCGCTCTACCTTGGTCGGTCGAAGCGGATCGCCACGCTGGGGCAACGGTTGGCCTCGTTCGCCTCACCCGGCGGCAAAATGTGTTCCGCACCGGGCTGTAACCAACCCGCCTCACGGGTGCAGATGCATCACGCCGCGAAAGACTGGGCCGACGGCGGGTTGACCGACATCGACCAGTTGGTGCCGGCGTGTGATGTGCACAATCGGCGGGTCGGCAAAAAGCCTGGGCAGTTCACCACCCGCATGATCACCGAGGGCCCTGATACGGGCCGTGTTGCGTGGCGACTCAACGCCAAACCGGGCATGCCGGAGAATCCCGAACGCATCAACCGCATCGCCGACGTCAAAGCCGACTTCCACGACTACCTCACCGCCGAACACACGAGCAACGAGGCTGCAGCGGCTGCACGCGCGGCCGGGACAGGCGCGACGGTTACCGAGATCGGCGCGCGAGCCTCGGGTACAGCCGACGCCGAGATCGTCGCGGACACAGTGGGTGCCTGGATGATGTCGCCGCCCTCAGTGCCGGACCCGCCCAGCGGGCAGGCGGCAGGCCAGGCGTTGACCGGCGTCGAGCTCGCGCTGGTGGGCGCAATCCCCTTGAGTGACACCGTGCGCCTCAGCTCGCGGGTCGACATCCAATGGAACCTCGCTGATCCACCCGACCCCGACCCGCCCACAGACCCGGACGCGCCAACAGGTCCAGCCCCACCAGCCAGCCCCTGGTGGCTCGGCGACGTCGACCCACCAGGAGGCGTCGACCCACCGCTGGCCGACGCCGCCTGACCACCGCGTGAACTGACCGGTGTGCCAACCCGGCCAACCCGGCCGACACGCTAGCCCAACGAACCGGGCGAGCCGTCGAATCAGGTTGTGCCGCAACCCGTCCACACCCCGCCACCACACCCAGGTGGCGGGGCAGACGTGGTTGGGAACTGTAGTCCGGCACGCATACTCGTGCGCGACAGACGGACTGGCCTCAGATTCCAGCGGACAGCGGAAGGTTCACGAAGCTCGGCTGTGCCGGGTCGAGGACGATGTGCTGTGGCTTGAGGCCCGACTCGTTGAGCAGTGGACGCAACGGGACACCACGAGGGGCGTTCATCGCGAACACGTCGATCCGCAGTCGATGTCCTGCCGGGATACGCGCTTCTGTGGGGAGCAGACCGACGTCGAGAGTGACCGGCTTTCCCGGTGTGATTCGTTGGCGCGCAGCAAGAGTCATTGTGTAGAAGGGGTCGATGACATCGCCGTTGGGCGCGAACTGCGACTCCGCTCGGTCATAGCCACGCAACGAAGCCATGACCTGCCCCGAGCTGATCACCTTCGATGTCCCGTCCGGCGCAACGTCGTTCAACGTTGCTGTCCAG
The DNA here is from genome assembly GCF_000248055.1 of Gordonia sputi NBRC 100414. Classification (GTDB taxonomy): domain Bacteria; phylum Actinomycetota; class Actinomycetes; order Mycobacteriales; family Mycobacteriaceae; genus Gordonia; species Gordonia sputi. Next base: position 84,370 of record NZ_BAFC01000062.1, on the reverse strand, counting down.
TAGCCGTCTGTCGCGTCCATGACCGTGTTGAGGTGCAGACTGCTGTAGCCGGACACGCGTCGACTGCTGTCGAGCGGTGGCGTCGTGAACGACAGTGCGCCCCGTTCCGAGATCCGCGCGTCGTCGGAGCATCCTTGGAACACCGCGGTCAGACCCGCCATCTGCTGGGCGGAGTCGCGCGAACAGAGTGTCCACAATGTCGGTGACACGGTCATGGTTCCGCGTGCCGCGTTCGCGCCAGTCGTCAGGCTGCCGTCGCCCTGAGCATGCGGCGCGGTGCCGCTGCGACGGTTCGACAGATACAGCCGCTGTCGGGTCATGCCTGCGCGCGGGAACTGCGCCGCGGAGATCCAACTGTCGCCGACCTGCTTCAGATTCACCGGCCCGTACGAGTCGATTCCGTTGTCAATTCCCTTGAGCCACTTGTCGAACCATGCTTTCTGCAAGACGTCGAGCCGCGGTGGGGTACCCGGCCTACCCTGTCCCCCGCCGATCGTCGCGTGGTAGCCGTCGCCCATCATGAGCTGCTTACGGCCGGGGGCCAGCGGGATCTTGTTGTACATCCGCACCTCGCTGTTGGTGAACAGATCGAACCATCCGCCGTAGATGAAGGTGGGTGTGGTGACCTCGTCGGCGTGATCCTGCCAGGACTGTCGCGGCTCCGAATCTGTCTTCAGCAGGTCCTTCAAATAGCCAGGGACAGAAGGGATGTCGGGCGTTGTCAGCCCCGCCAGCAACTGCGGGTAGAACGTCAACGGGTCCTTCACCCTGTCGGCGAGCCACTTCCAGTCGAAGGTGCCGTTCAGCATCGACGCGACGTTCGGGATCATCTTCGTGCTGTTGACCAACGTCAACCACAGCGGCAGGAACCCCGCGCCGAGGGCACCACCCGGAGCGACGATGTCGCGGATGAGGTCGCCTCCGGGCTCGACGGGGAAGATGGCCTTCAGCGCGTCGGGATGCTTGTTGGCCGCTTGGATCTGGTTGATCGCCGAATACGACACACCGGCCATCCCGATCCTGCCGTTCGACCATCGCTGCTTGGCGGCCCAGTCGATCACCTCGGTCGAGTCCTGCTGCTCGCGGCTCTGGAACACGTCCCAGGTCCCCTGCGAGAATCCGGTGCCTCGGACGTCGACAACCACCATCGTGTAGCCGCTGCGCACGAGATCGAAGTCCGCTGAGAAGTTTCGGGTTCCTCCATCGCGCACTGTCTTGGCGAGTGCGTTGATTCCGTCGATCGCGGTTCCGTGCAGGTTGATCGCGTCTGCCAGCTGCATCGCATACGGCGCCAAGACCGGATTCTGCAACGCCGACGACGCGACCGCCGTGATCAGCTTGGTGTACGGGGTCATGTTGAGCACGACGGGTGTGCGATCCGCGGCTGGACGGCCTCGCGCGTCGGCAGGGCGATACACGTTGGCGCGCAACACTGTTCCGTCACTCATTCGGATCGGGACGTCCCATTGGGTCGCGACACCCGCATAGGGGTGCGCACCGTCGTGTGCCGCACGCCAACCTGCGCCCTGCTGACCGCCGTCGGGAGTCGCAGCGTCGGCGATTCCCGGACCGGTCATCAAAAGAATGGCGACGGAGAGGACCGCGACCACCGCGCCCCACGTCGTCGAACTCGAAACACGTCGTAGCTTAGTGACCACCGGGACCCCTGACCGTTGATACGCCTGAGCGTTGAAACCCTGAATGCTGAAACACCGAACGTTGGAACACCGTGAGACTCCCGCGCCGAATAATGACGGCGTGAGACGAACGCGTCGAAGAGTATCAGTTCGATGTGGCGCAGCTCACCAAGGCCTACTGATGGGATCCGGGCCGCGATCTCTGCGGCGAGATGACCGGCGGAGCGTCAGTTCTGGTCGACGTCGATCGGATGGGTCGCGAGCAGCGGCATCGGCCAGGGCTGGCGCCGAAAGACATCTGCCCAGACGTCGACGGTCGGCGGTGCGAGCAGATCGCGAGGAAGCGCCGAGGCGAGCAGCCAGCTGTCCTGGGCGAGCTCGGCGTCGAGTTGGCCTATCCCCCAACCCGCGTAGCCGGCGAAGATTCGGACGCCCTCGAGGACGTTGGCGAGGAGTTCGTGATCGGCGTCGAGGTCGACGAGGACAACCCGACCGTCGACCGGGCGAAGCCCTTCGAACGCTTCGATGTCGACACCGTGCTTCGCGACTCCAAGACACAACGCGGCGTCTTGCTTCACAGGCCCTCCGATGAACAGCGCCTGAGGCGACGCCGCGAGATCGGTCCACTGTGGAAGGATGTTGTGGACGGCGGTCTGGCTCATCCGGTTGAGGATCACCCCGAGGCTGCCGCCGTCGTTGTGTTCGATGATGTAGATGACCGAGCGCGCAAATGTGGGCTCGGTCAGGTCGGTCGACGCGAGGAGCAACGTACCCGCCCGCACGCTGTTGGCCGACTCCATGTCGCGGGCACCAGGCATACCGCCACCCTCGGCTCCGTCGGAGTTCTCGGGTGAGAAATCGTCCGCGCTGTCACCACCCACAGTGACCATCATCGCATGTCTTATGCGAGCTGGTCGGTAGTCTTGATGGGTGAGCTCTACTGCACGCGACGGCCGATCTGTGCGTGCTGCGTGGCGCGATTTTCTTGACTCGTTACGCAGTTCTCCTGGGCTCGGGCGCCTCCTCTCTGTGCGCCTCGCCAGCCAGCTGACCGATGGCGTATTCCAGGCCGCCCTGGTTGGCGGCGTGTTGTTCAATCCCGAACGCCACGCCGACCCGCTCGCCGTCGCCGGTGGCATGGCCGTGTTGCTGCTCCCGTACTCGGTCATCGGCCCCTTCGCCGGAGCACTCCTCGACCACTGGGATCGTCGAGCTGTCTTGTTGTACGCCAACCTGATTCGCGGTCTGATGATCGCGGTCGTCGCAATCGCCATCGCGACGGGAAGTCCCGACACCGTCGTTCTGGTCGGTGCGCTCGCGGTAACGGGCGCCAGCCGCTTCGTGGCATCCGGACTGTCTGCCGGACTCCCCCATGTCGCGTCGCAAGATGTCATCGTCGCGACCAATGCCCTGTTCACGACGCTCGGCGGCTTCATGCTGTCGGTGGGTGCCGTCCTTGCGATGGGGGTGCGCCTGCTCGCCGGATCGGACAACACGGGCAGCGCGATCACGATGGTTGCTGCGGTGGTGATCGCCGTCGTCGCGGCGTTCCTCGCTCGTGGCTTTCCCAGATTGCAGCTCGGTCCCGATCATCCCGACGATCCCGGGCGCTCGGCCGTGCACGCTGTGGCCGTCGGCCTCCAGCACGGCGCGATCGCCGTCGCGCGCTCGCGTCCGGTGGCTGCTGCGTTGTCGGCGATCGGCGCGCATCGCGTGGTGTTCGGCATCAACACACTGATGCTGCTGGTGCTCGCACGTCATTCGGGGTCGGGTGATGGGCTCGACCGTGTCGGCGCTGTCGTCGGTTGTACCGCTGCCGGAGCATTGGCCGCGGCATTCATCACGCCGGTCGCTGTCGATCGATTCGGCCGCAAGGCGACGCTGATCACCGCGCTGTCGGTCGGGGTCGTCGCGGAGCTGTCGCTGCTCTCGTTCTCGTTCGTCGTCTTCTGCATCTCCGCGGTGGTGTTGGGACTCATCGGGCAGGTCGCGAAGCTGTGTGGCGACGTATCGATGCAGGTCGACATCGACGACGCCGTGCGCGGACAGGTGTTCTCGGTCCAGGACGCGGTCTTCAACATCGCCTACGTCGCCGCGATCGCGATCGCCGCCACCACGATCGCGCCGGACGGCCGGACTCCGCTGCTCGTCGTGATTGCCGTGGTGATCTACCTTGTCGGGATCGCCGTCGTGCGATTCGTCCACCCGGGCCGCGATGAACTGGTCGGCGCGAGCCAACACGCAGCCGAGCACGCCCGCCGCGAGCGTGAGCAGGAGCAGCACTCGGACTCTCATCTCCCGAACTCCGGCGCATCGGCACCGAAGGCCGCGTCTGCGACCCCGTCGCCGTCGGAGTCGACGAGCACGGTGTCGAAGTTGCCGTCGCCGTCGGAGTCCACATAGAGCCGACGCTCGGCTCCCGACCCCGCCGCGCCGGGGTCACCAACCCCTGTGTCGACAACCTCGGCGTCGACCCGTCCGTCGCCGTCGAGGTCGAGCCGCTGCGTCGAGGGTTGCCGCCCGGCGCGCGGCGTCGGCTCGGGTACTCGCTTCGGGCCGTCGTCGCTGGTTGTGTCATCTGCCCCTCCCTGCGGCACCTCGCCCGGCGCTCCTGCGTCGCCCTGACCTGCGGTGACGCCCTGACCAACCGCGACATCCCACAGGCCGCGACCCGAATCGCGGTACTGGCGTTCGGGTCGGCCGTCGTCGTCGATGTCAAGTGCTGCGACGTCGGCGTGGCCATCGCCGTCGACATCCCACATGGCGTCGTCGGCACGTCCGTCACCGTCGAAGTCGATGCTGACGGCGTCGAGGGTGCCGTCGGCGTCGAGGTCGAGGTCGGCAGCACTCGACCAACGGCTCAGCGTGCCGTCGCCGGGGCCGAACACGTACTCGATCAAGGGATCCACGCGTCTTCAGACGTTCACCGGGGCGGGTTGGTTCCGTTACGGACACCCCAAGATTCCCCAGTACGCAGCACGGTAGGTTTTGTGCATGTATGTGAGCGAGCTGGGAGAGCAGTTCCACCGCGCTCGTCTCGAACCGGCGATCACACATCTCGACGCCGCGTCGGCGGGACGTTCGTCGAACGCCGTGATCGGGACAGTGTCGGCGCACCTGTGGCGTGAAGCCGAACGTGGGTCGTACGTCGCAGCAGACGACCGAGCGGACGAGATCGCCAGGGACAAGCGCGACATCGCTCAACTCCTCGGCCACACCCCCGACGAACTCACCTACCGCGAGAGCGCGCGAGCCGCACTGCGCACGCTGCTGACCTCGTGGAGTCTGCCCATGGCGTCGACGGTCTGGGTTGGCAAGAACGAGTTCGGACCCAACCTCGTGGAGTTCGAGCGCCGGGGTTACGCCGTGCGGCCGCTGCCCGACGGTGACGTCTACGGCCACGTCGACACCGACGCTCTGGAGAACATGCTGCAGTTCGAGCAGCCCGATTTCATCCACATCTGCCATGTCGGCTCGATGTCGGGTGCCGTGCAGCCTGTGGCGCGGATCGTCGAGGTCGCACATCAGGTGGGCGTGCCCGTCGTCGCCGACATGGCGCAGGCCGTCGGACACGTACCAACGGTCACCGGCGCCGACGTCGTCTACGGCACCAGCCGCAAGTGGCTGACCGGCCCGCGCGGCGTCGGATTCCTTGCTGTGCGCCGTGATTCGCTGCGGCCCGTCGAGGTCGACCCGTCGCAATCGTTCATCGCGGGCATGCTCGGCCTCGGGGTCGCCGTGTCGGAGGTGCTCCAGACCGGTCAGCAGCGGGTCTTCCGTGAACTCGCAGCGATCGGACGCGCCACCCGCGAGCGGCTCGACGGGATCGGCAGTTGGCAGGTTCTGGAACCGGTCGACGAACCGTCGGCCATCGTCACACTCGCCCCACCGCCCGGCTTCCAGAGCGCCGACGTCCACCAGGCACGCGACAAACTCTTCGAACTCGGCCTGCTGGTGACCGCTGCCGACTCGTGGCGGGCTCCCCTCGCCGGCGACACGTCGGTCCTGCGGATCAGCCCGCACCTCGACGTCACACGCGAACAGCTCGACCGCCTCGCCGACGCCCTGCGCACGATGGGTTACTAGCGCGCTCCGCGCGGGGGGTATTAGCGCGCTTCGCACGGGCGCGCTCACGTCGGCAAGCACTTGCAGAAAACATGAAACTTGGTCTGCCGACCCACCGGTGTGACCTGCCCCTTTACCGCGAGCCGATGTGACAGACTGATCCTCGATGTCTGCGAGCCCAGAGAGCACGAACACCGTCGGTCACCTCGCGATCGTCGCCAACCCGACGGCGGGTCATGGCGCCGGGCAACGCGTCCTCGGAGCAGTGACCGCGATTCTGCGCGGCCGCGGCGTCAGTCACGAGGTCTTGACCGCCGACACCCGCGAGGAGAGCGCACGGCTCGCGGAGGAAGCAGCCGAACGCGGAGCCGACGCCCTCCTCGTCGTCGGCGGTGACGGAACCGTTCAGACCGTGCTCCGTACCGTCCACAGTCATCAGCTGCCGCTCGGCATCCTCCCGGCGGGAACCGGAAACGACGCCGCGCGCATGCTCGACATCCCCCTCGACGACGTCGCCCGTGCGATCGCGATCATTCTCAACGGCAAGACCCGACGTATCGACCTCGGCCGCGCCTCCTTCTCCGACGGCATCGTCGACCTGTTCTGCACCATCGCCGCAACGGGATTCGACGCTGCGGTCGCCGGACGCGCCCAGGATCTCTCGTGGCCGAGTGGGCGCGCGCTCTTCGCCCTGGCCGCGCTGCGACAACTCCCCAAGCTCAATCGACACCACTATCAAGTGCGCGTCGACGATGTCGAGGTCGAGACCGACGCCGCGTTCACCGCCATCGCCAACGGTCCGACGTACGGCGCCGGCATGCGGATCGCACCCCACGCCAGCGCCGACGACGGCGTCTTCGACATCGTGATGGGTTCCCACCCCCGACACCTGCCGCGGCTGTCACTTCTGCGCGGTCTCGCCCAGGTGCTCTACGGCCGCGTCGAGAACAACCCACTGTTCAAGGACATGCAGGGGCGCGAGGTTGAGCTGTACTGCGATCCGCCCGCCGATGTGTCACTCGACGGCGACATCGTCGGCTCGCTACCGACCGTCTTCGACATTCTCCCGAGCGCCATCGAGGTCTACGTGCCGCACTGACTGCCCCGAGAGCTCAACGGCAGGGTTGGCTAGCCCTCGCCGCGTTCGGCCCACCACTCGCGCAGAGCCGCGACGGCCTCCTCGTGCGACAGCGGGCCGCGGTCGAGGCGCAGCTCCTTCAGGTACCGCCACGCTTGTCCGACGACCGGCCCGGCAGGAATCTGGAGGATCTCCATGATCGCGTTGCCGTCGAGGTCGGGGCGTACTCGTTCGAGGTCCTCCGCGGCGGCCAGAGCTGTGATCCGCTCTTCGAGACTGTCGTAGTTCTCCTGCAGCCGACGCGCCCGCCGCTTGTTGCGGGTGGTGCAGTCGGCGCGCACCAACTTGTTGAGCCGGTCGAGCAGCGGACCGGCGTCCGTGACGTAGCGTCGGACAGCCGAATCGGTCCACCGCCCTTCGCCATAGCCATGAAAACGCAGATGCAGGAACACCAGCGTTGCCACATCTTCGACGACGGCCTTCGGATACTTCAAGGCGCGCATACGCTTTCGCACCATCTTCGCGCCGACGACCTCGTGGTGGTGGAAGCTCACACCGCCGTCGGGCTCGTGGCGTCGGGTCGCGGGTTTGCCGATGTCGTGCAGCAGCGCGGCCCAGCGCAGGATGAGGTCGGGGTCGCCCTGCTCGAGGTCGATCGCCTGCTGCAGCACGGTCAACGAATGCTGATAGACGTCCTTGTGTTGATGGTGTTCGTCGATGGTGAGTCGCATGCCCGGCACTTCAGGGAGTACGCGGTCGGCGAGTCCGGTCTCGACCATGACGTCGATCGCCTCGATCGGGTGTTCGCCGAGGATGAGCTTGTCGAGCTCGGCGTGGACCCGCTCAGCGGTGATGCGGTTGATCTCGTCGGCCATCTCGGTGATCGCGTCGAAAACCCGCGGCGCGAGCCGGAATCCGAGCTGCGAGACGAACCGCACCGCGCGGAGCATCCGCAGCGGATCGTCGTTGAACGATTCCTGCGGTGTCGCAGGTGTGTCGATGATTCCGGCGAGGAGTGCTGTCATTCCGTCGAGCGGGTCGTGGAACTCCGCGGGACCGTTCGGGCCGATCGCGACGGCCATGGCGTTCATCGTGAAATCGCGGCGCACGAGGTCGGCTTCAAGCGAATCGCCGAAGGTGACCTCTGGATTTCGACCGACACGGTCGTACTGGTCGGCACGGAACGTCGTGATCTCGATCATCACGTCGCCCTTGCGTGCCGAGATGGTCCCGAATTCGATGCCGGTGTCCCAGATCGCGTCGACCCAGCCGGTCAGCAGGCGGGTGATCTCGGCGGGACGGGCGTCGGTGGTGAAGTCCAGGTCGTTGCCGAGGCGCCCGAGCACTGCGTCGCGAACCGACCCTCCTACCAGGTACAACTCGTGGTCAGCTGTCGCGAACCGCTCGCCGAGGGGCGCCAGAACGTCGGAAAGCCCCTGCAGGGTGACCGCTGCAGCGGCGAGAAGCCTGGTGCGGCGCTCGATGCGTGCGTTCGATGCGGTCGAGTCGGTCACGGCACGCCAGCCTACCGGCGTGGGCGCTGCAGAAACATCCCGGCACCCGCGTCGAACCGGCTCCTGAGCGGTCCGGTTCCCGCCGCACCTGACGGCACTGGGCAAACGGCAGGTGACCAGCGGCTAGCATCGAGTCTGTGTCAACCGAGTCCCCGACCAACCGTGCAGACGTCTCAGGCGACGTCTCGTCGGCTGGTCACGGTGGTATTTCGGGTGGTAGTTCAGGTGGCAATTCGGGAGCCACGACACCCGGCACCCCCACGGGCGCGCCTGCCGGTTCCGGCGCAAAGTCGGTAGGCAACCCCGGCGTCGCCAACGCAGGCAAGCCGGGTCCGTCACGCCGTTCGCGCCGTGGACGTCGTCGACGACGCGCCCAGGACAACCGCCGAGCCGAGCCCGCGGGAACCGATCACCGCGGCGGTGCCGACCCTGCCCTAAACAGCAAGAACAACCCGAACAGCAAGAACAACCCGAACGGCAAGAACAACGACAAGCAGCGAGACAGGCAGCGCAAACGTGCGCCGTCTCCTGCAGACGTCGCGCGTGCCACCGCGCGCTCGAACCGCGTCGAAGCAGGCATGGCCGACGCCGAGCCCGCCGACTGCGACGCGGAGACGTCGATCGAGGGCGCGCACGCCAAGGTGACGCCGCCCAAGCCGTCCGACATCGCTGTCGTCAGCGCAAAGATCACCAAAACCGGCCTGACGCACGCGTCGAACGGCCCCAAGCCCGGACAGAACCGCAATCGACGCCGCGCCACCCGCACGGCGGACCGGACGGCCAACAGTCCCGACCGCCTGCAGACCGTGCGCGAGACCTCTGCGGGTGGGCTCGTGATCTCCGACCTCGACCTCCCCGTCGACGAACTGTCGGCGGCATTGATCGGGCGCGTCGACAGGCGCGGCAGGCTGATGTGGTCGCTTCCGAAGGGACATATCGAGACCGGCGAGACCGCGGAGCAGACCGCGATTCGCGAGGTCGCCGAGGAAACGGGCATCAAGGGAACCGTGGTCGCACCCCTCGGCAAGATCGACTACTGGTTTGTCAGCGAGGGCAAACGCATCCACAAGACGGTGCATCATTATCTGCTGCGTAGCGTCGGCGGAGAGCTTTCCGACGCCGATTACGAGGTCAGCGAGGTCGCATGGGTGCCGTTGCACGAGTTGCCGCGCAAGCTCACGTACTCTGACGAGCGGCGATTGGCCCGGATGGCGCGCGGCGTGATCGCCGATCTGGCCGCCGACCCCGCACGGTTGGCCCAATCCGAGGCCGAGAGCAGCCGCACCGAACCGAACGCATATGAGAAAGCCGCAGCCGCACGTAATCAGCGACGCAACGACGTCGGGCATCGCTCGGAGGTCAAGCGTCGCGCGGACAGTCAGCCTCAGGCGCGGCCGCGGCGACGGCGCAGGCGTCCTCGGCGACCTGCGTCCGGGGATGCGTGACGTCCTGCGCATCGGTAGTTCTCGGCGCCTGAGCGCCTCTTTCGTCACGCGTGCGCGCGTTCTTCTCGCTGTTCTCGGCGTGGTGATCGTCGCGGCGCTGTGCGCTGCCCCGGCCGCAGCGGCGCCGACCAGCGGCGCGTCGGACGGCTCGACGTCGTCCGACGACCAGCGGTTTGCCTCCGTGGTCATCGACACACTCACGCCATCGATGGTCACGACGACGTCGGGACCCGACCTCACCGTCGAAGGACACGTACGCAACACCAGCTCGCGCACGATCAAAGACCTCAGCATCCGCCTCGAACGTGGCGACGCCGTCCGCGATGCCGCGGGCCTGCGCAGCAGTCTCGCGGTCGCGCATCCCCCGATCGCCGTCTCCGGAGCTTTCCGGAACCTCACCGACGAGCTGGCCCCGGGAGCCGAGGTCTCGTTCCGGATCAACATGTCACTCTCGGGTCAATCAGGCATGCAGATCTCGCGGACCGGCGTGTACCCGCTGCAGGTCAACGTCAACGGCGTCCCCGACTACGGCTCGATGGCCCAGGTCGCAGGCTCCCGGACTCTTCTCCCAGTGCTCTCACTGCCACCGGACAAGAATCGGGCCGCACAGTTCGACTCGTCGGAACTGGATTCGACGGGTCTGGATTCGACGACTGGCGGCGCGGACAGTGCGACGGCCGGTGGGAACGGTGGCCTCGGCGCCGACGGAGCGGTCTCGGCCGACACCTCCGACCCCGCGCGCATCACGATGCTCTGGCCCCTCGCGGCACCCCCTCAACTCGCACCGGGCGGGCTCGGTGGCGGAACCCAACCCGTGCGCCTGATCAGCGACGACATGGCCCGCTCACTGCGCGACGGCGGCCGACTGCACGAACTCCTGGAGTCCGCGCGCAACGTGATCGGGACCGCGGCGGGCGATTCGGCCGCAGGGTCGGGCAGCGCGGACGACAGCGGCAGTTCCGCCAACCCGCCGGCGAGCGGTTCCGGTTCAGGAGCATCCGGATCCACGACGTCGTCGGGCTCTGGAACGCCGGCTCCCGGCGCGTCCGCAACGTCGACGTCGCCCGCCGCGCCGAGTGCCTCCGACCTGCAACGCAGCATGTGTCTTGCCATCGACCCCGACCTTCTGGTGACCGTTCGCGCCATGTCGTTGGGCTACGTGGTGTCCAGCAATCCCGCCGACCCGACGTCGCGCACCACGCCCGGCACCGGTAGCGACGCCGCAACCCAGTGGCTGTCCGACCTTCGTGGTGTCGCGGCACGGACGTGTGTTGTCGCGCTGCCGTTCAGCCAGGCGGACCTGCCCTCGTTGGCGCGCATCGACCGCTCCGGGCTGACCACCGCCACGCTCGATGCCCCCGCAGACGTCGTCGACGCGATTCTCGGAGTGCGCAGCGTGCGGGGGCTGACGATTCCCGCGCTCGGAGCCGTCGATCAAGCGGGCAGTGAGCTCCTGCGCGACGCGGGGCACCCCAAGGCGCTCGCCTCGGCGTCGTCTGTCGATCCGACAGGCAACCCGAATGCCGCGGGCCTCTACAACGTGGGCGGCCTGCTCACCCAGACCTACGACTCGTCGGTCAGCGCGGCGATGGGTGCCGTGGGCACTGCTCCCCTGGTCACCGCGCTCACTCCGCCGAGCCAGCAGACCGACCTCGCCGTTGAATCGCCGGTCAGCCGACGCCAAGCCGCGGTGGCTGCGCTGGCATTTCGCTCGATCGCGACTCCGGGATCGAGCGGGGAGTCCGGAACCTCCACCAGCACGGGCACTGCCGTGACGAGTAACGCCGTCACGAATACCGCAGGCCGCGCGGAGGTCGTGATGCCCCCGACGTACTGGTCGGCCACGTCCGACGACGCGAACGCACTGTTCTCCACGGCCACGGTTCTCTTCGGCTCACGCGCAGCAACCCCTGCCCCGCTCGACGACCTGGTCAACCGGATCGGCGGTGCGACGGCACCCGCTCGACTCGTCGACCCACCGGGAGTCGGCCCGATCTCACAGATCGGACCGGCGCTCACCAACCGGACCGTCGACTCGATCCGGTCGGCAGCCGACGAGTCGTGGCGCCTGCAGGGAGCGCTGGTCGATTCGGCCGACGTCGACGCCAGCCCCGAGCGCTACGTCTCTCAGCTGCGTGAGGATCTGCTCCGCTCGATCCGCTCGCCCGACGAGAACAACACCGCAACACGGACCCGACTTGCGCGAGAACGTCAGCAACGTATCGATGCGGTGCACTCGACGCTCAACCGGATGCACGGGTCGGTCACCATCCTCGACCCCGGTGGCCGATATACCCTCGCGTCGGAGCGAAGTCCGCTGCTGCTTGTCGTGCGCAACGACCTCGCGCTCCCGATCAGGGTTCGCATCACCACGACCGCGCCGAAGGACCTCGAGATCGGCGACGTCGGGGTCGTCGAGATCCCGGCTCGCGGCACCCGCCAGATCCAGTTGCCGACACACGCGCGGTCCTCTGAGGCGATGACGGTGACGATCGGGATGTCGACGGTAACCGGAGTCACACTCGGCACCCCGATCAAACTGTCGGTGTATTCCAACGCATACGGAAAACCGCTGTTCATCGTCACGATCTGCGCAGCGGTCGCGCTGATCCTGCTCACCGCACGCCGCCTCTGGCGCCGATTCCGCGGCAGGCCCGACCCCGCCGACGAGGACCGCCCAGAGCCCGACGAGCTGGAACGGATGCTCGCGGCGAGCACGTACCAGCAGCGGCGCCGTACCCTCCAACAGGAGGAGGCACTCGCCCAGACTGAACAGTTCGGCGCGATTGCACGGGACGACTCTGCGCCCCCGACGACGAGGGACAACGGCGCAGCGATGGACGGCAGCACGACGATAGACAGCGGCACAGCGGTAGACAGCGGCACAGCAAAGGACAGCGGCACGGACAGGACGGGCGCATGAGCGATCGAGGACAACGCGGCGATCCGCCACGACGATCCGCGCCGGACTCACAGAAGCCGGCCGCGCCAGACTCCCAGCGGCGAGCCGCTTCAGAATCACAGCGGCGTGCCGAGCCGCGTCGCGTTCCGCCTAACGATTCGACGCAGCGCCGCTCAGGTGCCAGGTCCTCGGGTCCCCGCGACCCCGGCATGCGTGACCCCGGTGTCGGGCCCGCGCCGCTGAACGGGCCGGTTGGTGCTCGCCCGCCGTTGTCAGGGCGCGCAGCTCCTCGCGTGATCCCGCCTGGACGCCCAGACGCCCCGCATTCGACGACTCGTGACCCGCGCCCGTCCCGCGATCTGCCCCAGCATCGCGACGGCCGCCACGAGCGACCAGGCGACGACCGCACCCGACAGCAGCCGAATACCCAACCGACGGGCTCCCAACCCCCGCGCGGCTCCCAACCTCGACGCGGCACCCAGCCCCCCAACGCCCAACCCCCGAGCGCCGCCCAACCTCGACGTGCAGCCCCCTCACGTGCAGCCCAGCCTCCCCGCGCGGGACGTCCGCTGCGCGAGGCCCGACCGACGACGGGCACTCGCCGGCCTCCATCGTCGAATCCGCAAGCGTCGAATCCTCAGCCGTCGAACCCTCAGCCGACGAATCCCCCAGCTCGCCCCGCGCCGACTCCCGCGGCGCGGACCGCTGCCTCAGCGTCCACCGCGACGCAGTCGCGCGAGCCAGACAGCACTGCCCCAGATTTCCCAGACACCCCAAACACCGACACCCCAAACACCGACACCTCAGATGCCGACACCTCGTCGTCGACCGGTCTCGCGCGCGACTCCGATGCGAGCATCGTCAAGACCTCCGGGTCGATCGCGCTCGCCACGCTGACCAGCCGCATCACCGGGTTCATTCGAACCGTGCTGGTGCTCGCGATGCTCGGTCCCGCGATCGCATCCGCGTTCCAGGCGGCGTACGTGCTGCCGAACATGATCGCCGAGGTCGTGCTCGGTGCCGTGCTGACCGCGATCGTGATCCCGACGCTCGTCCGTGCGGAAGCCGAGGACCCCGACGGCGGCCGAGGCTTCATCAACCGCATCTTCACCCTTGCGCTGTGCATGCTCGGTGCTGCGACGCTCATCGCGCTCGTCGCTGCGCCCCTGCTCACCCTCCTCAACGTCGGCGACGGCAACGTCAACAGACCGCTGACCACGGCACTCGCCTATCTCCTACTGCCGGAGATTTTGTTCTACGGGCTGTCGGCGCTGTTCATCGCCATCCTGAACATGAAGGGCTTGTTCAAACCGGGTGCGTGGGCTCCGGTGCTGAACAACGTCGTCCAGATCGCGACGCTCGTCCTGTACGCGTTGATGCCCGGCGAGATCACGCTCAACCCGGTCAAGATGTCCGAGCCCAAGCTGCTGGTCCTCGGCGTCGGCACCACGCTCGGCGTCGTTCTGCAGGCGTGCATTCTGATCCCGTGGCTTCGTCGTGCCGGGGTGCGGCTGAAGCTCCAGTGGGGCATCGACGCGCGGTTGCGTGCCTTCGGGCGCCAGGCGGTCGCGATCGTCGGCTACGTCGCGATCCTGCAGGTCGGACTCGTCATCACCTATCGGATCGCCTCGCACGCCGACTCGTCGGGCATCTCGGTGTACGCGACGCACTGGCAGCTTCTCCAGCTCCCCTACGGCGTGCTCGGCGTAACCATCCTGACCGCGATCATGCCGCGGCTGTCCCGTAACGCCGCCGCCGACAACCGCGACGCCGTCGTCGACGATCTCTCCCTCGCCTCACGCCTGACAATGGTCGCTCTGGTCCCGACGGTCGCGTTCATGACCTTCTTCGGGCCGGCGATCGGTATTGCGATCTTCAACTTCGGCAAGTTCGACGCCTCGATCTCCTCGCAGCTCGGCTCGGTCCTCGCCTGGGGCGCATTCACGCTCATCCCCTACGCCATCACGCTCGTCCAGCTCCGCGTGTTCTACGCCGCGCAGGACGCGTGGACTCCGACGTGGATCGCGCTCGGCATCACCGTCGTCAAGATCGCGTCGTCGTATCTGGGTCCGGTGCTCTTCTCCGATCCGCACATGGTGATCCGTTGGCTGTCGCTGTCGAACGGTCTCGGCTACCTCGCGGGCGCGATCGTCGGACACTTCCTCCTTCGTAAGCGCCTCGCCTACCGACGCCTCGAAGGTGTTGCGCGCACGACGATCGTGACGCTGATCGTCTCGGTCGGCGTCGCTGCGATCGTGTGGGTCGTCGCCGAGTTGTCGGGTCTGCACTATCTGGGCACGGCAGAGGGCAAGCTCGGTTCGCTGGCGTATCTGCTGATCACTGCGGTCGTGGTGCTCGGTGTGACCTACGCGGGGCTGTCGGCGGCAGGCCTGCCCGACGTTGTGGCGATCGGCAATTCGGTGCGCCGCTTGCTCGGCCGGTTCATCCCGGCTCTGGCACCGCCTGCCGGTCAGGTCACGGAATCGTCGCCGACCATCACGGTTCAGTTTCCGCGGGTCACTGCCGATGAATCGCTCCCGTACTCTGGTCAGGTACAAGTGGTCCGGCGATTCGACCGCGGTACCGCGACCTGGCAGTCGTATGCGGTGCTCAGCGGTGGTGCAGCCGGTGGTCGGGGTCTCGAGGTCGGCTCACCAACGCGTGAACCACGAGACATTCGGTATCGCAGGAAAGGAGTCCGACGCGTGACTGACAGCGGCTTGACTGATAGCGGCTTGAGTGGCAGCGAGGTCAAGACCACCCCCCAGTCCGAGACGTCCTCCGACACGACGAGTGAGCAGGCCAAGACAAATGAGCCGCGCTCATCCTCACAGACCGGCGGACCAACCCCCGATCCCGACCGTCCCGAGGAACTCGGCACGCCCGTGCGCCGCGGACCGCGTCTCATCCCCGGCGCGGCTGTCGCCGGCGGTCGTTACCGCCTCCTCGACACCCACGGCGGCACCCGTGGCCTCCAGTTCTGGCGCGCACAGGACATCAACCTCGACCGCGAGGTCGGCCTGACCTTCGTCGACGCCGAGCAGCTCGCACCGCCGCCCGAGCGCGGAGATCAGCCGAGCGCAAGCGATTCCGGCCCCCAGGGCGTTCTCACCCGCACTCTGCGACTGGGCCAGATCAGCTCCGCTGGCGTCGCGCGTGTTCTCGACGTCGTGCGTGGATCGTCGGGTGGCATCGTCGTCACCGAATGGGTGCCCGGTTCTTCGTTGGCCGACGTCGCACGCTCTGGTCCCTCCCCCATCGGCGCCGCCCGTGCCGTCCGTGCACTTGCGGCCGCCGCCGAAGCCGCACACCGTTCCGGCGGAGCGCTCTCCATCGATCATCCCGACCGGATTCGGATCAGCACCGACGGCAACGCCGTACTCGCCTTCCCGGGAACCCTTGCGGGCGATGACAAGTCGTCGGATGTCCGTGGACTCGGCGCCGTGCTGTACGCGCTACTGCTCGCGCGCTGGCCACTCGACGGCGAGACCGGACACCACCTCGTCACCACCGCCGACACGACGACGCCCGTCGGCGGACTCCCCATCGCCTCCCCCGGCCCAGACGGAGAGCCGATCGATCCGCGAGAGGTCAAGTCCGACATACCTTTCGAGATCTCGGCGGTGGCATCGCGCGCACTCGACGGCGCACGCGGTATCCGCACTGCAGGCACCGTCCAGCACGTCCTCGACCAGGCAACCGTCCTCGACCTCCCGACCGACATGCTGCCCGCCATCAACGACGACGAGCCACCGGTGCGGATCGGTGCTCACGAACCGTCGCCGGCTGCTGCGGCTCGCAAACGCAACGTCGGGTTGCTCGCGGGCGCAGCGCTGCTCGCGTTGTTCGTTGTCATCGCGCTGATCGTCTGGGCCACAGGCATTTTCGGTGGCGACGAGGGCAACACCAACATCAACTCGATCCTCCCGACGACCTCCGCGCCTGCCGCGCCGGGCAATTCCGCACCACCGCAGGCGGCCGCAGGCACAGCGATCCCGCTCAACGCGGTCTCGATCGTCGACTTCTCCGCTCAGCCGCCGGACAATTCCGTCAATCTGCAGAACGTGATCAGTGGGGCCGCTCCGCCGTGGCGCAGCGACAGTTACCGTGGCTCAGCGGCTTTCGGTGGACTCAAGAACGGCATGGGCCTCATGTTCGACCTCGGCAGTGAGCAGAGCGTCAAGGCCATGACCATCAAGACGCCGACGCCCGGCTTCAACGTCGAGATCCGCACCGCACCGTCGGCAACACCGACCGCCGCGCAGACCTCGACGGTGGCAACCGGCACGGTCGACCAGCCGAGCACGACGCTGACGGTCGAGAATCCGCAGGGCAGCCGCTACGTGATGGTCTGGCTCACCTCGCTGCCGAGCACAGGAAACGGCAGCTACCAGGTACAGATCGGCCAGGTCACGATGGCGCGCTGACGCGCCCGTCACCGCTTTCGACTGTTCCGGCTCCCGTGGCGCCGGCTCCGGCGACGCTTGAGGGCGCCCACCCGGGAGGACCGAACACGTAACCCAGGCGGGCACGCCAGCTTGCCGCTGCACGGACGTCGCGCGCGATGCTCGCGTACTCGTGTGTTTGAAGCTTCACGATGTTGTACGTGCCGACCGGCTTGGTGAGTCCGTATGTGGGACGGTGTGTTTCAGGCGCGAACGAACCAAACAGCCTGTCCCAGATGATCAGCGTGCCTGCGTAGTTGCGGTCGAGATACTCCGGATCACTCCCGTGATGCACCCTGTGATGCGACGGCGTGTTGAAGACGAATTCGAAAGGGCGCCACATCTTGTCGATGCGCTCGGTGTGAATCCAGAACTGGTACACCAGATTCAGCGAATACGCAGCGAACACCAGCGCGGGCGGCACACCAAGGAGGGGGAGTGGCAGCCACATCACAAGGGCTGCACTGATATTCCACTTCTGCCGCAGCGCCGTCGCGAAGTTGAAGTACTCGCTCGAATGATGCGCTTGGTGAGTCGCCCACACCAGCCGCACCCGATGCGACACCCGATGCGACCAGTAGAACAAGAAGTCGACGCCGAGGAACGCGATCACCCACGTGTACCAGGCGGTGACCGGAAGGTGCCACGGCGCGAGGTAGGCGAAGATGGCGGTGTACACGAGCAACCCGAGCAGTTTCCACGCCGCGCTCGTCGCGATCGACACGACGCCCATCGACAGACTCGCGCGAGCATCGCGCTTCTCGTAGGCACCCTTCGGCGCCCGACCGTCGTCGTCGGATTCTTCGAGCTTGTAGGCCGCGAACCACTCGATGGCCAGCATCGTCACGAAGAACGGGATCGCGAGGACCGTCGGCTCCCTCATGGGGTCGGGGAGTAGGTCGAGCATCGTGGGCGTCACCTCCGGTCCGCTATCTGACACGGCAGTGTGTCAGATTCATGTTGACACAGTATCGTCTCAGATGAGGCGTGTCCATGCCGGCCGGTCGGCAAGACAAACAGCACCAGCAAGACGAACAGGGCCAGCAGGACACAGGGCCAGCAAGACCGACGAGACAAGAGAGGAATCCGTGACACTCGAGACCTCCCAGCCCGGACCTCCGGGGCGGCTGTACGCCGGGACCGGGCCTGAGCAGCGGCAGGCGCGGCGTCGAGCAGCATTTGTCGACGCCGGACTGGACCTGTTCGGCCGCGAGGGCTTTCGTCACGTGTCGGTCAAGCGGCTCTGCGACGAGGCCGGCCTCACCCAGCGCTATTTCTACGAATCCTTCGCCGACAGAAGCGCGCTGCTGGCAGCCGTGTACGAACACTGCGTCGACATCTGCCGCGCGGCCGTGGGGGAGAGCCTCCTGCAGGTCCCCGACACCACCACCAACGATGTACCGAACGAGCAGCGCCTCGCAGAACTCACCCGCGTGGCACTCGACGCCCTGCTCGAATGCCTCACCGGCGACCGTCGAATGGCGCGGGTGATCCTCGTGGAGGTGGTCGGAGTCGACGCCTCGCTCGAGCGACTGCGGATGGACGCCATCCATGCGTGGGCCCAGCTGGCCATGGACATCGCATTCGACGACGAGCAGCCACCCGCGCGGTTCCGGCTCGCCGCTGTCGGATTGATCGGTGCTCTCACGCAGCTCCTCGTCGACTGGTACATCGCAACCGACGCCGGGGCACCGGCCGCAGACGTCTCCGACATCCGGGACGTCTGTGTCGACATGTTCATCGCGACGTATCAGCGCCTGGCCTGACACACGACCTACCCTGGTGGTGGATCTACCGCTGCGCTCTACCGCCGCACAACCGACATCACCGGACGAAAGGTACCTGAGCCATGTCCACAGCCGAGCTGACCGACCAGGTCGTCGAATTCCTCACCACCGGAACACGAACCGGCAAGATCGCCTGGGTGTCGAAGGACGGTCGAGCGCTGGTCACACCGATCTGGTTCATCGTCGAAGACGGCGCGCTGGTGTTCAACACCGGCGTGGACACATCGAAAGGTCGAGCGCTGCAACGTGATTCGCGAGCGACAATCGTCGTCGACGACGAGAAGCCGCCCTTCTCGTTCGTGCAGGTCCAGGGCACCGTCAGCTTCGACGACGACCCGGACGACCTCCTGCGCACAGCCACGGCAATCGCCGAGCGGTACATGGGTCCCGACCTTGCCGAGCAGTTCGGCAAGCGCAATGCCGTGCCCGGCGAGGCGCTCGTGCGGCTGACGCCGACGAAGGTCATCGCCGCCTTCGACATCGCCGACTAAGCTGCCTGACCGAGTACCCCGGCGCCTGACCCGGGCACCCACGTACTACCCGTCGCGGTGCAGTCGCGGCTCGAGTTGCTGCGTCTTCTCGTCCGTCCAGCCGGGCGGCTGCAGGATGCGTGCCCAGGCGTAGGGGATGGCCGACTGATAGTTGTGGCCGTGGCCGTCGGGGACGTTGACCGACACCGCCATGTCGGCCGACACCTGGAGGAAGGTGACGAACGGAATCCAGTGGGTCGCGCTGATGACGTCCCTGCCGCGCTGTTCCTTGAGCCAATCCGGTTCGCGCAGAATGAGTTGCGGCGACCACCAGGCGATGGGGTCGGATGCGTGCTGCAGATAGACCATGCGCGAGTAGTCCCACGGTGCGTCGGGCCGATCGAGATCCTTCTCGTCGGCGATGAAGCGCACCTGCCTGCCGTTGTTGTAGATCGGCAGCCACTGCGGTGATCCCTTGTCGCGGCCCGCGGTTGCATCGTTCCAGAGCGTGTTGCTGAACGTCGGACCGGAGAGCAGCGCGCCGTCGGTACGCGCGGTGACGGTCGGGACCGTACCGAAAGCCGCTTCGGCGCCGAAGGATCCGAGACTTTCGCCGAAGACGACGAGCTTGGGACGCTCCGCTTCGGGAAGCTCGCGCACCTTGGCGTCGACAGCTTCGAACAGTGACGCACCCGCCTGGCGGGCACGTTCCTTGTCGACGATGAACGAGATCCAGCTCGGCAGATACGAATACTGCATCGCCACCGTCGCGACGTCGCCGTTGTACATGTACTCGAGCGAGTCGATGGTCGCCTTGTTGAGCCAACCGATCCGGTCGTCGAGCCGATCGCGATCACCTTGCGCTTCAAGCCACCTGCGCGCACGAGTTCGTCGGCAGCCAACTGCGCGTTGGCGCGCAGATTGTCGCCGGAACCCAGTCCGACGAACGCTCGGATCGGCTCCATGGCCGGTTGCTTGTTGAACTCCGACAGCTTCGCGACATCCGGTCCGTTGGAGACGATTACGCGACCCTCACGCCCAAGCGACTCCCACGTCACCAGCGACCCGGGGCCACCCGATCGCAACCCGGACGTCGGGGGAGCGGTGTTGGGCCGCACCTCATCGTTGGCGGACGCGAAGGTGCTGTTGAGCGCCTTCATCGAATACTTCGCGACAACACCGTTGAGGATGAACACCGTCAGCAGCGCGACCACGAGCAGGCCCGCGACAGCGGCAACGCGCGGCGGAGCGATCTTTCTGAGCTGTCGCACAAGCCATGTCACGAGACTCGCCCATGCTTGCCCGATCACCATCAGCAGCACGAAGACGAGCACAGCGAACACCGCGATGATCGGATACGCCGTCCAGGTGAGGTTTTCGACACCCATCAGATTGCGAATCTCGGTCTGCCACCGCGAATACCAATACAGCATCACGACCGTGCCGATGAGCGCGATCACACCCAGCGCTATCCAATAGTTTCGCTTCAGCGACGGCCACCGCTGCGAGCGAGACAGCATGTACCGCACCAGCCAGGCGATGAACACCCCGACGCAATAGCCAACTGCCGCAGCGCCACCCGACACGACACCCTGAAACAACGGACCGCGCGGCAGCAACGACGGCGTCGTCGACAACCAGAGGAAGACCGTCGCGAACATGAGCCCGGCGAAACTGATCCGATGCGCATAGGCCAGCGCCGCGTGTCGTAGCTTCGACGACCAGCCGTGCGACGACTTGCCGTGCTCGTCTTCGGCGTCGGGCTTGCTATGGGAGCTCGCCTTGGTCTCGACGGCGGGCTTGCTGTCTTGGTCCGCCTTGTTCTCGACGGCGGGCTTGGCGTCGGCTGCCGCTTTGCTGTCGACAGTGCTGGGCTCGGCGAGTTGGCCGTCACCGTCGGGTGTAGGACCCGAGGTACTGGTCTTCGACGACGCGTCGTGCTCGGAGCCGGTCGCTGGCTTGTCTGGCACCTGGGCACCCTTCGTGGTCATCGGACATCGATGTGACTCGTGAATCCTAAACCTGTGCGACGCTACCGTGGTGAGCCGCAACGACAATGTCTCATCCGCGAGCTCACGCTTGCCCGATTCTCGAAAGCGTCGTCGACTGTGGTTGGTGCCAATTGTTGGTGCCGCGTTAATGCTGACCGCGCAGATGTGCGCTCATTTTCTGCACTTTCCGGGCGTCGAATGGTTGGTGACGGTCGCCGCGGTGGTTGCAGTGTCCATCGCGCTCGCCGCGGGGCTCACTCACGAGGACCTGGGCCTCGGCCGTGCGGGCCTGCGCAGCGGCGGACGATACGCGTTGGTCATCGTCCTTGCGGTCGTTGTTGTGGTCGTTGTCGGCGTCGCCATTCCGCCGACACGCGAGCTGTTTCAGAACGACGCCTATCGCGACCTCGGACACGCGCTACTGGCTGCGTTCGTCGTGATTCCGTTCCAGACGGTGCTGCCCGAGGAGTTGTTCTTCCGGGGTGTGCTGTTCGGCTCGCTGCGTCGACTCACGACGCCCACCCGCGCCCTGCTGATCCAAGCCGTGCTCTTCGGCTGTTGGCATGTGGTCACGTCGCTCGGGCTCACCGCGGGCAACGCGGGCCTGTCAGACCTCTTCGGACAGACCGTGTTCTCACAGGTCATCGGTGTCGTGGTGGCTGTCGCCGTCACGGCAGCAGCGGGCGTGCTTCTCGGATGGCTCCGCGTGCGCAGCGACAGTCTGCTCGCTCCCATCGCCTTGCACTGGGCCGCCAATGGCATCGGTGCCGTCGGCGCCGCGCTGGCCTGGCGGTTCGGGGGATAGGCATGCGGAGGTCACTCGCGTGATCGCGGTTGGACGGCAAGATCGCGATGCCCTCGGGCCGTCGCGGCGGTGGCAGACACACATCGTGGGGCCTTGATGAAACAGCGATATTCAGTGCCGAAACTCGATCAACCTGGTTGGCATCACAAAGCCTCGACCGCCAGGACGACAAAACTGTCGCGAGCGTAGCCGGCGTTAGACGACTGATTCGTCCATGTGAGCTGGATCAGCATGTAAGGGTAATCTGTATTGATTGATTCCCTCAGATCGACTACGAGCCCGCGGTCATCAGCATCCTCGTAAATCGAGCACGGCTCGCAACCTCGACCGTACTGACACCGCTGCATCAATTCTCGAGGCAAACCATCGTCGCCTACGCTTTGATATCGGGTAACGACGACTTCGAATGGGGCGCGATCTGTATCAATTGCAAGCTGCCCATCCCAGTCCTTGGGCGAGCAAGTCCATTTGATGCAACTCGGATCGCGCGGCGACTCGATGGCCCGATTCTCTGGGCCGGGCCAGACCTCTACAACCGGCGGCACCCTGTAGCTAGGTTTCCCCGAAATCCACACCCGCGGAGCCGCTTTCGGTGGCGGGTCGACTTGTGAGTACAAGAATCGACTTGGTTGCCCGCTTGAAGCGGGAAGTTGGCCGGGGCAAACGTGATTCGAGTCTGACGCGTCACAGCCAGCCACCATGAGCACGAGCGTAGCTGATCCAAAGAACAACCCGGACGACGCCTAGCTTGATGCGCTCAGAGACGCGCGGGCACATTCCCGCTTCACGTCGATACTGGCTCGGGCTCGCCCGCAGTCAATCACGGTGCGCCAATTTCCACGACTTCGCCCATAACTCGAGTGGCCCCAGGCTGACCAGAAGCGCTGCGCCGTGCGTCGTCAACCGGTAGCCCGAGCGTCCTTTGGTGACGATCCTCGCGTCAACCAGCTCGTCGAGCCGCTGAGACATCGTCGTCGGAGACGCCTCGGGAATTCGGCGACGAAGGTCGGACAATCGCACCGACTCATTGGCTGTAAGCGGGCATGGGCTACATCGCCGGATACCACTGGCATGGCGAGATCGAAGGACGCACGCGTTCGGGACAGGCATACGTCGAATACTCGGACCGACGGGCAGGAGCGCGGCGATGACACCGAGGGGAACACTGACGGCTACGAGCCTGCTCCAGCGGATGGGCACCAATAAGACTGTGTCCCAGGTCATGCGGCGCTCGGTGCCGCTTGATCGTTCGATCGCCCGACTGACCGGCGGGCGGCTACACCTCGTACCCCGCGCACTTCTGCCCCAGCTGATCCTCACCACGACGGGACGTCGAAGCCGCCAGCCACGAACGACGCCTCTCATCTACATCGAGGACGGCAACGACTACATCGTCGTCGCATCGAACTTCGGCCAAAACCGCCGGCCCGCATGGTCATACAACCTCGAAGCAACACCAAGCGCGACCATCACCATTGGTAGCCAAACACAGTCGGTACACGCCCAGCGCCTGTCCGAGTCGGAGCGAACCGCTCTCTGGCCCAGGGCAATTGCGGTGTGGCCCGCCTACCGCGATTACGAACAGTGGGCGGACGAGCGCACGATCCACTTCTACCGGCTCGAGCCGACGTGACCCGCCGACCGATCATCGATGTCGGAGGCCAAGCAATGATCGTCACCTGCGCGGACGATATTTGCGCGTGTCGTCGAAGATCACTTCGAAGGTCCCCGCCTCCGCGGACTCGATGAAGTCGTCGATGCTGTCGGCCTGAACGGTGGTGTCCTCCCAATCACGATCGCCCGGGAACATCATGACGACAGGGCTTGCGTCGCCGACGCGAGTGTCCAACTGCAGTCGGCTCGAGCCACCGTCGCTGCCGATCATCGCAGCGCCGATGCGCGGTGACCACTCATAGAACGCGTTCGTCACGTCGGCAATATCGGCTGGAGTGAAGAGGTCGAAATATTCTGGGCCCTCGGCCTTATCGAGGACACTCGGGCCGGTGAGATATTCGACCCAACGCTGCGGAAGCTGAACATCAAGCGCTTCCTCGGCTGAGCGCACCTCGTCAAGCGAACTGCCCGGGCGGTAGGTGAACCGGCGAACCGCGTACACCGATGCCGCACCCACGCCTGTATCGCCGAGTGCGTCTGGCGCGGCGAGCTCGTTCGGCGGTAGATGGTAGATGTCGCAACAGATTCCCGGCTCGACGCCTGCCCGTCCTCGTGTGACGACGTCGGTGAAATCATCCCCGCTGACCATCGACGTCGCGTGCGCCACCGCCTCTGCCAGCGTTCCGCGCTCGGGCATGTCCGCCGGTCGTAGCGCCGCTAGCCAGATCACGGCGGACCCTGCTGCAGGATGCGGTTCTCGCGCATTGCTGGCGTGGTGATCTCGTAAATCAGCCATTCACCGTCGGCCTTTTTCAGAGTGAACTCGATGTCTTTCCCGTAGCTCTGCGAGGGCGTGCCAGTCGATGTCCCGTCGGTGCGCGTTTCGGCGTAGTCAGTGGTCAGCGTGGCAGTATCACCGGTGATCGTGAGGTCCCTTCTGTTGGTGTACTGCGCATTGAAGTGCACTGCGTCGAGTTGCTTGCGTCGTTCGGCGAACGCATCGTCCGATCCGCCGTAGTAAAAGCGCTCGGGGGCGTCCAGAGTAAGCGTCGCCAAGATGTCACGGCGCGAACCGTGCGATCTCGCGTGTTCGTAGCGATCCACCGCCGCGTATATCTGTGACTCTTGCGATGACATCGAGTTTCAAGAACCCTCTCTCTGTGATTCATTGGGCCGGTTGGGTTTTCACCCACAGTCGCGCGACAGACCGTGCGACACCCTGGTCGGGAAATCGACCTGAGACTCGCACTCGGTACAGCCCGGTGCGACTCCAGACAACGATTTCGTGGATCTCGTTGGTGTCGTCGAATCGGGTGATCAATTCGTAGCCTTCATCGCCGAGATTGTCGAGCGGCCGAACCGTCGACGACGTCGTCCTGCCGTCGGTCCGATCGCTAGGCTTCTGTGCCTGCTCCTCGAGCACCGGGAGGACACTGTCACTCAATTGACCCTTGTTCTTGAACGACAAAAGCGAGAATGCGTCGCTATGGGGAAACTGAACCAGGCACGAAACCTGTGTGGCCCCTTGTTGACGTGTGACGAGGGGTCGCGACTGGGCGCCCACGATGTTGCGTAGTTCGTCAGGTGAGGGGCACGGGAAGCCTTCGTCGTCGTCCCGAGCGCCCTTGGTGATCGCGTTCAAATCTGCGACAGCCTGGGCGAGAGATACCTCGATAGCCTGCTTCAAGGTGATTTCCGGGATCGGATCCAGACCCGTGTTCAGTGCGGGTCGCGGGCCGTCGGCTGCCTCACTGGGAAAGACGTAGATGGTCTCCGGCGAGTACGGCACGACAACGATCGGGATGAGGACCTGGGGATCCACGACGCTGTCAGGCCACGAGTCTGGCGGGCACGATTCAAAGAAGATGTCACGCAATTCGATGAGGTCAGCCCAGTCGGGACCACCGATGTCTTCACAGGACAACAGCGTGAAACGTCCGGTGAGCCCGACCCAACCGTTGGCCCTGCTGAGCAGTGCACGAGCGTCGGGGTCCAGACGTGCCCCAATCCGAGCTTCGGCAGCAGCGATTTGCGCGGGCGTTGCCGGCGGTCGTGGCCCGGACGGCTCAGCGCCCGGCAACGGGACCACAAGACCCTGCTCGACGAGTTGATGAGACACCTCGGCACACCGACTTACCAAGGTGTCCCAGCTATCTGAATCCGCCGCGTCGCTCATCATCGTCCTCCCATGGGTTGGGTACGGATACCGGTCTACCGTGTAACCACTGTGCCACTCGAAATGCCTTGGCACGCTTACCATGACAAATCGCAGCTAATCAGATGGCGATGAGATCACCTGCCCGTGAAAGGAAACACTAAGCGCACGGCCATCAACAAGCAGCCGAATGGATTCCGGTTCGTCGCAGACAAGTATCGGGATCTCCGTCAAATTGATCCGTGGACTCTGCCAACGCGCGTCCGGCAGACGCTCGTCGGATGTGATGACCAGCCCCGCTGCCCCTTCTCGTCGAGCAACGTCGTACTTCTGCTCAAAGCTACAGCCACCGCGGTGACCCACGACGAACTTGCCGAAAGTATTTGCGCGGCCTAGCTGACACCCGTCACCTGACGCTATCAGCGGCACTGAAACGCTATCGGTTCCGGCCGAGAACGGAAACGGCCTCAGAATTACCGGCGTACCGTCAACGGACGCATCGACCGCGGATGATATGTACGAAAACTTCGTCTTCTGCCCCGCTCCTGGCAGTGGAGAAAATGAGCCGTGTTCGGTCGACTCCCGGCTGAATTGAGCACCACGTCTAGCGAAGGAAGGTCCACTGAGAACGGCGGTACCGGCGATCCTGGCTGGGACTAATCGTCTCAAGTACTTTTCCGTAGATTCCTCAGTTGCCGCCTTAATCAACAGTTTCTCAAAGCGGGCTGGCACTTCAGAAGATCCGACGACGCGCCAATGGATCGCGTCGTGCTGGCTTGAGCACGTGTTTGTATAGAGGTGAGGTTCCACCATCTCGTATTCGTATATTTCAAAAGCTAGTTCTTCGACGTCGATGCGTTTCGCCGGATCGGCCGGATCGTAAACAATACCTAAGGCTCGGCGTGCATCCCGCATTAGATTCGATCGGAAGACAATTAGGATAAGCCCTTGCTCAACCCAGCAAGCCAGCAACGAGATGTCGTCGAAGAATTTGGACCCTTTGTCGGACGCCATACGCGTCACATGTTCTGCCAACGCACGGGGTTCGACTGTCATCGTGGCATCCTTCTGTTTCACCCTTCCGCACCTAGCTCGGCCGTCAGCTTGATCACGGCGGACCCTGCTGCAGGATGCGGTCATTGCGCAATGCCGGCGTGGTGGTCTCGTAGATCAGCCATTCGCCATCGACTCTTTTCAGCGTGAACTCGATATCTTGACCTGTAAGTGTCCTCGGCGTGCCCGTCGGCGACCCGTCACTACGTGTTTCGACGTAATCCGTGGTCAGCGTGGCGGTATCGCCAGTGATCGTGAGATCCCTTCTGTTGGTGTACTTCTCGCTGTACTGTGCCGCGTCGAGTTGCTTCCGCCGTTCGGCGAACGCCTCGTCCGATCCTCTAAGGAGTTCACGCTCGGGAGAGTCCGCGGTGAGCGTGGCCAAGATATCGCGCCGCGAGCCATGCGAGTTCGCGTGCTCGTAGCGATCTACCGCCGCGTTTACGTGTGACTCTTCCGCGGACGTGGACGTAGGCATCGAAGTCTCCTCATGTGTGCCGCACGCTGCAATCAGAAGAAGCAGAGTCATTGTGGTGACGACAACGACAGTCCGCGCCCTCCTCAGAGAACTCGGCTGACATCGAATGTGCATCGTTCAGTGCTTTCCTCGCGCTGTGGCAATTGGACCCAGTGGCGCGATAGTACGTGGGATGCTCAGCGCTCTTGGCAGCGCGATAGTGCGCGCGACGCTACCCATCCCCAGCCCGACCTCCCTCCACAACCAACACGCCAACCCGACATACGCGACACCGCGCTGCACTAATCTCAACCCATGCCAGGGGGAACCAGCGACACACGCAGCGACGAGCACCTGCTCAGCGCCCACATCAACGGCGACCTCCACGCCTTCTCCACCCTCATCCGACGCCACCAAGAACGCCTCTGGGCCGTCGCCTACCGCACCCTCAACAACCCCGACGATGCCGCCGACGCACTCCAAGACGCACTCTTCAACGCACACAGAATGGCACACTCGTACCGGGCTGACGCGCGAGTTTCCACCTGGCTGCATCGCATCGTCGTCAATGCATGTCTCGATCGGATACGACGAGATAAGTTGCGCCCCACAGTTTCTCTTCCTGACTTCGAGATTCCAGCACTGGCGGCGCGTGAAGATCGGTACGCGGCGGTCGATCTGTCGATGAGCATCGGCGACGCTCTGGCGCAGCTCCCGGAGGAGCAGAGGGCCGTCGTCGTCGCGCTCGACGTCGAAGGTCTCAGCATCGCCGAAACGGCGCAGCGGTTGGGTGTCGCTGAGGGAACGGTGAAGAGTCGTTCGTCGCGAGCGCGTCTCCGCTTGGCAAAGCTGCTCGGTCACCTCAAGGAAGACTCATGAACACGAGATTCGAGGGAACCGATCGGCTCCGGTCAACGTCGTATGTGGCAGTGGACGAGCCAGGCCGCCATGATGGCCACAACAGTCGGGGGAGCAGGACAGCGCAACGATGAACACGCCGTATCCCGAACCGCCCTATTCGGAGGATCTGCTCGCCGACCTCCACGCCGGCGCGCTACCCGACGACACCGCCGCATACATGCGCGAGCGGATCGTCAACGACCCCGCAGCCCAGAGTGTGTTGGCCGCACTCGACCGCACCAGCGAGTCGCTACGTTCTCTCTCGGAGGAGCCGAAACCCGTTCCGCCAGAGGTCGACTCGCGGATCGCCGCCACACTGTCCGCCATTCACAACGACTCACTGGCCCGCGACGCTGCGCAGCAGTCTTCAGTGGCCCCTGTAGACCTCTCCGAACGTCGACGACGTTCGTCGACCCGCGCACCACGAGTTGCAGCTCTCCTCGTCGGTGCCGCGGCTGCGATCGCGGTGCTTGTGGGAGTCGTGACAGTCGTCGCCACCAGGACCACGGACGAACCGGGCGCCGGTGTGCAGGCGCAGCCGTCGACCTCGGCGAACACGACACAACTCGACGCACCGCAGCTCGACGGCGTCGAGAAGGCCTCGGCGTTGTCCGTGCTCGGAAAGACCGGCCACGCGCCGTTCGAATCCGAGGCAGCGCTACGTCGGTGCACCGCGGCCAACGGCGTACCGGCGTCGACTCCGGTCCTCGGTTCCGGCGAGATCACGGTGGGAGGGTCGGAGCGGGTGGCAATTCTGCTCGGGACGGGGATGGCCGGTCGGTTCGACGCACTCGTCGTCGAGCAGGGCTGCGATACCGACAACCCGGCGACGGTGTCGCGCACCAGACTGGGTGGGTGAGCGCCACGGGATCAGCAGCGGGAACATCTGCCCTTAGGCTTGTGTTGAACGAGCCGACAACGCGCACCGGAGAATCAGCGGTACCGCGCGTCGCCACAAGCACGGAGGACGGATGAGCCAGACAGACAACCAGCAGATCCACGACCTGATCATCATCGGGTCCGGACCGGCCGGATACACCGCTGCCGTATACGCAGCCCGCGCCGAATTGGCACCGGTCGTCTTCGAGGGAACGCAGTTCGGTGGTGCGCTCATGACCACCACCGAGGTCGAGAACTACCCCGGCTTCCAGAACGGCATCCAGGGCCCCGCGCTCATGGACGAGATGCGCGAGCAGGCCATCCGGTTCGGGGCCGATCTCCGCATGGAAGACGTCGAGGCAGTCCGCCTGACCGGCACGATCAAAGAGGTCGACGCCGGCGGCGAGACGCATCGCGCCTATGCGGTCATCCTCGCGATGGGTGCCGCTGCCCGCTACCTCGAGATCACCGGTGAGCAGGAACTGCTGGGCAGGGGAGTCTCGGCGTGTGCCACGTGCGACGGCTTCTTCTTCAAGGACCAAGACATCGCGGTCATCGGTGGCGGCGATTCGGCGATGGAGGAGGCCACCTTCCTCACCAAGTTCGCCCGCAGCGTGAAGCTGATCCACCGCCGCGACGAGTTCCGGGCGTCGAAGATCATGCTCGAGCGCGCTCGCGCCAACGACAAGATCGAATTCGTGACGAATTCCGCCGTCACAGGTGTGCTGGGCAGCAACTCGGTGACGGGCCTCGAACTGACCGACACGCGGAACGGCGACAAGAAGAACATCGACGTCACAGGCATGTTCGTCGCCATCGGGCACGACCCGCGCAGTCAACTCGTCCGCGGTCAGATCGACCTCGACGACAAGGGCTACGTGAAGGTCTCCGGCCGCACCACCTACACGTCGGTTCCCGGCGTGTTCGCCGCAGGCGACCTCGTCGACCACACCTACCGACAGGCCATCACCGCCGCAGGCAGCGGCTGTTCGGCAGCGATCGACGCCGAGCGGTGGCTCGCCGATCAAGGCGACATCGAGCCGATGCCGATCGAAGGCGATGTGGTCGCAACGGTCGCACCCACCGTCTGACCTGCGGATTCACCTCTATTCACCACCCTGCACCACGTCCAGAGGAGGACACATCATGGGAGCAAACACCGTGGCCGTCACTGACGCCACTTTCAAAGATCAGGTACTCGAGTCCAGCGGACCGGTGCTCGTCGACTTCTGGGCGACCTGGTGCGGCCCGTGCCGCATGATCGCACCGGTCCTCGAGGAGATCGCACGCGACTACGGCGACAAGCTGACCGTCGCCAAGGTCGACGTCGATGAGAATCCCGGAGTCGCTCGTGACTACAAGATCATGTCGATCCCGACCATGATCCTGTTCCAGGACGGCAAGCCGACCAAGACCATAGTCGGCGTCAAGGGCAAGGCCGCGCTCCTGCGCGACCTCGACTCCGTCGTCGGGTCCAACGCCTGACCGACACCTCAGCAGTGACGTCGCTCACGTCTCTACGTGAGCCGACCAGGCCACCGTCGAACAGCTCACCTGGCATTCGACGGTGGCCTGTACTGCTAGTTTGGCATCACGAACTATCTGCCACGTGTCGTCTGCGGCAACCGGTAGCCTCGGGGACGCGGCACAGCGTGGATCGGTTCAACTGTGTGCATGAGTTTTGCTCATATGCCACGACCTGAGATAATTCACTTTGGTTCAATGTCGTCCGTGTCCCCTCACGGCGACATGTCCAATTGAGGAGATGAGATGCCAACGTTCCGACTGGGAGATCGTGGGTCGGCCGTAGCCGAGATTCGATCGATCCTCTCCGGACAGGGACTGCTCAGCTCCACTCCGGGCCGTCACGCGGCACCCGAGAGCGGCAAAACACCTAGCGCCGCAACACCTGGCGACATCGCACCCAGCGACACGCACGACGCGGAAGCGCCGCAGACCGGTGCGGTTATCCACAGCACCGAGGACGCCCTCTTCGACATCGACGTCGACCACGCAGTGCGCGCGTTCCAGCAGCAACGCGGACTGATCGTCGACGGCATCGTCGGCCAGGCGACGTATCGATCGCTGCGCGAGGCGTCGTATCAACTCGGCGCGCGAGTACTCCTGTACCGACTGTCGGCTCCCATGGTCGGAGACGACGTCGCCACACTCCAGAGCCGACTGCAGAACCTCGGCTACTACACCGGACTCGTCGACGGCGTCTTCGGCGAGAGCACCCACAACGCGGTATGCCTCTACCAGAGCGAGTACGGACTCTCCGCCGACGGCATCTGCGGTCCGGCGACGCTGCGCGCACTCGACCGGCTCGGTACCCGTGTGACCGGTGGGTCGCCCTACGCGATCCGCCAAGAAGAGCATGTTCGACGCTCCGGCCCCCAACTGTCCGGCAAGCGGATCGTCATCGATCCGGGAACTGCTGGGATGCACGCACTTTCGACCGGAGCGGTCGCCGAGTTGGAATCCCGCGTGCTGTGGGATCTCGCCGCTCGCCTCGAGGGCAGGATGGCCGCTGCAGGAATGGAAACCTTCCTGTCGCACGACGGTCGCGGCCACGCATCCGACGACGAGCGTGCTCGGGTGGCCAATCTCGTCGATGCCGACATGATGATCTCGCTACGATGCGGACACCACGAGACACCCGCTGCGAACGGCGTCGCGTCGTTCTACTTCGGTAACAACCGCGGGTCGTATTCGACCATCGGGCGCAACCTCGCAGACTTCATCCAACGTGAGATCGCCGCTCGCACACCGCTGACCGATTGCCGCGTCCACGAACGCACCTGGGACATCCTTCGGCTCACCAGGATGCCAGTTGTCCTCATCGACGTCGGTTACATCACCAACCCCGACGACGCCAAGGTGCTCGACGACCCGCACTATCGCAACGTGATCACCGAGGCCATCCTCGTCGCGGTCAAGCGCCTGTACCTGCTAGGCGAGAACGACCGCCCGACAGGGACCTACACGTTCGCAGATCTCCTTGCGGCCGAACGTATTTCCGGTTTCTGACCGGTAGCGGATCCAGTTACTTCTCGCGATCTCTGTCGCGGCTGGTTTCTGCGTGTCCGCGTGGGGTTGTTCGCGCGCCACTACGACTACCGGCCGGAACAGTGAGCCGCTCTCTGCCGACCAGATCGATCGCGGCCATCACGACGAGCTTCTCCAAGGCGCTCTCGACTCCGACCTTCCAGCCGAGTCCTTCGTCGAGCTCCAGGCGAAAGCGGGGGAACCTCACATGCGACGCAACCACGTCGAAGGCTGAATCCTTCAGGAGTCCGGCGTCGATCATGCATTGCCCACACAGATCCTGACCCGGGCCGTCGAGGATCTCGCGCGCGATCTCGACGACGGCCTCCTCCGACCACGTACTCAGGTCGCCGAAATCCGTTGTGTCAGAGCTCTTTCTGTCATCTGATGATTCTTCGTCACCGAGATACGCTGCGG
The DNA here is from genome assembly GCF_000248055.1 of Gordonia sputi NBRC 100414. Lineage (GTDB taxonomy): Bacteria > Actinomycetota > Actinomycetes > Mycobacteriales > Mycobacteriaceae > Gordonia > Gordonia sputi. The sequence goes on along the minus strand of NZ_BAFC01000062.1, from coordinate 51,708 downwards.
GAGAGTCATACTCGCGCTCGAGTGCGTCGCGCGATGATCCGTGACGAGAACTGCCGTAGCGGGATCCACCGTGTCGGACGAAACCGAACGCTTCGACGGCACGGACGCCTCGTCGAATCAGATCGGTGACCACGGCATCGATAAGGAGGTCGCCCGCTTCCTCGAAACCCGGCTCGGTGCGCACAGAAGTGAGTAGCACCGCGTCGGCGCTCACCGGCGACGTCGGAAAGCTACGTGAGCGGGGGACGCGTCCGGGCGGAGCGTAGAGCGCCGCGCCAACGACAACGCCGGTCGACGAATCGATCGCGATCTGGCCGCAGGTTCCCCATTCGAGGAGGACCGACGAGATCCACGCCTCCTTGTCGAACTCGCTCTCGAAGTTCGTGAGACTCGCCGGTCCCGCCGGTGTCTCGGAGGACGACGCGGAGCCGCGCAGGGGAGAGGGATCGTCATCGGAAGCGGTGGACGCCGCGTTGGTGAACGACGGATCGACTTCCCAGAACACGCAACGACGGGTGTGCGGGGGCAATGACTCGAATGCTTCGAGATCGAGACTGGAAATCGTGAAGTTCATTGTGAATCCTCGCCTCGACGCATCGGTCGAGCGCCCACGAACGTGAAATCTGATGTCCTGCAGGGTGTTTCACTGTTCATGTGCTCGGTGTGCTGCTCGACTGTCACTGTGACGAAACTTTCGGATGCGGTGGGTCACGAATTTTCGCGGGTATCGGCGCCTCGGATCGTTGTTATCTCACCGAGTCGTCGATCGTTGCTACGTCTTCGGTTGGATCAACCCCACAATACGTTCGAGGTCGTCGACCGAGCCGAACTCGACGACGATCTTGCCCTTGCGCTTGCCGAGGCTGACGGTCACGCGGGTGTCGAGGCCGTCGGAGAGCCGCTCGGCGAGATCTTGGAGACCCGGCATCTGCATCTGTCGACGCTTCGGCGATGGGGTGGGGGTCGACGGTCCGTCGCCACGGTTGGCGAGAGTCACCGCTTCTTCGGTGGCTCGGACCGACAGTCCTTCGGCGACGATCCGCGCGGCGAGCGCTTCCTGCTGATCGCTTCCGGTCTCCAGTGACAACAGCGCGCGAGCGTGGCCGGCCGAGAGGACGCCAGCAGCGACGCGACGTTGCACGGGAATCGGGAGCTTCAGCAGGCGGATCATATTGGTGATCACCGGCCGCGAGCGTCCGAGACGGGTGGCCAGTTCCTCGTGGGTGACGTCGAACTCCTCAAGAAGCTGCTGATACGCGGCCGCTTCTTCCAGAGGGTTGAGCTGTGCGCGATGGATGTTTTCGAGGAGAGCGTCGCGCAGCATGTCGCCGTCGGGCGTCTCGCGAACGATCGATGGGATCGCCTCGAGTCCGGCTTCCTGACTCGCTCGCCAGCGCCGCTCGCCCATGACGATCTGGTAGAGCACGCCGTCGGGTGTCGGGGTGGAGAGCTTACGCACGACGATCGGCTGCATGAGCCCGAACTCTTTGATCGAGTGCACGAGTTCGGCCATCGCCTCTTCGTCGAAGACGCTGCGTGGCTGGTGCGGGTTCGGCTGGATGAGTGTGGGGGTCAGCTCGCGATAGACGGCCCCGACTTCGTCGACGGTGCCGACGGCAGACGCGTTTCCGTCAGTGCTCGACTGTGTCGCATCGGTCGGCGTCGTCGTGGAGCCCTGCGGACTTCCGTTCGTGGGGGAGGAGGGGGCGCCGTTCCCGCCCGAACTACCACCGGAGTTGCCCTTGCCGATCACCACATCGGCGGCAGCAGCGCCGAGTCGGGGAGCGCTCGACTCGTTCTCGGATGGTCCGGTCGGGATGAGGGCTGCCAGACCGCGGCCGAGTCCTCCGCGTCGTTGGGCGTCTCGTTGACTCACTGCTGTCCTCTCGAGAGGTCCGTGGTGGAGGAGAATTCGTCTTTCGCACGCATGGCGAGTTCGCGCGCGGCATCGAGGTAGCTCATTGCTCCACGTGAACCCGGGTCGTACTCGATGATCGTCATGCCGTAGCCGGGCGCCTCGGACACCTTCACGCTGCGGGGGATCACGGTGCCGAGGACCTTATCGCTGAAGTGGCGTCGTACTTCGTCGGCGACCTGGTCGGCGAGCTTGGTGCGGCCGTCGTACATCGTCAGCAGGATCGTCGAGACGTGGAGATTCGGGTTGAGGTGCGCTTGGACCAGCTCGATGTTGCGGAGGAGCTGACCGACGCCCTCGAGTGCGTAGTACTCGCACTGGATGGGGATGAGCACCTCTCGAGCGGCGACCATCGCGTTGACGGTCAGGAGACCCAGTGACGGTGGGCAGTCGATGAAGATGTAGTCGAAGCCGAACTCCGCGACCGACGCATCATTGAGCGCATTCCGGAGTCGGTTCTCTCGGGCAACCAGCGAGACCAGTTCAATCTCGGCGCCGGCCAGGTCGAGGGTCGCGGGTACGCAGTAGAGGTTCTCGTGGCTCGGACTCTGCTTGACCGCCTCTTTGAGCGTGACCTCGCCGAGGAGCAGCTCGTAGACCGACGCGATGTCGGGTGCGCGATGGTCGATGCCCAGAGCTGTGCTCGCGTTGCCCTGCGGGTCGAGGTCGACGACCAGGACGCGCAGCCCGTGCAGCGCGAGCCCCGAAGCGAGGTTCACGGCCGTGGTCGTCTTCCCGACGCCGCCTTTCTGGTTCGCCACCGTCATCACGCGCGTGTGCGGGGGGCGGGGTAACTGGCCAGCACCGCCAGGGGTCAGGACTTGACTGGCTCGGGCTGCGGCGGCGGCGATGGGAGTGTCGTCGAACTGCTCGGGCGTCGACGTGGCCGGCGGAATCGTTTCACGTGAAACATCCGGCTGTTGGTCGGTCACGCTGTGGCTCCTCTGCGATATTTCGTAAGCATCGTCGGCGTCCAAGATTGTTCCGCCCCTCTATCGTGCAGCACGCACGATCCCTCGCCCACACTCCGATGTCCTGTCCATTTTGCTCCCTCGAGCCGTCGCAAACCAACTGCAGACGTCAGCACGTCAGACCGGCGCATCCTCACCTCGTTCGACGACGTTTCGGCACACCGCGCCTGTCTCCGATCACCAAGGTCGTCGGCTGGTCGACAACAGACTCCCCGACAAATTCGACGCGGAGCCCGGCGATTCCGTTCCGTTCCGCGGCCTTTCGATCCCGTTCGATCTCCTCTGGCGCCGACGATCCCTTGAGCGCAACGAGTCGACCTCCATCGCGAATCAGGGGAGCGGACCATCGGCTGAGTCGATCTAGGGGAGCCAGCGCCCGGGAGGTCACGACGTCCGCCGGCTCGATCTCGGCGAGGACCGACTTCTCCTCTGCGCGCCCGCGGACAACACGTACGGGGAGACCAAGGGCGTCGACCGTCCGCACGAGGAAATCACTTCGACGCAGCAACGGCTCGATCAGCGTGATCGTGAGGTCGGGCCGCGCGATCGCGAGCGGGATCCTGGGCAGCCCGGCGCCACTACCGATATCGATGATCGTCTGCCCGTTGTCGATGACTTCTTGGATCACCGCGCAGTTCAGTATGTGGCGGTCCCAGAGTCTGGGGACTTCCTTCGGTCCCATGAGCCCGTGGTCGATTCCGTCGGTGGCCAGGATTCTGCAGTACTCCTGAGCTAGCGGGAGACGATCGCCGAAGATCGATGCCGCTGCCGGGGGAGGGGAGTCCGCCACAGCGGCGCGTTCCGCGGCGTCGTCGACAGCGGATCCATCACCATGCTCGCCATCGGACTCATCGTGTTTCACGTGAAACAGTGCCTTTCCCTCAGCGCGCCGTCGGCGTCATGTTTCACGTGAAACACCCGAACTACACGCATGTGATTCCTACCGGTGAAACAACAAAGTCCCGGCCGTAACCGGGACTTCGTTGCTTGTGATCTCCAGGCGCATCGACGCGGAGACCTGTTCAGTTCTTGATGACAACCACGCGGCGCTTCGGCTCCGCGCCCTCACTCTCGCTCATCACTCCGTCGACAGCAGCGACAGCGTCGTGCACGATCTTCCGCTCGAACGGAGTCATCGGATCGAGCTGTTCCCGCTCTCCCGACTCCAGCACACGCTCGGCGACCTCGCGGCCGAGTCGTGCGAGCCGTTCGCGGCGATCCGCACGCCACCGTGCGATGTCGAGCATCAGCCGGCTGCGATCGCCCGTCGCCTGCTGCACGGCAAGCCGGGTCAGTTCCTGAAGCGCATCCAGAACCTCGCCCTTACGGCCGACGAGCTTCGTCAGGTCGTCGCCTCCGTCGATGCTGACAATCGCGCGGTCACCGTCGACATCCAGATCGATATCGCCATCAAAGTCCAGCACGTCCAGCAGCTGCTCGAGGTAGTCGCCAGCGATCTCGCCTTCTTCGACGAGACGCTCCTCTTCGTCTTCCTCGTCAGCGTCGTCATCCGCGTCTTCGCTGTCAACGTCGTCCGCGTCAGCGGCCGCATCGTCGCGGGCCGCATCGGTGGCCTCGTCGTCGTTGACGTCAGACGTCGACTCGACGGTTGCCGTGTCGACGGCATCCTGGCCCGAGCCGGCCTCGAGAGTCTCGTCGTGTTTGGTCGACTCGGCGTCTGCGTGTGTTGCAGTCTCGGCTGTCATATCAGTTGCACCTCGCTGTGTGTTCATCGGTGATGTCTGTGTTGGGGGAGGGGAGAGTCTTTCGAAGAGTCGTGCCGCAGCGGCTCCGGGCTGTGTTTCTGCGCGGGCGTCATGTAGCCTCGCAACACCGCTATCCGGATCGGCGGCCGATCATCGTCGACCCTTCTTCCCACCCCTCTTGTTGCGCTGGTTGGATGATCCCTGCTTCTTCGGACCCGACCCCGAGTTGCCAGAACTCTTCGACGACGACGCTCCCGCGGGTTTGGCACCGGGCTTCGGTTTGCTTCCGACGACGTGCTGCGTCGACGACGAGCCGTCGTCGGATCCGCTGTCGGCTGTGGCGTCGACGTCTAGATCCTCGGCCGACTCAGCCGACGAATCAGCGCCATCGGCGTCCGACTTAGTGAGCGACGGGGAAGGGGACCCCGAGTTCTTACCCTTCTTCGGCCGGTCCGGCCGCGCACCCGGCTTGGGGGCATTCGCCTTGAGCTTTTCCTGCTTCGCTTGGCGCGCCGCCTCTTCTTCCTTCTCGATACGACCGAACACGATGTGCTGCTGCCCGTACGTCCAGATGTTGTTACTCATCCAGTACAGGAGGATCGCGACGGGGAAGAACGGACCGGTGACGAGGATGCCGAGCGGGAAGACGTACAGCGCCAGCATGTTCATCATGCGGGTCTGCGGGTTCTCGAGTGCGGCCTCGGGCTGACGCGCGACCGATGCGCGCGAGTTCATGTGCGTGGCGATCGACGCGATGATCATCATCGGGATGACCACGATGGCGATGTTCAGACGCGTGAAGTCGATCGGCTGACCCGGCTGCACAAAGGCCTGGAACTCGGAGACTGGCTCCGTGATGTACGACGACAGCGGCACACCGAAGAGGCGGGCGTCGAGAAAGTTCTGGACCTGTTCGGGGTTGAAAGCGTAGTTCCCGGTGTTACGCGTCTGCTCTGCGGTCATGTGCAACTGACCCATGCCGGTCGCCATGCGGTTGAACGAACGCAGCACGTGGAACAGACCGATGAACACGGGGATCTGCAGCAACATGGGCAGGCAGCCGAGCAGGGGATTGAACCCGTGCTCCTTCTGCAGCTTCTGCATCTCCTCGGTCATCTTGACCCGATCCTTGGCGTACTTCTTACGGATCGCCTGAAGCTGCGGGTTGATCTCCTGCATCTTCTTCGTCGTGCGGATCTGCTTCACGAAGGGCTTGTAGAGGATCGCGCGCAGGGTGAAGACGAGGAAGATCACCGAGAGTGCCCAGGCGATGCCGTTGCCGCCCGGGGTGTTCGGTGTGATGTGGTCGAACACCCAGTGCCAGACCCACATGATCCAGGAGACCGGCCAATAGATGAAGTTCAGCACGGGACAGTTACCCCTCACTCTTCGCGGAGACACCCACGCTGATCGTGGTGTCCTCCGTGATTACACGTCCGCGCACCGCCGGCCCGCCATCAGCGGAGCCGTCGTGCGTCGATGGAAACTCTTGGTCTTGCTGGTCCTCGGAACCCTGATCTTCGAGACCCTGATCGTCGGAACCCTGATCCGGTCGCGACATCCACGGCCAACGGAACGATTCCTCGGGAACGGGGTCGTAGCCGGGCTTGTGCCACGGACCGCATTTGAGCAGTCGGATCACCGACTGTGCACCGCCGTAGAAGAAGCCGTGGCGTGTCAGCGCCTCAACCGCGTAGCCCGAGCAGGTCGGTTCGAAACGACAGGTCGGCAAACGCAGCGGCGACACCCAGGTGCGGTACAACTCGATCAAGAAGATCACCACTCGACGTGGCAGCAGATGGCAGAACCGGATGAATGCCTGGGTCGACGACGCTGACATCACAACGCCCCGTCAGCAGATTTGGTCGAGAACGAGCGCGGAGCGTCGAGCAGCTCGGCTGCGAGTCGTCGAACTTTGGCGTGACGCAATGCCTTGCGAAGTTGGGCGGCCAACTCGACGCTCGACACCTCCGCAGCACTGGGAAGAGCGCGCACGACGACAGAGGTGTCGGTGGTCGGACACTCGTCCATGACTTCCGCGAACGCTGCCCTGATTCGGCGCGCCACGAGATGGCGGGTCACGGCATTGCCGACCGACTTACTGACGATCAACCCGAGCCAGGGTCCGCCCGACGTCGCGACGTCGATTCGACGACCCGTCTCGTCGGGCCAGCGCGTCGGCACGATAGATACCGTCAGCAGCAGATCACGCGACGATACCCGCACGCCCTTCTTGAGCGTGCGGGAGAAGTCGGATCGTGTGGAGATCCGATGGATTGACGCCATCACCGACCCAATCGCCACCGGAGTGTTCCGACGACGGGCGATACCGCCGCCGGGACTCGCGGTGTTGTGCAGATCAGGCCGAGAGCTTTGCGCGGCCCTTGCTGCGACGGGTGTTGACGATCGAACGACCCGCGCGGGTACGCATACGCAACCGGAAACCATGCACGCGTGCACGACGACGGTTGTTCGGCTGGAAAGTCCGCTTGCCCTTGGCCACGGCTGGTACTCCTTGTGTTCGTACGTGAGCACGCCGATTACACGCGCACCCACGATCTCCTGAGTGGTCTGCTTATCCAGGCGGCGGTGCCGGACTCGTGCCGGTTGGGTGACCCCGTTTCCGCCGAACGAACCGCATGCGGTCGAGCCTTCGAAAAACAGGAACGCCACCACGCAAATCCGCATACCTGGATGACCAGTCGAGACTACTGGACCCGGTGTACTCAAATCAAACGAGCGGATCCTCACCAACGTCGTGACCAGCGGTGACGAGTGCCATACCGTGCCCACGGCCTGCGTATGCGCCACCCTCGACGCCGTCCGGGACGCACTATTTGTGATCTGCCCGCGTGAATTCAAGCCTTACGTTGTCGGCTTCGCGGTGGTTCTGTTAGCGTCGTTCCCCAGTGACGGCGACCGAAACGCCACTCACATCTCCACGACGCGATCGCGGCGTCGGACCCATCCCGACTTGGTTGTACACAGCTGTGGATAAGTGTGTGGACAAGTCGGCTCCCGAACCGGCATCGTGGGTCCCCGATGGCTGATGCTGGTAATTTTCTCGGGGTGGGAAGGCCTGACCGTGACTTCTGATCGCGACTCGTTCGGCGAGGTCTGGCAACAGGTCGTCGCAGAGCTCAACGACGATTCCGCCGGCGGAGACCACGAACCTCTCACCCGGCAGCAAAAAGCCTGGCTCTCGCTGGTGCAGCCACTCACCCTCGCCGAGGGATTCGCGCTGCTCACCGTTCCGACGCCGCTGGTCCAGGAACAGATCGAGCGCACGCTTCGCGACACCATCCGCAGCGCGCTCTCACGTCACCTCGGGCAACCCGTCGACCTCGGTGTGCGGATCGCGACGCCCCCGCCGAGCACAGACACCCCCGCCGAGCAGCCATCCCAGGTCGGGGCTCCCCGCTCGTCGGCACCTGCCGGGGGAATCGGCCAAGCACCTATCTCCACATCGGGCGTCAACGTAAGTGACCTCGGCAACGGCCAATTCCCACTCGGCCAGCCTGCCCCGACAGACCACGCAGCCCCCGACTCACTGGGCACCGACTCATTCGGCGCACAGCAGTCCCCTCAACTGTCGACGCCCGCTACCAACGGAGCAGCGTCGGATTCACGAGGTGCTCCGACCAACTGGCCGTCGTACTTCGCAGAACGGCCGACCGCGGCACCCACACCCTCTGGCGCCAACCTCAACCCCAAGTACACCTTCGACACCTTCGTGATCGGAGCGTCGAATCGCTTCGCGCACGCGTCGGCCGTCGCCGTCGCCGAAGCCCCGGCGCGCGCGTACAACCCGCTGTTCATCTGGGGCGAGTCGGGGCTCGGCAAGACGCACCTGCTCCACGCCGCCGGCCACTATGCCCAACGGCTCTTCCCGGGAATGCGCGTCAAGTACGTCTCCACCGAGGAATTCACCAACGACTTCATCAACTCGCTGCGTGATGACCGTCGAGTCGCGTTCAAGCGCCGCTACCGCGACGTCGACGTGCTGCTCGTCGACGACATCCAGTTCCTCATCGGCAAAGAAGGTATCCAGGAAGAGTTCTTCCACACCTTCAACACGCTGCACAATTCGAGCAAGCAGATCGTCATTTCCTCCGACCGACCGCCGAAACAGCTTGCGACACTTGAAGATCGGCTCCGCACACGATTCGAGTGGGGCCTGATCACCGACGTTCAGCCACCCGACCTCGAGACCCGCATCGCCATTCTGCGCAAGAAGGCGCAGATGGACAGCATCGCTGTTCCCGACGACGTCCTCGAACTGATCGCGTCGAAGATCGAGCGCAACATCCGCGAGCTGGAGGGTGCGCTGATCCGCGTCACCGCGTTCGCCTCCCTGAACAACACCGACCTCGACAAGTCGCTCGCCGAGGTGGTTCTTCAAGCGCTGCTACCGAATTCGGGCACGCTGGAGGTCAGCGCGGCGTCGATCCTCGCGATCACCGCGGAGTACTTCGACATCTCGGTCGACGAACTGCGGGGGCCCGGCAAGACCAGGGCCATCGCGCAGGCGCGTCAGATCTCCATGTACCTGTGCCGAGAGCTCACCGACCTCTCACTGCCGAAGATCGGCGAAACCTTCGACCGTGACCACACCACGGTCATGTACGCCGAACGCAAGATCCGCAAGGAGATGGCCGAGCGTCGCAAGGTCTACGACCACGTCCAGGAGCTCACCGCGCGCATCAAACAGCGCGCTGTCGGCTGACCGGATCCTTCTGAACTCCTCGAGTCCCTCCGCTCCAACACGGTTGCGGAGGGAGTTGTCATTTCCGGGGCCGAAACGACAAGTCTCAACCCCAACCCAAGGGTCTCCGACGATCAGATCGAGTGGATTTTCATGTCATCTCGACGTCGCCGTCGACCGTTCCAGTGTCTCAAAGAGGCTGTGGATCGACTGTGAGTAAGGGAGGTGTTGATGTGTACAGAACGTGGACGATGCTCGAACAGAATTCGTCATGTGCACAACTCGACCAACCCACCCAGGATCCGTACACGTTCGATCCACAACCCTGTCGGTGCTCTGACATGGGATCCGTCGTGTTGTCCACAGTTTGCACAGCGCCTATGACTGTTATGGATCCCTCTCTTAAAAGAACTTCTTTTAAGAAGCCGTTGTGCACACCTTGCTCGAGCGGCGTCGTCGAGTCATCTGGATCTGACTCGCACAAACGCCCGGCGCGGCGTGGCGACTTGACCCCAACGACTCCCCGTCACGCGATCGCGCTCTAGAGTGGGAACTCCTGGCGAATACCGAGAGAAGGGCAACCACCGAGCATGAAGTTCCGTGTCGCGCGTGACGAGTTCGCCGATGCCGTCGCCTGGGTAGCGCGCAGTTTGCCGTCTCGCCCGCCCGTTCCCGTGCTCGGTTGTGTGGTCCTCCTGGCCGACGACGCCGGGCTGACCGTCTCCGGCTTCGACTACGAGGTCTCGGCACAGCAGAAGATCGGCGCCGAAGTCGCAGAACCCGGGCAGGTGCTGGTGTCCGGCCGTCTGCTGGCCGACATCACCAAAGCTCTTCCGAACAAGCCGGTCGACGTCTCGCTCGACGGATCCCGCGTCGCCATCACCTGCGGCAGCGCGAAGTTCTCGCTGCCGACCATGCCCGTCGAGGACTACCCACAGCTTCCCGACGTCCCGGCCGTGACCGGACTGATCCCGGCGCAGGTGTTCGCCGAGGCCATCTCCCAGGTCGCCGTCGCCGCCGGCCGTGATGACACACTCCCGATGCTCACCGGCGTGCGCGTCGAGATCGACGGCAAGACCGTCGTCCTGGCGGCCACCGATCGCTTCCGCCTCGCGGTACGCGAATTGGAGTGGGAGCCAGCCGATTCCGGCGCTTCGGGTGCCGTTCTCGTGCCGGCGAAGACGTTGTCCGAGAGCGCGCGGACCGCGAGCTCCGACTCCGGCGACGTGAAGCTGGCATTCGGCAGCGGTTCAGCACTCGGTGGCGAGGGGATCCTGGGCATCGTCGGCGAGACCAAGCAGACGACGACCCGTCTCCTCGACGCCGAGTTCCCGAAGTTCCGCCAGCTGTTGCCCGCGAGCCACACCGCCATCGCCACCATTGAGAGTGCACCTCTGATCGAGGCCATCAAGCGTGTAGCGCTCGTCGCCGAGCGCGGCGCGCAGGTGCGCATGGAATTCCGCGACGGATCCGTTCTGCTCACGGCAGGCGGCGACGAAGCAGGCCGCGCCGAAGAAGAGCTGCCCGTGCAGTTCTACGGCGAGCCGCTGACCATCGCCTTCAATCCGACCTACCTGCAGGACGGACTCTCGGCGATCGGCGTCGCAACCGTCGACTTCGGATTCACGACGCCGAGCCGTCCCGCGGTGCTGCGCCCGTCGACCGGCGACGAACCCATCGCCGACGAATCCGGAGCGTTCGTCGCACCCGACAGCGTTTTCACCTACCTGCTGATGCCGGTTCGCCTGCCCGGATAGCGGCTCAGGCGCCGAGTCCGAGTAACGAAACATCAAGGCAGCACTGATCTTTCACGCACACGCGAAGGGGAAGCCATGCAGCTCGGACTGATCGGCCTCGGCAAGATGGGTGCCAACATGCGCACCCGTATCGAGCGCGGCGGCCACAAGGTCGTTGGGTACGACCCGCGCCCGGAGGTCTCCGACGTCGCGTCGATGGCCGATATGGTGGCAGCGCTCGACGCACCTCGCGCGGTGTGGATCATGGTGCCTTCCGGCGAACCCACTCAGCAGTGCGTCGCAGAACTCGCAGGCCTGCTGGAGCCGGGCGACGTCGTCGTCGATGGTGGTAACTCGCGGTACACCGACGATGAGCCCCACGCAAAAACCCTGGGCGACAAGGGAATCGGTTACCTGGACTGCGGAGTCTCCGGCGGCGTGTGGGGCTTGGAGAACGGATACGGCCTGATGGTCGGTGGATCCGACGCCGACGTCGAGCGGCTTATGCCGATCTTCGACGCACTGCGGCCGCCCGGTGAGCGAGCCGACGGATTCGTTCACGCCGGACCCGTCGGCGCCGGCCACTACGCCAAGATGGTGCACAACGGCATCGAGTACGGCCTGATGCATGCCTACGGCGAGGGTTACGCACTGCTCAACGCCGAGCCGCTCATCGTCGATGTCGAGGGCACGATGCAGGCCTGGACACAGGGCACGGTGATCCGGTCGTGGCTCCTCGACCTGTTGGTCCGAGCCCTGCAGGAAGATCCTGGCCTCACCGAAATCTCCGACTACACACAGGATTCCGGTGAAGGTCGATGGACCGTCGAGGAAGCGATTCGCCACGCCGTGCCCGCCAACGTCATCTCTGCGGCGTTGTTCGCACGCTTCGCGTCGCGGGAGAAGGGCGGTTCGCCCGCGCTCAAGGCAGTGTCGGCGCTGCGTAACCAGTTCGGCGGACACTCCATGCAGAACACCGCGGGCAAGAACGTCGGCGAGACGGGAACGCCGGTTCAGAATCCGTCGAATACCGCTCCGCCCAACTGATTTCGACGTCCCGTGTTTGTTCGTGAACTACACCTGCGCGACTACCGATCGTGGCCTTCGGCCGACCTCACCCTTCGCCCCGAACCGACGATCTTCACCGGCCGCAACGGTTTTGGCAAAACCAACCTGCTCGAAGCGCTCTTCTACATCGCGACACTTCGTTCGCACCGGGTGAGCTCCGACGCGCCGCTCGTCCGGTCAGGGGCGACGTCGGCGTCAGTCGGAGCGACCGTCGAGAACGCGGGTCGTGAGCTCGCGGTCAGCCTGCAGATTGCTGCCGAAGGGTCAAACAAGGCCTGGCTCAACGGATCTCCATGTCGACGCCCGCGCGAGATCCTCGGTGTGCTGCGCGCAGTGCTGTTCGCCCCGGAAGACTTACTCCTCATCCGCGGCGATCCGAGCGATCGTCGACGTTTCATCGACGAGCTCGTCGCCCAGCGCGGACCCCGTTGGGCCGCAGCACGTTCCGACTACGACAGGGTGTTGCGGCAGCGTTCCGCGCTGCTCAAGACCGCGGGCGCGGCGCTGCGTCGAGGAGGATCCGACGCCGATTCGGTGATCAGCACCCTCGACGTGTGGGACGCTCAGCTCGCCGATCTCGGTGGCCAGGTGACGGCTGCGCGAATCGAGGTACTGCGTGATCTCGAGCCGCACTTCGTCGCGTCGTACTCGTCGATCGCTCCGCATTCGCGTCCTGCCGCGTTGAGCTATCGCGCGTCGGCGGGGCCGGAGCTGGTGCCACCGCGCGACGTCGAACCAGATTCGGAAACCATCGCGACACAACTACTCGAGCGCCTTGGGCAGACGCGCACCAAGGAGATCGAGCGCGGCGTCAGTCTTGTCGGTCCGCACCGCGACGACATCGACATTGTTCTCGGGTCCGAGGTGGCCAAGGGTTTCGCCTCGCACGGAGAATCGTGGTCGCTCGCGTTGGCGTTGCGACTCGGGTCGGTCGAGCTCGTGCGCAGCGAGGGGATCGAACCGGTCATCATGCTCGACGACGTCTTCGCTGAACTCGACGCCGCGCGACGTCGCAAACTGGTGGAGTTCACCGCCGGTGCCGAACAGCTGCTGATCACCGCTGCTGTCGCCGAGGACATCCCCGAAGGTGTCGGCGGCAGACGTATCGGAGTCAACGTTGTCGACGAGGCCGACGGCACGCGGCATTCCGAACTGATGTCCGAGGCAACTGAGAGCATGGACTCATGAGCGACACCCCCGAAGAGCAGCCAGGCACCGAGTCGCCTGGTGGCGACGCGTCGAGCGGGTATGAGCGGGCACGCCGCGCCTTGGAGGAGGCACGGGCGTCGGCGCGTGCTGCGGGCAAGTCGGTGGGTCATGGCCGGGCGTCGCCGATTCGACGTCCGCGCGGGTCGTCGAGTCGTCGACGCTGGTCGGGCGCCGGCCCGGATTCGCGGGATCCGCAGCCCTTCTCCAGGCTCGTCGGCGGCCTGGCGCGCGACCGCGGGTGGGAGCCTCAGATCGCCGAGGGCACGTTGTTCGGGCAGTGGCTGCAAATCGTCGGACCGGACATCGCCGCGCATGCCAAGCCAGAAGCGTTGCAGGACAAGGTACTTCACGTACAGGCCGAGTCGACGGCGTGGGCGACGCAGCTGCGGTATGTGCAGCGCCAGATCCTGGCGAAGATCGCCGCGGCCATCGGCGACGACATAGTGACGTCGTTACGGATCACGGGCCCCAAGGCGCCGTCGTGGCAAAAGGGCAAACGCAACGTCCCCGGTCGGGGTCCTCGCGACACCTACGGCTGAGCCAGATGAAGCCGGTCGAGGCGCGACATACACGCCGACACCGACAAACCTCGTCCGACGCCGCTCTGAGCCGATTTTTATCCCCAGACCACCGCCGATCGCGCATCTTGTGCAGAAAATCGATCTGAGCGCGCGTTAGCGGCCCCGGATGGTGCTTCCTGAGCGAATGAGGCAGTACACTGGAGACAGTTGTCCCGGCAGGGGAGATAAGCAGCCGTGACCGGCGGTCACATACGCGAGCGGGCGAAGGCCCGGCACCTCGTCGTGTGCCCGTGGTCGGCGCTGGTCACGTCACCCTGCCCAGCATGACACGACTGGAGTCCAGCCGTGAACGAGGCAGCGCACACACACCAGCGCAGTCGAGAGCAGAAGAGGAGCGGACGCACCCCGTGGCCGACACGAATGACAAGAAGAGCCGTAAGAAGCCAGGTGAGTACGGTGCCGAGTCGATCAGCATCCTCGAAGGACTCGAAGCAGTCCGCAAAAGACCAGGTATGTACATCGGCTCGACCGGTGAGCGGGGCCTGCACCACCTGATCTGGGAGGTCGTCGACAACTCCGTCGACGAGGCCATGGCCGGTTACGCCAGCAAGGTCGACGTCACGTTGCTCGAGGACGGTGGCGTCGAGGTTGTCGACGACGGTCGCGGTATCCCGACCAGCATGCACGCGACCGGCGTACCCACCGTCGAGGTCGTCATGACGCAGCTGCACGCGGGCGGCAAGTTCGACTCCGACGCGTATGCCGTGTCCGGTGGTCTGCACGGTGTCGGTATCTCCGTGGTGAATGCGCTGTCGACCAAGGTCGAGTTGGAGATCAACTACGGCGGCTACCACTGGGAGCAGACGTACAACTACGCCAAGCCCGGACCGCTGGTCCAGGGTGCGGCGACGCGCAAGACGGGCACGACTGTCCGGTTCTGGGCCGATCCGGAGATCTTCGAAACCACCACCTACAGCGCCGAGACCGTTGCGCGTCGTCTGCAGGAGATGGCCTTCCTCAACAAGGGCCTCACCATCACACTGACCGACCGGCGACCGCAGACCGCTGCGGCCGACGCAGTCGTCGAAGGTGATGAAGACACCGCTGAGAAGCCCAAGACTGCCGAGGAAGAGGCGGTGGCTCCCACCGTCACGAAGCCGCGGACGCGGACGTATCACTACCCTGATGGCCTGATCGACTACATCAAGCACCTCAACCGCACCAAGACGCCGATCCACCAGTCGGTCATCGGTTTCACGGCCAAGGGCACCGGTCACGAGGTCGAGATCGCGATGCAGTGGAACTCGGGATACTCCGAGTCGGTGCACACCTTCGCGAACACGATCAACACCCACGAGGGCGGCACCCACGAAGAGGGCTTCCGCGCGGCTCTGACCTCGACGGTCAACAAGTACGCGCTCGACAAGAAGCTCCTCAAGGAGAAGGACGGCAAACTCAGCGGCGACGATATCCGCGAGGGTTTGGCAGCCGTCATCTCCGTCAAGGTCGCCGACCCGCAGTTCGAGGGTCAGACCAAGACCAAGCTCGGCAACACCGAGGTCAAGAGCTTTGTGCAGAAGACGTGCAACGAGCACCTCGGTCACTGGTTCGAGGCCAATCCTGCCGAAGCCAAGATCATCGTCAAGAAGGCCGTCGACTCCGCGCAGGCCCGCCTCGCGGCTCGCAAGGCGCGAGAGTTGGTGCGCCGCAAGACCGCAACGGATATCGGTGGCCTGCCCGGCAAGCTTGCCGACTGTCGCAGCAACGACCCCACCAAGTGTGAGGTCTACATCGTGGAGGGCGACTCCGCCGGTGGCTCGGCCAAATCCGGCCGCGACTCGATGTACCAGGCGATCCTGCCGATCCGCGGCAAGATCATCAACGTCGAGAAGGCCCGCATCGACCGCGTCCTCAAGAACACCGAGGTCCAGTCGATCATCACCGCGTTCGGCACCGGCATCCACGACGAGTTCGATCTCGCCAAATTGCGCTATCACAAGATCGTGCTGATGGCCGACGCAGACGTTGACGGCCAGCACATTTCGACGCTGCTGCTGACGTTGCTGTTCCGCTTCATGAAGCCGCTGATCGAGAACGGTCACGTCTACCTGGCACAGCCGCCGCTCTACAAGCTCAAGTGGCAGAAGCGCGAACCCGAATTCGCTTACTCCGACCGTGAACGCGACGGACTGCTCGAGGCCGGTCGGGCCGCGGGCTGGAAGATCAACACCGACGACGGCATCCAGCGCTACAAGGGCCTCGGCGAGATGAACGCGAAGGAACTCTGGGAAACCACAATGGATCCCGCCGTTCGCGTGCTGCGCCAGGTGACCCTCGACGACGCCGCCGCGGCTGACGAACTCTTCTCCGTGTTGATGGGCGAGGATGTGGCCGCGCGCCGCAGCTTCATCGCCCGCAACGCGAAAGACGTTCGCTTCCTTGACGTCTGATCTCTCACGAATCGAAAAGGATACTGATGACTGACACCACACTCCCGCCAAACGGGGGAGCGGGCGATCGCATCGAACCGGTCGATCTCGGCCAGGAGATGCAGAACAGCTACATCGACTACGCGATGAGCGTCATCGTCGGTCGCGCACTACCCGAGGTGCGCGACGGACTGAAGCCCGTGCACCGTCGACTTCTCTACGCGTCCTACGACGCCGGGTTCCGCCCAGACCGCGGTTACGTGAAATCCGCGAAACCCGTTGCAGAGACGATGGGTAACTACCATCCCCACGGCGACAGCGCGATCTACGACGCGCTGGTGCGCCTCGCGCAGCCGTGGTCGATGCGGTACCCGCTGATCGACGGTCAGGGCAACTTCGGTTCGCGCGGCAACGATGGCGCGGCCGCCATGCGTTACACCGAGGCACGCCTCACGCCCCTCGCGATGGAGATGTTGCGCGACATCGACGAGGAGACAGTCGATTTCACGCCCAACTACGACGGCAAGACCAACGAGCCGACGGTTCTGCCCGCACGTATCCCCAACCTGTTGATCAACGGGTCGGGCGGTATCGCGGTCGGTATGGCCACCAACATCCCGCCGCACAACCTCAATGAGGTTGCCGACGCGGTCTTTTGGGCTCTGGAGAATCCCGAGGCCGACGAGGAAACCATGCTCGCGGCGTGCATGGAAGCCATCAAGGGGCCCGACTTCCCCACGGCCGCACTGATTGTCGGCAGCCAGGGCATCCGCGATGCCTACACGACAGGCCGCGGCAGCATCCGTATGCGAAGCGTCGTCGACATCGAGGAGAACAAGGGCACCACCACCCTCGTCGTCACCGAGCTGCCGTACCAGGTCAACCCCGACAACCTGATCGCGTCGATCGCCGAACAGGTCAACGAGGGAAAACTCAAGGGCATCAGTCGAATCGAGGATCAGTCCTCCGATCGCGACGGCATGCGCATCGTCGTCACCCTGCGTCGCGACGCCGTCGCCAAGGTCGTGCTGAACAACCTCTACAAGCACAGCCAGTTGCAGACCAGTTTCGGCGCCAACATGCTGTCCATCGTCGACGGCGTGCCGCGCACCCTGCGTCTCGACCAGATGATCCGCTACTACGTCGCGCACCAGATCGACGTCATCGTGCGTCGTACGCGGTACAGGTTGCGCAAGGCAGAAGAACGCGCGCACATTTTGCGCGGTCTCGTGAAAGCCCTTGACGCACTTGACGAAGTGATCGCACTGATCCGTGCGTCGGCCAACACCGACGCGGCGCGACAGGGCCTCATCGGTCTCCTCGACATCGACGAGATCCAGGCCGACGCCATTCTGGCGATGCAGTTGCGTCGTCTGTCCGCACTCGAGCGCCAGAAGATCATCGATGAGTTGGCCGAGATCGAACTCGAGATCGCCGACCTCAAGGACATCCTCGCCAAGCCCGAGCGTCAGCGCGCCATCGTGCGTGACGAGCTCAAGGTGGTCGTCGAGAAGTTCGGCGATGAGCGTCGAACAAAGATCATCGCCGCAGACGGAGACGTCACCGACGAGGATCTCATCGCGCGCGAAGACGTCGTCGTCACCATCACCGAGACCGGATATGCCAAGCGCACGAAGACCGACCTGTACCGCAGTCAGCGACGTGGCGGCAAGGGTGTGCAGGGTGCAGGCCTCAAGCAGGACGACATCGTCAAGCACTTCTTCGTGAGCTCCACCCACGACTGGATCCTGTTCTTCACCACCAAGGGTCGCGTCTACCGCGCCAAGGCGTACGAGCTTCCTGAGGCCAACCGCACCGCGCGCGGCCAGCACGTCGCCAACCTGCTGGCCTTCCAGCCGGAGGAGCGGATCGCTCAGGTCATCCAGCTCAAGACGTATCAGGATGCGCCGTATCTGGTGCTCGCCACCCGCAATGGTCTGGTGAAGAAGTCCAAGCTCGAAGACTTCGACTCCAACCGCTCTGGCGGTATCGCGGCCATCAACCTCCGCGGTGAGGACGAACTTGTCGGAGCACAGCTCTGCAGCTCCGACGACGACCTGCTGCTCGTCTCCCAGAAGGGCCAGTCGATCCGGTTCCACGCCGACGACGAGACCCTGCGACCGATGGGACGCCAGACCTCCGGCGTTCAGGGCATGCGCTTCAACGGCGACGACGAGCTGCTCTCGCTCAACGTCGTGCGTGAGGGCACCTACCTCCTGGTCGCGACGTCGGGCGGCTACGCCAAGCGCACTCCGATGGACGACTACCCGGTGCAGGGCCGCGGCGGCAAGGGAGTGCTGACCATTCAGCACGACCGCAGACGCGGCGTACTGATCGGCGCGATCATCGTCGACGACGATTCGGAGCTCTACGCGATCACCTCGGGCGGCGGTGTCATCCGCACGGCCGCCAAGCAGGTGCGCAAGGCCGGACGTCAGACAAAGGGTGTCCGTCTGATGAACCTCGATGAGGGGACAACCCTGATCGCCATCGCACGGAACGCCGATGAGCCCGACGTCGAGGCTGCTGCCGAGTAGCCCTGGGGGTTCGGCGCGCCAGTGTCGACCCCACGGCGGTCGCTTCAGCCAGTGGGAGCGGTTCAACCGTTAGTGTGGTGTGCAACGCCGGCCCGCGTCGTTGTGGCTGGGATAGCACGCGTTATGGAGTGAGGGAACACGAGTGAGCACACCGAACGACCCGGACGACAAGAAGTCGACGACCGGCCGGCCTTCGGGCCCCACCGACTCCGGTAATCCCGGGGGTCCGGCTCGGTCGTCCGGTCCGGGTCCTTCGGGTGCTCAGAACTCCGGGTCAGACGCGGTGACCCATCCCTCGATGCCATCGAAGAACCAGAGCCCGGTCGGAGCTCCCAAGCAGGGTGGCCTGGTGCCGCCCTGGCAGCGCGGTGGAGTGCCGCCGCAGGCACCCAACGGCCAGAACGGCCCGCCACCAAATGGGGGCCTGCCGCCAAACGGAAAGGGCGGCCCGCCGCCGAGTGGAAAGGGCGGCCCGCCGCCGCGCGGCATGGTGACCTCCGAACCGGCCGGGGGACAGGCACCGGTCACCAAGCTCGACAATCCCGCCCGCACGGACGGACCGTCTCGCCCGGCTGCGTCGTCGACCTCTGTGGGGGGCGGCACGGGTGCACGTACCGGCTTTGTCGAGTCACCTACGCGGACGATCGTGCGCGACCCGTCCGAGGACGAGCAACTGCCCGACCTCGACCAGATTCATCACACCGCAGAGGTTCGCCAACCCGCTGAGGTAGCTGCTGCGGCGGCTCCGCGCCCGGCACCGGCTCAGGTCGGTCATGCGACGGCGCTGCGTGCCGCCGTGCAGATCCGCCGGATCGACCCGTGGGCCACATTCAAGATCTCCGCCGTGCTCGCTGTCGTCGGATTCTTCATCTGGATGATCGCCGTGGCCGTGCTGTACCTGATCCTCGACGGCATGGGCGTCTGGGACCAGATCAACAGTTCGTTCGGCACCCTTGTCACCGCCGACGGGTCGTCGAGCGAGGGCGACGTCATCGGTGCAGGCACGATCTTCGGCTACGCCGTGCTGCTCGGCGCGATCAACGCGATCCTGCTGACCGCCATCGCCACCATCGGCGCGTACATCTACAACCTGTGCGCCGACCTCGTCGGCGGCGCCGAGGTAACGCTGGGGGATCTGGACTAGCCGACCCCGCTGGTGGGGCTGACCGCCGCTGGTGGAGTTGGCTCGCGCTGGTCGAGCTGGCCCCGCTGGTCGGGCTGAGCCCCGCTGGTCGGGCTGACCCCCCGCTGGTCGAGCTGAGCCCCGTTGGTCGAGCTTGTCGAGACCACTCCGGCAGGCCGCACTCGGTGGTCGTGCCGACTCCCGCTGATCGTGCCGACTCCCGTTGGTCGAGCTTGTCGAGACCACTCCGGCAGGCCGCACCCGCTGGTCGTGCCGACCCCCGCTGGTCGAGCTTGTCGAGACCACCCTGACCAGCCGTTTTGGTTGTTGACGACCTCGTCGGGTAACCTCAATCCTCGGTTCACGGGCCTATAGCTCAGGCGGTTAGAGCGCTTCGCTGATAACGAAGAGGTCGGAGGTTCAAGTCCTCCTAGGCCCACTGCGAGTGGTTGTTCGTCAGCCCGTTTCGCAACCCGTCGGTCGTATTTTCGACGCCCGGCACGGGGCCTTAGCTCAGTTGGTAGAGCGCTGCCTTTGCAAGGCAGATGTCAGGAGTTCGAATCTCCTAGGCTCCACAAGCATGTACTTCTCGGCCCTGGGACGCGCACCGCGCGGCGTCTGATTCCAGTTCGTATCGCCCTCGGAGCCGTTTCAGGTGCCCGGCGTTGTCCCGCGGAGTTTCTCGGGGAAGAGTCCACCTCCCGCGCAGAAACTAGGGGAAAGAACCTTTCCGCGGGTCCTGTACCTTTCCTCGAGTTGTTGCTAGGGGAAGGGTACGAGACACGGGGAAAGTCCCGCGGAGGCGCTGAAACTGGGGGAAGAAGTCCGCCAGCCGCGCAGAAACTGAGGGAAGAGTACGCCTGCCGCGCAGTTTCTCGGGGAAGAGTCCACCCGGCGTGCAGTTTCTCGCGGAAGAGTCCGCCCGCCGCGCAGAAACTAGCGGAGAGAACCTTCCCCTAGTTTTGTACCTTCCGCGTTCGTACATTCCCGCGGACTGTCGTCGACGACCAGCTTGGGCCGTACGCCGCCGGGTGGCAGCGTCGAGCAGAGACCACCCAAACCCCCGCCGCCAGCCGCACCCAAACGAACCGCGGCAGGCACACTCGGGCCCCAACACGCCGACCAACACCTCGATCTCACAACGCGTGCCGTTGCACCGCCACAACGCGTGTCGTTGCACCGCCGCGACGGCGGACTGCTGCGTACTCTCTCCACATGCACATCGAGGAAGTCTTCTCCGGGGTCGCTGTGGCGTTCGAGGCGATCGGTGCGTTGACGATGGTCCTCGGGTTCATCATGTCGCTGATACTGGCCGGTCGAGCGCTCCGACGCGGTGAGGGCGGCCAAACCGCCTATTCGACGCTGCGCAACACCCTCGGCGCGGCGATCCTGCTTGGCCTCGAGGTGCTCGTGGCAGCAGACCTGATCCGCACGATCACATCCAAGCCGTCGATCGAGGACGCGTTGATCCTCGGAATCATCGTTCTGATCCGGACCGTGCTGTCGATGTCGATTCAGATCGAGATCGAGGGCGTCGTTCCATGGAGGCGTGCATTGCTGACCAGTGGTGCTTCCGTGGCCGGCAGAGAGATAGCGCGCGACGCGGCCGCACAGGCCGCCGCGTCGCGCACCGCCAACGACTGACTACAGCCGCAGCGACTACAGCCGCGCTGCCGCGTACTGCGCGGCCTGGACGTTCATGCCGTTCACGGCGTACAGCACGTGCAGCCCGTTCGGCTGGCCGACCGGAGCGCCGTCGCATACGACGTCGCCTGCGATGCAGTAGGTGACGGTCTTGGGCTTGTACCGCGGTCCGACGTTCATCTCAGGTGCACCGACGTCGCGGATCCACCGGTCCGACGGCGGAGCGAACAGGACGACGGCCTTCACATGCGGTTCCACCTCGGCCGGCATGGCCTTGGGAGCCTGCGACGCGTACTCGGCGTAGCGCGCGGGAACGGCAATCCCGCTGTTTGCTGCGTATGCCGCGACCGCGCCGCCCTGTGAGTAGCCGCCGAGGACGATTCCTGTCTTCGGGCACCGGGCCGCAGTTGCCCTGATGTGATCCTGCGCATCCGTGATGCCGTCGACCACATTGCGTACAAACGCCACACGGTTGTTGAAGTTGTTGCTGGCGGGGTAGTTGACGCCGTAGACAGCTACCGACTTGCCCGGCAGTTGCGACCTCAGCGCCTGCGCAAACGACAATCCCGTAAGCCCGACGGGCGGCGCGGTTTCAGCCGTTCCGCGAGCGAACACAACCTCGACATCGGGACACGACGCCGCAGCTGCATGTGGCGCTGCGGCGAGAACACCGCCGGCAGCGACGACGAGCGAACCCGTCAGGAGCGCTATCCGACGTACGGCACTGTTCAGGGGGGAGATGCGACGGTCACGCCCGGAACGCGAGCGTGGAAAAGAGAGCTTCGGCATGGAGATCCTTTGCGGAGTCGTGCGCCGGCAGACGTCGATCAGAGCCGACTGTGGACGAGAGTACTCACGGTATTCGTCCAATGTGGCGGCTCGGATGGGCCGGAGTGCACACCTATTCAACGATCGCTGAATCAATAGCAGCATCTGACCAGAAGACAACCGGTCAGGAGACGACCCCGTCAGAAGACGAAGATGAACAGATACACCAGAAGTGCGACGACGGCGACGGCAACCCACGTCCAGCCAAGACGGATCGCCACGGTCGCGAACGGCGCGCCGTACTGGCGTCGCGAGCGGATCTCATCGCGCGCGCGGTAGCCGAGGTAGATGCCGATCGGCGACGTGATGCCCAGTAGCGACAACACGAATGCCCAGATCGCCGTACGGTTCATCGTCTTTGTTGACGACGATGCCGGTGCTGCAGTCCGAGGCGGGGCCACGGGCTCCTCCTGGTCTTCGACGCGGGAACCGATGCCTTTGCGGTTCGACGGTTCATTCACGGCTGAGTATGCCTGCGTTGCTGATGCCTCGTCCGGGCCGACCGGTCGAGCGTCGCGCGAGGGAGTGCTCGCAGGGACGTCGCGCTGAGGCGGGACGAACACACGTTCTCCGGCTCGTGCGTACTCGCTTGTGCCGGAAGAACTTTCGGTCGGCGGCGGCGTCGTGCCAGCTCGTCCACTCGGATCACCGGCGCGTGGGGGAGGGCCGCCCGGCGCGCCGATCGCGGCTCTGCGTCCCGGGGGCGGTGGCACGGGCGCGCCCTGCCGCTGCGGTGGCGCGGACCCCTGTCCCGACGGTCTTCCCGCTGTCTGTCCGGTTCCTGGAGCGGGCTGCGCGCCGGGTGCGGGCGGGCGTTGCGGCGGGGCGCCGACCTGCCATCCCGGACGTGGACCGGTGTTCGGCGGAAGCGGCCGGCCGCCCTGTGAGGGTGCCGGGCCGGCCCCGGTTGCGGGGCGTGGGGGCGGCGGCCTGTTCCCGGTGAAGGTGGGATTGGCGACGCGCGGGCCGGGACCTGTGCCGGGTTGATCGCTGGGAGCGCTGCGCGGGACAGGACCACCGTCGCGGGGCGCGGGACTACCGTCGCGGGGCGCGGGACCACCGTCGCGGGGCGCGGGACCACCGTCGCGGGGCGCGGGACCACCGTCGCGGGGCGCGGGACTACCGTCGCGACGCGCTGGATCGACGCTCCGCGGTGCAAGTCCGCTGTCACGCGGGACGTAGCCGCTATCCCGCTGCGCAGGCCCGACGCTGCGCGAACCAGGCCCGACGTCGCGAGGCGCGGGCCCGACGTCCCGCGGCGCAAGCCCGCCGTCGCGCGGCGCAAGCCCGCCGTCGCGCGGAGCAGGGCCGCCGCTGCGTTCGTCGGTGCGGACAGACCAGCCCGACGACGGTCCGTTCGCGCGCTCCCACGGCGCGGGAGCAGGCGATACTGCGTCCCGGGCAGGCGTGGGACGCGACGTGGAGCCAGTCACCGGCTGCGATGGCCTGTCCGAGGCATCGTCGCTAGAGAGGGGAGCAGACCACCCCGATGCTCGGTTCACGCCCGCCTCGCTGTCGGCGTCGTCGGCTCGGGTGTCGTCGGAGTTCACGGGTCCAAATTACCTGCACCGGTGTCCCGAGACCGCATGGACCGTCGACTCGGCGACCTTGCGGTCGGGCTACTCGGCGTCGGAACCAGCGCTGATAGTGGGCGGCAGTTCGTCGATCCGAGGAACCGTTGCCGAGATCGGTGGGGGCTCCTGCCGACTCCGACGAAGTACGACGATGACGGCCGCCGCCACGGCCGATACCAGCGCGAGTCCCCCTGCGATGGCGAGCACCTGCTTCTTCTGCATGTGCACAGCGTGCCAGTTCGCTGCGGGCGGATGCCACTTCTGACACCTACCGGCGCTGAGGTGGTTGTATGGAGGGCGTGAGTATTGAAACGCAGACCGCGACCATCCACACCAACCGCGGTGACATCGTTGTCGACCTGTTCGGAAATCACGCACCCAAGACTGTTGCCAACTTCACCGGCCTCGCCGATGGCAGCAAGGAGTACAGCGAGCCCAACGCTTCCGGAGGCAACTCCGGACCGTTCTTCGACGGCTCGGTGTTCCACCGCGTCATCGAGGACTTCATGATCCAGGGCGGCGATCCGACGGGCACCGGCCGCGGTGGCCCCGGATACCGCTTCGAGGATGAGTTCCACCCGGAGCTCTCCTTCGACCGTCCGTACCTCCTTGCGATGGCAAACGCCGGACCGGGAACCAACGGATCGCAGTTCTTCATCACCGTCGGCCCGACGCCGCACCTCAACCGTCGCCACACCATCTTCGGTGAGGTGACCGATCCCGCATCGCAGCAGGTTGTCGACGCGATTGCGACGACGTCCACCGATCGCTCTGACCGTCCGCTCGACCCGGTCGTCATCGAGAAGATCGAGATCAACTGAACACACCGCAGCAACCGGCGCGCGCGTCGCAGGTCTGCTACCGGCACCCCGACCGCTCGACCCTGCTCTCCTGCAGCAGGTGCGGGCGGTCGGCGTGTCCGGAGTGCCTTACGCCTTCGGCCGTCGGGCAACACTGCGTCGAATGTCGCGGCGACGACGGATCGCGGCGCGCGGCATCGAGCGTCGGAACCGCACAAATGTCGACGCCGAGGGTCTCTCGCAACACCCCGATCGGCACCTATGCGCTGATCGCCGTCAACGTGGTGATCTTCGCGCTCTGCGTGATCCAGGCGAAGTCGTTCGACGCCGGGCTCGCGCCTCTCTTCCAGCACGGCGACCTCGTGAGAGCCGACGTCGCCAACGGCGAGTACTGGCGCCTGCTCACCGCAGGTTTTCTCCACTTCACCGTGATGCACATCGCGCTGAACATGATCTCGCTCTACATCCTCGGCCGCGACCTCGAGACCGCGCTCGGCCACAGTCGCTTTCTGATGGTCTACTTCATCGCGCTGTTCGGCGGCAGCGCCGCGGTGATGCTGTTCGAAGCGGGCAACGTTCGCAGCGCCGGGGCATCCGGAGCGATCTACGGATTGATGGGCGCGATGCTCGTCATCGTGGTCAAAGCGAGAATTTCCCCGACCGGAGTCATCACGATCATCGTGATCAACCTGGTCTTCTCGGTGACGATGCCCGGGATCTCGCTTGCCGCCCACGTTGGCGGCCTGGTGTTCGGCGCCGCGGCGACAGCCGCTGTCATTTACCTCCCGGCAACGCTTCTGCCCGACGAGTCGCGCACGCAGCGCAACGCCTCACGCGTGGGGTGGATAGCGCTGGTCGTGCTGCTCATCGTCGCCATCGCGCTCGGCGTTATCGCCGGCAGCTCGAGGTCAGGCCTGCTCTGAGGTCGGGTCTGCCTTGAAGTCGGGCCTGCTCTGAGCGAGTCTCGGCAACACCGGTAATCAACGAGTCAGCAAGTTGTCCACAGGAGTTACTCACAGTGGGGATGAATTACACACATGTAATTCGCACCCCCGCGAGGTAGCTCGAGGGGTGATCGTGATGGGTCAGCCGTCGACGTCGAAGCCGGCCTGCCGCAGCTGTTCGGCGACGTCAGCGGGTGTGGCGCCGAGATCCCAGCGGCCGAAGACGTAGAGCTTGGTGTCGAGTCGTAGGCCATCGGACTGGCCATCGGACTGGCCGGTGGGAGCGGCGTCGTCGGGGATCACGTCGATCTCGAGTTGCCCGCTGCGACGTCCGATGCGGCGGATGTTGAGCACCTTGATCTGATCGATCTGCGCGGGCGTGCAGTCGCGCGTGCCCGACAGCGTCCGGATGTGCAGGACCGGGCCCGGACTGACCGCGAGGCGGGGCCGGATCGTCCACGCGTACGTCCCGAATGCCAACAGCAAGAGGCCGGCAACGACCATCAGGACCATGCCTGCGGGATCCGACGCCGCGATTATCCCAAGGACGACGAGAAGCAGGCCGCCGACCAGCAGTGCTGCGGCAGCGGGTCGCGGCGTCGACCATTCGCCTGTGGACAAGTCGGAACGGTTATCCACAGCAGTTACTCACAGTGGGGATGAATTACACACATGTGATTAACGGCTGTGGATGATTGTCCGAACCTGTTAGTGCAGGTCAGCGCCATCTCATGGTCATCAGAAGGCCGACGACCATCAGGGCGAAGCCGATGAGGAAGTTCCACGATCCGAGGTTGGCCATCCAGTGGAGAACCTGGCCTTCGCCGCCGTAGGTGGTCGAGCTCGCAGCGAGGTAGTAGACGATCAGCCATGCGAGGCCGAGGAGCATCAGACCGAGCATGACGCCCACATAGATGCTGCTGGAGGGACCGGTCTTGACCTTGACCGGCGTGCGCGACGCCGGGTTGATCGTGTAATCGGTCTTCTTCCGGACTTTAGACTTCGGCATGACTTCCTCTGTTGGGTGCAGATCACTCGCCTTACACGGTATCTCACCTGGTCGCCGCGTCCGACCCCGCTCGCTGGTCGAGTCACTCCGCTGGTCGAGCTGCTCCTTCGTTGGTCGATCGTTTCCCGCTGGTCGAGCTTGTCGAGACCCCGCTGGTCGAGCGTTTCCCGTTGGTCGAGCTTGTCGAGACCCCGCTGGTGATTTCGACTCGGCTGCTCGCTGCGCTCGCGGCCGGCTCAATCAGCGGTGGGGCGCCCGCCGGCTGGTTGAGCTCACCCCGCTGGTCGAGCTGCACCCGCTGGTCGAGGTTGTCCAGACCACGCGGGTGATTTCGACTCGGCTGCTCGCTGCGCTCGCCGCCGGCTCAATCAGCGGGAAGGGTGCCAACCCCTGCTCGAGCTCCTTTCGCTGTTCGAGCGTTTCCCGCTGGTCGAGCTTGTCGAGACCACCCTGACGAGCGCCGAGTAACCTGAGCCTGTGAATACGCCCGCCGTAGACGGAACCGCGCAGCCCCTGGGCCGCGTGCTCGTCATCGACAACTACGACAGCTTCGTCTACAACCTGGTCCAGTACCTGGGTCAACTAGGCGGCTCAGCCGCGGACCAGCAAGGCGGCCTCGACGTCACGGTCTGGCGCAACGACGACCCGGTCCTCTCCGACGCCGACGGCGAGTTCACCACTGAATCATTGCGGCGAGCGGTCGACGGCTTCGACGCCGTGCTCCTCAGCCCCGGGCCCGGCACCCCACAGCGAGCGGGCGCGACGATCCCGCTGGTGAAACTCGCGGCGTCGGACGAAATCCCATTGCTCGGAGTCTGCCTCGGACATCAGGCGATCGGCGCAGCCTTCGGCGCGACGGTCGACCGCGCCCCGGAACTCCTGCACGGCAAGACGTCGCAGGTCATCCACGACGACGACGGCGTCCTTGCCGGACTACCGGATCCGTTCACCGCGACGCGCTATCACTCGCTCACCGTGCTCCCCGAGACCATCCCCGACGAACTCGTCGTGACCGGGCGCACCGACACCGGCATCGTCATGGCCATGCGCCACCGCGACCTGCCCATCCACGGCGTCCAGTTCCACCCGGAGAGCGTGCTCACCCAGGGCGGACACCGGATGCTGGCCAACTGGCTCGCCGTCGCGGGCATCAAGGTCGACGCCGGTCTGGTCGACGCACTCGAACAAGAGATGGCCGCCGCGCTGGGCTGACGCCCCTGCTCTCACGGCACCCAGTGGCTCACGACCAGCTGACCGCCTTGAAGAGCCCTAGTTCGGCAGCAGGCTGAGCTGTCCGACGGTCACCGTGACGGCGTCGTCACGGCTCATCTGTGAGCCCGCGGCAGGCTGCTGGTCGACGATCTTGCCGATGTCCGGGCTGCCCAGCGGCACGCCCTTTGTCGACTGTGTGAGGGTCGAAGCCGACCATCCGCGCGATTGCAGCGTCGAGCGCGCTTGATCGGGTGTCTGGCCGCGCAGGTCGGGCATCGTGAACTGGTTTCCGCGCGAGACCGTCACCTGGACGGTGGTGCCCTCGTCGACCGATGTTCCGGCGGGCGGAGACGAGCTGATGATCTCGCCTACAGGTCGATTCGAATCACCCTGCACGACGACCATCTTCAGATTCGACTGTTCCAGCAGCGTGCGGGCCTGGTCCTCACGCATACCGACGACGTCGCGCACGGTCACCTGCCGTGGACCGGACCCGACGTGCAGCACGACCGGTCCGTTGACCGCGGCATCGGTACCGGACGCGGGTGTCGTGTTCACGACCTTGCCGTCGAGCGCCGCCGTCGAATCGACCTCGTCGGTCCGGATGTTGGTGAATCCGAGCACCTTCAGCGCGTCGGTCGCCTCATCCGGTGTCTTGCCCTGCAACGACGGCATCTGATGTCGCGGAGGTCCCGACGACACGTACAGCGTCACCTCGGAGCCGTCCGGTGCCAGCACGTTCGCGCCCGGCGCCGACCTTGTCGCGGTCCCGGCCTTGACGTCGAGGCTCGGTTCCTGAAGCTGTTTGACCTTGAACCCCGCGCGCAGCAGGTTGTTCTCGGCGTCCTGCGACGAGAGGCCGCTCACCGACGGCACCGCAATCTGTCGCGCACTCTCCGACGCCCACGGAGCCCACCACAGCAGCAGTCCTGCGAGCAGCAGCACCACGAGCGCGACCGATCCGAGGACCAACCCGCGAGAGCGTCGTCGAATAGGGGTGTTGTCACTGGCGCGTCGAGGAGTGTTGCCGTCCGAACCGCCGGAGCCGTCGTCGCCTCCACCGCCGGTGCCGCCCCCGTCGGAGCCGCGAGCTGCGCGTCGAGGACCGGTGTCGAGGAACTCGGTGCGGTCCTCGTCGGTCAGCAGCAGTGGAGCCGACGGCCGACCGCCCGCGAGCACACGGATCAGATCGGCACGCAGCTCGGCGGCCGACTGGTACCGGTTCTCCTTGTTCTTGCTCATCGCCTTGAGCACCACGGAGTCGAGCTCGCGTGGGATCTCCGGTCGGATCGACGACGGCCAGGGCGGATCCTCGTGGACGTGCTGATGGGCGACGGCGACGGGCGAATCACCTGTGAACGGTGGCTCGCCGGTCATCAACTCGAACAGCACGCAGCCCATCGAGTAGATGTCGCTGCGCGGATCGACCTTGATGCCGCGCGCCTGCTCCGGCGACAGGTACTGGGCGGTGCCCATCACGGTCGACGTCTGCGTCATCGTTGACGTCGAGTCGCTGATGGCGCGGGCGATGCCGAAGTCCATCACCTTGACCGCGCCCGCCTTGTCGATCATGACGTTGGCGGGCTTCATGTCGCGGTGCACGATCCCGTTGCGGTGGCTGAAGTCCATCGCCGCCGCAACGTCGGCCATCCATGTCATCGCCTGCCGCGGAGACACCGGACCATTGGCGCGCAACACATCTCGCAGCGTCTCACCGTCGACGTACTCCATCACGATGAACGGCAGCGGCCCGTCCGGTGTCTCGGATTCGCCGGTGTCGAAGACCTGGACGATCGTCGGGTGATTGAGCTTCGCGGCGTTCTGCGCCTCGCGTCGGAAGCGAAGGTAGAACGACGGATCACGCGCGAGGTCGGCGCGCAGCACCTTGATCGCGACATCCCTGTTGAGCAGGAGATCGCGAGCGAAGTGCACCTCCGACATCCCGCCGAACCCGAGCGTCTCGCCCAGTTCGTAGCGGTCGGAGAGATGGTGCGGGGTCGCGGTCATCGGCTCGGCAGACAGAAGGGCGGACAGAATTGTCCGGTCACGGTCGGTGCACCGGAGTCGCCGTTGGTCGTGGTCGGCTCCTCGGTCTCCTGTTGGGTGGTCTGATCCTCGGTCGTCGGTTGCTCGGTGGTGGTCGTGCGACGCGTCGTCGTGGTCCGGTCGCGGGTCGTCGCCTCGGGTTCTTGCTGTTCGGCCGTGGTCGGGACAGCGGTTGTGGTCTGCGTGGCCGTCGTCGACGGCGTCGGCGTCTCCGACGATCCCGAATCAAGGTTCGCCAGCCAGAAACCGATCAGTCCGATGGCGCCGAGCAGCAGCACACCCGCGATGCCCGCGAGCACCTTCTGGCCGGTGGTCCACCCGTTGTTGTTGTTCGACGGCGGCGTCGACGAGGTCTGCGGGTAGGAGGTTTGGGGGTACGAGGTCTGCGGATACGACGTCTGGCCGTACGACGTCGGCGTGCGACTCGTTCCCTGCGTCGCGCTGCGTGCTGTCCCCGTCGGCGGCACTCCACCCGTCATCGCGCGGGTTGCGCCGGTTCCGCGGGCGAGCGCGGCACCACCCGCGGCTCCTGCCGCAGCGGCGCCCGCAGCACCGACGGCTCCGGCGCCGCCGGGGGCGGGTGGTCGACGACCCGCACGCACCGCGGCAACAGCGTCGGCGAACTCGCCACCGTTGGCATAGCGCTGCTTGGGGTCCTTCGACAACGTGATGTCGATCAGCTCACGCACCGACGCGGGCACGTTCGCGGGCAGCGGCGGCGGTGTCTCGCGGATGTGCTTCATCGCGACGGTGATCGCGCCGTCGCCGAGAAATGGTCGACGCCCCGTAAGCGCCTCGTATCCGACGACGCCGAGCGAATAGACGTCCGATGCCGCGGTCGCCTCGTCGCCGGTCGCCTGTTCGGGCGAGATGTACTGGGCCGTGCCCATGACCATGCCCGTCTGGGTGACCGGCGCGGCGTCGACCGCTTTCGCGATGCCGAAGTCGGTGATCTTCACCTGGCCCGCGGGTGTGATGAGGATGTTGCCGGGCTTCACGTCGCGGTGCACGAGCCCCGCGGTGTGCGCGGCCTGCAGCGCGCGACCCGTCTGCTCGAGCATGTCGAGCGTGTTGGTCAGCGACAGCCGTCCGAGCCGTGAGATGACCGAGTTCAGCGGCTCGCCGTCGACGAGCTCCATCACCAGATAGGCCAGTGGGCCGCCACCTGCGCGGTCGGGCGTCTCGCCGTAGTCGAAGACGTTCGCGATGCCCGGGTTGTTCAGCTTGGCCGTCGTCTGCGCCTCGGTGCGGAAGCGTGCGGTGAACTCGGGGTCGTCGGAGTACTCGGCCTTGAGCACCTTGACCGCGACACGACGGTTCAGTCGCGTGTCGACGGCCTCCCAGACCTGTCCCATGCCGCCGGTCGCGATGAGCCGGATCAGGCGATAACGGTCGGCGATGATCGTGCCGTTCTGCAGGCTCATCGTCCACCTCCCACCAGTGAGTTGATCACAGCTCGTCCTATCGGCGCGGCGACGGTTCCGCCGACCGAGTTCACACCGTAGTCGCCGTTCTCCACGATCACGGCGACGGCGATCTGCGGATTCGACGACGGTCCGAACGCGATGTACCAGGAGTACGGGGTCTCCGAGTCGCCACCAGCGCTCGTGTCGGAGTGCTCGGCGGTGCCGGTCTTCGACGCGATCGATACCGGGCCGCCCGCTCCCGCGGTTGCCCGTTCCGACTCGACCATCATGCTGGTAAGCGTGGCCGCCTGGTCGGAGGTGATCGGTTCGTTGATCGTTGTCGGCTGAGTTGTGCTCAGCGTGCGCAGATCTGCCGATTGCAGTTTATCCACCAGATAGGGCTGCATCCGCACCCCACCGTTGGCGACGGTCGCTGCGATCATCGCGTTCTCCAGCGGGGTCAGGCGCACGTCACGCTGTCCGATCGCCGACTGCGCCAGCGCGGCACGGTCGGGGATCTCTCCGACGGTCGATTGCGCGACCGGCATCGGGATCTCCGGTCCGGCTTCGTCGAGGCCGAAGCGTCGAGCGGTGTCTTTGAAATTCGACGTCGCGTTGGGCATCTTGTTCGTCACGAGGTCGGCGAAAGCGGTATTGCACGAGTACTTCAACGCCGTGACCATCGAGACGGTGCCGCCCGACGATCCGGGGCACGTTTCGCCGCCGTAGTTGGGCAG
Source organism: Gordonia sputi NBRC 100414 (assembly GCF_000248055.1). Taxonomy (GTDB): domain Bacteria; phylum Actinomycetota; class Actinomycetes; order Mycobacteriales; family Mycobacteriaceae; genus Gordonia; species Gordonia sputi. The sequence goes on along the minus strand of NZ_BAFC01000062.1, from coordinate 19,588 downwards.
CGAGATCGTGGTGTCGGGCAGCGGGAACTGCGACGCTGCGGTGAGGCGCACATCCGGCGACACCCCTGCTCGCAGAGCCGACGCTGAGGTGACCACCTTGAACGTCGAACCGGGCGGGTAGAGCTGGTTGATTGCGCGATTGAGCATCGGCTCCGAGCCGTTCGGGTCATTCCACGACGACCAGGCCGTCTCGCGCACCGACTGGTCGTGGCTGGCCAGCTTGTTCGGGTCGTAGCTCGGCGTCGACACCATCGCGAGGATCTTGCCGGTGTTCGGCGCGATCGCGACAACCGCTCCGCGACAACCACCGTTGCAGCCGTTGCGCATCTGGTTGTAGGCGACGCGTTGCAGGCGGGGATTGATCGTCGTCACGACGTTGCCGCCGCGCGGATCCCGCCCGGAGAACATGTCGGTGAAGCGCTGCCCGAAGAGCCTGTCGTCGCTTCCGGAGAGGAATGAGTTCTCGTAGCGCTCGACCTCGGTGCTGCCGTACTGGTACGAGAAGTAGCCGGTCACGGGGGCGAACGCCTCGGCGCCCTCGGGTGGATAGCTTCGCAGGAACTTCAGTCTGCTGTCCGTGGGCACCGACACCGCGATGACCTCGCCACCCGCGGTGATTGCGCCGCGCTGGCGCGAGTACTCGTCGAGCAGCACCCGGTTGTTGCGCGGGTCGGATTTCAGGGCGTCGGCCTTGAAGACCTGGATGTAGGTGGCGTTGGCGAGCAACACGATGATCATCACGATGACCACCATCGAGACCCGGCGGATCGGAGTGTTCATGCCTGCCGCACCGCCTGTGTCGGCAGCGACTCAATGGGCTTCGGCGTAGGCCGACGCTTCGTCGGGTCGGGTTCGCGCGCGGCGTTGGAGACGCGGATCAGCAGCGCGAGCAGGATGTAGTTCGCCAGCAACGACGACCCGCCGTACGACACGAACGGCGTCGTGAGACCGGTCAGCGGGATGAGTTTGGTGACGCCGCCGACGACCACGAAGATCTGAACGGCCATCGTGAACGAGAGGCCGGTGGCGAGCAGTTTGCCGAAGCTGTCGCGGACGGCGACACCCGTGCGCAGACCGCGCATCACGAAGATCAGGTAGAGCATCATCACGGCCGTCAGCCCGACCAGGCCGAGCTCCTCACCGATGGTCGCGATGATGAAGTCGGTGTTGGCGAACGGAACGATGTTGGGGCGCCCGGAGCCGAGTCCGGTGCCGAACAATCCGCCGGTCGCGAGCCCGAAGAGGCTCTGTCCCACTTGATAACCGGTGGTGTCGAAGGTCGCGAAGGGGTCTTGCCACACCTGAACGCGCACCTGCAGATGCGGGAACAACTGGTACGCCAGTACCGCTCCCGCGACGAAAAGGGTGACACCGATCGCCACCCAGCCCGCTCGGCCGGTGGCGACGTAGAGCATCGCGAGGATCGTCGAGAAGATCAGCAGCGGCCCGCCGAGGTCGTTCTCGAGGGCGAAGATGCCGATGGTCACCAGCCACGCGATCAGCAGCGGTCCGAGGTCGCGGGCACGCGGCAGGTCCATCCCGAGGAAGTGCTTACCGGCCGTCGTGAACAGGTCGCGCTTGGAGACCAGCAACGCCGCGGTGAAGATGATGATCAGGATCTTGGAGAACTCGCCGGGCTGAATGTTGAAGATAGGCGTGCGAATCCAGTTCTTCGACCCGTTGATCTCCGACATCGACGCCGGCAGGATCGCCGGAATCGCCAAGAAGATCACGCCGCCGAGGCCAAGGGTGTACGCGTAGCGCGAGAGTGTCCGGTGATCGCGGATGAAGATCAGGATCACCGCGAACACGATGATGCCGAGCAACGCCCACAACAACTGCTGATCGGCGTTGTTGGTCTGCTCGGTCGGGCTGATCTCCTCGCCACGCGGACCCGACCCGAGGTCGAGGCGGTGGATCAGCACGAGCCCGATTCCGTTGAGCACGGCCACAATTGGCAACAGCACCGGATCGGCGTGGGGCGCATACCGTCGTACGACGAGATGCGCGATCGCGAACAGCGCCGTGTAGGCGGCCACGTACTTGAGCAGATCCCACGTCAGTGACTGGCTCTGTGCGGCCTGCACGATGATCAAGGCGATCGTCACCACACCGATCGCGAAGATCAGGAGGATCATCTCGACGGTGCGCCCGGTCTGGCGGGCCGGTTCACGCGGCGGCGCGTGCTGGGCTTGAGGATTCGACGGTTGCGACATCTACGGTTCCCGACACGGTCCGTCGTCGAATTGAGGCTGCGCAGGCGTCGAACCGGAAGGGGCGGGCGTCGTCGACGGGACAGAAGTTGTCGATGGGGCCGGACTCGACGGCTCGGCGACCGGCGGCAGCGTGAACCGCGCGGGCAGGGCGGTGTTCGGTGCCGGGCTCGCGGGAGGCGGTGTGCCGGGCGTGGGGGCTCCGGGTGTCGCGCCGGGCGCCGGCGCGGGCTCGGTGGTGGTCGGCGCGGGTCGGCACAGGGGTAGGAAGGTGAGTCGACGTACCCGGTTGCGGGCGTCGTCGAGGTCGACCTTGCTCACCCCGAAGGTGCGGACGGTGTTCACGCTGGCCGAGTCCAGGTCGGACAGGCTCAGCCGACGGCACTCGTCCTTGCTGTCGACCGACTGGAAACTCACGGTCGGGGCGTCGGTCGCGACGTTGGTGACGCAGACCCTCTCCGACGCCTTGCTCGACGAGAAGAACAGGATCTTGTCGGGCGAGCCCTGGAAGATGGTGACCTTGTTGTTGTCTTCGCCGACGTAATACGTGCTGCGCAACAGTCCGCGGGTCAGGAAGAAGCCTGCGATCAGCGCTGCGATGACCAGCGCCACGATGCCCGCAAAAACCCAACGGCCCCAACGACTTCGACGCTGCGGAGGCTCGTTCTCGTCGTCTGTGAGGATCGTCGGACGCTGGGGAGCTGCTGCCGGCGGACGCAGTGCTGCGGCCCTACCGGCCGCGGTCTTGGGATCGGGCGTGTAGTTCTGCTCGGCGTCGTCGCCCGCCGCACCGCCGACGATGGGTCGCGACTCGCCATACTGCGTGTCGACGACGTCGGCCAGTACGACGCTCACGTTGTCGGGGCCGCCGCCGCGCAGTGCGAGTTCGATGAGACGGTCGGCGCACTCCTTCTCGTCGTCGATGGAGCCGAGCGTCTCGGAGATGGTCTCCTCGCTCACGACGTCGGAGAGTCCGTCGCTGCACAGCAGGTACCGATCGCCGGCGCGTGCCTCGCGGATCGTGAGAGTCGGCTCGACCTCCGTACCGGTCAGCGCGCGCATGATGAGCGAGCGTTGCGGATGGGTGTGTGCCTGCTCGGCGGTGATACGACCTTCGTCGACCAGCGTCTGGACGAAAGTGTCGTCGCGCGTGATCTGTGTGAGCTCGCCGTCGCGGAAGAGGTAGCCGCGCGAGTCACCGATGTGGGCGAGCCCGATCCTGCTGCCCGCGAACAGGATCGCGGTCAGCGTCGTGCCCATGCCGTCGAGGTCGGGGGAGCGTTCGACCTGTGCGGCGATGGCCGCGTTGCCGCGGTGGGTTGCGCGGTCGAGGGCGGCGAGCAGATCGCCGCCGGGCTCGTCGTCGTCGAGTGTGCGTAGCGCCTGAATGACCAACTGGCTGGCCACCTCGCCCGCCGCATGTCCGCCCATGCCGTCGGCGAGTGCGAGTAGTCGGGGACCGGCGTAGAACGAGTCTTCGTTGTTCGCGCGGACCAACCCACGATCGCTCCGCGCGATGTAGCGCAACACCAGTGTCACGGGCGCAACTCGATCACGGTCTTGCCGATACGGATCGGCGTGCTCAACGGGACGCGCACGGCTGTGGTCACCTTCGAGCGGTCGAGGTAGGTGCCGTTCGTCGAACCGAGGTCTTCGACGTACCAGTCGTCGCCGCGGCGCGAGAGCCGTGCGTGGCGTTCCGACGCGTAGTCGTCGGTGAGGACGAGCGTCGAATCGTCGGCTCGGCCGATCAGGACCGGCTGCTGACCCAAGGTGATGCGCGTATTCGCCAGAGCGCCGTGCGTGACGACCAGATAGCGTGCCGACCCCTTGGCCGTCGCGGATTTTCGACGACGCCGGTCGGCGCCGGAGTAGCGGGAGAGGCGTGAGCCCGACGCCGTGGCGATGTCGGCGCGCAGGGTGCGGATGACCGCGTAGACGAACAACCAGAGGAGGACCAGAAACCCGATACGGGTCAACTGCAGAACCAAGCCCTGCATCTAAGTCCTCACCTCCCCGAGTATCCGTCACTACAAAGCAAGCATCCGTCACTACAAAGTACGTCCGCGTGCCGACGCTTCGCGTGCGACAACGGATCCCGACTGCATCTTATGGGCCAGAGTCCCGATCACCGTCATTCGAAAGTGACAGTTGTGTATCGACGCCGGGCGTCATCAGACGATGCCACGGGCGTCGATCCGGCTAACTGGCAGGTGCAGCGGCCTTACTGGAACCGGACGGTGATGTCCGAATGACCGATGCGGATGCGGTCGCCGTCGGCGAGCTCCCAGCTGTTGACCTGGACGTCGTTGACGGTCGTGCCGTTGGTGGAGTTGAGGTCGGTGAGCATGGCGGTGCTGCCGTCCCAGCGGATCTCGACGTGGCGACGCGAGACGCCGGTGTCGGGGAGGCGGAACTGCGCATCCTGGCCGCGACCGATGACGTTGGAGCCCTCACGCAACTGGAAGGTGCGGTTGCTGCCGTCTTCGAGGAGCAGCGTGATCGCTGCGGGTGCGTAGCCGCCGGGGTGTCCGTAGCCCTGGTCGTATCCGTAGCCGGGCTGCTGTGCGTAGCCCTGCTCATATCCCTGCTGGCCGTAGCCCTGGTCGTAACCCTGTTGCGGGTAGCCCTGGGCGTAGTCGTAGTCCTGCTGGCCGTATCCGGGCTGCTGTGCGTAGCCCTGGTCGTAGCCGGGCTGCTGAGCGTAACCCTGCTGCTCGTATCCCTGCTGCTCGTATCCGTATGCGGGCTGCTGGCCCTGCGCCGGGTAGTAGCCACCCTGCTGTCCGTAGCCGGGAGCCTGCTCGTAGCCCTGTCCGTAGCCGCCCTGCTGGTAGTCGTAGCCCTGCTGGGCGTACTCGTGTCCGTGTTCCTGCTGGCCCTGGCCGTAGCCCCGGGCGTCGTCGTAAGCGGGTTCTGCGCCTCGCCGCTGGTCGTAACCGGGGTTCTGCGTCATGGCTGGGACTCCTACTTGTTGTGGTGCGTGTGGTTGTGGGGGCGGACCGGCAGTCGGCGGCTGGGCTTGCGGCCCCGGGGGCCAACCACGTGCGGCCCGCGGTGGTTCTGAAGCATCGTTACCCGCGCCTGGAGCGGATCCGACCGGACGCGGGCTCGCATCCGGATCGACCCGACCACGGGCACGAAAGATACCGGTGTGCAACGACGGCGATTGGTCGAACTCTACGACGACCTTCCCATACGTCTGCCATCCGTTGTCGGCGATGAAGTTTTCCAGGTGCTTGGAGAACGTCTTGCGGTTCAACTCGTACTCAGTGGCGATGTGCTGGTGGTCGGTCGGGCTGAACAACAATGAGTAGCTGTTCGCCGCCAGCACCGTGCCGTCGCCGAGGCTCTCCAACGACTCCTCGGCCTCGCGCTGCAGGCCGTTCTCGATCTCCTGCGGAGCAACCTGACCACCGAAAACGCGCGCAAAGCCGTCGTCGACGGCCCCCTCGAGTTTGCGCTCGAATCGTTGCAGGATTCCCATCGTCGACCTCCCTTCGCAGCCCTGGTGGCGTGTCGTCGTGCAAGTGACCTTGATTGATGATACCGATACTTACGGCTAACACCGTCTCAGATCAACCGCCGCAGCTTCAACTATGGCTTCAGGGTCGAGCCCACACCCGCTGGTCGAGCTTGTCGAGACCACTCGCTGCCCGAGCCCGCCCTCGCCGGTCGAGCCTCGCTCCGCTGGTCGAGCTTGTCGAGACCACCTCGCACGCTGGTCGAGCCCCACCCACGCTGGTCGAGCCTGTCGAGACCCCCGCCCGCCCGAGTTTTACATCGGCGCCGCATTGTTGCTATCGTTCTCCAGTCGTCGAGCTACCCAGTTCGACGGCATGCCCGCCGAATTCGGCGGCCACGGGCGAGTGGCGGAATGGCAGACGCGCTGGCTTCAGGTGCCAGTGTCCTTCGGGACGTGGGGGTTCAAGTCCCCCTTCGCCCACCACGAGCAGTTCAGCTCAAATCGGTACATCAGGTCAGGTTGCGGAAATGCTGCCTGACCTTTTGTTTTCTTAGAATTTTGCGACGGTTTCTTCCGGATCGTTGATTGAGAGGGACCGAGCGTGACAGTATCCCGGTGAAGCCTTGTCAACCCATCCGGCCGCGGTCACTTTCAGTCTCGAACTGGCCCAAACAGCCCCCAGCGCATTCCGTGGGGTGCTCGACAGCGCCACCGTCGACAAGGCGGTGTGAGTACAGTAGGACTCTCCAGGGTGCTCGGCCCCACACCGGCGGGAGGACACACGCGGAGCGGCCGCCGGTCTTCGCAAAGGTGCAGGCCAACACCTCTAAATTGAGTACGCCTCCGCAGTGGGATCATCCGCGGCGCAGGCTGGGCGAGGACGTGGCTCAGATCGACGACCGGAGACCTACTCCTGGTCAGCCGGCTTCGCGATCACGTGTAGATGCGTAATCCCGCCCTGGTTGATGCAGTCCTCCGCGAGTTCGTACACGCGGCGGTGAAACTCCTGGTCGGAGGCTGCGGCGTTGATCGTCGAGGACACCCGCGTGAACTTCCCCAGCGGAGTGGAGACGCCGTCGTAGGTGTACCCGGTGCCGTCGACAGTGAGGATCACGAGCGAACGGGTGCCGGCCCACTCGATGCCGACGCTTACCTCGTACTCGTCGTGACCCGAGTGTGCCGCGACGGCACGGACTATGCCCGTGAAGTCGGCGATCGCGGACTCGATCGCTCGGGCTTCCACCTCGTGACCCTCGAACTGCGACGAAGGCCCTGAGAGATGGGCGCCGATGGCAGCCGCCAGCGTGACGGAGCCGTCGTGGTGGGCGCTGACCCACGCCTCCTTCCAGTACGAGCTCTTGTGCGTGGACGCGGGCGGGGCGGTCCAGCGTTTGAGACCGGGGCGAGGGTTCAGGCGGTCCACGTGCTCAAGCGGGTGCACGCCGTTGCGATCCGAGTAGCTCAGCGCGACGCGCACCGACTCCTCGAAGACGGCGCGCGCTTCGTCGCGGTCCGGCCGGGCGAGGACACCTGGCACGCGCGGGTGGGCGACCGCTATCAGCCAGGCTCGTTTGTCCGTGTCCCGGCCCGCCTGCATCTCGGCGTACAGCGCATCGATCGCTTCGCTGGACCGTCGCCGCTCGTCGAAGCGGGCGCCGTAGGCAGCCTCGATCTGCCGCTCCTTCATCCACTCGGTGTCGGCGTTGTTCCGGACGGGTGCGCCGAAGTACTCGCCGCGGTAGATCAGGTGTGGTCCGTCGACGCTGGCAGGGACGACGACTGCCACGGCGCGGGGATCACTGCCGAGACGGTAGACCTCGAGGCCGAAGACCGGTGGGGTGATGGCCGACACGGCAACCTTGCGGTAGGTGCGCTCGTGGTTCTCGGTGAACTCGCCCGTGTCCCTGCGGCCGGTCGCGGCCTTCTCGTCCTCCTCGACGCCGTACACGATCACGCCGCCTCCGCGGTTGGCCATCGCGGCGATGTCCTTGGGCACGTCAGTCGACGGCAGGTTGCTGGTCGGTGGCAGCTCCGACTTCCAATCGAGGTCGTCGGTCTCGGCCACACCAGCAGCGACGGCCTCGTCGAGCATCTCGTCGGTGATTGGGCCGGGCGGCAGGCCGAGGACGCGGTGGAGCGCAGTGAAGGTCACGGGACCAACGTAACCAGGCACGCTCCGAGCCGGGGGTGGCGAGGATCAAGCCCTCCGCTCTACTCAGGTTCAGTCGCAACCTTCAGCGCGGTCCACGAACCCGCGTGCTTGATGTGCGACTCGGTGGCGAACACGTAGTGCCAGTCGCCGAACTCGCCCTTGTCCCGGACGAAGCGCGCCCAGTTCTCGGCGGCCTCCCGTTTCCGGAGAACGTCGGCGTCGAGAGCATTCTTGTCGGATTTGCCTTCGATCAACCAGTAGACCCCCGCGGTGTCGAGCGCGATGAAGTCAGGGAAATAGCTCCCATCTCGACTCGTCGGAATGAAGGCAGGGCCGTTCGTGTACAGCCTCAGCCACCAGGCGATGTCGTCGTCACGGTCGAGCAAGTGGGCGATCTTCCACTCAGTCGACCCCGCGTCGAAGGTTGCTACGGGCATGATGTTGCGCTGCCAGCCACTGAATTGGACGTGCTTTACGAACGTGTCGCTGTAGGCATCGCGCGCCGCGTCGATGATCACCGGCTCGATCGGCAGCGTGACGGGTTCAAGGTCGTAGACCATCTGGCGAGGGCGCTTAATGTAGGCATCCTTGATGAGGCGGGTCATGCCTCCGATCGCCTGCTGACGGCGGTTCTCACCCCATTCGGCCGTCTCGTTCCCTGTAACGACACCAGCGCCCTTCAGGAAGGCATTGGTGATCCGTCGCGCCGCGCGCTTCTCCGAGGCCGACTGCTCCACCTGGCGGAAGATCGCTGCGGTCAAGTCTTCACGAATCGTGTCGATCCCGAGGTACATCTGCTGGGCCTCGACGTTCTTCTGCGGCGCAACCTTGATGGTGATGTCGTCGTGTTCGTCGCGGGTCGCGATCAATGCGTCTTTGGCAAGGAAGGTCGGGATCTCGGTGATGAACCGAGCACCAGCAGCCTGCGCATCCCCATCCGGAACGTCTGAGAGGCTGAACGACGCCACTGTCAGTCGGGCGACGCGTCTCGGGAACGGAATCTGTGGCGCGTTCCCGACCCGTCCCGTCGGCTGGGGTACGGGCTCGGCGATCCGGTCATCGGTCTCTTGAGTGAAAAGATTCGGCTCGGAGTCTTCTCCGCTGTCCGTATCGGTGAACGTGAAAGGCTGAGCGCCGGTGCCCGAACCCTGGTGCGATTCTAGGACGTCCTCATCGGGATCCGCGTGGCCTTCGAGCCCCGTCCCGCCCAGGTTCGTCGGGCTGGTTGGTAGCTCTGGGTCAGGCACTGCAAGGTCGCCAGCAGTCGTCGCCGCGCCTTGCTCATCGACGTCGACCTGGGACGGTGCGATCTCGATGCGCTCACGAAGCGCATCCTTCTGCGCCAACAGCTGCTGGTACGAGTCGTGCGCTACCAGGTCAACCTGATCGACCATGGCTACCTGCGTGAGAACGCCGAACGGCAACCTGAGTCCTCGGCCGAGAATCTGCTCAGTCAGTCCTTGCGACGCCAACCGCCGCAGCGCGACGATCACTGCGATGTTGCGGACGTCCCACCCTTCGCGGAGCATGTTGACGCTGACGATCGCCCGGACGGGTGACTCCGGCGCCTCACAAGCGGCGAGAGCGGCGAGAGCCTCGTCGGAGGACTGGGACGTGATCTCCAAGACCGCAGCGGGATCCCCGATGAATCCGTCCTGGGCGAGTGTCTGTCCGACCTCCGTCGCGTGGTCAATCGAGGAGCACACGACGAAGAGCACTGGCTTGATCTGGGGTAGCTCTGGCCGGGTAAGGAGAAACTGCCGGTAAGCGGTCTCCTTCTTCCGGAGCAGGTGGCATGCATCAGCCAGCTGAGTGCGCTCGTCCTTAGTCCCATCTTTTCGGTACACGATCACGGGGGTCTTCACGTGACCGTCCGCGATCGCCTCCCCGAGGGTGTACTGAAAAATCACCTTGCCCAGATCCGACTTGGAAGGTGTCGCGGTCAGACCGATCAGCGCCAGCGGGTTCAACTCTCGAATCGCCGCCGAGAACACCGTGGCCTTCTCGTGGTAGATGTGGTGCTCATCAGCGATCACTAGCAGGTCGCCGGCTTGCTCCAGATAGGAGTACAGGTCATCGCCGAGGTTCTCGTCGGTGTCGCGGACCTTGCGGGAGACCTTGTCCGAGGGACGGATCAACTGCTGGACGTTGAACACGAACACCTTCAAGGCGTCCGGGTCGCGTAATGCCGCGCCAACAGCGCCCGCCCTGAAATTGTCGGGGGTGATAACGATGGGCTCGTGGTCGGCACCGGCCACGTACTTCGCCGACGCGGCGTCAAAATTGTCCAGAGTCTTGTTCTGGATGACGCTTCCCGGCGTCACCACAAGCACGTGCCGAACTCCCTGCGCCGCGGCGTAGTCGACCAGAGAAGACATCAGGTAGGTCTTGCCAACACCGGTGGCGAGGTCGGTTACCAGCTCCGGGAAGCCCTCCTCAGGGGTGGCAACACCGACAGCCTTAATTACTGCCTCCAGCGCCCGTCTGTTGGGATCTCGCAGATCAAACCGAGCGGCGATCTCGTTGATCAGGAGTTCATCGAAGACGATGTCGACAGACATAGTCACTTCACCGTCCTTTTCGGGAACAGATCCCGCGGCGCCTTCCTCAGGCGTGACCCAGGGGACAGCTCCGTCAGCAGCGTCTGCGCTTCTGGGAGCACCACTTTCGCTACCACCACTGCTCTTTCCTTGACTCCGAGCTGCTCGACCACCGTGCGTACAACGATCTCGTCCGCGACGCCGTCCACGACGACAAGCCTCTGACGACCTCGGACACCGCAGAACACCGGGTGGTCGGGCGTGAATGTGAACTTCAACTGTGCCGCTACCGACCGCGACCACACTCCGTTGACTGCTTCCGGGGACAGATAAACATCACCGTCTTCGTCGTCCACCTCGTACATCGACGGAGCCACCTCGAGGTGGGTGAACCCGCCACCGCCGTGCCACTTGACTGTGACCGCGTCTCGCGTGCGAGTCCTCCTGTTCAGCTCGGTCTTGACCGATTTGGTGATGTCGACCTCCGACAACGCCCCGTCGTTGCCGACCTGCCGCAGAAGAGTAAGCAGGGTGGCGATGTCGTCAGCGCCGAGACTGAGTTCGCCTCGCTTCTGTGCATCCCGAACAGCACCGGCCAACACCTTCGCGGGGTTCAGCGTCAGCGGCGGCGCTTCAAGATCATCGCCTTCTGCGGGAGGGTTGCCGAGTACGCGCCCGAGGGTTGTCTGGAATTGCTGCGCAGCTTTGGGGTCTACATCCAGCGGGAGTGAAACACCGTTCGCTGCTACGCGCACGGATGAGGTCGTCACGCCTCCAGGGTCGTCGCCCTTGAGCACCCGAATCAGCCGGGCCTTGGTGAACGCCTCGACGGTGTCGGCGATCAACTCACTAGTGACCCAGCGGCGCCCCATCTTGTGGGCTACCGCGGCTGTAGTCCCGGAGCCGGCGAAGCAATCCAACACGATGTCGCCCGGATCGCTCCCGATCTGAATGACGCGTTCCAAGAGTCGTTCAGGCTTCGGGGTGGCGAAGGCGTTCAGATTCGGAAAGATCGCCTTGACTTCGGCCTTGGCCTCGCGGTTGTGGCCGACTAGGTCGTTGGTCCACCAGGTGGAGGCGACAAGGCCCTTGTTCGGCACGTAGGCCTTACGGCCCAATCCGCCTTCACCGCCGGACCGGAGCAGGATCTGCGGCCACGCCCCCTGGTCGTACCGTTCGCGCGCGCAGACGCGAGCTTCTGCGAGTGGAACGGACAGCGCTACCGCCATTACGTTCTGCCGAACGTCGTCGGGCTTGACGCCACACAGTTCAGCGCGCTTGTGAACGTCGCCCAAGTCGCGAAGTTCATACGGCGCGTACTCGTTCATGATCTCGAGGATCTGAGACTGTTGAGTCCACCAACAACGACCACGAGCGGGATAGACAAGCTCGCCCGTCATCGGGTGCTCGATGGCGTAGACCATGCCTTGGTGGGTCTTGGCCCCTGGGGCAGTGGGGTTGTCGTCGAACCACGGCCGCGGGTCTCGGTCTGGCGAGGAGAATCGCGCGTCGGACTCAGCGGTTCTCGGAAGGCGGTTGGGGCTCCACTCGGGAGACGCCCGATAGACGAGCAGCGTGTCGTGGTCCACCGACAGCGTCTTTGCATCGTTCCGAGTCGAGTCAGCTTTCTGCCACGCCACTTCTGCAGCAAAGTTATCCGAACCGAGAATCTCGTCCATCACGGACCGGCAGCGGTGCACCTCAACATGGTCGAGATGCACCCACACCGACCCGTCCTTCGAAAGCAGAGGCTTGATCTGCCGTAGCCGGTCTCGGAGCATGGTGAGCCAGATCGAATGCTCGATGTTGTCCTCGTACTGAGTAAACGCCTGACCGGTGTTGAAGGGCGGGTCGATGTAGACGAGCTTGACCTTGCCCCGATACTTCGCCGCCCACTCAGGTGTCTTCGCTAGCGCATCGAGAGCATGCATGGCATCGCCCGTGATCAAGAGGTTATCCACGGTTGGCTCGGGAAGGTCATTGGGTCGATCCGCCGGAGTGGGGGCTTCGATCCGATCGACCTCGCGTAGGAGTCGCACTTCGCGGACGCGGGGGTCGTCATGGTCAGTGAAGGTGTAGTCGTACTTGCCATCACCGGTCGAAAGGAGCGCCCGGTCCTTGTCCGTCCACGTAAGTTCGAGCCGACCTGTGTGCCTCGCCATGCCCTCGCCCTCAATGACCTTCTGTGACTGCTGCGGGAACTACCTTACGGCGGGGACGAGGAGGGCCCTAGCAACGCATCCGTCGGTGCCGCAGTGGATTCACCAGCACCGGGAGATCCCTCGCGATGCATGCCGGTTCCGTCCTACGATCCGCCGCACGGAACCGGACCAGTTGCTCACGATCCTGGACACCATCCAGGCGCCGCGCATGTCGAGAACCCCATTCCCTCCGGGCTAATGCGCGAGGGCGTCATCACCCTGATCCAGCTCGGGCACCGCACCTTGAGCATGGCGCGAGATCCAGTCGCTGAGCAGTTTCCGCCGCATCCTTGAACGCGAGGCAGCAATCAGTTCCGCGGGCGGCGGTCATCGCGTTCGACGCGCTCGACCCGGCTCAACACCGAACTGCTGATTCTGCTCGCGCCCGCGGTCTGGTTGAGCTCTAGCCGGGTGCGCACGCGATCCTCGCCGTAGCACTGCGCTGACGTCGAAGTGTGCCGCCGTTGCCCCGATTCGGTGGCGATTGCTGCTCCGCGTCACCCGCGCGGAGCATGCTCCAAGCCGAGGTGGCCTCGCGGTCAATCGCGCGCCCGGGAGGTCGACCAATCGGCGGCGATGCGCTCCTTCGGGCGCGAATGGGCGACCCAGATCGGGAGGGAGCACGGCTGCTCCACCGGAGCCGCAACTAACTGATCGCTCGAACTATCGGCGCACTTCGAGATTCTTGGGACGGAACCGTGTCGCAAAGCGCAGCGTGGAGCGGCTACCGACGGCTCGCTGCGCGTCGGATGTCCCTGAGTATCGGCTGACTACTCATACTCTGCCACTCAGAGTGTCTTGACACGGCTGTAGAGATCCCGCAACGCAGCGTCAGACATATCAATTATGGGCTCGTACATGAATGAATTGACATGAATGTTCTCGGGCGTCATCAGGACAACACTGTCCAGCGTTTCCATTGACTGTTGGGTGCCGAGACCGCGGCGCCTATAAGCTTGATAAATTGCCTGCGTCTGATTCTTCGGGATCGCATCTGTGAAGTTAGGATCATTCAGTTCGGCGACCATGTGCTTTTCGGCAAGCATTCGGGTTGCGATCGAAAGAACGATCTTGTTCTCGAAATTTATGCCTTCCGCAGCCGCGAGCGCCTGGTCAGCTTGACCGAACAGCAGATCGACCACGGTGGTGTCCGGCAACTGCCACGCGCGGCTCTCCTGACCGACAAAGGTGCTGCTGAAGATCCGATCGAGGTCCGCATTGGTTATCGTGGGAGTCTCGTTCTTCCAGTGGAGCAGCGACGTCAGCGTCAGGTAGTCGGCATCATCGTCTCCTCTCGTGTATTCCAGGATGTTCCTCACAAACGGAATCGAGGCGATCCGCTGCATGCCAACGGTAAAGAAGTTCTTCTTGAAACCGCGGATGAAGGGATTATTGACATGCTCGGCCTGATTCAATACGACCTTCCCCTCGCCCTTCTGAGCCATAAAGCATCGCTTGTAACCCACGACGCCCCGACTGACCAAGGTCCGGAAGAAGTCGAAGTTGTGGGTCAGGAGAACGAGCTTGAAACTCGCCTGGTCAGCCATCTCCTTCAAATACTGCACGATGGCGTACTTATTCTTGTAGTCGAACGAGTCAGCGAGGTCGTCAATCACAAAGACGGTCTCGCGCCCTGCAGCCTTCCTTGCCTCCATCTCGAACAGAACATTGAGGATGTAGAGGGCCTTCTTTTCGCCATTACTAAGAATCGACAGTAGGTCGGCTCGTTCAACGCCCGCAGACTCCCCGCCTTCTTCGAACTCGAAGACCAACTTAAGCATCGTTTCTTGGCCGAGCGCCACTCGATGCTTGTTCTCCGCGCTCAGGCGGAAGGGCACGAAGAACCGCTCGTTGAAGATCTCAATGACCCTCTCCCATTGGGTCCTCTCCACCGCTGCCTGCCGCTCAATCTCCCTGCGGCGGCTCTCAGTGGTCTTGTAGCACGTCACTGCGCGTTGGAACAGGGCCTCGTGCGCCTTGAGATATGAGATCCAGACGTCTTGCTGAAATTTGTCGACATTCTCGAACTCCGGGAGCAACTCCTCGTGAGTCGCAATGAAATCCAGGAACTTTCGGGTATCGGCGTTCTTTTGGACAGCCTTCTCGACGGCTTCAAACTTCTTGCGAAGCGCAGGGTCGTCAGTGATCTGACGTTTTTCGTCCTCGATCAATTCCTGTAGGTCGGCCTCACTCGTTACGGTGCGAGACGCTCCGTCGCCCCTCAGAGTAAGCGAGTGGTTCGCTGCGAAGAAGTGATTGTCTCCGAGACTCTTGGTAACATTCGCTGCGTTATAGAACGTGAATGATCCTTTGCTGAAAAACTCCGACTGATCGAGAAGCTCGTTCAGCCGCCCCACGTAATTGGCCAACTCCGCCTGTACGCCCGCCGTGCGAAGTATAGGATCGAGCTTTTCGTTGAATAGCACATCGTATGGAATGCCAGCGAACTCCGCGCTATGCATTTGCATAACCTCGTACTCGATGCGCACCAACGAATCAAAAAATTTGTCATCTTGCTGGGTGAACACCCGTGACAGCGCGGTGATCACGTCTCGCTTGGTTCCGGACTCCGCCTTTAGTGCTGCTACGAGTTCGTCGCGAGCACCCATGAGTTCAGCCTGGAGGTGCTCATACTCCTTCCTCAGCTCCGGATTCACCAGGAGGGTCGACGTCGACTCCGTGGGACCGAGATCCTCGTCGTAGGACAGAACAACGACTACATCCTTCGGATCCAGGTCGGTGCCGTTTTCATCGGTGATGCTGCGATCTGTGCGGCGGTCCGGGAAAACGTGATCGGATGAGTCGTGGCCGGCGGCGAGGTCCTTAAAAGTCCTCGCGAAAGATGTCTTCATTGTGCCGTTGGGCGCGTAGATCGCCACGGCATTGCCTTCCCGAAAGTCGAAGGCCGCATCGACCTCCCGGATGCCGTGACAGTTCTTCAGTGCAACGTTCAGGTTCTCCATGGTGCTCAACTTTATGGCTTGTGGCCGACAGAATCCGCAGGGACAGTCTGAAACCGTCCGTTTGGTCTCCGAACGCAAAAACGCGTGCCGTGGCTTTGGGTTGCCGCGTCCGTAAGCCGGTCGCCCACCCGGCACGATCGCCGGTCGGCTGGCGACGGCGTGTAGGTACCTATCGGGGATTTGGCAACGTGCGGTCCTGTAGTGTGTTTTTGAGGTCGGTACGTGCGTCCTTTGTCAGTTTGCATAGATGTTGGAGTCCGATGTCTTCCTTGCGAAGCGTATGCGTGCGCTCGTCGACCTGCGTTGGATCGCCGTGCACTCGACACTCGCGTTCGCGGGCGACAAGGTCGATCACGGTAGCGAGCTTGCCTTTATCGCCGTCCCAGTTCATCCACCGCCACGCCCCGTCGTACTGCTGTCTCAGCATAGGTCGAGGTAGCGACCATCGGCGCTCAAACTTGGTTCCTCGTTTCCGAGTTCGACGGCACTGACGGAACGCCTCGATCACCTAATGGATCGACCCGACTATTCGTGCGGCCTCCGGTGCTCGACTTCTCACGGAAGTGAGACTGTCCCGCCGAGCAGTTCGTTGGGATCAGAGAACTCTCGAGCAATCGCACGTCACGGAGATTCGGGGATGCGTGAGCATCAGTGCTCCAAGCTTGCCGGTGCGGGATGAATCGCACGATTGAAGGACCCTAATCGGCACCGACGGATGTCGTTGGACGAAGCTATACCGAGTCCGCCTCAGCGTTTATCGATCCGTCGTAGTAGTCCGAAGTGCAGCTCACCCGGTTTCACGTGCGAACTCGGGAAGCAACAGATGTTGCCGCCGTGCTCATTACGGCGAATTGGGGACGCTCCCTATTGACGCCAGGGTCACGGCAAAGTCGGTATAGGAACAGCCTGACCAGCTGTTACGTGTGAGTTTGGTGTGACCGGTGTGTCGTGTGGGGCGAGCATGACCAGGTGTTCGAGGATGGAAGTTCTCACACAATCACCTGTCGAAAGCCGGTCATGCTCGCCCGTTCAGTGTCCCCTATCCATGTCATCGATGACAGCGACCCCCTGCTCGGCGAGTTGGCCGAGGTGCCCGCTGCACCCCGGGAGATCGTCGACGCGTTGGCGACCATTCCCGATCCGCGCAAACGGCGCGGCGTCCGACACCCTCTCCTGGAAATTCTGGTCGTCGCCGCCACCGCGGTACTCAGCGGCGCCCGGTCGTTTTCTGCGATCGGCGATTAGGCCGCCGATGCCGGCGTCGAGGTCTTGGCCGCGCTCGACTCCAGTGCCGGTGTGCCCTCGGAATCAACAATCCGCCGCACCCTCGAACGCGTCGACGGCGACACCTTCGACAAGATCGCCAACTCGTGGATGGGATTGCAGTTCAGCAGTATTGACGGTCGACGGATCGTTGCAGTCGACGGCAAGACGTTGCGCGGTAGCGTCGATGACGCTGGGGATCGACCGCATCTGCTCGCCGCGATGGATCACGAGTCGGGAGCGGTGATCGGTCAGGTCGCGGTCGGCGCGAAGACCAACGAGATCCCCAAACTGATCGATCTGCTCGACCCGATCGACATCACCGACATGGTCGTCACCGTCGACGCGCTCCATACCCAACGCGCGACAGCCGACTACATCGTTGATCGCGGCGGGCACTTCGTGATGTGTGTCAAGCGCAATCAACCCACCCTCTACGATCAGTTGAAATCGTTGCGGTGGAACAAGATCGGCAGCTACACGACCACCGATACCTCTCGTGGCCGACGCGTCACCCACACCATCAAAGCTGTGGAAGTGCCCGCCCAGATGGTCGGATTCGACCACGTCGGCCAAGTCATCCAGATCCGCCGCACCCGCACCATCAAAGGCAAACGAACCGTCGAAATCGTCTACCTCATCAGCGATCTCGACATGCTCGCCGCCCAACCGCACCTGATCGCCGACTGGGTACAGGGCCACTGGGGTATCGAGAACCGTCTGCACTACGTGCGCGACGTGACGTTCGGCGAGGACGCCTCCCGTATCCGAACAGGCGCCGGACCCCGGGTGATGGCCACGCTGCGCAACCTGGCCATCGCCATCCTGCGCAACGCCGGACATACCAACATCGCTGCGGCCCTACGTCACACCGCCAGAGCACCCGAACGAGCCATAAAACTACTCCTCACCAGAACTGAAAGGACTTTGCCGTGACCCTGCTATTGACGCTGAGTACCAATCCCGAAAAAGTGTTGCGGCTGAATCAGCTAAATCGGGCAATCCGGCGGAGTCGACTGGCTGCGACTTCGGGCCGAGCGACCAGTCGAAGTAACCCTGCGCGATCCACGGTGTTTCAGGTAGGAACTTGGCAACGAGCCCCAACTTGTTCTTCCCAACCCCGCTCTGGCCATTCTTACAGGGACTCGTTCGAATCTTGTAGCGACCAGTATCGTCGCCAATCACTTGGTCGCGCAGCACCTGGAGATGGTGCACCCACCCAGGCGCAGTGTCCGTGTCTTGGGTAACTGGGAAGTCGGCCAGCGAATCTCGCGTCTCAACTCCGACGTGAAACTCGAACCGCAGGTCGTCTTCGGACGCCGGCATCGCGCGCCCAGAGACCTGAATCTGTCCTCGTAATTGCCGATGGTCGGCCAGTTTAGGGCTCCAGACGGTGATAGCCGACATACCGCTACCTCCTCGCCCAACGCGAACGTCCCAGCCCGGCCCGAGTTCCTCGCGAAGTGAAGGTGTGAGCTTGCGGAAGACGCGCTCAACCGCGACCTTTTGAGGCGGGAGTGATTCGATGTCCGCTATCCAGATCCGAGATTCCCGAAACGAGGAAATTATCTCTGTCCAGGTCACAACTCCGGACACTTGATTGACATAGTCTTCGGCGTCGATCGGATCGAGTACCAGCAGAAAAAGATCATCCACCGCGGCCTTCAGCTTCTCGACCTGGATACCTGGCAGTTCGTGGTCGAGTTTTGCCTCGATTCCGATCGTTGCTCCACCGGTTAGCCTGACTAGAATGTCAACCTTCGCGACGCTTTCACATTCAACGTGATCGACTCTCGCACTAAACAATTCAACTCTGTTGCTGCGTTTCGCCAACAGCGCGAGGAACTCTTCTGGCTGCTGTCTGATCTCGGCGGCAAGTGCTCGTGTCAGCATCGGCTCACTGGTGAAAATATTGTCCCCCACCGATCAACCTCCCAGTCGATTCACTTACATTCGGAATCATAAACAACGTGAGCAGTGTAGCCCGTTCTAAGTCCTCAGTCCTTGGGTGAGGTAATCGATTGCGTGCACGCCGCCATCGAGGACCTCGTTGCCGTGGACAACTACGAGCTCGATAGAGGAAGATCGCGATCAATTGTGAGTGTCCAGTAAGGATTAGACGTCAACTCGCCGATCTTCTCCACCTGTTGGCTCGACTCCAGCCTACATCTGCGGACTGGCCTCATTCGGCGTGAACGACACGACTACCTGCACCATGTCGTCAAGGTTTGCTGGCTCTTCCTGATTCAGAGTGCGTGTAGGTGTTCTGCCAGGCCGCCGGAGTGGATGAGTGACCGCAAGATGTAGTGGTTGAGGTTGCGGAAGCCGAGCGCGATCCCGCGTAGGTGTTCCAGGCGGCCGTTGATCGCTTCGACGGGCCCGTTGGAGGCGCCGGTGTCGAAGTAGGCCAGGATCTCGGTCCGTCGAGCCCACAGCGAGCGGCCGAGTTGGGCGAGTTCGGCGAGTTCTTTTGGCACGCCGGTGTGGATGCGTTTGAGCAGCTTGTACATCGCGATCTTCCCGTCTCGCTTGTGCGGCTGGTCGTAGGCGTCGATCAGGTCCTGATAGACGGCGTAGGTGACCGCGACCGCCAGATGTTCCTCACGCGCTTGGAGGCCGTTGGTGATGCGGGTCTTCTGCTTGTCGGTCAACAAGCCGATTCGAGTGAGCAGAGGGCGGCGGATTCCGTAGAGCGGGTCCCCGCTACGGCCGCGGTGTCCGCACGTATCCTGTTGCACGCGTTGTGCGACACACCGTGAGCTTGTCGGCGGCCAAGTGCACCACATGAAA
>NZ_BAFC01000063.1 GCF_000248055.1 Gordonia sputi NBRC 100414 | reverse complement strand
TTTGCGCACTGGGCATCGGCTCGAAAGTCGTCGCGGTGACGTCTGCGCCCAACAGCATTCCCGCTTACCTCGGTCCACAGCTGACGTCGGTACCCACGATCGGCACCTCGCCCGACGCCGCGGCCATCGGCGCCGCAGCACCCGACGTCGTACTGACCACGCCCGACACCGCGACGGCCGCCAAGGCATTCGGGTCCACCAGGGTGGCCACCATCGAGTCGGGCGACTGGCGCACACAGTTCACCGAGGTCGCCGACGCACTCGACAGGGCGTCGCAGGGACCGCGCCTGCTCGACGAGTTCGACACGGAAGCACGCAAGACCGGCAAACGTATGGACGCCGCCCACTCCCAGGTGTCGTTGGTCCGATTCGGCAACAACTCCGAAGTGATCGCGGGAACCGACAGCTTCGCGGGTCAGATCCTCTCGACCGTCGGGGTGCAGCGGCCGGCGTCACAACGCTCTGCAGGCACCACCGTCGTCACCGACAAGAACTTCAAGGACGCCGACGCCGATCTGATCTATGTTTCCTTCGAGGGTTCGGCAGGTCTCGCACACGGCAAAGAGGTCCTCCTCAGCGACCGCTGGCTGGATATGGGTGCGCCGACCTGGAAACGGGTCCTCATCGTGGACGACGACGTGTGGTATCGCACTTCGGGACTTGCCGCCGCGTGGCTAGTGCTGAACGACGTGAAAGGTTCACTCAATGGCAACTCCGGAAGCTACTGACTCCTCACCCGACGCTCTGGCCGCCAAGGCGCAGGCTCTGCTCGCGCTGCACCAACCCGGCAGTCCCGTCGTGCTTCCCACCGTCTGGGACGCGTGGTCGGCGACGATCGCCGCCGACGCGGGATTCTCCGGCCTGACCGTGGGCAGTCATCCCGTCGCCGACTCGATCGGCAAGTCCGACAACGAGGGTATGACGTTCGACGACCTCCTGACCCGAGTCCAGCAGATCACCGGGGCCACTGCCCTCCCGGTGTCGGTCGACGTCGAATCGGGGTATGGCGAAAGCGCGTCCCGGCTGATCGAGGGGCTGCTCTCGGTGGGCGCCGTCGGGCTCAACATCGAGGACACCGTGCACTCCGAAGGTGGGCGTCTGCGCAGCGCCTCCGAGCACGCCGCGCTCATCGGGGAGTTGCGGGCGGCCTCCGTCGCCGCCGGAGTTCCCGTGGTGATCAACGCCCGCACCGACCTGTTCCTCCGCGCCGATGGCGACGAGTCCGACCGCGTCGAACGCGCAGTGGCACGCCTGCAACTGTGCGCCGACGCCGGCGCGAGTTGTTTGTATCCCGTCGGCCGCCACACCGACGACGTCTACCGCACGCTCACCGCCGAACTCCCGCTTCCGGTCAACGCGATCGGTAACCCGGCAGCCGATTCCGGACGGGCGCACTTCGCCGAGCTCGGCGTCGGACGCATCAGTTTCGGGCCATTCTGGCAGGCCAACCTCGCCGAACGCGCCGTCGAACTGTTGCACGCGTGGCAGTGAACGCCGCGCTCGCATTCCCGACCGAGATCGACCCAGACTGATCGCAAGTGTTCCCGCCGGTGGGCAGCGTCGACAAGGGTCGACCCATGACTGTCACCGACGAGTACCTGGCCAACAACGACGCCTACGCCGCAACGTTCAGCGGCCCGCTGCCCCTGCCGCCGAGCAAGCACGTCGCCGTCGTCGCGTGCATGGACGCACGCCTCGACGTCTACCGCGCGCTCGGCATCAACGAGGGTGAGGCACACGTCATCCGCAACGCGGGAGGCGTCGTCACCGACGACGAGATCCGTTCACTGACCATCAGTCAGCGGCTGCTCGGTACCACCGAGATCATCCTCATCCACCACACCGACTGCGGCATGCTGACGTTCACCGACGACGAGTTCAAACGCGAGATCCAGAATGAGATCGGTCAGAAGCCCGAGTGGGCTGCCGAATCGTTCCCCGACGTCGAGGAGGATGTCCGGCAGTCACTCGCGCGCATCCGGAACAGCCCGTTCATCACCAAGACGAGTTCGCTGCGAGGATTCGTCTTCGACGTCGCGACCGGGCGGCTCACAGAGGTGAGCTGACGGCCACTCACGGCCATCCAGGCGCCGATTCGACGGTCCCGTCATCGATTGCGGCGACCAGTTGGGCGTGGTCCCGCTCGGTCTGATCGGCATACGCCTGGGCGAAACCGACCACGGATTCCTGGGTCTTGTCCGACTTGCCGAAGTACTCGTCGATCGCCCTGGCGTCACCGCTGCGGGCATGGGCACGAGCGAGAACGTGACCGCATGCGGTGGCGAAGGTCGCGAGTCGTGGCGCAACGGACTTGCCGTCTGGAATGACCTTCCCGTCACGGAACTGCCTGACGTAGAAATCCCATTCGCGGATCGTCGACCATCCGAGAAAGCTGTCCGACGCGCTCTGGATCAGCCGTTGCCCGTTGACCACGCGCTGTCCGTGATTGGGGTAGACGCTGGGGCCGAGGAACTTCTCGTACACCGACGGCGCGGCCTGTTTGATCTGGAAGAACAGCGGGTCGCCGGTCTGGTGCTCCTCGGTGAGGGCGAGATAGACACGCATTCCGACGCTCCCGACTCCCACCACCTGCTGCACGAGGTCGACGAGATCGAAGCGACGCAGGAGCGCCGCGATGTTCTCCTGGACAGAGCCGTAGTAGCTCACCAGGACGTCGTTGAGTACGTCCTCGAAGTCGGACAGGGCGTGCACCCGGTAGGGCGGGTCCTCGGTGATGGTCCGCCTGCCGTCGACCAGGTGGGTGAGCTTCTTCGACGCTCCCCTGTTGCTTCGTTTCTCAGCGCGTTTGGTGAGGTATTTGTCCAACTGAGCACCGTCCTCCGGGGCCAGGTAACCCGCCAGGTCGTCCGCAGAGACCTTTGCCGACCACACGTCGAGGATCGGCCAACTCGCGTAGGTGGCGATCGACTCGCGGTAGCCGGTGAATCCAGCGCGTACCGCCTTGACTGCCGCCTGCTCGTCGACACCGTTGTCACGGGCGAGCACGACGAGACTCGCGACAAAGCGCAGCAGGTCCCATTCGAACGGCCCCGGCAACGTCTCGTCGAAGTCACGGAGATCAAAGGCCAATGTCCGCTCGGGCGTGTTCCACATCCCGAAGTTCAGCACGTGGGCGTCGCCGCACATCTGGACGTGAATGTCGGTGTTCGGTCGCGACGCGAGATCGGCCGCCATGACGGCGGCGGCTCCCCGGTAATAGGTCCACGGCGACGCCGCCATCCGCCCATGCCGGATGGGGAGCAGTCGTTGATCGCGAATCTCGTTCTGCGACAAGATGGTTTCCAACGCGTCGTGACCGCGTCTGGTCGGGTCCCACTCCCCCAGCGACGTTCTCGGCACCTTCTTGCGCGCCGCCTTACCCTTCGAGCTTTCTGTAGAGGCGTACTCGGTCGGTCCGGAGGCCAGCGCCGCCGACTGCGTTACCGGCCCGCTCTCGGTGGTGGGTTGGGAGGGAAAGTGCGGCGAGTCCGCGCCGGGCGATCCGGACTCCTGCATGGAAGCGTCGGCTGCATCCGTCGGAGAGGTCATGCAACCAGTGTGGCGCGTGAGACGTCACCTCGCGCAGCTTCGACCACTCTCGACCAGCCGTGTCGTGGTCGAGAGTTAATCTCGAATCATGTCCGCCGTTCCCTATGGATGCTCCGACCTGCCCGAAAACCCCGCCGCCTCGAAACCCTGCCGTCTCGAAACCCCGCCGTCTCGACCACCCTTCCGTCTCGACCACCCTGCCGCGTCTTCGCCACGCGTCCGCACCATGCTGATACTGAATGTCGATCACGCCGACAATACGTAGCACGCCGCAGGCGCCGAGCTGGCACACGCTCTGGCGACCGGGCATCGGTATGGCCATCTGGCTTGACAACGATGCGAACCTGCCGGACGAACTCGCACAATTGTTGGCAGGTAAGCGTTTTCGACGCGACATCGGAATGATCGCAGCGACCGGGCGCCGCGAGTTCGTCGCCGCGATCACGCTGGGAACATCATCGGCGGTCGCTGTGCTCGACGCATCTCGCTCGACATCCGTGGCGGGCGACGTCCGGTGGTACCGGATGATGCTCGACGGCGTGCGCAGGTTCGTCGCGGCAGGTTCGGTCGCACCCGTCATCACTGATCTGGGCGGCGAGACCGTCGTTCGCTGGACACCGATTCCCACTGCGGCATGGCGCAGTTGGATGACGGTGATCACCGCCGGGGCACCGGACGCCCTCACCCACAACGGCGGAGCGGAGGCGCTCGCCGACTTCGCGGGTGAATTGGTCGACCACACATGCCGCGCGCGACTCGCCGACTCGGCGGCACGGCTTGGCCCCGCGCGGCCGTCGACGCCGGTACTCGCGGCGCTGGTCGACGACGCCGCGGCCCCCAACTCCGCACGCAGACCCGCGGCGCACACCGCGTGGAGCCAATGGGCGGGCAGCGCACCGCAGGACGAGTCGCTGCTGGTGTTCAGGCTCTTCGAACCCGACGATCTGCCCGATCCCGACGACACCTTCGGTGCATGGGATGACGAACCCGCTCCCGATCCGAGGTGGAGGCTCCAGGTGTGCCGCCGTGCACCCGATGGCCACACCGAACCTGTTGCGCCACACCGCCTCGACGCACACGAGCTCGACCTGGTGACCACCGAACTCGCGTCTGCGGTCCGCGCGTTCGGCGAACTCGCCAAAGCTGATCCTGACCGCAACACGCTCGACTTCCTGTTGCCGACCGACAGCGTCGAACAGCTCCTTGAGTCCGGCACCGCACTTCTCGCCGACGCGGGTTTCCCCGTACTCCTGCCGCGCACAATCGCCGACGTGCGGCCGTCTCTCGGTCTTCGCGCCGCCCCGGTGTCGGGCGGCGGCGCACCCGCACGCATGGTCGGGTTACGCGAGATGCGCGAGTTCGAGTGGCGTCTCGCTCTCGGCGACGGCCCTGATGCCATCACCCTCACCGATTCCGATCTCGACGAATTGTCCAGGCAGAAGGGCGATCTCGTTCGGGTGCGCGGCGTGTGGATGCGTGCGGAGGGTGCCGCGTTGACGCGTGCCGCCACCTTCATCCGCACCCAGCGGGCGTTGCGAGCGTCCGGCGAACCCGCCGACATGGGCGAACTGTTCGGACTCGTGACCGGCACCGCCGACACCCTCCCCATCCCAGTGGGTTCCGTGCGCGGCCTCGGCTGGCTCGACGACGTCGCCGCAGGCTCGATGCTGCGAGCCGAGCCGGTCCCCGCGCCGCCGGAACTTCGAGCCGTGCTGCGCCCCTATCAGCAGCGCGGGCTCGAGTGGTTGGCCCACCTGAGCGCTCTGGGCATCGGAGCCGTACTCGCCGACGACATGGGACTCGGCAAGACCGTCCAGGTCATCGCACTGCTGTGTGCCGAACGCGACGGCTTGCCGACCGACCACGCCCCCACACTCGTGGTGTGCCCGATGTCGTTGGTGGGCAACTGGTCTCGTGAGTTGAACCACTTCGCACCGAGCCTGCGCGTTCACGTCCACCACGGTGCGGATCGCGCACGCAGCGCCACCTTCGCGTCCACGATCGCCGATGTCGACGTGGTCATCACCACCTTCGCGATCGCCACCAGGGATCGTGAACTGTTGGCCGCGCAGCGGTGGCGGCGCATCGTCGTCGACGAGGCGCAGCATGTGAAGAACGTCAGAACAGCTGCCGCAAAAGCGTTGCGCGCCATCCCCGCCCGTCATCGGCTCGCGTTGACCGGCACGCCCGTCGAGAACCGCCTCGAGGACCTGCGAGCCGTGATCGACCTCGTGAATCCCGGCCTACTCGGCTCGGCGTCGACGTTCCGGGCGCGGTTCGCCGAACCCATCGAACGCGACCGGGATCCTGACGCACTTCGACGACTCAACCGCGCCACCCGACCGTTCATCCTGCGCAGGGAGAAGACCGATCCCTCGATCATCAGCGATCTCCCGGAGAAGACCGAGATCACCGTGCGCGCGAACCTCACCGTCGAACAGGCGGCGCTTTACCGCGCGATCATCGACGATCTGATGGTCGCGCTACGCGACAAACAGCAACGCGCCATGCGCAGGCGGACCGTGCTCGCCGCGCTGACACGACTCAAGCAGGTGTGCAACCATCCGGCGCACTATCTCGGCGACGGTTCACCCATGATGCGGCGAGACCGGCACCGCTCGGGGAAGCTCGAACTACTCGGGGACATCGCGACGACACTCGTCGCCGATGGCGACAAAGCGCTCGTCTTCACGCAGTTCGCGGCGTTCGGCGAGATGCTGGCGGCATGGTTGTCCGAGCAGCTCGACACTCCGATCCCGTTGTTGCACGGTGGTATCGGCCGCACCGAACGCGACCGGATGGTCGCGCAGTTTCAAGGGCAAGACGCCGGTCGCACACAGGAGTCAACAGGCTCTCCCCCGATCCTCGTCGCAACACTGAAGGCAGGTGGTACCGGATTGAACCTCACCGCCGCAACCCACGTCGTGCATGTCGACCGCTGGTGGAACCCCGCCGTCGAGGATCAGGCAACCGATCGCGCCTATCGCATCGGTCAACACCAACGAGTCCATGTCCGACGATTCGTCTGCGTCGGCACCTTGGAGGAACGCATCGACGACATGGTCGCCAAGAAGCGCGAGCTGTCGCGACTGACGGTGTCGGCAGGCGAGAACTGGATCGGCGACCTCGGCGACGACGAACTGTTCGACCTCTTCCGACTACGCGACGAGGCGGTCAGCGAATGACCGAGCACACCTACGCATGCACGAGACGCGGGCGGTCGAGTCACGTGAGGCACACGCGATGAGGCGCGGGACGGTCCCGGTGCGCGGCTACGCGGTCACCCGCTGGTCGCGTGCCTTCGTCGACGTTGTCGAGGGCAGAACCGACATCGCCGACGCCACCGGCGCACAGCGCGCGGGCTCGGTCACCGAGTCAGCAGACAGCCGACGAATCAGCAAGGCGCGACGATACTTTCGCGACCGCCACGTCCATCGCCTGTCCATCCGCCCCGGCCAGGTGACCGCATCGGTCGAGGGCAGCCAACTCGAACCGTTCGACGTGATCCTCTCCATGCGCACGGTCGACGTCGACACCGTCGCCACGCTGCTCCGCAGCGTCGCCGGTGTCGCGGAGGTGATGTCGGTTGCGCGTGGTGAACAACCACCGATCGTCGGCGAGCTGCTCGGGCCGACGGAGTCGGCCGACATCGCCTCGCAGTGCACGTGTCCCGACGAGTCGGTCCGGTGCATCCATGTGCTGGCCGTCGCCTACGAGGTTGCCGCAGAGATCGACCGCTCCCCACTCACGCTGTTCACGGTCATGGGCACCGACCTGCCGTCGCTGCTCGACGCTCTGGGCAATGACAGCGGCACAGCTCCGGACGAGTCCGCCGAGCCGAGCAAGTCGGGCACCAACGGCGAGAGCAACGACCGCAATGGGAACGCCGAGCACGACGACCTCGGCGCCGTCGACTTCTTCGGAACACGTGCACCGCTGCCACCGCTGCCTCGGCCGCCACGCGGCAACCCGCTCACCGACCTCGACGGAACGGCGTTGCGCGCGGCCCTGCGGGCGTCCGGGGTCGCGCCCGGCGACATCGCCGAAGCCGTCGACGAACTCGGCGATCTCTACGACAGGCTGGTGCAGGAGTAGCTGCGGCCGATCAGAAGTCCCAGTCCTCGTCCTCGGTGTTGACGGCCTTGCCGATGACATAGGAACTGCCCGAACCGGAGAAGAAGTCGTGGTTCTCGTCGGCGTTGGGCGACAGCGCCGACAGGATCGCGGGGTTCACGTCGATGTCGTCGCGCGGGAACATCGCCTCGTAGCCCAGGTTCATCAACGCCTTGTTCGCGTTGTAGCGCAGGAACTTTTTGACGTCCTCGGTCAGTCCGACCTCGTCGTAGAGCGCCTCGGTGTAGTCGGACTCGTTGTCGTACAGGTCGAACAGCAACTCGAAGGTGTAGTCCTTGAGTTCCTGGCGACGCTCCGGGGTCTGCGTCTCCAACCCGCGCTGATACTTGTAGCCGATGTAGTAGCCGTGCACGGCCTCGTCGCGGATGATCAGCCGGATCAGATCGGCGGTGTTGGTGAGCTTGGCCCGACTCGACCAGTACATCGGGAGGTAGAAGCCGGAGTAGAAGAGGAACGACTCGAGCAGCGTCGAGGCGACCTTACGCTTGAGCGGATCGTCGCCACGGTAGTAGTCCATGACGATCTGCGCTTTGCGCTGCAGTTGCTCGTTCTCCTCTGACCACCGGAACGCCTCGTCTATCTCCTTGGTGGAACACAGCGTCGAGAAGATCGAGCTGTAACTCTTGGCATGTACCGACTCCATGAACGCGATGTTGGTCAGCACCGCCTCCTCATGCGGCGTGGTCGCATCCGGGATCAGCGACACGGCACCGACGGTGCCCTGGATGGTGTCGAGCAGCGTGAGGCCCGTGAAGACACGCATCGTGAGCTGTTTCTCGTACTCGGTCAACGTGTTCCACGATGGGATGTCGTTGGAGACAGGAACCTTCTCGGGCAACCAGAAATTGCCTGTCAGGCGGTCCCACACCTCCGCGTCCTTCTCGTCGGGCACTCGGTTCCAGTTGATGGCCGAGACCCGGCTCACCAGCTTGATGGGTGCGCCGTCTGCGGGACTGTGCGTGCCTGCGGTCATGGTGGTCGCCTCCTGGGGCGGTGTTGACGGTTGGGAGGTGTGCGGGGTGTGGTGGTTTACAGCATGCAGCTGACGCAGCCCTCTACCTCGGTACCCTCCAGTGCGATCTGACGCAGGCGGATGTAGTAGAGCGTCTTGATTCCCTTGCGCCAGGCGTAGATCTGCGCCTTGTTGACGTCGCGCGTGGTCGCGGTGTCCTTGAAGAACAGCGTGAGACTCAACCCCTGGTCGACGTGCTGGGTCGCGGCGGCGTAGGTGTCGATGATCTTCTCGTAGCCGATCTCGTACGCATCCTGGTAATAGTCCAGGTTGTCGTTGGTCATGTACGGCGCCGGGTAGTAGACGCGGCCGATCTTGCCTTCCTTGCGGATCTCGATCTTCGCCGCGACCGGGTGGATCGAGCTCGTCGAATGATTGATGTAGCTGATCGATCCGGTCGGAGGAACCGCCTGCAGATTCTGGTTGTAGAGGCCGTCGCGCTGCACGGCAGCCTTCAGCTCACGCCAGTCGTCCTGCGTGGGGATGTCGATCTCGGCGTCGGCGAACAGTTCTCGTACCCGCTCGGTCGCGGGCTCCCACACCTGATCGGTGTACTTGTCGAAGAACTCGCCGCTGGCGTACTTCGACTTCTCGAATCCCGCGAACGACCGTCCGCGCTCACGTGCGATGGCATTCGACGCCCGCAACGCGTGGAAGAGCACGGTGTAGAAGTACATGTTGGTGAAATCGATGCCTTCGTCGCTGCCGTAGAAAATCCTTTCCCGCGCCAGATACCCGTGCAGGTTCATCTGGCCGAGACCGATCGCGTGAGAGTCGTTGTTGCCCTTCTCGATCGACGGCACCGACGAGATCGCGGTCTGGTCGCTCACTGCGGTGAGTCCACGGATCGCCGTGTCGATGGTTTGTCCGATATCGGGCGAGTCCATCGTCTTGGCGATGTTGAGTGAACCCAGGTTGCACGAGATGTCTTTGCCCACATGGGAATACGAGAGGTCGTCGTTGTAAGTCGACGGCGTCGAGACCTGCAGGATCTCCGAGCACAGGTTGGAGTGGGTGATCTTTCCGTCGATCGGGTTCGCCCGGTTCACCGTGTCCTCGAACATGATGTAGGGGTAACCCGACTCGAACTGCAGCTCGGCGAGAGTCTGGAAGAACTCACGCGCTTTGATCTTGGTCTTGCGAATCCGCCGGTCCTCGACCATCTCGTGGTACTTGTCCGTCACGTTGATGTCGGCGAACGGCACCCCGTAGACACGCTCGACGTCGTACGGGCTGAACAGGTACATGTCGTCGTTGTTCTTGGCGAGCTGGAAGGTGATGTCGGGGATGACCACACCGAGGCTCAGCGTCTTGATGCGGATCTTCTCATCGGCGTTCTCGCGCTTGGTGTCGAGGAAGCGGTAGATGTCGGGGTGGTGTGCGTGCAGGTACACCGCGCCGGCACCCTGCCGTGCGCCGAGCTGATTGGCATACGAGAACGAATCCTCGAGCAGCTTCATGATCGGAATGACACCCGAGCTCTGGTTCTCGATCTTCTTGATCGGCGCGCCGTGCTCACGGATATTGCTGAGCAGCAGCGCGACACCACCACCCCGCTTGGACAGTTGCAGCGCCGAATTGATCGCTCGCCCAATGGATTCCATGTTGTCTTCGATGCGAAGCAGGAAGCAACTCACCGGCTCACCGCGCTGCTTCTTTCCCGAGTTGAGGAACGTGGGTGTCGCAGGCTGGAATCGGCCCTCGATGATCTCGTCGACCAGCGCACGTGCCAGCGACGTATCGCCGTCGGCGAGCGTCAGCGCGACCATGCACACACGATCCTCGAAACGCTCGAGGTAGCGCTTTCCGTCAAAGGTCTTCAGCGTGTAGCTGGTGTAGTACTTGAACGCTCCGAGGAACGTCGGGAAACGGAACTTCTTGCCGTAGGCGTGACCGAAGAGCAGCTTCACGAACTCACGGTCGTACTTGGCGAGAACCTCCGGCTCGTAGTAGTTCTCCTCGAGGAGATAGTCGAGCTTCTCGTCGAGATCGTGGAAGAACACCGTGTTCTGGTTGACGTGCTGCAGGAAGTACTGATGTGCCGCCTCGCGATCCTTCTCGAACTGGATCTTCCCGTCGACGTCGTACAGGTTCAACATCGCGTTGAGCGCGTGATAGTCGAGCTCACCCGGATCGTGATCGGCCGGGCCGGCGTGCACGCCTGACACACTCGCCGACGTGGTGGTGTCCGGGACTGTGGATTCCGAGACGGATGCGGTAGGCGACACGAAGAGACTCCTCGGAGTGTGGGATGCGTGTGGAGGTGATGGAAAGGTTGCCGGATGGTCGAGACGATAGCGGGCGGTACCGACACTCAGGCTCGGACGTTGGCTGCCGTCTCGGGATCGACGAAGGCGTCGCTGCGCGAGAAGTCGGCCAGACCGCTGCGGACGCGGTCGACGTCGTCAGAAGTGCCCATGAGCTCGAATCGGTAGAGATACGGAACCGAGCACTTACGCGAGATGATGTCGCCGGCGAGACAGTACTCCTCGCCGAAGTTCGTATTCCCCGCGGCAATGACGCCACGGATCAGCGAACGATTGTGTGTGTTGTTCAGGAACTTGATGACCTGCTTCGGCACGAAACCGTTGCCTCCCGTCGACGACGGTTTGCCGCCGCCGTAGGTAGGACAGATCAGGACGTAGGGTTCGTCGACCTCGAATACCGCACCTCCGGACCGCTCGCCGTCGAGAACCGGGATACGCGCCGCGCGCATTCCCAGCTTCTCGACGAACCGATGAGTGTTCTCCGACACCGATGAGAAATAGACGATCAGCGGTGACTCGAGAGACGCAGACGTTCGAGACGGCTGTGACGTGAGAGATGGTGATTCAAGAGACGATGATTCAAAAGACGATGTTGTGAGAGACATTCGATCCGGCTTCCCCTTCGGATCGTGATGCGAAGGCTTCAGGCTGCGCGTGTTGCCAACGCTTTGATGCGGTCGAGACGGAAGCCCGACCAGTGCTCGTCGTCGGCGACGACGACGGGCGCCTGCAGGTACCCGAGAGCCATGACGTAGTCACGAGCGTCTGCATCCTGGGTGATGTCGACGACCTCGTACTCGATGCCCTGCTTGTCGAGAGCCTTGTAGGTGGCATTGCACTGCACGCAGGCCGGCTTGGTGTAGACGGTGATGGCCATCAGATTGCTCCTCGGTCGTGGTGACGTCGTACTGCCTCAGGTGGTACTGCCTCAGGTGATTCTCCAGAGTGAAGATAGTGATCTGGGTCACCGACCTCACCGCCATCTCGGAGGGTTACAAGCGATCCTCGTCGTCGGCCTTGCTGGTGTTCCAAACACTACACCTTGTGTCTGACATTTGGTTGCACCACTAGAACTTGTAATGACACCGATGAAAGTCGCAGGTCGCGGGCCTACGCGATCGTGAACTCCGGCGTGTCGCCTTGCGAAACGCGACGGCCACCCGGCTCGGAACTCACACTTTTGTGATTCTTCCGACACAGGCGGCCGCAACAGACCCTCACCGATCACTACCTCATACCGATACCGCGACCTCGGATCCCAGTACGCGCACGGCGTCGACGGCACCGTCGATGACCTCGGCGGGAAGTCGGCCCGAGTCGTCGAGCTGGCTTCCGGACACTCCGAACTCCACCTCCTCTACGACCTGCCCACCCGCGATCTTCACCGACTTGCGGATGTCCTCACGCGACCACGTCCCTCCGAAACGGCCAAGCGCGACCCCGATGACACCGACCGGCTTGCCGGTCAGCGCGCCGGTTCCGTACGGGCGGGACAACCAGTCGATGGCGTTCTTCAACACCGCAG
Organism: Gordonia sputi NBRC 100414; assembly: GCF_000248055.1. Classification (GTDB taxonomy): domain Bacteria; phylum Actinomycetota; class Actinomycetes; order Mycobacteriales; family Mycobacteriaceae; genus Gordonia; species Gordonia sputi. The sequence goes on along the minus strand of NZ_BAFC01000063.1, from coordinate 16,169 downwards.
GGGCCGAGCCGTTGTACTCGGGCGTGACGATCAACACGGCATCAGCCGCGGCGACCCGATCCCGGAGCGCGACGACCTCGGGATCGAGTACGCCGTCGGTCGAACCCGGCGCGTAGTCGACGTCTTCGTTGTAGAACGGCACACGACCGATGTTCTCGACCACCGAGAATTCGATACCGGCGGGGGCATTGTGAACCACGGATTCGGCGAGCTGCTTGTTGATCGATGCCGACCTCAGGCTGCCAACCAACACGGCGACGGTGACGTTGGCGTTCTGTGCTGTGATGTCGTGATCTGGCACGAGACTTCTCCTTTTCATGGCGCTATACTTGCTGGGTAAAACCGGACCGCGGTCCGATTTGTTCCACCGAGATTCGCTCCGCAGCGCGGATGCGTCAACCGTTAGGCTCATCACATGCGTAAAGAGGTCGAGGGAGGACCACGGTCACTGCAGTTGACCCAACCCGACAGCGTCGAACGCGCTGACGCGGCGCGTAATCGGCGATTGCTGCTGGCCGCAGCGAAAAACCTGATCGACAATCACGGCGCCGCCGCGGTCACCATGGATGCGGTCGCGCGCGAGGCAGGCGTCGGTAAGGGCACCGTGTTCCGACGGTTCGGTAGCCGAACCGGGTTGATGTTCGCCCTCCTCGACCACTCCGAATCGGAGCTACAGCAGTCCTATCTTTCGGGCCCCGCGCCACTCGGACCGGGCGCCGACCCCCTCGAACGACTCCTCGCCTACGGCACCGCGCGGTTGAAGATGAACGCAGCTCACCTCGACATCCTGCTCGAGGCAGACCTACCCGGCACCGAGTTCTGGAGTCATCCCGTGACCCGGGCGTCGAGCCTTCATGTCCAGATCCTGCTGCGGCAGTTGGGTTTCCCGGATCCGGTCGAGGTGACGGCAATCGCCCTGCTGACCCCGCTCGGCGCCACGGCAGTCAAGCACCTCACTGAGGTCGTCGGTCTCGACCTCGAAACGATCATCACGCAGTGGCACACCATGGTGACCTCGATGGTCGACGGCTTGCCACGCAACTGACGATCGCACGCCTGGCACACAATCGACCTCGCCGCGCGCGACGCCACGATCGGCCCTAGCCTGTTCATGGTGGAAGGGAAGACAACGTGAAGGCAGTCATCATCGGTGCGGGCATGGGCGGCATGAGCGCGGCTATCGCCCTGAAACAACTCGGATTCGACGTCGCGGTCTATGAGCAGGTGACCGAGAACAAGCCGGTCGGCGCCGCGATCTCGGTGTGGTCCAACGGCGTCAAATGCCTCAATCACCTCGGACTCGAGGAAGAGACCGCGGCGCTCGGAGGCATCGTCGACACCATGAGCTACGTTGACGGCCACACGGGCGAGACCATGTGCCGGTTCAGCATGCAGCCGCTGATCGACGAGGTCGGCCAACGCCCCTACCCCATCGCGCGGGCCGAGTTGCAGCTCATGCTCATGAACGCCTACGGATTCGACGACATCAACTTCGGTATGAAGATGGTCTCCGTCGAGGACGGACCCGACGCTGCCACAGTGCAATTCGCCGACGGCACCAGCGTCAGCGGCGACATCGTGATCGGCGCCGACGGCGCGAAATCACTGACCCGCGAATACGTTCTGGGCGGCCCGGTCACCCGACGCTACGCGGGCTACGTCAACTTCAACGGCCTCGTCGCCACCGATCCGGCCATCGGCCCGTCGACCGAGTGGACGACGTATGTCGGTGACGGCAAACGGGTTTCGGTCATGCCGGTGGCGGGCGACCGCTTCTACTTCTTCTTCGACGTCCCGATGCCCGAGGGACAGCCCTTCGAGCGGGGAACCGCCCGCGAGGTACTCACCAAGGAGTTCGATGGCTGGGCGCCCGGGGTGCAGACGCTCATCGAGAAGCTCGATCCCGCAACGACGAACCGCGTCGAGATCCTCGACCTCGATCCGTTCGACACCTGGGTCAAGGGCCGCGTGGCGGTACTCGGCGACGCCGCGCACAACACCACTCCCGACATCGGGCAGGGCGGCTGTTCGGCGATGGAAGACGCTGTGGCACTGCAGTTCGCCTTCCGCGATCACCCCGACGACGTGTACGCCGCGCTCGCCGACTACCAGGCCGCGCGCGCCGAGCGCGCGGGGGACCTCGTCCTCCGTGCACGCAAGCGCTGCGACGTGACACATGCGAAAGACCCCGAGAAGACGGCGCAGTGGTACTCCGAACTCCGAGAAGAGGACGGCACCAACATCATTCGGGGCATCGTCGGCAACATCGTCGGCGGTCCGGTCACCTGAGCAGCCGGCGGTAGCGGGTAACCGCTGCGCACCCTTAACCGCCGGTCTGCTGCGCGCTCTCCGGCGGGTTGACAGCGATACCTGCCGGATCGGCGCCCAAGCCGTCGTGCGCAACGAGCGCGTTCTCGCGCGAGAGCGTGGGCCCCGCGACGAGCAGCGAGATCACATCCCACGGAGCGGGGGTCGGCGATGCGCCGAGTCGCAGGACCGACCCAGTCTTCGCGTCCGGCACGCCGTACCGCACACCGGTATCGGCGACGTAGAACCTCGATTCCGCACGTGCACTATCTGATTCGTTTCCGGTCACCTGGACATAGGCGCCCGAGCCTGGTCGCACGTACACCTGGTCGACGCCGGGGCCCGATCCGTCGGCACTCGCGACACGGACCGGTCTCGCACCGCCGGGCAGCGGCAGGGTATCGCCGACGAGCAGCGTTGTCCGAGCCGCATCGGCGCCGCGCGCCCACGCCCGGCACACCGTACCCTCGCCGGCTGTGACGAGATGCGGTGTCGTCGTGGGGAAGTCGGCAATGGGCAGATCGTCACGCATCGGACTAGCGGCGACAACGCCTGGCGCGACGGTCGCCACCGGCGCGGCGTCGTCACGCTCCGCGAGACGCAGAATCTCGGCCGTGGCCGCGCTGATGGGCTGAACACCGCTGCGCAGCAGCACGTAATAGCCTGCGACGCCATTGGCCGCAGTCGTCTTGATGACCGAACCGACACGTGCGCCGGCCGGTGAACCGCCCGCCAGTGAACTCACGCCACCCTCACCCGCGATGTCCGGCAACGTCAACGGGTCGACCTCGGGAAAAGTGTTGAGCAACCCGCGACTGATCGGCCGCGGCGTCCGACCCTCCAGTCCCAGCGCCCGCAGGACCGGAACGCTGGTCGTATCCACCTGCGCGCGAACAGGTGTCGGGTGTCCGTCGCGGTCGAGCTGGTAGATCAGGAACACCCCGGCACCATCGGTCACGTACAGGGCATCGTCGGCGTTCGCGGCACGGATGTCTGCCCCGAGTTCCGGTTCGCCTGCGACGACCGTCAGCGCTCCGGTGCGCGCGCCGACCGAACCCGCACCGACCCCCGACGCACCATCGGCCGCACTCGCATCGGAACTATCGCACACCGTCCACGCGGAAGCACTCGAGACCGGCAGCGCCGACGGCGCACCGGGGATACCGAGGAGAGGGCCGCGCGGGTATCGGGCAAGCTTCTTCTCCGACGCCGACGCAGGCTTCTCGTCGCTACCCGTGATGAGTCGTGCCGACGCCAGGTTGAGCACGGGGTGCATGGTGCCGTCGATGACGACGTAGGTGCCACCGGTCTTCGCCGCGACGATGGTCGACTTGCCCACGGAGCCTTGCGGACTGACAAGGCCCCACACCGCGAAACCTGCGAGCACGAGTACGCCGAGCACCGCCCCGACCGCCAAGGCACGTCCCTGTGAGCGCATCGGGTCATGCAACATCCGCACGTCTCGACGAATCAGCGCGTGATCGAGGCGCCGCAGCAGAAATCTGTAGCCGTTGACCTGCGCTCGGGTCGTCAGTTGACGCGCCATACTCCCCCTCCCCCAACATCGTTCCCCACGCGCTTTCGTGGCACCGCCTGTGTCAGGGCACTTCTCGCGTGACACCTGGCCTGCGCAACATCACGACGGCTGACCGGCGCGGTAGTAGCCTACCCGAACCAGACACGCACAAAACCGGCAATCCGGCATCACGTCTTCGGCTGTGGACAACATCCGATTCGACGCGCGCGGGCTCGGAAAACGCTCTACTACTGGGTGATACGTGTGCGGGGCGGCCGGCACACGGGCTGGTACAGGTTCGGGGAGAGGGAGCAACCACATGGCGTTCGACACGGGGCCGTCCACGCGCTCACGGCTACCAGGATTCGCGACGCTGGTCGGGATCGAGGCGCTGTTGGCCGCCGGGTTCATCGGCTGGTGGGCTGCGGGCGGCCGAGCGGGGGTCGTCGCACTCGGCGCGGCGGCGCTCATGGCGGTGACACTCGTACCGATCGCCGGTCGACATTCTCTGGCGGACAACATGATCCGTCGACTCGGCTTCTACTGGTCCCGGGCACGGCGTCGTCTCGCCGAGCTCGCACCCGCACCATTCGACGTACCCACATCAGGTCGCAGGCCGCGCGCCTCCTCTCTGAATGTGCGCGCAGAGGATGGCCCCATCGGTGTCCGCTGGGCAGGCGGCACGATGATCACCGTCCTGAGGATCTCCCCCGCACGCTGCACCCCGACGTTCCTCTCCCCATTCGGATGCGAGACGACCGAACCGGGACTACCGCTGGCAACCCTCGCCGGGTGCATCGACCCCTTCGACATTCCGCTCTCGTCGATCGACGTGATCAGCCACGGCGTACGGGTCGGCGGCGTCGGACAGGCGGCCGCGATCTACGAACGCACCCTCGGCCCACTTCCCGCGACGACGCACCGCAGCACCTTCGTCGTCCTACGACTCGATCCGACGCAATGCCCGAACGCGGTTGCCCGCCGCGGCGGAGGCGCGACCGGGGCCCTGCGCACCGCGACCATCACCACGCGACGGGTTGCGCGCCGACTCCGCGAATGCGGGCTCGTCGCCACTCCGCTCAACGCCACCGAGATGCGTGCGCTCACAGAGCAATTGACTCATGGCTCGGATCCGGACTCGATGACCGAAGAGTGGTCGCAGGTCACAGCGGGACGAGTCCGTTTCCGCACCGCGGCGATCGATCCCCGCGACCTACCGCGACTGTTCGGCACCGCCTGCCCCGGGGCGCTCGCGACAACGCTCACCCTCACCCTGTCCCACGGACGGGACGGCAAGCTCCGGGTGCGCGCGCTGATGCGCGTCGACGACGCCCCGGACGCCGGACGCGTCGTCGACACCTGGCCAACGGGTACCACACCGCTCGATGGTCGGCAGTTCGACGCCCTCGCGGCGTCACTCCCCTATGCCGCCACGCATCGAGTGCACCGCGGACTGCACGCGACGTCGGGCGCACAGGCCAACACATTGCTCGACACTCTCCGGATACAGGTCAGCGGCTGCGGTCAGTTGATCGGCGCCGATCACACCGGTCGTGCGGTCACCTCGCGACTGTTCGGCCCCGGCATATCAGAGGTCGCCCTGATCGGTGATGCGCGCCTTGCCGTACAGATCGTGCTGCGGATCATCGCGACCGGCGGCGCAGTCACGGTGCACACCTCGCGTCCGGGTGGGTGGCAACACCTCGTGTCGCGCGTCGGCGATCATCACGTACTGAAGTTCGCCGATCCCCACGGCGACCTCGACGGCGGCCGGCGGATTCACCTCTTCGACGGTGTCGCACCGCGCCCCGTCTCAGCACGTGCGACACGAATCGTCGTCACCAACAATCAGGCGACAGACGACGAATCCTCCACCACTGCAATGGAAGTGACTGCTGTCGAAGTGAGACAAGATCCCACACGGCCGCACGACGTGACGCTGCGAACGGCTGATGCCCGCATCCGGGTCACGATGGTCGCGACTCCGGAGGAGTCGCGGTTCAGCGACCAGTCGGCAGGGCAGCCGATGCCCTACCCCGGGCGTCCCGACCGATCTGGACTACTCGTCTGACGACAGCTCGTGTGTGAGACAGATCTATTTCTCTGACGCGCTATTTATCTGACGCCGACTCTGCGGGATCGTTGACCGGAACTCGTGCGCGAAAGAACAGTGCCCGACTCGACGACGCACGCACGACGACATCCGGGTCACCATCGGGAATCCACGCCGCGTAACCAGACGAGACCGACAGCGGCGTATCGCCCGGTAGCCGCGCCTCGATGGTTCCACCGAGCGCGGCAAGGATCTGCGGACCGGGCATGTCGAAGCAGATCGACGACGGCTGGTGCAGACCCGTGCCCTCCAACTCGACACGCGAGAGCCGGAATTCGGGCGCAGGCGTCAGGTAGATCCGTTCGGTGCCGACCGTGCGGATGCGCGGCTTGAGACTGTCGGCATCGACCGGGGTGAAGTCGAGAACACGCAACAGCTCGGGCACGTCGATGTGCTTGGGGGTCAGGCCACCGCGGAGCACATTGTCGGAGTTGGCCATGATCTCGACTCCGGTGCCGCTCAGGTAGGCGTGGAGTACCCCGGCAGGCAGGTACAGCCCTTCGGTTGGCGACAGGTGAATCCTGTTGAGCAACAACGACGCGAGTACCCCCGGGTCGTTGGGGTAGATCTCGCCGAGCTCGAGCGCCGTGCGCAGCTCCGGGCCGAACCGCGATCCCGCGTTCAGCGCGTCGACCGCTCCGGTGAGGACGGCGGGAACGAGGGTGCGCAACCGCGATTCCGGCAAGGTGAGCCACGTGGTGAACACCGCGCGCAGCCCTTCGGCATCCGGTTGGCCCGCCAGCATCCCGAGATAGGGGTCGAGTTCTGAGACCTGCAGTTCGCGTAGCAAGTCGATCGTCTGCGCGGGGTCACGAAAACCCGCCAACGCGTCGAACTCGGAGATCGCGACAATCAGCTCCGGCTTGTGCGAGGCATCCTTGTAGTTGCGCGTCGGCGCATCGATGGGAATCCCTGCGGCCTCTTCGCGCGCGAACCCTTCACGGGCCTGCTCCGCACTGGGATGAGCCTGCAGCGACAACGGTTCGTCAGCGGCAAGTACCTTGAGCAAGAAGGGAAGTCGATCGCCGAACCGATCGGTTGTCGCAGCTCCGAGTGCCTGCTGCGGATCGGCGTCGATCACGTCGAGCAGCGTGCCTTCCGGCTCGCCGTCGCTGCCGAGGACCGTCGCAGGCCCCTCGGTGTGTGCGCCGAACCAGAGTTCGGCCTCCGGGTGCGGCGAGGGAACCGGCTTCTGCCGCAGCGACGCGATAGCCGTTCGTGACCCCCAGGCGTACGGGCGGACCACTCCGTCCAGCAGTTTCATCAGTCTCCGATTCCGGTCAGGCGCAGATACACCGCGGCGATGTCGACGCGTAACGCGAGAAGCACATAGCCGACGAGGTCGGCGGGCCCGTCTGCGAGGTCCTCCGGCCCGACGGGCCCAGCCGGGTGCGCCGCGGGATCGGCGTCGTCGACCTCGCCGAACACCGCTTCCGCATCCGGAATACCGACGACCCTGCGATCGGCAAACCACTGCCTCGACGCCGTCGTGACCGCGAGCACGCGCGGAGGTTCGGCTGCCAATGGACCGTCGATCTGGGGGTCGTGGAAGATCGAGTCGACGGCGGACGCGCCCGAAGCACTCCACGACTGCAGCGAAATACTCGCGACGGCATCGATATCGGCTGTGGCGCAGACCTTTCCAGACAACGCGAGAAGTGAGTTGGCGTTCCGTGCGGCGACCACCGACGCAGCCGGACTGTCGCCCGTCCACACGACTCGACGATCTGACAGTCGAGCTGCCAGCAGTTTGGCGCGGTTGTGAAACGTCTCGCGGGCGGGATGATCTGTCGCGGCCTCGTCGTCGAGTGCGTCGGCAATGTCGCCCACGAGCGGCACCGGACCGGTGAACCGCACATCGGAGAGCGATGCAAATACCGCCAACAGCGCCGCGACGTACGCCGCGAATCGGAAACGTGGATCGACGCGAAGACGAGGCGAGAGGTCAATTCCACTGCCGCCCAGAGCATCTCGCAGCGGCCCCTCGATGGGCGCTGCGACGACGACCTCTGCGCGTCGACGCCGCGCCCGTGCCGCGGCATCCGCGAGTGCCATGTCGGCCGCGTCGTCGCCCGCGACGACAACCACATCGAGTGGACCCACCCAGCCCGGCAGGGCGGGCGCGGAGACGATCGGCACATCGACGCGGGTGGCGACGCAGGCCACGACGAGCGCTACGGCGTCGCGGGCGACGCTCGACACGCCGTGCACGATGACAACACTTCGGGGCCGCAGCGCCGCCAACGGTTCGAGGACGCCCTCACGCATGGCCTCGGCAACGGCACGCACCTGCGCACCCGTCAACGCCGCCGCCTGCAGCAGACCCTCGGAGTCGCCTGCAATCAGATCGTCGACATCATCGAGGTCGGCGGTATCTGTACGCATAGGGTCAGCCTAGCGACGCATGGCGTCGCTGCCCACACACAGCCATATTCTGATCCACCAGATCTCGCGGGCGTGTCAGTCGACCGGGTCGGGCAACACACGAAGATGCCCACGCCTGCCGGGGCGCGGCTTCACCGCGCCGCTTCGGCGAGCAGCGTCGGCCCCAGAACGCACATCGGGACCCGAACGCACATCGGTCGTCGACGTACCCGCACGATGACGGCCCGCGTGAACGTCGTCGAACGCCTCCTGGTCGAAACCGGGCGCGCGTCCCACAGCACCTGCGATTCCGCGTGCACCGACCTCACGCCCACCGATCTCACGCACGGCCTCGGCGAGGGCGGTCAGTTCGTAGTCTTCGGCGACCGGCGCCGAGAATCCCCGCTCACTGCGCAGCATCTCCCACCCGCGCGGCACCGTGATGCGGCGCGCGTGCTCGTCACACAGATCCCATGAGTGCGGCTCATCCGACGTGGCGAGAGGACCGATGACCGCCGTCGACTCGGCGTACACAAAGGTCAGGGTCGCCACCGCCGACCGGGAGCAAGCCGGGCGGCAGCATTGTCGGGGAAGCTTCACAGCAGAAAGGTTAGTCCCACGCCCCGGCGAACGGTGAGGCGACACGCGGCGCGGGGTCGGACACGCGGCCCGGGCCCGACACGCGGCACCCATCTCCGACGCGACAGCGGACGGTGGAGACTTACAATCTCGGCATGCGTATCGAACGGCGGCGCGCCACGCGCGATCGAAGCCAGGCTTCGCCGGTGCGCTCCTCGGAGAACCGGGTGTCCGATATGCGGCTCTCGGCCGTCCGCGCGGCGCGTCGAGCACGTCGCGACCGACGAGGCCGGGGTCTGCGCTCACCGCTGCTGCCGCAGCGAGTGCCGGCGTGGCGCAGCAAGTCGGACGAATTCGACACGGTCGTCCTCGAGGCGTTCGCGGAGATAGATGCACGTTGGCACGATCAACTCTCGGGACTCGACATCGCTGTCGACGAGATTCCGCGTCTTCTCCCGCGTGACCCGGAAACCGTGCAGTGGCCCGACGAGGTGACAGCCGACGGCGCCGTTCCGCTTGCGCGGTTGATGCCCGCAGGGGTCGATGTACACGGAGCGCCGACCAGGGCGCAGATCATCCTCTTCCGCCGGCCACTGGAGAGCAGGGCGAAGAAGGGCGAGGACCTACTCGACCTCGTTCACGAGGTCTTGGTACAGCAGGTCGCGACACACCTCGGACTCGACGAGGACATCATCGACCGGGGACCCGAGTAACCGTCAGATGATGCCGCGCTTGAGGCGTCGGCGCTCACGCTCGGAGAGTCCGCCCCAGATTCCGAAACGCTCGTCATTGTGCAAGGCGTACTCGAGGCACTCGGCCTTCACCTCGCAGCCCTGGCAGATGCGCTTCGCCTCGCGGGTGGAGCCACCCTTTTCCGGGAAGAAGGCCTCCGGATCGGTCTGCGCGCACAGCGCGCGATCTTGCCACTGGTCTTCGATCTCGTCGAACAGTGCCTCGAAGTCGTTGGGCACCAAGGAAAGATGGCGCCGCTGCGAGTTCTCGTCAGCGCCGGGTGACACCTCAGGTGTCCCGATCTCAGGTGTCCCGATGAATGAATCATCAACGGGCCCAAGGGTTGTGTAATTCGCATCCCCACTCAACGGGGACGCGATCTCTGAATGTCCGTGTGGTTCAAGGGGATTGCCGATCGCGTTGTCGAATGCCATCGTCGGCGCCTCCTGCCTGGGAAGTCGTTGTTCTCTGTCGTCACGGCGGCGCGGCATCGGTGCCACACCACCACTCATACCCGTACATTCTCGATCTTCACCAAGTGTCCGGCGCGACCTGGCACCACCACGGTGTCGGATCAACCTTTCTGTATTCGAACACGTGATCGAACTTCGTTGCGATGCACCGATTCTCGATCTCGAACCAGAAATGACACTGATGTGATTAGACACGCCAGAGACGTGTCCGGTCAAGTTGAATCGAAATATTCCTTAATACCATCGACTGACAAAAACTCCCCGTAAGACACGAGTTGTGTTGCGGGGACACATCAATGTCACATCGGACGCGAATGGCGGGCGCAGCGTCGTGGTCCATGATATCGATTCGATCCGGACTCACTAGAGTGGGTCGTTGTGAAGGTGACGGTACTCGTCGGCGGTGTCGGCGGCGCACGATTTTTGTCCGGAGTTCGCGAACTGCTCGGTCCGACGCCGTTTCCCGACGCCGCGGGCGACGCGGCGTCGAGCAGCGGAAACGAGATCACCGCGGTGGTCAACGTCGGTGACGACGCATGGATGCACGGCGTGCGCATCTGTCCCGATCTCGACACCTGTATGTACACGCTCGGCGGCGGAATCGACCCGGAGCGCAGTTGGGGCCGAGCCGACGAGTCGTGGCACGCCAAGGAGGAACTGGCCGCCTACGGAGCCGATCCCGACTGGTTCGGACTCGGCGACCGCGACCTGGCGACACATCTGATCCGTACGCAGATGCTCGACGCCGGATACCGGCTCTCCGATGTCACCGCCGCGCTGTGTCGTCGTTGGCAGCCCGGCGTGCGACTTCTTCCCGCCACCGACGAACGTCACGAGACACACGTCGTCGTCTCCAAACCCGATGGGCGCGAAGGCGAGCGCGTCGCGATCCACTTCCAGGAGTGGTGGGTTCGCCATCGTGCGCAGATCCCGACGTTCGGGTTCGCACAGGTCGGGTCCGACGACACCGCGCCAGCACCGGGGGTGGCCGAAGCGATCGCAGACGCCGACATCATCCTGCTCGCACCGAGCAATCCCGTCGTCAGCATCGGCGCGATCGTCAGCGTCCCCGGCATCCGGAGCGCGTTGCGCACCACGTCGGCACCCGTGGTCGGCATCTCCCCGGTCATCGACAATCGACCGCTGCGGGGAATGGCCGACGAGTGCCTGTCGGTCATCGGCGTCGAGTCGTCCGCAGAGGCGATCGCCGCACACTACGGGGCACGCAGTGGCAACGGAATCCTCGACGGATGGCTCATCGCCGAGGGCGACACCGCACACGTCGACGGCATCGCCATCGGAACGGCACCACTGCTGATGAGCGATCCACAGACGACAGCCGTGATGGTCCGTGACGCGTGCGCCCTCGTCGGCGTCGACATTCTACACCCCGCCCGCCCCGACGCCGCCGGAGACGCCCGATGACGGCCGACGCCGGCGCAGCATCGCGAGTCGGGATCCTCCGCGACCACCGCGCCCCCGCGGCTCTGGAGATCATCCCCGTCACCGGTCTGCCCGAGTTCGACGCCACCACCGACCTCGCCGCGGAGATCACACGCCGCGCCCCGTGGTTGCGCAACGACGACGTCGTCGTCGTCACCAGCAAGGTCTTCTCCAAGACCGAGGGCCGGATGATTCCGGCACCCACCGACCCCGACGAGCGTGATGCCCTGCGGCGCAAGCTCATCGAAGCCGAGTCGGTGCGCGTCCTCGCGCGCAAGAACCGCACGCTCATCACAGAGAACAAACTCGGCCTCGTGCAGGCGGCCGCGGGCGTCGACGGTTCCAACGTGCCCACCGACCAGATCGCGCTACTCCCCGACGACCCCGACGGCAGCGCGCGGCTGTTGCGTGAGGCCATCGCCGAGCGCACGGGTCACCACGTCGCGGTCATCGTCACCGACACGATGGGCCGCGCGTGGCGTACCGGTCAGACCGACGTCGCCATCGGCGCGTCGGGAATCGCCGTGAGCCACCCCTACGAGGGCGGCGAGGATTCGTACGGCAACCCGTTGATCGTCACCGACATCGCCGTTGCCGACGAGATCGCCTCTGCCGCAGACCTGGTGAAGGGAAAGCTCGACGGCGTACCGGTCGCGGTGGTGCGGGGGCTTCGCGTGCACGACGACGGCTCGTCGGCGGCACAGCTCGTCCGACCGGCCGACGAGGACCTGTTCCGCCTCGGGACCGCCGAGGCGATCGACCAGGGCAGGATTGAGGCGATCCGTACCCGGCGATCGATCCGGTCCTTCTCAGAAGAACCTGTTGCGCCCGAAGATCTCCGAGCCGCTTTCGCCGACGCGTTGACCGCGCCTGCGCCCCACCACACGCATCCGTTCCGCTTCGTCTGGGTACGTTCACGCGAGCGTCGTGTCCGCCTCCTCGATGCGATGGGTGACGCGTGGCGGGCCGACCTCTCGTCGGACGACAAGTCACCGGAGTCGATCGCCAAGCGCGTGCGGCGCGGCCAGATACTCTACGACGCACCGGAACTGGTGATCCCGATGCTCACCGGCGACGGCGCGCACACCTACCCCGACTCACGTCGCAACGCCGCGGAGCACACGATGTTCACCGTCGCCGCGGGCGGCGCGGTCGCGAGCCTGCTCGTCGCGCTGTCTGCCCGCGGACTCGGCAGTTGCTGGGTCGGGTCGACGATCTTCGCGCCGGAGGTCGTGCGTCGCGAGCTCGACGTCGACCCGTCATGGGAACCCTTGGGCGCCATAGCCATCGGGCACCCCGCCAAGCCACAGCAGCTACGCGCGCCGGCTCCGACCGACGAGTGGGTGATCGAGAGATGAGCACTGATTCCCTGCACTCATCGGCCGTCGAACTTCTTCGGTCATGGAATACCCAGGCGCCCGAACAGGATTCGCTGCGCCACGCCTATCTCGCATTTCTCGACGCGCAGCCGAATGCATGTCTACGCCGCAGCGTGCCCGGACATCTCACCGCGTCGACGATCGTGTTCGACGCCACGCACACCCACGTCCTGCTGACACTGCATCCGCGTGTGGGCAAATGGATTCAGCTCGGTGGGCACTGCGAGGAATCCGACGACTCGATCGCCGACGCCGCACTGCGCGAAGCGCGCGAGGAGTCGGGGATCGACGACCTCACGCTCGGCGCATTGGCGCAACTGCACACCCACCCCATCACCTGCTCGCTCGGCGTGCCGACCCGACACCTCGACGTCCGCTTCGCCGCGGTCGCGCCGCCGCAACCGGATGGCAAGCTGCCGCACTTCGACATCAGCTCGGAGTCGGACGACCTGCGCTGGTGGCCCGTGGACGCGCTGCCCCATGACGACGGCACCGAGATCGAATCCCTCGTCGCCGCCGCCCTGGCGCAGCTCGCGGCCCGACAGCAGGGTTGAGAGCACCCTGCCGCGAGCGTGAGCTCAGATGCGGATGCCCTTGCCGACGGTGACCACCTCGCCGTTGCTGACGGCGAAGCGGTCGCGGTCGGCAGCGAGGTCGACGCCGACCTGCCCGCCGTCGGAGACGACGACGTTCTTGTCGAGAATCGCATGCCGCACAACGGCGCCCTTGCCGATCCGCACGCCGGGCATCAACACACTGCCCTCGACGATCGCGCCGTCTTCGACATGCACGTTCGCAGAGATGACCGACTGCGACACCGTTCCACCCGAGATGATGCTGCCGCCGCCGACGACGGAATCCTGCGCAGAGCCACCCTGCACGAACTTGGCAGGCGGAACGTTCAACGACTCGGCACGTATCGGCCAGTTCTGGTTGTAGAGATTGAAGACCGGGTGCACCGACACGAGATCCATGTGGGCGTCGTAGAATGCGTCGAGCGTTCCGACGTCACGCCAGTAGCCCTTGTCGCGTTCGGTTGCCCCGGGAACCTCGTTGTCCTTGAAGTCGTAGACGTAGGCGGCCTTGCGGTCGACGAAGCTCGGGATGATGTCGCCACCCATGTCGTGATCGGAGTCGGCATCGGCCGCGTCCTTGATGATCGCCTCGACAAGAGCATCCGTCGTGAACACGTAGTTGCCCATCGACGCAAAGGTGACGTCCGGATCGTCAGGCGTCCCAGGCGGATCGCTCGGCTTCTCCAGGAAACGCGTGATCTTGCCCGAGTCATCGGAGTCGATGACACCGAAGGCCGACGCCTCGACGCGCGGCACCCGAATGCCTGCCACGGTCACCTCGGCACCGGACGCGATGTGCGCCTCGACCATCTGCGATGGATCCATCCGGTACACGTGATCGGCACCGAACACGACGATGTACTCCGGCTGCTCGTCGAAGATCAGGTTCAGCGACTGATAGATCGCGTCGGCACTGCCCGTGTACCACCTCGGACCGAGACGCTGCTGCGCCGGGACGGGCGTGATGTACTCGCCATGAAATCCTGATGTCCACCAGGTTTGCGAGATGTGACGGTCGAGCGAGTGCGACTTGTACTGTGTCAGCACACAGATTCGCTCGTACCCCGCGTTGACCAGATTCGAGAGCACGAAGTCGATCAGCCGGTACGCACCGCCGAACGGAACGGCGGGTTTGGCGCGGTCCTTGGTTAACGGGTACAGGCGTTTTCCCTCGCCACCGGCGAGGACGATTCCGAGAACGTGCGGCTGCGATCTCACACTCCCAACGTAACCGCCAACCATCAGTGGGGCCATACGAATCGCGGGTCCGTTCTCGAGCGATTCCATGCGTGAATGGCGAACTCCGACGCATGGCACTAGCGTCAGGACCCATGAGGGTGGCGATGATGACGCGGGAGTATCCACCCGAGGTCTACGGCGGTGCGGGAGTTCATGTCACCGAACTGGTCCGGCATCTTCGAAGTCTCGTCACCGTGGACGTGCACTGCATGGGCGTCCCCCGGGACGACGCCTTCGTCTACTCCCCCGACCCCGCACTGGCCGACGCCAATCCGGCGCTGTCGATGCTCTCGACGGATCTTCGGATGACGCAGGGAGCGGCAGGCGCCGACATCGCGCACTCGCACACCTGGTACACCGGTACCGCCGGGCATCTCGCCGCTCGCCTGTACGGCATTCCACACATCCTGACCGCCCACTCCCTCGAACCACTGCGGCCCTGGAAGGCCGAGCAACTCGGCGGCGGCTATCAGGTGTCGAGTTGGTCGGAACGCAACGCCGTCGAGTACGCCGATGCCGTCATCGCGGTGAGTTCGGGCATGCGCGCCGACGTGGTGAACGCCTACCCGCGGTTGGACCCTGAGCGAGTTCACGTCGTGCGCAACGGAATCGACACGACGCTGTGGTACCCGGTCGACGAGCCGTACAACCAGGAGTCGACGCTCGTGCGGCTGGGAGTCGACCCGAAGCGTCCCGTCGTCGCGTTCGTCGGACGCATCACGCGCCAGAAGGGCGTCGGACATCTCATCGCCGCCGCACATCATTTCGATCCGGCGATCCAGCTCGTCTTGTGTGCAGGCGCCCCCGACACCCCCGAGATCGCAGCGCAGACCGAGGCCGCCGTGGCCGAGCTCGCTGCCGCGCGCGACGGAGTGTATTGGGTGCGAGAGATGCTCCCGCTACCTCGAATCCGCGAGATCCTCACCGCGGCAGATGTTTTCGTGTGCCCCTCGGTGTACGAGCCACTCGGAATCGTCAACCTCGAGGCGATGGCGTGCCAAACGGCTGTAGTCGCGTCGGCCGTCGGCGGTATCCCGGAAGTGGTGCGCGACAACGTCACCGGACGACTCGTTCCCTACGATCCCACCGATGCGGTCGGCTTCGAACGCGGAATCGCCGAGGCAGTCAACGACGTCGTGGGCGATCCGACAGCGGCCACCGCGATGGGTATCGCAGGAAGCGAGCGCGCCGAATCCGAGTTCTCGTGGGACTCCATCGCCGAACAGACACTCGACGTCTACCGGTCGACGCTGGCCTGACACACCGTGACCGTCACGGCGACGGTGACCGGCGTCGTCGACGATCCCGGCGCGAATGCGTGTGCGGCACGCTCGATCTCGTCACGATCGCGATGGAAGGCCGTCGGCCCCATGGCCACGAGGTCGGCGATCGTCGACGCCGACACGTCACGGCGGTCACGGACCACCGTGTGCTCGACGATATCGAAAC
>NZ_BAFC01000064.1 GCF_000248055.1 Gordonia sputi NBRC 100414 | reverse complement strand
CTAGAAGCACAGACCTCGGGATCACCGCGAGTGACATTTACAAGTCGATCAACAAGCTCGAACTGATTATCCGGGCGATGCGCACGCTCGGGTGGTCGTGTCGATGCACGCAGCGCGGTTTGCCGGACCGGGTGCGAAACTGCCTGGAGCTGAACGACAGTGGCAATCAGGTGCGCGTTGATGTGGTGAAGCATCCTGATCACTGGGCGGACCTCGGTACCTGACATACAAACAACACCGCCGCCCCGTTCGATGGCCCCGAAGTAGGGCGGCGGTGTTAGTTTCGGGTGAGCGGGCGGTGAACCGATCAGACCGAGGCGCGCACGCCGCGCGCCGTGGGAACTTCCCACGACGAACAGGCTATGCCGTAGGGGTGTTCGGCAACGTGACCTTCGCGGGCCAGGTGCCGGACCGGATCGCGGCCAGGTGGTGCGCGTTGTCGGTCTCGGGGATCCCCAACGCTCGGCAGACATCGGCGTGCCGCGCTTCGCCGTGGCGGTGGATGAACTGTAGTCGCGACAGCGGACTGAAATGTGAGACGAGCCGTGGAGAATCACAGTCACCGGTGCCCACGAGCACCTAGCCTGGGTGACAACCCTTCACGCTCCGATGGTCCCCGCGGCAGGCTCGTATGGTGTGAAGAACTGGTTCGGGGGCACGCCCTCGAGCGTCATCACCAGAGCGGGTACGGCCATGCCGTCGATCTGCTCTCGGATGATGTCGGCGTGCCCCGCGTGACGCGCGTACTCCTCGATGAGGTGAATGAGGAAGTAGCGCAACCGAATGGGTTGCGGCTCGAACTGGCCGTACCAGGGAGCGGGCGGCGCAATAGCGTCGGCGTCTGGATCGCTGGCCAGAATCAGTCGACGCAGTTGTTCGCGTGTGCTGTCGAAGTCGCTGAGCAGATCGTCGACCGACTCGTCCTCGCCCACAACGAAACCGGCCAGGTAGTCGGCGACGCCGTCCGCGTCGACCGTCGGCGTGACGTCCTCACCGGAGAGGCGCTCGATTGCGCCACGCATGCCGTCGAGGGTGTGCTTGATCAGGCCGCCGATGGAAAGTTCGCTCCGACAGGGGGTTTCGCGCAGCTGCGCCTCCGTGAGGCCGAATGCCGCGGCGCGGATCGCGTCGAGGTGCTGATCCACGTAGTTGGCGATACCGGTTGCTTCATTGTCGCGCTGCGGTGAATACATCGAAAGGCTCCGATCAGAGGTGGTGTGAACTTCTGATCAGAGCCTCTCAGCGATTGCGGTCGGTTTCGGTCCGCAATGAAATAATGACTCTCAACTCCGAAGCGGTGCCAAAGCTCGTCATCCGCGAAGCGGTGCCAAAGCTTCAGACAGCTTCACGATCTCGTCGAGCTGAGCCTTGACCACGGCGCTCTGCTGCTCGTTCGGCTCGAAGATGCCGTCGTCGGTCAGTTGCTTCTGCGGGAAGTTGATCTCGACGTTGCCCTTGGTCATGACGAGTCCGAGTGCTGACACGACGACCCGCAGCGCGACCTGGGCGCGTGTTCCCGCCGAGTTGCCGCCCCAGTTGACGAAGCCGACGGGTTTGCGATCCCACTCGCTGTGCAGGTAGTCGAGCGCGTTCTTGATGGCGGGGGAGTAGCTGTAGTTGTACTCGGGAAAGACGAAGATGAACCCGTCCGCTGCCTCGACGCGAGCGCTCCACGCCTTGGTGTGGTCCTTCACGTAGTTCTTGAGACGGGGATGGTTCGGCTCGTCCATGAACGGAAGATTGAGCTCTGCGAGGTCGACGAAGTCGACGTCGTAACGGTCGTCGGCATCGGCTGCTGCCTTGACCCATTCGGCGATGGGGCCGCCGATCCGGCCTTCGCGGACACTTCCGAGAATGATCATCAGCCTGGTCATAGAAGTCTCTTCTCTGTTCGGATTCTCGAGCGGGGTCTGCGCCAACGATGGTAGTCAGCGCGCACACGTGGCAGTCAGCGGCGAGCCTGTCTCACGAAGCCGTACAGAGCGGCGCGGTACCCGCGTTCGTAGCTTTGGGTGATCTCGGGAATGTCGCCCGAAGCGAGCGCCGACGACGCGTGGTGACGCGCCCAGGTATCCGGCATGGTCGCGAGATACGTTGTCGCGTCGTCGAATCCGCGTTGGAACGCATCTTCGTCGATCGTGTCGTCGACGAGCGAGGGCTGACGCGTCGTCGGGGGCGTCGACACCGGGAACGCGACAATTCGGCCGCTGGTCATCTGGTGGCTCTCTTTTCTGCGAGGGTGCGGTACAGGGTGGCGCGACTGACGCCGAGCACGGCGGCAATCGTCGGGACGGAATCGCCGTTCTCGCGAAGGCGTCGCGCGAGCTCGACCTGCTCGTCGGTCAGCGCTCGTGGACGTCCAAGGTGTCCGGCTCGATGACGGTCGCCTGGGCTGCGCGCTCGACGCCCGAGGGCACTCATCTCGTCGTTGGCGACGGCGAGCGACGCGAGGACACCGACGAGTGTGGAGCCGCCGTCGTCGTGCGTGCTCAGGCCCTCGCGCAGGGCCTGTATCCCCACGTCGAGTTCGGTGAGCGTGCGGACGGTCGCCAGGACTTCGTCGGCGGAGCGCCCCAACCGGTCCATGCTGACGACGATGAGAAGGTCGCCCGGGCGGGCGTAGTCGAGGAGAGCATCGAAGCCGGGCCGTTGTGCCGCAACGACTCCCGCGAGGGTGTCGTCCGTGTAGATCCGACGCTGGGCGACGCCGTGGGAGACAAGGGTATCGACTTGCTCGTCGAGTGCCGGCGCCACCGCACTCGTACGCGCGTATCCGAGCAGCATGTGCTGCGCGGACGGAGGGGGCTGTGCCATGTCCAACAACGTATCGCAGAACTACCGACAAAATGAGATTTGGCGACGGCGTTTCGAGACACAGTTACCGATCCACGAGTTTCCCTCTAAACGAGCGAGACCAAGACAATAAGACGGATCGTCGAACTCCCGAACTGTCGGAGTTATGAGACAGTTGGGACAAGTTATGAGACGATGATCCGAGATATCTTCGCGATCGCATCCGGCTGGGCGTCGTCACGGCGTACTGTCCGCGAGCATGACGCGAACACATGTCCAGACCCCCGTCGTCACGACAACCGCCGGGCGTATTTCGGGTCGCAGATCCGATGGCGTGTCGGCCTTTCTCGGCCTTCCCTGCGCTGCTCCTCCTGTCGGGCCTGCGGCGTTCGACTCACCCCGGCCGGTCGACTCCTGGGACGGTGTGCGCACAGCCGTCGAGTACGGGCCGACGGCACCGCAGGTCCCGTACCCGGCGCCGATCGCCGCACTGCTCGACAACGTGATCGAACTCGGCGACGACTACCTCACTGTCAACGTGTGGACCCCGGATCAGAGTGCGGGCGGATTACCGGTCATGGTGTGGATTCACGGCGGTGCGTTCACCCGTGGTTCCAACCGGTTGGCCATCTACGCCGGGGATACGTTCGCCCGCGACGGTGTGGTCTGCGTCGGCCTCAATTATCGGCTCGGCACAGCGGGTTTCGCGTCGGTGAGCGGCGGCGTCGAGAACAGGGGATTGCGCGATCAGATCGCGGCCCTCGAGTGGGTGCACGCGAATATTGCGAGCTTCGGGGGCGACCCCGGCAACGTGACGATCTTCGGCGAATCGGCCGGAGCCATGAGCGTCGCGTCGCTACTGGCGTCGCCGCTTGCGCGCGGTCTGTTCCGGCGAGCGATCATGCAGAGCGGCAACGGTACAGCGGCCGCTGAGATCGACGATGCCCGTCTGGTCACCGGGCGGCTGTCGGAGATCCTCGGTGTCGACGCCGACGCACAGTCGTTTGCCGAGGTCGATCCCGTCGCGTTGCTCGCGGCCCAGTCGCAACTGGCACTCGAATGCATGGTGAACCCCGACCCCGCCCTGTGGGGTGAGTCGACGGTTGCCAAGGGGATGGGCATCATGAGCCAGTTCCCCGTCGTCGACGGTGACGTCCTCACCTCCGTGCCGCAGGAGGCGATCGCGTCGGGCGCCGGGGCCGATGTTCCGCTGCTGGCAGGCTGGAACGCCGACGAGTTCCGATTCTTCCTCGCGGCGTCGGGCGGAGCCGATGCGATCACAGAGCAGGCTGCCGCAGCGGTACTCGGTCGGCAGCCGAATGGCATCGACCAGCTCCGCGCCGGACTCGACGCCGGTGCCAGCCCAGGAGACGTGCTCGCGCAGGCACTCACCGTACGCGCATTCTCCGGCCCGACGACTACGCTCGCCGCGTCGCGTCCATCGGGCTCGACGCACCTCTACGAGTTCGGGTACCGGAGTCCGATCGCCGACATCAGGGCAGGTCACGCCGTCGAAATCCCGTTCGTCTTCGATCACCTCGACCAGGCGCACTCCCTCGTCGGCCCCGAGCCGGACCAGCAGGTCGCCGACGAGATGCATCGAGCGTGGGTCGACTTCGCGACGACGGGCGATCCGGGCTGGTCGTCGACCGGTACGGAATCAGACAATCGACGCCTTCGGCGATTCGGTTTCTGACCTGCGATAAGTCTTGGCTACGGTGTGTTCATGTCTGCGAGCACCACCGTCGATCAGCGACCGTCGCCGCTGGTACTCGGTTGGAAGCCGGTGCTCGCGGTCGGAGTACTCGCCGTCCTCGCGCTGATCTGGCATATCTTCGTGATCCCGATCGGCGCGCAGTTCAACGGGCTGTTCGACAACGCCACCGATCTGTACGTCTACCGAGCGGGTGGACGTGTCGTGCTCGATGGCCGACCACTCTACGAATTTCCGGTGTGGGGTCGTCTGAGCTTCACCTATCCGCCATTTTCTGCTGTGGTGTTCACCCTCTTCGCGCTGATGAGTGCGCTGGTGGCGAAGATCGTGTGGTGGGTGGCGATCTTCCTCGCGCTCGTGGCGACGGTATACCTCGGCATGCGCACGCTCGGCTACAAGGCAGACAGCAAACTCGCGATCTTCGGTGTGTGCGGAGCCATCTGTGTCACGGTGCTCGAACCAGTACGGACGACGATCTGGCTCGGCCAGATCAACGTCTTCTTGATGTTCATCATCCTGCTCGACCTCGTCTTTCTCGATCTGCTCCATCCGCGATCGAGGCTGCGTGGTCTCGGCGTCGGCATCGCGGCGGGGCTGAAGCTGACCCCCGCGTTCTTCGTCGTGTACCTGCTCGTGCTGCGTCGCTGGCGGGCCGCGGCGATGGCAGTCGTGGGGTTCGCCATCACCGTCGTGATCGGATACCTGGTCATCAGGGCCGACGCCCATCAGTACTGGACGACATACGTGACCGGCGAGTCACGTATCGGACGCGTGGATTCACCGGCGAACCAGTCGGTGAATGGGTTCATCGCGCAGATGCTCGCGTATTTCGATGTTCGACGGTTCTCCGAGCCCGCACCGGTCGGGCCGCTGTTCTCGCCGCCCGACTGGATGTGGATGCCCGTGGCGCTCGTCGCGGCGATTCTCGGGCTCTGGGCAGCGGTCGTGTCCTACCGGCGCGGACGCCGCCTGCTGTCGGTGACCACCGCGGGAATGACCGCGGCGACGGTGTCACCGTTCTCGTGGGGTCATCACTGGGTGTGGGTGGTACCGCTGCTGGTCGTCGCCTTCGACTTCGCGTACCGGGGCAGCATCCGCGGACGTAGGTACTGGTGGCGGTGGTTGGCCCCGCTGACGGTCGGCGCGCTGTCGTTTTCGTACTGGTGGAACTACTGGGGCAGCGGAAGCCACTACGGAGCCGATCACATCATTGCGGTCGGGCTGTTCATGATGCCGCGATATCCCGATCCGGGAGTGTTCGATCGCATCACGGTCATCCTCTACTCCGGGTGTTATCCACTGATCCTGTTGCTCACGATCATCGTCACGCTGGCAGCCGAGTTTCGACAGCGTCGCGCCGACGCGCGTGGGGAGGTGACGCAGCCGGATACGTACCCTGGACACATCGAGTCGTCCGGTGCCGTCAGCCCCACGGCGTCGGAGACAGCAAACGCGGAGAGTGGAGTACTGCGTGCCGACGTGGCAACGAATACGCATCTGGAGTCGTCAACGCAGATTCGTCATCCGGCGTGACGCGCGTCTGAACCTCACCTATCGGATCATTGTCGGCGTCGTCGGTGCGCTGGTGCTCGCGGGCGGCATCGTCGCCATTCCGTATCCCGGCCCCGGCTGGTTGATCGTGTTCTTGGGACTCGGCATCCTCGCGTCGGAATTCTCGTGGGCTCAACGGCTACTGCGCTTCGCGCGAAGCAAATACGACGCCTGGCTCGATTGGATGAAGAAACGTCACTGGTCTGTGCAGGGGGCTTTCGGCATCGTCACCTGCGTCGTCGTACTCGCCTCCCTGTGGGTCCTGGGTGTGCTGGGAACTGCCGCGAACTGGGTGAACCTCGACGCTTCGTGGCTCACGAGCCCGATCCTGTAGGACATCCCGGCCGCGGTGGTGGCCGACGGGGCGCCCGCAGATACGATCGACGTGCACGAACACCGATACTCACAGGCGGGCACGACGCCCGCCTCGCATCAAGGAGCAGCGAAGTGCCCGACAACGCAATGGTGACCAGCCCAGCCACGATCCGTGTGCCGGCCGGGACCACCGCGGGCACGGCGCTGCGCGAGCACGAACTGCCCAACAAGGGACCCGAGGCCGTCGTCGTCGTTCGTGATGCCGCAGGCCAACTGCGCGATCTCTCCTGGGCTCCCGATCTCGACACTGACGTCGAACCGGTTGCCGCCAACACCGAGGCGGGCCGGAGCGTGATCAGGCATTCGACGGCGCACGTGCTCGCACAGGCCGTGCAGGATCTCTTTCCCGAGGCAAAGCTCGGGATCGGGCCGCCGATCAAGGACGGCTTCTACTACGACTTCGACGTCGCAGAGCCCTTCACCCCCGAAGATCTCACCGCGCTCGAGAAGAAGATGAAGCAGATCATCAAGTCGGGTCAGAAGTTTTCGCGACGGGTCTACGCGTCGAAGGACGAGGCCCGGGTGCAGCTCGCCAAGGAGCCGTACAAGCTCGAGTTGATCGACGACAAGGGCGCGGCCGACGACAGCGAGGTCATGGAGGTCGGCGGGGCTGAACTCACCGCGTACGACAACCTGAATCCCCGCACCGGCGAGGTGATCTGGTGCGATCTGTGCCGTGGTCCGCACGTCCCGACCACCAAGTACATCTCCGCGTTCAAGCTCACCAGGAGTTCGGCTGCCTACTGGCGCGGCGATCAGGACAACGCCGACCTTCAGCGCATCTACGGCACCGCATGGGAGTCGTCGGAAGCTCAGGACACCTACCTCGAGATGCTCGCGGAGGCCGAGAAGCGCGACCATCGACGACTGGGTGCAGAGCTCGACCTGTTCAGCTTCCCCGACGAGATCGGTTCGGGCCTACCGGTGTTCCATCCGAAGGGCGGCATCATCCGCACCGAGATGGAGGACTACTCGCGCAAGCGTCACATCGCTGCCGGATATCAGTTCGTCAACACGCCGCACATCACCAAGAGCAACCTGTTCGAGGTGTCGGGACACCTCGATTGGTACGCCGACGGCATGTACCCGCCTATGCAGCTCGACGCCGAGTTCAACGACGACGGCTCGGTGCGCAAGCCGGCTCAGGACTACTACCTGAAGCCGATGAACTGTCCGATGCACAACCTGATCTTCGACGCGCGTGGACGCTCGTATCGAGAACTTCCGTTGCGCCTCTTCGAGTTCGGCACCGTCTACCGCTACGAGAAGTCGGGCGTGATCCACGGGCTGACCCGCGCACGGGGGTTCACTCAGGACGACGCACACATCTACTGCACCCGCGAGCAGATGCGTGACGAACTGCGCTCGCTGCTGACCTTCGTCCTCGATCTGCTTCGCGATTACGGTCTCGATGATTTCTATCTGGAGTTGTCGACGCGGGATCCCAAGAAGTCCGTCGGCGACGACGAGACCTGGGAGATCGCGACCAACACGCTCGCCGAGGTTGCGGGCGAGTCCGGACTCGACCTCGTACCCGATCCCGGTGGCGCCGCGTTCTACGGACCCAAGATCTCCGTCCAGGTCAAGGACGCGCTGGGCCGCACCTGGCAGATGTCGACCATTCAGCTCGACTTCAACCTGCCGGAACGCTTCAACCTCGAGTACACCGGCTCCGACGGCGCCAAGCATCGCCCCGTCATGATCCACCGCGCTCTGTTCGGTTCGATCGAGCGGTTCTTCGGCGTGCTCACCGAGCACTACGCGGGCGCCTTCCCGGCATGGCTGTCGCCGGTGCAGGTCGTCGGCATCCCTGTTGCCGAGGCGTTCGTCGACCACCTTCAGAGCGTCATGGATCAGTTGAAGGCCAAGGCAATTCGCGCCGAGGTCGACTACTCCGACGACCGCATGCAGAAGAAGATCCGCACGCATACCACCGGCAAGGTGCCGTTCATGCTTCTCGCAGGCGAGCGTGACGTCGAGGCGGGTGCGGTGAGCTTCCGATTCCGAGACGGCACTCAGGTCAACGGCGTTCCCGTCGCCGACGCGGTCAGAATCATCGACGAGTGGATTTCCGCCCGTCGCAACGAGTCTCCGACCAAGGAGCTGATCGAAGGTGCAGGAGATGCCTGACGCCGACGACGAGTCGAGCGGTGGGGCCCCGACCGGTGCTCACGCCGGTGAGATCCGCGATTGCGGTACCGGCGATCCCGATCGGCTACAGCGGCTGTGGAGTCCGCACCGGATGACCTACATCACGGCCGACCCGCCGGTCGTGAAGAAGGCAGCCGACGGCTCGGACCTCACCGGGCACCCCTTCCTCGACATCCCGACGATGACTGACGAGGACGGGTTGATCGTGGCGCGTGGAGAGCACGTCTACGCGGTGCTCAACCTGTACCCGTACAACCCCGGCCACACGATGATCGTGCCGTATCGGCAGGTCGCAGACCTCGAAGCGCTGACCGCAGGCGAGGCCGACGAGTTGATGGGGTTCACGCAGCGCATGATCCGCACGATCAAGGCGGTGTCGAATCCGAACGCGTTCAACGTGGGTCTGAATCTCGGTTACGCCGCAGGCGGCTCGTTGTCGGAGCACATCCACCAGCACATCGTGCCGCGGTGGGTGGGCGACGCGAACTTCATCACGGTTGTCGGCGAGACAAAAGTCATGCCACAGTTGCTGCGCGATACCCGTGCGCTGCTGTCGGACGCGTGGAAGCAGCTCGACGCCCCATGAGCGCGCGACCGCACCGCATGAGCAGTGCAGGTACAGGACTGAACGGTCGGGAAGGAGCGGTGCGGTGCTGAGCATTCGAGGCCGGGCGTCGGTGTCGAAGGTGACGTTGCCGCTCGGACGTGCGTTGCTGCGCACCGGGCTGACTCCTGACGCCATGACCGTGATCGGCACCGTGGCGACTGTCGCGGCGGCGGTGACGCTGTTCCCGATGGGCCACCTCTTCTGGGGCACGATGGTCATCTGGCTGTTCGTGATGTTCGACATGCTCGATGGCGCGATGGCGCGAGCCCGCGGTGGCGGAACCCGATTCGGTGCGGTGCTCGACGCCACCTGCGACCGCATCGCCGACGGCGCGATCTTCGCGGGTCTCGCGTGGTGGTGCGCGTGGACGCAGCCGCACCAGTGGCTGTTCGTCGCCACGATGATCTGTCTGGTGACCTCGCAGGTCATCTCGTATGCCAAGGCACGCGCCGAGGCGTCGGGTCTGTATGGCGACGGCGGTCTCATCGAGCGCCCGGACCGGCTGATCATCGTTCTGGTGGGAGCGGGCTTCACCGGTCTCGGACTGTGGTGGGCGATTCACGTCGCCATGTGGCTTCTCGCGATCGGGAGCGTGATCACCGTCGGACAGCGCATGTGGTCGATTTCCCGGTCACCGGGTGCCCGAGACCTGATCCCACTGGCGTCGAGTTCGACCGACACTGACACCGGGACCGATGCTGAAGCCGCGACCGACCCCGACACCGAGACCCAGGCCGGGCCCGACGCAGGCACCGGAAGCCGGTGAGCCGCCTCGGCGGGTACGTCTCCGACCTGGGCTACCGGGCCGGATGGGCCGGTGTGCGTCTGCTTCCGGACAGTTGGGGCAGAACCGTTTTCGAGGGCGCGGGCGCGATGGTCGGTCGCCGCAACGGCGGCCCGCAGCAGTTGCGACGCAATCTTGCCCGCGTGATCGGAGCCACGCGGCCGCAGGACGTGCCGGACGAACTCGTCGCCGACGCGATGCGCTCGTATGCCAGGTACTGGTACGAAGCCTTTCGCCTGCCCGCCATGGGACTGGCGAACGCCGCGGCGTCGGTGCACATCGCCGACGACGATGTCGCCCGCTTCGAGGCCGAGATCGCGAAGGGCAAGGGGCTCATCTTCGCGTTGCCGCACAGCGGCAACTGGGACATGGCCGGGGTGTGGCTGATCAATCGCGGTCATCGATTCTCGACAGTGGCCGAACGACTCGAACCGGAGTCGCTGTTCGATCAATTCGTCGCGTATCGCGAGAGCCTCGGGTTCGAGATCTTTCCGCTCACCGGTGGGGAACAGCCTCCGTTCGCGCGTCTCGCCGACAGACTTCGCGAAGGGTCGGTGGTATGTCTGCTCGCAGAACGCGACCTGACCCGCCACGGCGTTCCGGTGCAGTTCTTCGGTGAGCCGACCCGCATGCCCGCCGGGCCTGCGCGCCTCGCTATCGAGACGGGCGCAGCGCTCATGCCCGTACACCACTTCTTCCTCCCGGACGGGAGGTCGCAAATCCTGGTCGGAGAGTCGGCCGACGTGTCGGGCGGCGTCGAGCAAGCCACCCAGGCGGTGGCCGACGCCTTCGCCACGAACATCGCGGCACATCCCGCGGACTGGCACATGTTGCAGCCGCTCTGGGAATCCGACTGGTCGGCGGAGCGTCGTGCGCGAATCGAGAGCACCGGATGAAGATCGGAATGGTCTGTCCGTACTCGTTCGACGTTCCGGGCGGCGTGCAGGCACATGTGGTCGAGCTCGCCGAGGTGTTCATCGACCGTGGCCATACCGTGAGCGTCCTCGCGCCAGCCGCCGACGAGACGGTGCTGCCGGACTACGTGGTGTCGGCGGGTCCCGCGGTGGCCCTGCCCTACAACGGGTCGGTGTCTCGCGTCTGCTTCAGCCCACACGGCTACCTGACGCTTCGCCGCTGGATCGCCGACAACGAGTTCGACGTCTTGCACGTCCACGAACCCAATTCGCCGAGTCTGTCGATGCTGGCGTTGATGGTCGCGTTGGGGCCGATAGTCACGACGTTTCACACCTCGACGTCGAAGTCGTTGTGGTTGAAGACATTTCAGGGAATCCTGCGCCCGTACCACGAGCGGATCGCAGGGAAGATCGCCGTGTCGGAGCTCGCGCGTCGCTGGCAGATGGAGTCGCTGGGTTCCGACGCGGTCGAGATCCCGAACGGAATCAACTGTGCGGGTTTCGCCGACTCACCTCCACTGCCCGGCTACCCGCACCCCGGCCGGTCGGTGCTGTTCCTCGGTCGCTTCGACGAGCCACGCAAGGGCATCGACATTCTGATGCGTGCATTGCCGACGATCGTCGAGAGTTTTCCCGACGTCCGGATCCTGGTGGTCGGCGGAGGCAACGAGCGTGCGTTGAGGCGTCGAGCAGGAGATCTCGCCGACCACCTCGTACTGCTCGGTCAGGCCGACGACGAGACCAAGGCGCGGGCGCTGGCGTCGGCCGACGTGTACGTGGCACCCAATCTCGGTGGCGAGAGTTTCGGCATTGTTCTGGTGGAGGCCATGGCGGCGGGCGCAGCGGTGGTCGCGAGCAAACTCGACGCCTTCCGACGCGTTCTCGACGACGGCCGTGCCGGAAAGCTGGTTGCTGTCGGTGCTGCTGATGAGCTCGCCGACGCTGTGACAGCACTCCTCTCCGACGACGACGCCCGCGCCGACCTCGTCGAAGCGGGTCGGGCGAGAGCCGCGAAGTACGACTGGTCGCGTGTGGCCGACCAGATCCTGCGCGTATACGAGACGGTCACCGTCGACGCCGGACCCGTCGTGGTGTCGGACTGAGTGGACCCAGAAAGAGTGGGCCCAGAAAGAGTGGACCCTGACAGAGTGGGTACAGCATGAACGGTGCGGCGCACCAACAACTTTCAGTGGCATCGAGTCTTGCCGACGCCGTGCGGTTCTCTGGGATCACGGTCTCGGGCACCGTGGCGTCGATCGTGTTCGTCGTGGTGGTTCTCGTGGTCGTGGCCGCGGCGTGGGCCTACAAGACCGCCAATCGCCTCGACCGGCTGAACGTTCGTGTCGACCTTGCGCGTCGGTCGCTGGAGTCCACGCTCGAGCGACGCAGCGTCGTCGCGCGGGCCATCGCGGCGTGGATGGAGACGTCGACCGACGACCGAGGCAGAAAGGCCGCGGCCTTACTGACCGCGGTCGCCGACCGTGCCGAACGCGCGACGCCGGATCAGCGCGAGGACGCGGAGAACGACGTATCCGCGGCGCTCGCCCGTACCGACAACGGCGTACGTCCGGCGTCACTGTCGATCGAACTCGCCGATGCCGAGACCCGCGTGATGATGGCACGACGCTTCTACAACGACGCCGTTCGCGACACGCGCGCGCTGGCAACCCGCAGACCTGTGCGCTGGCTCAAGCTCGGAGGCACGGCAGCACCGCCCGCGTACTTCGAGATCTCCGAGCGGGTGGCACCCGACGACGAATCGTCCTGACGTGCGGCGAACCTGCGGCCAGGACACAATTCGGGGTCGCCTATCCTGTAATGCCAGGAGCCCAGTGGATCGCCGATGGGCCGTGAACGCGAAATCAGGAGACTTACAGTGAGTCGATTCGAATCAGGGGAGCAGCCCGCGACCGACGCAACCTCGTCGGTCAACGGACACGCCGCTGCTGACTCGCAGGCAGGACACGGCACTGCCCGTGTCAAGCGCGGAATGGCCGAGATGCTCAAGGGCGGCGTGATCATGGACGTCGTGACGCCCGAGCAGGCGAAGATCGCCGAGGACGCGGGGGCTGTCGCGGTCATGGCGCTCGAGCGGGTACCCGCCGACATCCGTGCACAGGGTGGCGTGTCGCGCATGAGCGACCCCGACATGATCGACGGGATCATCAACACGGTCAGCATCCCGGTGATGGCCAAGGCACGTATCGGACACTTCGTCGAGGCGCAGATCCTGCAGAGTCTCGGCGTCGACTA
This sequence comes from Gordonia sputi NBRC 100414, assembly GCF_000248055.1. Taxonomy (GTDB): domain Bacteria; phylum Actinomycetota; class Actinomycetes; order Mycobacteriales; family Mycobacteriaceae; genus Gordonia; species Gordonia sputi. The sequence goes on along the minus strand of NZ_BAFC01000064.1, from coordinate 5,535 downwards.
CATCGACGAGTCGGAGGTCCTGACGCCCGCCGACTACGCCAATCACATCGACAAGTTCGCGTTCACGGTGCCGTTCGTGTGTGGTGCCACCAACCTCGGCGAGGCGCTTCGACGCATCACCGAAGGTGCTGCGATGATCCGCTCCAAGGGTGAGGCCGGCACCGGCGACGTCTCGAACGCGACGACCCACATGCGCAAGATCCGCGATGAGATCCGACGCCTCACCTCGCTGCCGAAGGACGAATTGTACGTCGCGGCAAAGGAATTGCAGGCTCCGTACGATCTCGTCGTCGAGGTCGCCAACGCGGGCAAACTGCCGGTGACCTTGTTCACCGCCGGCGGCATCGCCACTCCTGCAGACGCCGCGATGATGATGCAGCTCGGCGCTGAGGGCGTGTTCGTCGGTTCCGGCATCTTCAAGTCGGGTAACCCCGCGCAGCGGGCGGCGGCGATCGTGCAGGCAACGACGTTCTACGACGACCCGGATGTGCTCGCGAAGGTCTCGCGCGGACTCGGCGAGGCGATGGTCGGCATCAACGTCGACGACATCCCGGCACCGCATCGTCTTGCCGAGCGCGGCTGGTAGGCGACATCGACGACATGGACACGTTCGCGCCGACAGTGGGTACGTCACCCGCGGGTGGCGAGCCCGCCGGTAGGATCTGCTGACCATGGACTCGGTGAGCATCGTCCGTGATTCGTCGCTGACCGGCAGCGACATCGTCGGAGATCTGCGACTCGACTGGTCGGTGTACAGCGACGTCGGACGTGTCCGCGACGCCAACGAAGACGCCGCTCTCGTGTTGCCCGGACGGTATCTGCTCGCAGATGGCATGGGCGGGCACGAGAGTGGCGAGCTGGCCAGTGAGGCGGCGCTCCTGACGCTGGCGGAGGTCGAGCCTGGTGCCGAACTCGCCGATACCCGAGACGTACTCGACCGACTGCTCGTCGACGCGCAGCAGCGCATCGGTGGTATCGATGGCTTCTCCGACCGACGAGCGGGGACCACTGTGACCGGCGCGGTGCTCGTCACCGACGACGACGTCCTCCACTGGCTGATCCTCAACATCGGCGATTCGCGGACGTACCGGTTCCAGAACGGCACGCTGCAGCTGCTCACACGCGACCATTCACAGGTTCAGGAGTTCGTCGACGCCGGTGTGATCACCGCCGAGCAGGCTCGAATCGACCCGCGCCGCAACGTCATCACCAGGGCGCTCGGTGCGGGTATGTCCGAGCCGGACGCCGACTACTTTTCCACCCCGGCACTACCCGGCGATGTCCTGCTCATCTGCTCCGACGGATTGACCGGCGAGCTGCCCGACGCCGAGATCGCCGAGATTCTCGCGGGTTCCGATTCCGCAGAGGATGCCGCGGCAAGCCTTGTCGACGCCGCGCTGTTCGTCGGCGCGCACGACAACGTGACCGTCGTGGTGGTGTCGGTGCGCAGCGACGAGGAGTCGGGCGAGGTCGGCGGGGAGAGCGTCGAGACGTCGGAGGACACGCCCACATGACAGCGTCGAGGTGCGCTCGCCGATGACGTCCGGGCAGGTTCCGCAGACGCAGGCCGAGCGTGCGTTCGTCGACTATTGCGGCGAGCGGTTCGGGATTCTGGCGGGTCGTCGGTTCTGGATCGGGCGTGAGGCGGATCTGTCCGTCGACGACAATCCCTATCTGCACCGTCGATTCTTGTTGCTGCACAACGTCAATGGCTTGTGGTGGTTGAGTAATCAGGGCGCGCATCTCTCGGCCAGCGTGTCTGCGGGCGACGTCGGATTCTCGGCGGTGCTCGGACCGGGCGCCCGGATGCCGCTGGTCTTCGGCCACACCACGATCGTGTTCACGGCAGGGCCGACCACCTACGAGGTGGACGTCCACACGGTGAGCCCGCACGTCGACGCGGTGACCGCGCCCGAGGTGGTCGGCGGGATGATCACGCAGGGCGTCCCGATGCTGACCGAGAGTCAGAAGCTGCTGATCGTCGTCTTGGCGGAGGAGATCCTGCGTCGTGACGGCACGGGGGCCAGTGCGATCCCCTCGTCGGCGCAGGCCGCGGGGAGACTGGGCTGGTCGCTGACGAAATTCAACCGCAAGCTCGACAACGTGTGCGACAAGCTTGACCAGCTCGGAGTCAGCGGAATGCGAGCAGGCGGCGGAAAGCTCGCGAGCAATCGCCGGGCGAAGCTCGTCGAGTACGCGGTGGCCTCGCGCATCGTCACGCGCGGCGATTTACCCCTCATCGACGAAGAGGCCGCGCGCAACGCCGCCGATTGAGTTCAATTCATTAGCTCTGAACTGCGACGATGCAGCATGGGGAGTTCTCCCCATGCCCAGGGGAGTTCTCCCCATCGACGGGCGACCTGAGCACTCATAACGTCATCTGCACGCGGTGCGAAGTACCGCGAATGACCGAGCCGAGACGGCGTAGACCGATACGGCACAAGCGATGACCGAGGAGATGCTGACATGACCGCACCTACCGCACCCCGCATTCCCGCTGTGCAACTCGACGCCTACGCCGCACGACGTCGTGCCGAGTCGGTGGCACGTCGTCAGGAGGCGTTGGCCCGCCTCGCCGCGCGTCGGATGCCGTTGCCCGGGCCTCCAGCGGCCGTCGCTGTCGGCGAAGGACCTCGGCAGGGCGCGACTGTGGCCGGTGGCCGGGGCGAACGACACATGCACCTGTTGCCGCAGCTCGATGCGAACGTGGGGGAGGCGGCGACGACCGACGAGCACCCGCGCAGCCGACAAGCACCGCCGAAGCCGCAGCTGACGCCGCGGGAGATCGAGGTGCTGCGGACGTGGCTGATGGTCGACACGAAGCCCGCAACCGCTGCGGCGCTGTACATTTCGCTCGGCACTGTGAACACACACCTCACACGTATTCGGGCCAAGTACGCCGAGATCGGCCGTCCTGCCCCGACCAAGGCGGGCCTCGTCGCGCGCGCGGTCCAGGACGGGATCGTCGAGCTCGACGAGCTCTGACCGGGCTGTGTGTCTGCCGCGGTGTCATCATGCGGGATACTGTCCAGGTGGCAGACATCGAAGAGATCCTCCAGGTCGAGCGGATCGAGAAGGACATCTACCGCGGCGGCGCGTTCGAGAGCTTTCTGCAGCGCACGTTCGGCGGCCAGGTCGCGGGTCAGGCGCTCGTCTCGGCCACCCGCACGGTTGACGACAGCTACACGGTGCATTCACTGCACGGATACTTCCTCCGGCCCGGCAATCCCGATATTCCGGCAGTCTTCCTCGTCGACCGCATCCGCGACGGACGGTCGTTCTGCACCCGCAGAGTCACCGGAATCCAGAACGGCGAGGCGATCTTCACGATGTCGGCGTCGTTCCATGTGCACGGCGACGAGGGAATCGAGCACCAGGACCGTATGCCGCCTGCGCCCGACCCCGAGTCGTTGCCCGACAGGGCCGAAACCCTGTCCGACGACGATTCGTCGGTGCTCAAGGAATGGCAGAACTTCGACCTTCGTGTGGTGCCGCGCGAGGACATGGTGACGAATCCGTATTTCGCTGCGCAGCAACGAGTCTGGTTCCGGTACCGACACCGACTGCCCGACGATCAGACCATCCACGTGTGCACGCTGGCCTACATGAGTGACATGACGTTGCTCGGATCGTCGAAGGTGCCGCACCCCGGTATCGAACCGCAGGCGGCCTCGCTCGACCACGCCATGTGGTTCATGCGACCGTTCCGTGCCGACGAATGGCTGCTCTACGACCAGAGCTCGCCGTCGGCCGGGGGTGGCCGCGCGCTGACCCAGGGCCGCATCTTCGATCGCGACGGTCGGCTCGTCGCTGCGGTCACACAAGAGGGTCTGAGCCGCACCGGCCGCCAGATGCCCGCCGACCAGCACGCACGGCACGACAGGTGACCGCGGACACCGGATCGCCACGTGTCGGAGTCCTCGCACTGCAGGGTGATGTGCGCGAACATCTCGCCGCCGTCGCCGCTGCGGGAGCGACGCCGATCAGTGTGCGTCGTCGCGAAGAACTCGACGCCGTCGACGGATTGATCATCCCGGGCGGGGAGTCGACGACGATGAGCAGACTCCTGGGCGTGTTCGACCTCTACGAACCGCTGCGCGCGCGCCTCCGCGATGGCATGCCTGCCTACGGTTCGTGTGCGGGAATGATCATGCTCGCCTCGGAGATCCTCGACACACGGCCCGATGCCCGGCATCTCGACGCGCTCGACATCACGGTGCGACGCAACGCGTTCGGACGGCAGGTGGAATCGTTCGAGACCGATCTGGAGGTCGACGGCATCACCGACGGTCACCCGATGCGTGCGGTCTTCATCCGCGCGCCCTGGGTCGAGCGGGCAGGCGAGCGCGTGGAGGTTCTGGCCCGAGTGACCGAGGGTCCCGCGGAGGGTCGGATCGTCGCGGTACGTCAGGGTGACGTCCTCGCGACGTCGTTTCATCCGGAGGTGACAGGCGATCGACGAGTGCACGAATACTTCGTCGGGATGGTCGCCGCTAAGATCGAATGACGAACGACACCGTGCGTGGCAACGACGCCGCGGGCACGCGAAAGGATCGGAACAGCGTATGAGCGGCCATTCCAAATGGGCGACCACCAAGCACAAGAAGGCGGTCATCGACGCCAAGCGCGGCAAGATGTTCGCCAAGTTGATCAAGAACATCGAGGTCGCGGCACGTACCGGGGGTAGTGACCCCGCCGGTAATCCGACGCTGTACGACGCGATCCAGAAGGCGAAGAAGAGCTCGGTACCCAACGACAACATCGAGCGCGCACGCAAGCGCGGCGGTGGCGAAGAAGCCGGTGGCGCCGACTGGCAGACCATCACGTATGAGGGTTACGGACCGAACGGCGTCGCGATCCTCATCGAGTGCCTGACCGACAACCGCAATCGCGCTGCCGGCGAGGTCCGCACCGCGATGACGCGTAACGGCGGCAACATGGCCGACCCGGGTTCGGTGGCCTACCTCTTCACCCGCCGAGGTGTGGTGACGCTGGAGAAGAACGGACAGTCCGAGGACGACATCCTGATGGCGGTCCTCGATGCCGGCGCTGAGGAAGTCAACGATCTCGGCGACTCGTTCGAGGTGGTCAGCGAGCCGACCGACCTCGTCGCTGTGCGCACCGCACTGGTCGACGCCGGTATCGACTACGACTCCGCCGAGGCCGACTTTCGTGCCTCCGTCGAGGTGCCGGTCGACGCCGAGGGCGCCCGAAAGGTCTTCAAGCTGATCGACGCGCTCGAAGACTGTGACGACGTCCAGGACGTGTACAGCAACGTCGACGTCAGCGACGAGGTCCTCGCGGAACTCGACGCCTGAGTTTGAGTTCGTTCGGGCGAGCGCCGGTCGGTCCGGGTGGTCGTAGCGCACCTCGAGGTCGGCGGTCGGAGCGTGCGCATCGTCGTCGAGCAGGGGTCGGATGGTCCACTGCTCGGCGTCGGGCGTCCGGCGTCGCAGAGCGCCCTCCGACATGGCCAGGTGGATCACTAGGTCGAGGTCGAGTCCGTGTGTGCGCAGCATCGGGCCTGCGACGACG
>NZ_BAFC01000065.1 GCF_000248055.1 Gordonia sputi NBRC 100414 | reverse complement strand
CCGCCCTGTTGATCGACCCGGTCCGATCGAACACCGCCACGATCCGTCCAGGATCAGCCGGCTTACCCGGCCCACGAGGCCGCCCCACCGGCCGACCGATCGCCCGGAGAATCGCGTAGCACCGATGCCGCGGCACGCCCACCGCAACAGCGGCTTCCTTCACCGGCACCCCGGCATCCACCAGCCTCGCCAACTGGTCACCGAACCGAACACAGTCCTCCTGAAACGACATGATCGCCGCAACCTCTCACCTGAGAGTGTTGCGACGATCATGTGAACCCGCCGTCCCGGTCGGGGTCGCTTGTGAGTAAACGCTACTGCTCAGATCAGCGGAAGAAGCCTCGCTGGTAGGCGTTCCACACCATGTCCTGCCAGTAGCCCCACGCGTGGGTGCCGTTGGCGTCGTAGGTCATGAGGTTGATGCCCTGCGTGAACGCGGCGACCTCGAATGCCTTGCGCTGTGCGAGTGCCAGCAGCTCGAGCGTCGAACCCTTGAACAGGTCGTCGAAGACGTTCGGCAGCGCGTTGTAGCGGCCGAAGAGTCCGTTGCCCGATCCGGTGAACACCTTGAGGTGGTGCATCCGGTTGATCAGCATGAACGGGTCGTTGTCGTACCAACGCTGATCCCACGGCGCGCCCCACATGGCGTCGACGTTCCACGGCTTGGGGTCGACGTCGAGCATGGCCAGTCGAAGCATGGTGTGCATGCCCGGAGCGCTCAGGAAGTCGTAGCCCGAGAGCGAGCCTGCCGCGTAGTAGAGATCGGGACGCTTGGCCGCGAGGACGAGCGCCGCGTTACCACCGGACGAGATGCCCATGATGGCGTACTTGCCGCCCTTACCCTTGAAGCCCTTCTGACGCAGAGCCGGCGCGAGGCGGTTCTGGATCACGCACTCCCACATGTAACGACGCTGCTGGCCGTTGAAGTTACTGGGTGCGTTCCAGTTGGTGTAGAAGCTGGCAGGCCCGCCGATCGGCTCGACGACGTTGACGCCGCGGTTGACCAGTTCCTGGACGTTGGTGTTGATCTCCCAGCCCGAGAAGTCGTACTGGGCGCGCATGCCGTCGAGAAGGATCACGGTGCGGGTATTGCCCGGCTTGAACCAGGAGCGCACCTTGACCTTGCCGGGATTCATCGACTTGTTGCCGAACGCCCCGTTGGTCGGCATGCCGCAGGCGTCGATCCACCACTCGCTCTTGCCCGCGGGGGTCCCGTTGATACGTGCATCTGCGGTACCTGCGCCCGTGATGACCGACGCGAGACCCGCGATCGTCATCAGCGCGACCGTCACCGCAACCAATCGGCTGCGCAACCGGAACCCACCGCGCTTACCGGGTGTCATCGCTCCCGACCTCACCGCTACTCCCATCGACCAAACTCTCCTCTGTTACCAGTCCCCATGCGCCCCACAGGACACACCAGGCACCAGATCGTTACGTGCGCGATATCAACCCGACCGGCTTGGCCACCCCTGGACGACGCTCTTGCTCGTCGCTTGCGGCCTCCACACGAACTGTGCGAGACACACCCCCGAGTGCGATGCACCACAGCTTCACGTGCAATGCACAACGATTCGGGAGCCTATTGCATCGTCCAACACACTGACAATCAGTGTGACCGTCGCCACACCCGCCGCCTTACGGCGTCGGCGTGGTGCCGATCGACCAATACCGCTCGGTCTTATCTCTCATCGCTTTATCAGGCTTCGACGTTACCTATCCGATACATAACAGGACAAATCTCTCGCGGCCTCAGACATCCCCATAGCGTTTGACCTGCATAGTTCATCGGTCGGACCGTCGAAAATGTGACGCTCATCTCGGGTGCAGTCGGGGCGGCACCGGCAGTCCGCAGCGCTGGAGTTCGTACTCCGGATTGCGCTGGATGCGGTAGTCGGAGAAGCCGAACGAGGCAGACAGATTCTTCTTGAATCGCGCGTAGGACCAGGTGTCCTTGTACGACTCGATCCGGTCGACGGTCTGCGAGCACGTCAGCGCTTCCTTCGCCTGCGCGACCATGTCCTCGTCGAGGAAGCCCGGCAGCACCGGCCACTTGGGATAGGCGCCCGACTCCGCGATGACCCACTCGGCAGGCAGGTTCTTGTCGTGCCCGATGCGGCCGTCCTCGAGGCGTTCTGTGTGCGCGGCGATCGGGTAGGCGAGTCCCATCTGATCGATCACGCGGACGTCGAGTGGCGCGTTCATACTCGTCATTCCGAGATTGAGGAAGTAGACGGTCGCCTTGCGTTTGTCCTGCGGGGTGTTGTCCGGCAGCTTGGCCACGTACCACTCGTCGTAGTTGTTCGACGGCAGGATCACTCCGCCCTGCGTGCGGTACTCGTCGATCCGCTCGACCATGGCGCGCATGCGCGGGTAGTCGAGGTAGTCGGCAGCGGTGACCGGGTTCTCGTTACCCATGTTGGTGACGTAGAACCGACGTTCGTCGACGATGCCGCTGCGTCCGATGTCGATGCCCGCGTTGGGCAGCACCTTCTCGTGGCAGACGATCGCCCACACGAGCGTCGTGATCCACAGTGCCGCCATCACGGTCGCGCCGCCGAGCTGCACCAGCACGCGACGACGTCGATTCCGGTCCTTCGCAGCGTCGACGCCGCGTCCGAATGCCGCGCGGACATCGGCGAGGGCGGGCAGCGAGAGCGGTACGACCATGACCGGGAGCAGGATCGTGAACATCGATGTCAGCAGCACACGGCCGTGCATGAAGTCGCCGCCCTGGCGCAGCCAGTAGACGCCGTCGATCAGTCCCGCGACCACGATGGCAACGGTGACGGTCGTCGGCGTCTGGAGGTTGCGCGACCAGCGCGACAGCCGCTCGCGCACCGTCGGGCGTTCTTTCTCCTTCGACGACGCCTCGACGCCCGAGTCGTCGCGTGTGCGCGCGCTGTTCATCCGGGTGCCGATGACGATCAAGACCCCTGCGACGACAGCCAGGATGACGGGAAGGACAAGCGTGTAGGGGCCGAAGAGGTTGCCGAGGTAGATGAAGCCCTGATGCCACTTGGAGCCGCTCGCGTCCTTCGCGACAGCAGGGTTGGGCACGAGCAGTGCGTAGTAGCCCATCCGGAAGATCTGGTAGCCCACCGGCAGCACCGCAGCGCACACCACCACACCGACGCGCATCTTCCATGTCAGCGGCGCCAGGAAGACCAACACCAATGCGATCCCGCCGACCACGGTGAGTTCCGGTCGGATCAACGGCGCGAGCCCCGCCCAGAACGCGAGGAACAGCGTCGCCGCGGCTCCTCGGTAACCCGCGGTTCGTCGCGCACCCGCGTTCTGTGGGGCGTCGCCCTCGGCCCGTCTCCGGGACCACGCGATCAGCAGACACCAGAGCACCGCGACCCAGAAGATGCACAGGCCGTTTTCCAGACCACTCGTGGCGAAGTCACGCGCGGGCGGGATCGCGACGTAGACGATCGCACCCAGTGGCAACAGCAACGTGATCCCGGTTGCAGCGGGACCGCTGATGCGCGGTCCGAGCAGTCGTGCCGTGCCGTACATCGCGATCGGGATCGCCGACACCGAGAGCACCAACGCGACCCAGAGCGCGACGTACTCGAGCTGGCCGTCGGTGACCCAGGCCCAGAACCACAGCAGGTAGGTCCACGCCGTCGAGGTGTTTGCCTCGACACGCTCGCCGGCATTGAACACCGGGCCGTTGCCCGCGAAGAGGTTTCGCAGGGTGCGCAGCACGATCAGACCGTCGTCGGCGATCCACCGACGCTGCCATGCTCCGATCGCGAAGAATGTTGTGACCCCGATCGCCCCGATCAGGAAACTGACCGTCGCCGTCCACTCACGTGGTCCCCACGACGACAGAAATCTCCGACGCCCCGCTCCCGGCGGATGGCCCGCGGCCGCATCCTCGTCGTCTGCGTCAGCCGTGTCGTCCTCGTCGGCCGCGTCAGCTGTGTCGTCGTCAACCCGGTTATCAGAGCCGACGGCAACGTCGTCGTCAACATCGCCGGGTTCCCCGCCGACTGGACCGGGTTCCTGCTCTGCGGCGCCGGACCCCTTGCCGACGACGGGGATCACCATCGTGACGTCGGTGTCGAAATCGCGGTCATCTGCGGCAGTAGCGTCGGTGCCGGCAGTCTCTCGAAGTCTGTGCCGCCCCGCGCGAGCGGGCTCGTCACGAACGTCAGACGGCATAGACCGCGACACCAACACAGACGATCCATGCCAGCGCCAGGATCTGCAGAATGCGGTCGCCGAAGGCGATCTCTTCGGGTTCGCCCGCGGTACCGCCGTCGACGACGACGGCGTAGCGCAGAATCGCGATGGTGAACGGCACCATCGAGATGGCGTACCACACGTTGGTGTCGTGGCCGGAGTTCTTGTCGAACGCCCACAGGCCGTAGAACGCGACGACGAGCGTGGCCGAGAGCGTCCAGACGAAGCGCAGGTAGCTCGTGGTGTAGTACTGCAACGACTTACGGATCTTGGCGCCGGTGTGCTCGGCGAGCACCAGCTCGGCGTAGCGCTTGCCCGCCGCCATGAACAGCGATCCGAAGGCCATGACCAGCAGGAACCACTGCGACAGTTTGATGTCGGTCGCGGTACCACCGGCGATCGCTCGCAGCAGGAATCCGGACGAGACGATGCAGATGTCGATGACCGGCTGGTTCTTGAGCCCGAAACAGTAGCCGAGCTGGATCACCAGGTACACCGCGATGACCACCGCGGTCTGCCAGTTCGCCGAGTAGGCGATCAGCAGCGATGCAACGCCGAGCACCACTGCCAGCACATACGCGAGCTTGACGGGCACGACGCCCGCGGCGATCGGCCGATACCGCTTGGTCGGGTGGTTGCGATCGGATTCGACGTCGATCGCGTCGTTGATCAGGTAGATGCACGACGACGCGAGACAGAATGCCACGAAGGCGATCCCGGCGCGGCCGAGCACATGTGCGTCGGTGATGCTGCCCGCGGCCAGCGGAGCTGCCAGCACCAGGACGTTCTTCACCCACTGCCGTGGGCGGAGCGCCTTGATCAGGCCGTCGACCCGGTTCTTCGGCGGCCCGACCTTCTTGCCGCTCTCGATGGGCTCCTCGCTCATGCCTCTCCTCGGTTCCTGATCGCCCACGCGGCCGCTGTCCGTGCGGTCTGCCCGGGCACCAGCGCAAGCGCACCGGCTCGGGCCGCCACACGCGCGGTGCGCGTGGCGCGCGGATGCCCTGCGGCCGTCCGCGATGCCTGCTCGAACAGCGTGTCAGCACCGATGACGGCTCCAGCACCCAGCGCACCGAGTGCGGCTCCCGCGGCGACGTCGCTCGGATAGTGAACCCCGAGCACAAGCCGCGACGTGAGCATAGGTGGCACCAGAAGTGCCGGTAGCAGGTAGGGCGGCAAACCGGCGGCCCGACCGATCAGAATCGACGCCGCGGTGGTCGACGTCGCGTGCGACGACGGGAAGCTGAGCTTGCTCGGCGTCGACACCCCGATACGGATTCTGGGATCGTGCGGGCGGGGTCGTCGGACGATGCGTTTGATGATCACCGACGCCGCGTGCGTACCGAATGCACCGACTCCGGCCTCGACCCATCGCCGCTGCGCCGTCGCGTCGCCTCGACGACGAGCGGCGGCGTACCCGAGTCCCGAGATGGCCAGCCAACCGAGCGAATGCTCGCCGAAATGCGAGAGGGCCCGCGCTGTCGGGAGCACACCGGGACGGTCGTAGAGCGCATCCTGAATGGCGATCAGCGCGTCGACCTCGCGGCTCTCGCCGCGACTGACCGCAGCGTTCGACGATTCGTCGCGTTCGGCGACATCCCGATCATTCGATTCCCCATTACTCGATTCCCCATTACTCGATTCCCCATTACTCGATTCCCCATTACTCGATTCCAAAGACACCCGCCCAGCTCTCCTTACTGGTCAAGTCCTGATGGGCGGCGCGGTAGCGCTGCGCCATCTCAGGAAACCTCTCGTTGAGTTCACGCACCAGGGCAGCGGATTCGCGTGCGAGCGCGATCATCTTGTCGCGATCCCGCTGGCGATACACCACTCCCCGACCGTCGGCCGTGGTGACCGTGACGCCGTCGACCCGTCCAAGCGAGAACCACCGGGCCTCGATCGGCGGGTAGTTGGCTTGCGGCACCTCGTGATGACGAGGGTCTGCCGGGCGCAGGTTGTTGACCACCGACGCCGCGAGCGCTCTGAGTTTGCTCACCGGGTTGGTCGGCACGTTGACACCGAGATGCGTTGCCTCCCCGCTGGTTCGGGGCAGTTCGGTTGCCGAGGGCAACACCACCGCGTCGGGGTACTGCTTGCGCATCTCTGCGATCTTGGGAAGCGCGGTCGGCAACAGGTCGCGGATGTGATCGGGCCCCGCGAGGAAGTCGCGGATCGCTTCGTTCTGAATCGCGACCGTCGAATATTCAAGGCTCAGAAGATGTTTGGCCGTCGCCTTGACCATCGACTGGAGAATTCCCTTGATCGGACCGTCGTGGTGGATCGAGGCGACGACGAGCCTGTTGCGCAAGTGGAAGTACGCCTGCCAGTCGATGGCGTCGTCCTTGTCACTCCAGGCCATGTGCCAGATGGCGATTCCCGGGATCGTCGCCGTCGGGTAGCCCGCTTTCGCGGCGCGCAGGGCGTACTCCCAGTCGTCCCACTTGATGAACAACGGCATCGGTAGGCCGATCTGCTCCGCGCACTCGCGCGGGATCATGCACATCCACCAGCCGTTGCCCTCGACGTCGATCCGACGGTGCAGGTTCTTGGAATTCTCCCTGTCGCGCAACGGGTACTGAGCGAAGTCGTGGTCGTACTCGACGAAGGGCGCGGCCGTCCACATGAAATTGTGGTGATTGATCACCTCACCCATCGAATGCAGGTGACTGCGGTCCTGCAGGTTGAGCATCTGACCGCCAACGAGCATGGGCGAGGAGGCAAATCGCGACATCGCGAGCGCGCGCAGGATGGAATCCGGCTCGATTGCGATGTCGTCGTCCATATAGAGGATGTACGGGCTGTCGGTGAGCCGCAGCGCCTCGTACATGATGCGCGCGTAGCCGCCGGAGCCGCCGAGATTGCCCTGGTCGAAGATGTGCAACCGATCGCCGAGCGCTGCGGCCGCTTCCTCGTAGCCCGGCTCGTCGACCACATTGCGCGTGCCCTGGTCGGGCATCAGCACGGCGTCGATCACCGCGTCCACCAACGGATCCGACGTGAGCGCCGCCAGTGCGTTGACCGCGTCCGTCGGCCTGTTGAACGTCGGGATGCCGACGGTGACGCGCTTGGTGTCCGGACCTGTCGACGCTGCAATCGCCGAATACCAACCCGCCGAGACGATTTCGGTATCGGTGTCGGTGGTGACGTCGAACCAGATCCATCCGCCGTCTTCGAACGGTCCGAGGTCGAGCTCGAATTCGATGACGCCGTAACCGTGTTCGTCGGTGGGTACCAGGTCGCCGCCGATACCGATTCGCGAGCCGTCGACCTTGGAGCGGTACAGGTCCACGCGGCACGTGCCGCGGACCTCGACGCGCAGTACGACCGACTTCAGAACCGACCAGCGTCGCCAATACGACGCCGCGAACGCGTTGAAGTAGGTCTCGAAGCTGACCTCCGACTCGCCTGCCAGCAACACCGACGTCCGGGTCGGCGCGTGGGCACGACGAGTGTTGTTGTCGGACTCCACCTGATAGAGCGAGCGCACGTCGATGGGCTCACCCGGCCGCGGGAAGATGACCCGCTGCAGCAGTTCGACGGCCTTCGACTCGGGAACGCTCGGCGCAGCCGCGGGCTGCGCCCCGGTGGTCGCGGTCGTCTCGTCGGACGTCGTCGTGTTGGAAACAGTCACACTCATCTACTCCGCCTCCGCGAGCGGCGCACCATCACTCAGGTGCGGCGCCAGCGTGTTCTCGAACATGGTGAGCGCACTCGCGATCGCCATGTGCATGTCCAGGTATTGGTAGGTGCCCAACCGGCCGCCGAACAACACCTTGGCGTCCGCGGTCTCGGTCTTGGCGAGTTCGCGGTAGGCGGCGAGCTTGTCGCGGTCTTCCGGGGTGTTGATCGGGTAGTACGGCTCGTCGTCGTTGTTGGCGAATCGGCTGAACTCGCGCATGATGACGGTCTTGTCCGTCGGATAGTTCTTGCGCTCGGGGTGGAAGTGGCGGAACTCGTGGATGCGCGTGAACGGGACGTCGGCGTCGTTGTAGTTCATCACCGGAGTGCCCTGGAAGTCGCCAGTGGCCAGTACCTCGGTCTCGAAATCGAGGGTGCGCCAGCCCAGGCGTCCCGCCGAGTAGTCGAAGTACCGGTCGAGCGGGCCGGTGTAGACCACCGGGGCGTCGGGGTTGGCGGCCCGGATCTCGTCACGGACGGCGAACCAGTCGGTGTCGGTGCGCACCTCGATGCGCTCGTCGGCCGCCATGTTCTCCAGCCACGCGGTGTAGCCGTCGACCGGCAGCCCCTCGTAGGTGTCGTTGAAGTAGCGGTTGTCGAAGGTGTAGCGCACCGGCAGTCGCGTGATGTTCGACGCAGGCAGATTCTTGGGGTCGGTCTGCCACTGCTTGGCCGTGTAGGCCTTGATGAACGCCTCGTACAACGGGCGCCCGATCAGGCTGATCGCCTTCTCCTCGAGGTTCTTGGCGTCCTTGGTGTCGATCTCGCTGGACTGCTCGGCGATCAGTTCCCGCGCCTCGTCGGGGCTGTAGTACCGACCGAAGAACTGCGACACCAGCCCCAGTCCCATCGGGAACTGGTACGCCTGGCCGTCGTGCATGGCGAACACCCGGTGCTGATAGCCGGTGAAGTCGGTGAACTTGTTGACGTAGTCCCACACCTTCTTGTTCGACGTGTGGAAAAGATGGGCGCCGTATTTGTGCACCTCGATGCCGGTTTCGGGCTCGGCCTCTGAGTAAGCATTGCCACCGATGTGCGACCTGCGCTCGACCACCAGAACCCGCTTGTCGAGTTGGGTCGCCGCGCGCTCGGCGATGGTGAGACCGAAGAACCCGGATCCGACGATGATCAGATCAAAGGATGAGTTCGACGCGACGGTGCTATTGGTGGCCACGGGTGTTCAGGGTAACGGACCCGACAAAGTAGTCGTCCACACACGCAGGGGTCGGGGCCGGCCAGCCGCGCGGGGACGACGGACGCGCGAGGTGATGGACACGCGCGAACACGCCGCGACGACGGCGAGAGCGCCGCGTCGAGTTGTGATGTGCGCCGACTACGCAATCGGGGCTGGCCAGGACTCGTATACTCGGTTCATTGGGCTGTAGAAATCGGCTCACCGAAGACTGTGCATCGCAGCTCGTGTACCGCTGTTTGTGTACTGCGGATTGCGCAACTCCCCGTAGGAGTCCGCCAATGACCTCCCAGCACGTCACTCCACCAATACTGTCGCCCACACACGCACACGATTCGTCGCCTGACGTCCCGATTCCGCCTCGCACGCCGATGACCCGCTTCTTTCCCGCGCCGACGCGCAATCAGTCGCCGAAGTCGTTCGGTACCCCCGAACCGGAGTGGCTCACCTGGCTGGCCTCGCAGACCTGGCCACAGGTTGTGTTCGACATCGATCGCCTCGTCGTCGTCGCAGCTCATCCCGACGACGAGATCCTGGGAGCCGGCGGTCTCGTGCACACCGCGGCGTCGCAGGGCATCGAGGTGGTCACGATCTGCGCGTCCGACGGCCACGCGACGCACCCCGGATCGCCCGAGCAATTGGCAAACCGTCGGCATCTCGAACTCGACACCGCGTCGATGCTGCTCGGCCTCGACCTCCCACGATGGGGTGGCCTCCATTCGGGGACGCTCCAGCAGTACCCCGACCGCCTCGACGCGATGATCAGAAACATCCTCGACGCCCGGCCGGGCGCCCGCAACGGCCTGTTGGCCGTGTGGGATCACGACGGCGAGTCCGACCACGAAGCCGTCGGCCAGGCTGCCATGCGTATCGCCAAACCACTGGGTATCCAACTGTGGATGTACCCGATCTGGCTGTGGTATTGGGCGCGGCCCGGCGACGTGAACGTGCCGTGGCATCGAGTGCAGACCGTCGGCGTCTCGCCGACCGTGATGGCCGTGAAGAACGCCGCCGCACGCTCCTTTGCGGAGCAGAAGCGCCCGCGCACCCCGGACGACAACCCCCAGCCCGTGCTCGGTGGTTCGATCACATCGCATCTCCTGCGAGGTACGGAGTATGTTTTCGGCTGATAGGTCCAGGCAGTACGTCCGTGCGCAACCCCAAACGCGCGCATGCGGCGAAGTGCTGTGTGGATGCTGTGCGGAAGGAGTAACCGTTGACTGACCTCACCTCGCGGACAACCGCGCCGACCACATGGACGGGCACCGAGATCGCTGAGAAGAGCTCGGAGATCGCCCGCATTGTCGCGCAACTGCAATCGGAGAGCACCGACAGCGACATGCTGCTGCGCCTGTTCACCAAAGCCGCCGCCGAGGCGATCGGCTCGGACTATGCCAGCATCACCATCGTCACCGAAGGCCGGATCGAGACACCCGTGATGATCGGCGAGATCGCGGCACAATCGGACGCGCTTCAACAGGAACTCGGCGAGGGACCGTGCATCCGCTCGGCCACCGACGACACCACGATCTGGATCGACGACATGCGTCGAGAAACGCGCTGGCCGACGTTCTGCGCGGCGGCCGCCGACCTCGGCATCGGGTCGATGGCGTGCTTCTGCCTCTACATCGCGGGCGAAGAGCGCGGCGCACTCAACCTGCACAGCACTGTTCCGAACGCCTTCGACGACGAGGCGCGGGCCCTCGGCCAGTTGTTCGCCGCCCACACCGCGACTGCGTTCTCCGCGGTGCGCGAGAAGGAGCAGCTCCGCACGGCACTGAGTTCACGCGACCTGATCGGCCAGGCCAAGGGCATGCTGATGGAACGGTACCGACTCAGCCCCGACCAGGCGTTCAGCCTCCTCGCGCGGCTCTCCCAGGACTCGAACACCAAACTCGTCGACATCGCCGCACAGGTCGTCGACGCCGGCCCGGAGTAGTCCGCTCAGCGCAGTCGGTCGGCGCGCGGGAAGCCGAGCACCGGGACGCCGCCGCGCTGCTGGAAGTCGGCCAGCCCCTTGCCCGCGAGCGCGTGGGCGCCGGTCGGCTGGCTGAAGAACATCATGCCCTTCTGGAAGAGCTGCGTGACCCCTGCGCCGTCGGGCGTCAGCGTCGGTACCCCGACCGCCTGGCCGAGCGGCCCGGTGACGCCACCGAGATCACCGAGCTTGCCGTTGAGAGCGTCGGTCGCGATGCCGAGGAGCTTCGACGACCCCGGCACGAGGTTGTCGGCCAGTCCGGTCAGCGAGTCGGGGATCAGCGAGCCGAGATCGGCGGAACCCAGCCCGGCGCCCGCACCCGGCCCCGTCGGCGGGGTCACGATCTTCGGCTTACTCGTCTGGCCCTTGACCGAGAACCACGACGACTTGAGCTGCAGCTTGGTCCGAACGTCTTCGCCGGTCGCCTCGACGGTGCCGCCCGAGCCCGAGACCCGGACCCGCAACGCTCGGCCGTTCTCGGGCCCGAGTCCGTTGGCCTCGATCACCTCGAAGCTACGCAGCGCACCGACCCCGAAAGCGGTAGCGATGCTCGCCGGACTCACGGTGGCAGTCCAATTGTGTTCCGGCGCAATCGAATCGCCCTCGTCGACGACGGCCGGGAAACGTCCACCCGCGGTGTAACCACCGGTCGACGCCGAGAACTCGGTGAACGCGGGCTGGCCGTTCTGCCGCAGGATCTGTCCCGACGTCGCGTCGGCCGCACGGTTGGTGCGCGGGTCCTCACCCCCCACGCCGCCGTACATCTGGGAATTCTGCGTGTCGTCGATCTTCTTACCGCCCGCGATGGCCGAGAGCGCGTAGCTGCGCGCGACGACGGCCTGCGCCTTGAGCGCTTCCATGCCGCCCGAGTCGCCCCAGCCGGGAATGCTCTCCTTGGCGATCACACCCTTGACGTAGTCGTCGAGGTTCAGTTTGTTGACCACGCGTCCGCCGTCGAGCCCGAGTGAACCGCGATACGCAGCGTTCGACCCACAGAACTTCAGCAACTCGTTTCCGGGACGATTGGTGGCCGGGTTGATCGGATCGACGAAGGTCGCGGGCACCGATTGCAGTGCGCCACCGCCGCAGCCGCTGGTGATGGTCGCGGTTCCGCCAGAGATGCTGACCGCCTGCCCCGGCTGCACCTGCACGCTCCCGACGCGTGCACCAGCATCCGCCCGCACGTTGACCGCGGATTGCTTACTGAGTCCGACGGTGATGTCGGGCCGGTCGGCCTTGCTCAGCGTCGTACCGCCGTAGAAGTGCTGCAGGATCTTCGACGACGACCAGCCCTTCTTGGCGTACCCGTATGCACCCCACTGGCCCATTCCGCGGCCGTGACCGTGTCCGTGGCCGATCAGGACCACGCCGGCGTCGGCCGCGAGACCGATGTCGGAGCGCGACGAGTAGCCGTCGCCCGCGATGACCCCTCCGACCAGCAGCGCAGGGGCAACGGCACAGATGACCGCAGATGATGTTCGCCGACGTCGACTCCCCGGACGTGCCCGGGAGACGAACGGATTCGACAGTCGGAGTTTCACGGCTGTCCGCACCTCCAGCACGCAGTTGGTCAGGCAATCCCCATCGAGGCCTGTTACAGATGTGACTAATGGGACTTATGTGACCATAGTGATTCTTCTTCCAAATACCAACCTCAGGGCATAACAACCGCGTCACGAGTTGGACGGCCCTCGCCCCGACCACGCGCACATCCACGCCGACTGGGCGCCTCCTCGCGTCGACTGGGCGCTCCTGCCCGTCGACTGGGCGCTCCAGACCGCCGACTGGGCGCTCCAGACCGCCGACTGGGCGCTCCAGACCGTCGACTGGGCGCTCCAGACCGTCGACTGGGCATGCCCACATTTCGGATCGTCGCAGTTCTTAACCTGTCGGTCGCTCACGACGCTTCCTATCGTTCGACGCACCACCGCGGCCCGTCCGCCGCACGGCATCACGCAGATCGACGACTCACCGACATCAGAACTGCACCGACTTCCACCTTCAGGGGACACCTCATGACAAACACGCTCGACGCCGCTCCGGAGACCCAGATCTCGCGCCTCACGGTGCCCGAGATCGACGACTTGCCCGACGATCTTCAACGCCAGATCCGTTCCATCGAACGTCAATTGGGCTACATCCCCAACTGGGTGCGCGCTTTCGCGCTCGGTGGCGCACATGCCGCGCGGTTCAACGAGTACATCCTCGGGCTGCTCGACCCCAACGCCGGCCTGCTCCCCTACGCCGATCGTGAACTGATCGCGACCGTCAGTTCCGCCGAAAACGGTTGCTCCTATTGCCGTCTCAACCACGCCGTCAGCCTCGGCGACGCACTCGGCGACAAGAAGCTCGGAACCCGAATCGCCGTCGACTACCGCGAGGTCCGTGAACTCACCGCGCGTCAGCGCACGCTCGCCGACTTCGCGGCCACACTCTCGGTCCGCCCCGGCGAGGTCTCCGACGACGACCTCGACGCCCTGCGCGACCTCGGACTCGACGACGCTGCAATCTACGAGGCGATCCAGGTCGTCGCAGCTTTTGCCGCAGCGAACCGGTTCAGCATCGCGCTGCAGGTACGCCCCGACGACCAGTTCTTCGACTGACACCTCCCCCCAGCACCCCGACAACAAAACCCCACAGCCGAAACTCCACCGCCACAACTCCACAGGGGAAACGCCATGACAGAGACAATAATTCAACCCACCACCACCGAATGGGTGATCCCGGAGGACACCCTCGAACGCTTCCGCGAGCGCGCCGTCACCCACGATCGCGACAACACCTTCTTCGCCGACGACCTCGCCGACCTCTCCGAACTCGGCTACCTGCGCGCCACGCTGCCCGTCGAACGCGGCGGCCTCGGCCTGACGCTGCACCAGCTCAACGCCGAGCAGCGTCGCCTTGCCACGTTCGCGCCGGCCACCGCGCTCGGGATCAACATGCACCTGTACTGGGTCGGTCCGATCACCGATCAACTCGCACAGGGTAATTCGGATGTCTCATGGCTCGCCGACGAAGTCGCCACGGGCAAGGTGATCGCCGCCGGGCACGGCGAACCAGGCAACGACCTCGTCATCGACGATTCGACGACCATCGCGACGCCGGTCGAGGGTGGCTACCGCATCACCGGTCGAAAGATCTTCACCTCGCTGTCACCGGCATGGGATTGGCTCGGCGTGCACGCCCGCGACAACTCCGACCCCGAACACCCAAAGATCGTGCACACCTTCAGTCCTCGCGGAGAAGAAGGCGTCACCACCGTCGAGACCTGGGACACCCTGAGCGTGCGGGCAACAGCAAGCCACGACACGCTGCTCGACAACGTCTTCGTTCCACACGAACGCACCGTCGGCGTCGTCGAACTCGGCGAGCAACCCACCGGATACGTCGCGGGCATCTTCCCGTGGGTGCTTCCAGCGCTCGGCAACATCTACGTCGGAATCGCCCGCCGCGCACTCGATCTCGCCATCGCCTCGGCGACGTCGCGCAGCGCGCTCAGCCTCGACGGGGAGACCGTCGCACACAAGCCGTTCACGCAGTATCACGTCGCGGAGGCCGAGCTGGCACTCGAAGCCGTGACCGGCGCCTTGGACGATCTCACCAAGTCGCTCACCGCCGGTGAAGATCTCGGCGACCGCGCCCTTCTGCGCCTGTTCGCCGCGAAGGAGAACAGCACCCGGGTCGCCCGGCAGGTCACCGATCTTGCACTCGAGATCGCGGGAGCCGGTGCGCTGCATCGTCGTAACGAGTTGGAGCGGCTCTACCGCGACGTACGCGCGGGCAGCTTCCACCCACCGAACTCCGACGCGGTGCGCGCCTTCGTCGGGGCGTTCGCGCTCGGGCTTGCCTGAAACCTCTTGGCTTGCGCGGTGGTTCTAGCCGAACCACCGCGCGAGCACCCGCGCGACGCCGTCCTCGTTGTTGCCGACCGTCACTTCGTCGGCGGCGGCGATCGCAGCCGGATGCGCGTGTCCCATCGCAACTCCGTGCCCGGCCCAGGTGAGCATCTCGACGTCGTTCGGCATGTCACCGAACGCGACGGTGCGCTCGCCGGAAAGTCCTGCAAGATCGATGAGTTTGTCCAGACCCGACGCCTTGTGCGTGTCGGGCACCGAGAGCTCGATCAATCCGTTGTCGGTGGAGAAGGTGACCTGCGCAATGCCGTCGACCTCCGGCAGAAGCCGCCGAGCCATCTCACCGCTGGCCAGATCAGGCTGTCGCACAAGAAGTTTCACCACCGGCTCCGCGTAGACCTCGTCATCGCCGACCTCGATGTGATCGGGGTTCAGCCAGGCGTGCCGGTAGCCGGCCGTCGCCACGAACGGCGGTGTGGCAGCGTCGAATTCCGACGAGCCGACTCGCTCTCCGGCAACCCCGGCGTCGGGTAGACACCGCGCGATCACCTCGCGGAGCACCGCGAGCCGATCCGTCTGCAGCAGCGACGAGTACACGATCTTGTCGTTCGCGACGTCGTAGATGATCGCGCCGTTGGCGCACACCGCATATCGCACGTTGACCGCGGAACCCGGGAATTGGTCGGTGATCTCGGCGATCCAGCGCGGTGGCCTGCCCGTCGCCAGGACGAACTCGGTGCCGGCATCACACGCTGCCCCGAGTACGCCGATCGTGAAGGGCGACACGGTGTTCTGGTCGTCGATCAGAGTTCCGTCGACGTCGCTGGCGATCAGTGTCGGCGGGCCGTCGAATCCGACGGTGCTCTCGCCGGTCGACGCCGCGGATGCGTCACTCACCATTGGCCTTTCGCTCGCGGGCTGCGGCCTTGCGCTCGGCCTCGTCTTTCTCGATGACAGCAGCCTCCTCGGGCGTGGGCGCCGAACCCCCGAGTCGGTGGGGCACCCAGAACTCGCCCTCCGGATGCGACCCGTAGTCATCCTGAACACGCAGGAGCTGCTCGTGCATCACATCTCGTAACCGCGATGTCTCCTGCTCCGAATTGCTCTCGGGCGCAACCGTTATCGGACTGCCGTAGCGCACGCGGACCGGAATCCGACTGCGCCCCATGTCACGTGTGCCGCCCTTGGTCCACTGTCGCTGCGCACCCCAGACAATCGTCGGGATCAACGGCACCCCAGCCTCAGCGGCCATGCGCACCGCACCGGTCTTGAAGTCCTTGAGCTCAAAGCTGCGACTGATCGTCGCCTCCGGATACACCGCGACGATCCGACCCTCTCGCAGCGCCGAGACCGCGCCACGATAAGCCTCAACGCCCTGCGATCGATCAACCGGCACAGAGCGCGTGCGGGTGATCAAGAACCGCATGATGGCGATATCCATCATCTCGGACTTGATCATGAACCGCGTTCGACGCCCCGCCTGATACACGCCGTACGCCGCGGGCAGAAAGTCGACGTAGCTCGTGTGGTTGATCACCAGGACAGCACCACCGTCGGCGGGGATGTTGTCGAGACCGTCGAATCGCAGATCCATCTTCTGCCCGCGGACGATCCCGGTGGCAATCAGTTCGAGAGCACGGAACACCGGCTCCCGACGCGACGAGTCGCCGAACTCACCTCTCGACTCAGAACTCACCTGACCAGCCTATCGGGCAGCCTGCCGACCACCCGAAAGCAACCACCCGGGGGCACCTACTCGGGCGACGACTCGTCACGCGCCGCCCTGCGCGCCTCCCTGGCCGCTTGTTCCTCGGCGTCCAGGCGGTTGGCTTCCTCCAACGTCGGCGCCGACCCTCCCAGTCGTGCGGGCACCCAGAACTCGCCCTTGGGGTGCTCACCGTAGGCGTCCTGTAGTTCGAGCAGTTTCTCGCTCATCGACTTGTGCAGCTGCGCGGTCAAGGTCTCGGGATCGCCGACGGGCTCGATCGGCTCGGCCACGCCGACCATGATCTTGTAGCCGGTGCGGCCGAGTTGCTTGAGGAACCCCTTGGTCCAGACGCGCTGCGCTCCCCAGATCACGGTCGGGAGCAGCGGCGCCCCGGCCTCGAGTGCCATCCGTGCGGCACCGTTCTTGAAGTCCTTGAGCTCGAAGCTCCGGCTGATCGTCGCCTCCGGGTACACCCCGACCAGCTCGCCCTGCTTGAGGTACTCGACCGCCTGGTGATAGCTGTCGGCGCCGTTGGCCCGGTCGACCGGGATGTGCTTGAGCGCTCGCATGATCGGCCCCGAGACCTTGTTGTCGAAGACCTCTTTCTTCGCCATGAACCGCACGTATCGCTTGCCCTGGAGATACGCGGGGATGCCCGCGTAGGTGAAGTCCATGTAGCCCGTGTGATTGAGCGCAACCACGCCCGGCCCGGTCTTGGGGACGTTCTCGACGCCGGAGATCTCGAACTTCAAGCCTTCGGCCAGCCACAACAGTCGCGCGGTTGTGATCACAGAGGCGTACACGGGTTCCATGTGTCGAGCTTAGCCAGTGCCGCAACACCCCACAGCGACTCATCTCCACCCGTGCGCACACGCGAGGGAGTGCGCCCCATCACAGCGATCGAGAACGGTACCGAAGCCCCATGACGCGAGTTGCACGCAGTCGATAGATTGGATGGTCGAGAGCTCCACCGCGCGACCCGTAGAACCTCAGCCCCCGCGCGAACACGAAAGGCCCCACGTGCAGATCACCAGCATCGGACACGCCGGTTTCCACCTCCAGACCAACGCAGGCTCGATCCTCTGCGATCCCTGGACCAATCCGACGTACTTCGCGTCGTGGGTGCCCTTCCCCGACAACTCCGAGCTGGACTGGAAAGCGCTCGGCCAGTGCGACTACCTCTACGTCTCACACCTGCACCTCGACCACTTCGACGAGCGCAACCTGCGCGAGAACATCAGCAAGGACGCGACGGTCCTGCTCCCCGACTACCCGGTCCCCGACCTCAAGCGCGAGCTCGAGAAGCTCGGGTTCACCAAGTTCGTCGAGACAACCGACTCGGTCAAGACCACGGTCAGCGGCCCCAAGGGCGACCTCGACATCATGATCGTCGCGTTGCGCGCGCCCGCCGACGGTCCGATCGGCGACTCCGGCCTCGTCGTCTCCGACGGCGAGACAACAGTGTTCAACATGAACGACTCCCGGCCGATCGACCTCGACGTCATCTTCGAGCAGTTCGGCCACATCGACGTCCACATGCTGCAGTACTCGGGCGCCATCTGGTACCCGATGGTCTACGACATCCCGAAGCGCTCCAAGGCCAACTTCGCCGCGCAGAAGCGTCAGCGCGGCATGGACCGCGCCCGCTCGTACATCGAACAGGTCGGGGCTACGTGGGTCATCCCGTCGGCAGGCCCGCCGATGTTCCTCGACGACGACCTGTTCGAACTGAACGACTTCGGGTCCGGGATCGACGACCCATCACAGAACGCACGCCCGGGCGACGTGACGTCGATCTTCCCCGACCAGGAGACCTTCCTCGAGCAGATGGTCATCCACGGCACCGACGACGGCGAGCATCACCGCGGCCTGATGATGGTGTCGGGTTCGACGGCCCGCTTCACCGGTTCGACGCTCGACGAGGTCAGCCACCCGTACGCCCCGCACGACGTGTTCGGCGAGAACAAGCAGGCGTACCTCGAGCGGATGAAGGAGAAGTTCGCACCGGTCATCGCCGCACAGAAGGAAACGTGGGCGGTCGACGACGGTGAATCGCTCCTCGAGCCTCTCCGCGAATTGTTCGAGCCGATCATGGTGCAGTCGGACCTGATCTGCGACGGCATCGGCTACCCGGTCGGCCTGGTCATCACCCCGGACTTCCACAGCAAAGACGGCGCCGACCACCCGCAGGCACAGACCGTCGTCCTCGACTTCCCCAACCGCATCGTGCGCGAGCCGAAAGACGGAGAAGGCAAGTACCGCTACGGTTTTCGCATCGCACCCGAACTGGTGCGCACGGTGCTGCGCGATCAAGAACCCGACTGGGTCAATACCATCTTCTTGTCGACGCGGTTCACCACGTGGCGCATCGGCGGCTACAACGAGTACCTCTACACCTTCTTCAAATGCCTCACCGACGAGCGGATCGCCTACGCCGACGGCTGGTTCTCCGAAGCGCACGACGACTCGGCGTCGATCGTCAAGGACGGCTGGGAGATTCAGCGCCGCTGCCCGCACCTCAAGGCCGACCTCTCCAAGTTCGGTGTGGTCGAGGGCGAGAAGCTCACCTGCAATCTGCACGGCTGGCAGTGGGACCTTCCGTCGGGGCGCTGCCTGACGTCGAAGGGACACGAGTTGCGCTCCAAGCACATTGACGCGCCGTGACAGTCCTCAGCGTGACAACCCAACCGTGACAAGCGAACCGTGACAACAGAACTGTGACAATCGAACCGGGCCAGCGCACGTACGCCGGACGTCCTGTCGCCGACCGGCTGGCAGAGAGGCGTCGACGCTTTTTCGACGCGGCACTGGGCGAATTCGCCTCCGTCGGCTACGCCAAGTCGTCGGTGACGTCGATCTGCCGAGAAGCGGGTCTGTCGCGTCGACAGTTCTACGAGCTGTTCTCCGACCGCGAGGAACTCCTCGTCGCGCTCTACGACGAGATCCAGGGTGCCGCCCGAGATGCCGTCGCAACGGCGTTGTCGGAGAGCACTTCTCGTGACACGCACGTCTTGGCAACCGCTGCGATGCGCGCCTACATGAGCTCTGTGGGCACCGATCCCCGGCGTGCCGAGGTGTCATTCGCACAGATCGTCGGAGTCAGTCCGCGCGTCGAACAGCACAGACTCGACGGACGCGACGAGTGGGTGTCGTACTTCGTTGCCGCGATGTCGGCCTTCGCGGGAAGGCCCACCGACTCACGCACTGATCAGCTCGGAATCGCCTTCGTCGGCGCACTCACCGCGATCGTGCACCGCTGGAGCCTCTCCCCCGATCCCGAGTCGATCGACGACGTCGTCGAACTCCTCGCCGACGTCCTCCTGGCGTTCGCTGAGATCTGACCCCTCTGACGTTCCGACCAGCCTGTCGAGACCTGACCAACTCCGCGCCGATCTTGTGTGCCACACCACACTGGAGTAGCTTCTCCCCACAGTGAGACGTTGGTGTCTCACTCATTGGCAGCGAGGAGTCATGCAGGTGAGTCGGGGAACAGGTCACGCAGTCATGCGCGTGTGGACGGTCGGGGTTGCGGCACTGATGGCGCTCGGAATGATTGCGGGAGCGTTGATCTCCGGCGCGGGGCAGGCGTCGGCGGTGCCGGTCGCGCCGGCGCTCCCCTTCCCCGTTCCGCCGGCGATCCCCGAGTTCGACAAGAGTTTCTACTCGCCACCCGCGCAGACCGTGGCCACCAAGCATCCCGGTGAACTCATCGCGGCTCGACGGGTCAACCTGGCCGCGCTCTCGATCTTTCCGTTGAACGTCGACAGTTGGCAGTACTCCTTCCGCTCGACCAACACTCGCGGCGAGCCGATCGCCTCCGTCGCCACTGTGCTCAAACCCCGCGGCAAAGCGAAACCCGGTCCGTCCAAGCTGGTCTCGTGGCAGTCGGCCGAGGATTCGACGGCGCAGTACTGCGCGCCGTCGTATGCACTGCAGCAGGCCTCGATTCCGGGAACCCTGACCGGCTCGGTCGATTCCACATTCGAACTGCTCCAGATCACGTCGCTCGTCGCGGCCGGCTACTCGGTGGTGATCCCCGACCATCAGGGACCCGATTCCGCTTTCGCCGCAGGCCCTCTCGCCGGGCGTATCACCCTTGATGCGATTCGGGGTGCACGGAACTTCACGCCGTTGGGCCTCAAGCGCGACCTGCGAGTTGGTCTGATGGGTTACTCCGGTGGTGCCATCGCGACCGGCTGGGCGTCGGAGCTTCACGAGTCCTATGCTCCCGAGCTGCCGATCGTCGGGGCAGCCGAAGGTGGTGTGCCCGCGAACATCCGCGCGCTCGTCGACCTCGCCAACAACAACGCGGCGTCCGGCCTCATCCTCGCCGGGGTGATCGGTGTCAGTCGCGAGTACCCAGAGCTCGCGGCTTTCCTACGCGCACATACCAACCCGCTGGGCAAGGCGCTCATCGAGGGCAAGAATCCGCTGTGCCTCTCCTACCAGGCGGCGCTCGCCCCGTTCCTCAACATCAAGGGACTGATCGACGTCCCCGGTGACCCACTGGACTACCCGGCACCACGAAAAGTGCTGAACGAGTTGAAGATGGGGCGCAACACTCCGACCTTCCCGATGTTCATCTACCAATCGAATCCCGACTGGATAGCCCCGGTCGGTCCGGTCAACACCCTCGTGAAGACCTACTGCGCAACGCCGGGAGCCGACATACAGTACACGCGCGACCACTTCAGCGAGCACATCACGCTGGCCGTCGAGGGCTTCGCTCCTGCAGTCGTCTGGATGGCAGATCGCCTGGACGGCAAGCCCGTTCGACGCGGATGTTCTACGAGCGACCAGGGAACGATGGCACTCAACCCCGACACCTGGCCCGCTTTCGTCAACCTCGTCGGCAACAACCTCGCGGCGCTCGTGGGGCAGCAACTCGGCCGAAACCCGGTGCACCCCTGACCGTCAGCAGCGCGGCGCCGGCCGACCGGCGAACCTGTCGTTGAGGTAGGCCAACGCGTCGCCGGTCCACGGCGCGAGCGCCTCGGCGTGGTCGAGTCCCTGGTACACATGGATCGACGTGGAAAGTCCACGCGCACAGTAGCTTCTGCTCAGCCCGACCACATCGGCGGTGAGCATCACCCCGTCACCTCGACCGTCCTTGTCTCCGACGCCGAGCATCATCGGTGTTCGAGGTGTGCCGAGGGAACCCATCACGTTCGCCTTGATCGCTGCGGGGATACCCGGAACGTCGAGGAGCGAAGGATACTGCGGGAGCAGCAACGACGAATCGGTCAGATTCGGGTACTTGCCGAGGAAGTTGTTGATGCACTCACCACGAATGTCGCCGAGAACCTGAACACCCTTGGGCGACAGGTACTTATCGATACCGATGCCGTACGTCTCGTCGTAGACGCTCATGAGTGCGGGGATCACCGCCGACCACCGCGTGGTCCCGTTCACATAGGCGAGGTTGTGTGCCGGGTTGACCAGCACGCCGCCGGCCGTCGCACCGACCAGGTTCAACTCGGGGGCATACGACGGCGCCAACTCGGCACCGAATCCTGTCGGGATGGACCCGCCCGAGTATCCGTAGAGGCCGACCGGCGTCGAGGCCGGAGCGCGCAGAAGCCGTTGTGCCGCACGGATTCCGTCGAGCGCGGCGTGCGCCGACTCCTTTCCGATGGTCCACCGCATGTTGGGACCCTCGTAGTCGGGAACCACCACCGTGTAGCCCGCCGAGACCATCGACGCGATCATCGTGACATCGACCGCACTCGACGACGACTTGCCACCGCGCAGCGTGTACGACGGGTCGCACTGACTGCCGAGCGCGTCGTAGAACTCGTGATACGAGATCATGCGCCGCGCCGTACCGGCCTGCTGCCCGGCGGCGAGATGATCGTGGTGACCGTCGACGACGGCGCCCCGAAGGCGTCGTTGGTCCGGTACAGCAGTTGCGTGCCCGTGGCGGGCAGGCTCGTGCCGTTCGTGCCGAGCGTCACGACACGAGACGAGATCACCGCACCGGGCCGCAGCCCACCGATCGGCACGCTCGGGGTGTAGAACGGGTCGTTCGCAGGCGTAACTGCTGGCGCCGCAGCGGGACTCGCGGCCTGCTCGGTCGACGGGGGTGCAGCCGCCGCCGAACCCGCCGAATACCCCAGCAGCGACAGGGACAGCACAAGCGTGGCGACCACCGCTCGCACGTACACGGATCGTCGACCCACATCTACTCTGCGCACCCGTTCAAATTAGAGCAGCGACACTGTCTGCGCAGCACGATCCCGTAAGCCGCCTATCAGACGACGCCGCCGCGGGTCACCTCGAGTGCGCGCTCCTCGATATCGGCGTCGGTGGCCGCGCTCAGGTCGATCGCAGCCACACCAAGAATGCGGTCATAGACTGATTTGTCGTGTTCTGACAACCACTTCGAGAACTGCTCCGCGACGTCGGCCTTGCCCTTCCCGTGGCCGAGGAGAACGAACGAGCGGTCCTTCAGATCGAGCTTTATCGATCCGGACAGTTCCTTGAAGAAGGCGTCGAGCTCCTTCTCGTCGTCGCGGCCGGTTGCGCGTTCGACGGTCCGCAGGTGACGCGCGACGGACTGCTTGTCGCGCACCTGTTCCGCGGCGTCGGTGACCTTCACCTCGTCGAGGTCGTAGGACAGAATCCGTGCCCCCTTGGCGTCGACGGTGACCACGGCCAGATCGCCCTCACCCTGGTCCTCCGGCTTGGCGGCCAGCAGGTGGCGAGCGAGTTCGATGTCCTCGATCGACACCCGCCCGTCGTGCGGTCGGTGGAAGACCTCGCGGTGCCCGTTGAGCGTTACCGACAGGCGGTCGCCGTGCTCCTGCTCGACCTCATCCGCGACGTCTTCCCACATGTTGATGAACTGCGTCCATTCGATGTCGCGCGGAGCGGGATGTCCGAGGATGGCGTCGCGTGTCTTGCGGTTGTGAGCGTTCACGTGTGTCAGTTCTCCTGTGCCGCACCGGATGCGGCTGGTTGTTGGGATTCCTTTGTAGCGGACGTATCAGTCGTCGCCGGTTCTGCCGACTTCGCGGGCGCCTCGGCGAGCTCGTCGGCAGGCGCCTGGGCCGCTGCGTCCTTCTTCACCGACAGGGTGAGCCTCGGCTCGCCCGCATCGACGACGACGGTGTCGCCGGGTTCGACCGAACCCTTGAGCACGAGGTTCGACAGCTCGTTGTCGAGCTGCTTCTGAATCAGCCTGCGCAGTGGGCGCGCACCGAACTCCGGCTGATAACCCTCTTCGGCGAGTTGATCTTTCGCCGCGTCGGTCACGTCGAGCCCGATGCTCTGCGACTTCAGCATGCGTCGAGTTCCGTCGAGAGTCAGGTCGACGATCTGGCGTAGCTGCGTCTTGTCGAGTCGATCGAATACGACGGTCTCATCGATGCGGTTGAGGAATTCGGGACGGAATCGTTGCCGCAGCAGATCCATCACGTCGGGGACCACCTTCTCCACGTCACCGTCGGGTGCGTTGAGGATGAGATCCGATCCGATGTTGCTCGTCATGATCACCAGCGTGTTCTTGAAATCGACTGTGCGACCCTGACCGTCGGTCACCCGACCGTCGTCGAGCAACTGCAGCAGCACGTT
The DNA here is from genome assembly GCF_000248055.1 of Gordonia sputi NBRC 100414. Taxonomy (GTDB): domain Bacteria; phylum Actinomycetota; class Actinomycetes; order Mycobacteriales; family Mycobacteriaceae; genus Gordonia; species Gordonia sputi. The sequence continues at coordinate 85,727 of NZ_BAFC01000065.1, read as the reverse complement.
GAACACATCCGGGTGCGCCTTCTCGATCTCGTCGAACAGGATCACCGAATACGGCTGACGGCGAACCTTGTCGGTGAGCTGACCGGCGTCGTCGTATCCGACGTATCCGGGAGGTGCACCGACGAGTCGTGCGACGTTGTGCTTCTCCTGGAACTCGCTCATGTCGAAGCGGATCATGCGGTCCTCATCGCCGAAGACCGCTGCGGCAAGGGCTTTCGCGAGTTCCGTCTTGCCGACGCCGGTCGGTCCGAGGAAGAGGAACGATCCGATCGGCCGGTTGGGATCGGAGAGTCCTGCCCGCGCCCGACGCACGGCCTCGGCCACCGCGGTCACGGCCTTGTCCTGGCCGATCACCCTGTCGTGCAGCGTGTTCTCGAGACCGAGCAACTTCTCGCGTTCCTCGGTGGTCAACTCCGACACCGGGATTCCGGTCTGCCTCGACACCACCTCGGCGATGTCCATGACTGTCACCTCTGGTGTAGGTGACTGACCCGCGGCACCGGCACTCGCGCGCTTCTCGTCGATCTCGGTCTTGAGTTGGTTCGCGCGCTCGTAGTCCTCGTTGGCGACGGCCGATTCCTTCTCCCGTTCGAGACGCGCGACCTCCTCCTCGAACTCCCGTGTCTCAGGGTCGGGAGTCTTGGTACGCAACCGAACCCGCGCACCCGCCTGGTCGATCACGTCGATCGCTTTGTCCGGCATGAACCTGTCGGTGACGTAGCGGTCGGTCAATTCCGCTGCGGCGACGAGAGATTCCTTCGTGTATCGCACCTGGTGATGTTCTTCGTAGACATCGGCGAGGCCCTCGAGAATCTGGATCGTGTCGTCGACGGAGGGTTCGGAGATCATCACCGGCTGGAAGCGACGTTCGAGCGCCGCATCCTTCTCGATGTACTTGCGGTATTCGTCGATCGTCGTTGCGCCGATGGTGTGCAACTCACCTCGGGCGAGCGCGGGCTTGAGCATGTTGCCCGCGTCCATCGAACCCTCGCCGCCGGATCCTGCACCGACGATGGTGTGCAGCTCGTCGATGAACAGGACGAGCTCGTCGGAGTGCTCGCGCACCTCGTCGAGCACCTTGGTGAGGCGCTCCTCGAACTCGCCGCGATATTTTGCGCCCGCGACCATCGAACTCATGTCGAGCGCGATCACTCGTCGCCCGGCGAGCGTCGACGGGACGTCGCCGTTGACGATGCGTTGCGCGAGTCCTTCGACGATTGCCGTCTTTCCGACGCCGGGGTCGCCGATCAGCACCGGGTTGTTCTTCCGACGCCGGGAGAGGATCTCGATGGTCTCCTCGATCTCGTCGTTGCGGCCCACCACGGGATCGACGTTGCCCTCCCTGGCCTGTTCGGTCAGATCGCGCCCGTACTCGTCGAGCGTCGGGGTGTCCGACTCCGCTGCGGGCTTGGCCTCCGACTTGCGCCCCTCGTCGATTCCCGCCCCGCCCTTCAACACTCGCGCGGCCGGGATGTCGGACGGCAACATCGCGATGCCGAGGAGTACGTGCTCTGGCCCGACGTAGCCGACGTTCGCACGCGCCGCCTGCTGTTGTGCATTGCGCAGCGCCTGCCGCGCCGCCGGACTCAGACCGGGGCTCTCGTCGCTGGTGCCGCCGCCGTCGACCGACGAGATCGCCTGCATCTGTGAGGCAACGGTTTCCGGGTCGAGCCCGGTCTGCTCGATGATCGAACGCGACGGCTCGACCTGCGTGGCCCCGTACAGGAGATGCTCGGGCGTGATCTCGGAGTTCCCCCACTCGACGGCTGCCTGCGCGGCCGCCGAGACCAGTCGCTTGGTGTCGTCACTGAACAATCGGTTGACGTCGACGCGCTGCACCTGCGGACGGGTGCCGCTGCTGCCGAAGAACCTGTTGAAGATGTCGCCGAAGGCGTCGTTGCTGCTGAAAGGGTCGCTACCAAACCATGACTCGGACAAAGCTTCCTCACTTCACTCGGGCGCGACGCCACTGAGTACGAATTCGGGTGGGCACGAATTCAGGTGGGCACGCGCAGTTTTCGTGTAGTCATGCGGAAGTCTCGGCAGCAGCGGCGTGGCCGGTGCCGACACAACGGAACTCCCGGGACGTCGCTCGCCCGTCCCGGTCACGCGAAGAGGAACCTCTGTTTCGACGTTAGCCGCTATGTCGAAGCTTCGCCACGAGATCTGCAATGCACCCGACACCGCGGCATCTCGATCGGGTCTCGGCGCTCAGACGTCGGCGAGCGCTCGACGCACCGCCGATTGCCAGCCCGCGGCTTCACGGCGTCTGCGCTGCGGATCCATCGACGGCGTCCACGACGCCGCGACGTGCCGGTTCTCTCGGAGCGAATCGAGATCGTCCCAGTAGCCGACGGCCAGTCCCGCGGCGTATGCCGCCCCCAGTGAGACCGTCTCGGAGACGAAGGGCCTGATGACGGGGACGTCGAGGACGTCGGCGACGTGCTGCATGAGCAGATTGTTCGCCGTCATCCCACCGTCGACGGCCAGCCGCTGCAGTTGAATCCCCGCGACGTCGCGCATCGCTTCGACGACGTCGGCCGTCTGCCACGCGGTGGCCTCGAGCACCGCGCGGGCGAGATGACCCTTCGTCACATACGACGTCAGCCCGGTCACGATCCCTCGCGCTTCCGAATTCCAATGCGGCGCATACAGTCCGGAGAAGGCCGGGACCACGTAGCAGCCGCCGTTGTCGTCGACGGTCCGTGCGAGCGTCTCGATCTCCGGCGCGGTGTCGATCAGGCCGAGTTGGTCGCGACACCAGCTCACCAGCGAGCCCGTCATCGCGATCGGACCCTCGAGTGCGTAGACCGGGGCCTCACCCGGCAGGCTGTAGGCGATGGTCGGGACGAGTCCACGCGCCGACGGAACGATCGATGTTCCCACGTTCATCAGCACGAAAGCGCCTGTGCCATAAGTACATTTGACGTCGCCAGGAGTGAAGCAGGTCTGGCCGAACAATGCAGACTGCTGATCACCGAGCGCACTGGCGATCGGCACCCCCGGCAGCACGCGAGCACACTTGGCATACACCTCACTACTGCCGACAACCCTCGGCATCATCGCCTCCGGGATGTCGAGTAGACGAAGCATCCGTGAACTCCAGTCGCGTCGTCGAAGATCGAGCAACAGGGTGCGACTGGCGTTGGTGACGTCGGTGATGTGGATGCCGCCCTTGGGGCCACCGGTCAGGTTCCAGATGAGCCAGGTCTCCAGCGTCCCGAACAAGACCTCGCCGTGCTGGGCCGACGCTTCAGCGCCACCGATGTTGTCGAGCAGCCAGCGCAGACGCGGCGCGGCGAAGTAGGTCGCCGGGTCGAGTCCTGTCACGTCGCGGATCTCGCTGGCGTGCTCGCCGAGTTGGTCGACCATCGGCCCGGTGCGCGTGTCCTGCCAGGTGATCGCGGGGGCGAGGGGGCGTCCGGTGCGTCGATCCCAGATGACCGTCGTCTCGCGCTGGTTGGCAACACCGAGCGCGACGACGTCCGACGGCGTCCGGCCGGCGAGAGCGAGTGCCTTGGGTACGACCTTCTGCACGTTGACCCACAGCTCGTGCGCGTTCTGTTCCACCCAACCCGGCCGCGGGAACGTCTGTTTCTGCTCGAGTTGGGCGATCGACACCATGCGGCCGTGCCTATCGAAGAGCATGCAGCGTGACGACGTCGTCCCGACATCGATCGCCGCGACGACCGAGCCGTCGGTGGCCTTCGCGCTCACCGCGCAGCACCCAACTCCCGGTCGATCGACGTCGCAGCCTGTCGCATCTGATCGATCACGACGTTGCGCGGCAGCGTGCCCGACCGAAAGATCGTCGACGGTGGTCCGACCACGACGAGCGCGCCGATCTCACCGGGCCTGCGCCCGTGCACGGGAATGGCCGTCGCAGCACTGCCGCGTTCGTACTCGCCATGTTCGGTGGCCAATCCGGTTTGACGCACGGTGGCGATCTCGGCTGCGAGATCGGTGCGCGAGACAACCGTGTCCGAGGTGAACCTGTCCAGAATCATGTTGCGCAACAATCGATCCCGATTCTGCGAGTAGGCGAGGAGCAACTTCCCGCCTGCCGACGCATGTAGCGGCACGCGCTCGCCGACGCGCATCCGCTGGGGCGAGTCGTCGGGCCTGAAGACGTGATGCACCACAACTGCGGCGTCGGTGTCGAGCACCTCGAGCCAGACCTGCATGTCGAGCATTGCCGCCAGGGTGTCGCACCACCCCATCGCCGCCGACCGCAACACGTTGCCGTCGAGATTCGACGGCGCGCCGTTGTGGTGCGCACCGGTGAGGTAGGAGCCGTCCTCGTCCTGATCGACGTAGCCGATGTCGAGGAGGGTGCTGAGGATGCCGTGCACGGTTGCCTTCGGTAAGCCCAGCTCAGTCGCGATTTCTCGTAACGACAACGACCGCGGACTGCGCTCGAGCAGGTCGAGCGCGGCGGCGGCGCGCTGGATCGACTGGATTGGTCCCGGCACCTTGCCTCCTCCCTCGGATCCCACTGGTCCTATGAGCCTTGTGAACGTGTGTCGATGCTCGACTTTACGGCCGTCTACAGCCCCCGCGATCGAGAATGGCCGACCTTCGTTCGACATTGTCGAACGGCAATCATTGATCTGGGTCACACCGTCGGCCTAGTTTTTGTTCCATCCGGCAGGTACCGACGACACCATCAGGACATCGAGCCGGTCACAAAGGAGTGAAACCATGACGAAGAAAATCCCGCTGGTGGGTGAACTCTCCGCCGAATGTCTGGGCACGATGATCCTCATCCTGTTCGGCTGCGGCGTGGTCGCCCAGGTCGTCTGCGGAGGCTTTCCCAAGGCGCTCGGTGCGGGCGACCACAACTCGATCGCGTTTGCGTGGGGCTTCGGCGTCACGCTCGCCGTCTACGTCGCGGGTCGTCTCAGCGGCGCTCACCTCAATCCCGCTGTCACCATCGCCCTGGCCGCGTTCAAGGGCTTCGACCGCCGCAAGGTCTTGCCGTTCATCGCCGCGCAGATGGTCGGCGCGTTCATCGGAGCGCTGATCGTCCGCTACACCTACGCCGATCAGATCAGGGCAATCGACCCCGACCACACCAAGGCGACCCAGGGCATCTTCTCGACGTCCCCGGGCAGCGGCATCTCCCTGACCACCGCATTCATCGACCAGATCGTCGGCACCGCGATCCTCGTCGCCGTGATCTTTGCCCTCACCTGCGTGGTGAACAATCCTCCGCTGGGCAACATGGCGCCGCTCATCATCGGCATCCTCGTCGTCGCGATCGGCATGGCATGGGGCACCAACGCCGGTTACGCCATCAACCCCGCGCGTGACTTCGGTCCGCGACTTGCCTCATTGATCACCGGCTACGGCGACGCGATGTACTCCGCGAACGGTCCGGAACTCTACTTCTGGATACCGATCGTCGCGCCTATCATCGGTGGGCTCATCGGTGGCGCGATCTTCGTCTTCGGCATCGAGCGCTTCCTGCCGACCGAGGGCGACGACAGCCAGGAGATCGGTGTTTCCGAACCCACTGAACCCGAGCACGTCAGCGCGCGACACTGAACACACTCATCACCCCGATCCCAGACTTCATCGAGAACGAGAGACATACCCATGCCAGATTTCGTCGGTTCCGTCGACCAGGGAACCACCAGCACCCGATTCATGATCTTCGACCACGCAGGTAACGAGGTCGCCCGCCATCAACTCGAACACGAGCAGATCCTTCCCCGCGCCGGCTGGGTCGAGCACAACCCGGTCGAGATCTGGGAGCGGACATCTGCCGTCATCCAGACAGCGCTCGGCAAAGCAGGACTGACGGCCAGCGACCTGGCCGCCCTCGGTATCACCAACCAGCGTGAGACCACCGTCGTCTGGGACCGTCGAACGGGACGTCCGTACTACAACGCGATCGTGTGGCAGGACACCCGCACCGACAAGATCGCCAGCGCCCTGGAACGAAACGGCCACGGCGACACCATCCGACACAAAGCGGGACTGCCGCCCGCCACCTACTTCGCCGGCGGCAAGATCCAGTGGATCCTCGAGAACGTGCCGGGCGTCCGTGAGGCGGCAGAAAGCGGCGACGCCATCTTCGGCACCACCGACACCTGGCTCACCTGGCATCTCACCGGCGGCTATCGCGGCGGCGAACACGTCACCGACGTGACCAACGCGAGCCGCACCATGCTGATGAACCTCGAGACCCTCGACTGGGACGACGAACTGTTGGCCCTGTTCAACATTCCGCGCGCGATGCTTCCCGACATCCTGCCGTCGTCGAGCCCCAAGGCTTTCGGTGTCACAGAGTCGACCGGACCGCTTGCGGGTGAGGTTCCGATCACCGGTGTGCTCGGCGACCAGCAGGCAGCGACCGTTGGCCAGGTCTGCTTCGCGCCCGGTGAGGCCAAGAACACCTACGGCACAGGTAACTTCATGTTGCTCAACACCGGTAACGACATCGTGCGCAGCAAGTCGGGTCTGCTGACAACGGTCGCGTACCAGCTCGGCGACGACAAGCCAGTCTACGCGCTCGAGGGCTCGATCGCGGTGACCGGCTCCGCGGTCCAGTGGCTGCGCGATCAGCTCGGAATCATCAGCGGCGCTTCACAATCCGAAGCTCTCGCCCGCCAGGTCGACGACAACGGTGGCGTCTACTTCGTGCCTGCCTTCTCCGGCCTGTTCGCTCCGTACTGGCGATCGGATGCGCGCGGCGCGATCGTCGGACTCTCGCGGTTCAACACCAACGCACACCTCGCACGTGCCACCCTGGAGTCGATCTGTTATCAGACCCGCGACGTCACCGAGGCGATGACCGCCGATTCCGGTGTGACGCTCGATGTTCTGAAGGTCGACGGCGGCGTCACAGCCAACGAGCTGTGTATGCAGATCCAGGCCGACGTGCTCGGCGTCCCGGTCAGCCGACCGGTCGTGGCCGAGACCACCGCACTCGGCGCGGCGTACGCGGCGGGGCTGGCCGTCGGAGTCTGGAAGAACACCGACGAACTGCGCGAGAACTGGAACGAAGCCCGCCGGTGGGAGCCGGAGTGGGACGAGAACCAGCGCGAAGCCGGCTATAAGCAGTGGCGCAAGGCCGTTGAGCGCACGCTCGACTGGGTCGATGTGGACTGACGATGTCACCGTTGCCCGGCTGCCATTCACCCGCCACGTCGCACATGGTGCGTCGTGTCGCGGTGGATGAGCAGTCGGGCGAGGTTCTCGTCGAGCACGATGTCCGTGATCAGTCCTGCGGCGAAAGCACCCTCTGTCGCAGCGGCTTTCGACTCTCCCGACACCACACAGATACGACGGGGGACGGCCCGGATCACATCGAGATCCGGGCCGGAGGATCGCTTGTTCAACTCGATTCCCTCGTCGCTACCGTCGTGACGGTAGAACACCGTCGCGACGTCGCCGACGACTCGCTCGGAGCGCAGCGACGCGAAGTCGGCGGGCTCGAGGTAGCCGCCGGTGTACACGTGGCTGGGGACGTCGGCGTCGGGAGCGCCGAGTCCGAAGAGCGCCACGTTCATCATCTGCTGGACGTCGAGGACACGCTTGGTACTGCGCTCATGCCACAGCGCGACCTTGGTGTTCGGGTCGTCGAAGAACGCGGGCACCGGAAACTGTTCCACGCGAGCCGAATACGCCGTGGCGAAACGGCGGAGGATCTCGCTGGCGTAGTCGATTCCCGAACTCGTCGGGTTGCCCGCGCCGTTGAGTTGCACGATCTGCGTGTTCCACAACTCCTTGGGCACAACGTGTCTGCTGACGACGCTGATCGTCGCACCCCAGGCGACGCCGAGCGTCGTATTGGCCTCCAGCGCCCTGCCCAGCGAACGCGCGGCCTCTTGGCCGACGCGCTCGAGTCTGTCGGCGTCGGACATTTGCGCGGTCGTCGGGACGACGGATGCGTTGACGCCGAAGCGTCGGCCGAACTCGTCAGCAACCTCGCCGGTCCTACCCGCCGGCGCGTGGATCGTGATGTCGACAAGGCCGGTGAAGCGGGCGAAGCTCAGCAATCGCGACACCGACGACCGGCTCATCCCCATCTCGCGACCAATGGCGGCCATGTCGAGGTCTTGCATGTAGTACAGATGTGCCGCGCGCACCGCGAGTGCAGTGCGCTTCGGATCGTCGGCCGCGACTCGTTCCACCCCACACGTTCTACCAGCAAAACCCACCCGTGCACATATGTTCAGAAGTATTGCTCTTATGTGCAGTGACCATCAGGATGGAATCATGACCGAAAACACCACCTCGACCGCACCGCTCCGGCCAGGCGTCGCGACGCTCACCGAGCGCCCGTCGGCACAGGTCCTCATCATCGGTGGCGGCATCAACGGCATCTCCACCTTCCGCGACCTCGCACTGCAGGGCATCGACGTCGTGCTCGTCGAGCGCGACGACTGGGTCAGCGGCGCGTCGTCGGCGTCGAGCCACATGATCCACGGCGGCATCCGTTACCTGGAGAACGGCGAGTTCCGACTCGTCCGTGAGTCGGTGCACGAGCGCAACGGACTCCTCGAGATCGCACCCCACTATGTGAAGCCTCTCGAGACCACCGTCCCGATCTTCTCGACGTTCAGCGGAATCCTCAACGCGCCGAGGCGTTTTCTCACCCACAACACCGGCAAACCCAACGAGCGGGGCGCGGCGTTGATCAAGGCCGGACTGGTCATGTACGACGCCTTCTCCGGTGCGGGCAAGCGCCGGGTGCCGCGTCACAAGTTCCGCGCAGGCGACAAGGCCCGCGCCGACATGCCGCGACTGAACTCCGGCATTCGTTACACCGCAACCTATTTCGACGCATCGGTGCACGATCCCGAGCGTCTGGCACTCGACGTCCTCAAGGACGGTCTGGCCACCGGCCCGCACGCCCGTGCGACCAACCACGTCGAAGCCATCGCGATTCGCGACGGCGAGGTGGTGCTCGCCGATCGTGTCAGCGGTGAACAGTTCACCGTGTCTGCCGAGGTCATCGTGAACGCGAGTGGTCCGTGGACCGATCTCACCAACGACGCGCTCGGCGGCGACACCCGATACATGGGCGGCACCAAGGGATCTCACATCGTTCTCGATCACCCCGACCTCGTCGAGGCCACTCGTGGACGCGAGATCTTTTTCGAGCACTCCGACGGTCGTATCGTGCTGATCTACCCGCTCAAGGATCGAGTTCTGGTGGGCACCACCGACATCGACGCCGACCCGAGCAAGCCGACGCGATGCACCGACGACGAGATCGACTACTTCTTCGACCTCATCAGGCACGTGTTCCCCGATATCGCCGTCTCCCGCGACGACATCGTGTACTCGTTCTCCGGCATCCGCCCGCTGCCCCGCCACGACGACACGACGCCGGGCTTCGTCTCGCGCGACTACAACGTCGAACGTACTGAGCTGCCCGGGGTTTCGGTTCCCGTGCTGAGCTTGGTCGGCGGCAAGTGGACCACCTTCCGCGCCCTCGGCGAGCAGTTGTCGGATCGCATCATGGAGCTGCTCGGCGCGGCCCGACAGGTCTCGACCGTCGGCCTGCCCATCGGCGGCGGCCGCGATTACCCGACCACCGACGCGCAACGTCGGGCATGGGTGGCAAGTCGACGCGGCGACGTTCCCGCCGACCGCGCCGACGAGTTGCTCACCCGCTACGGCACCCGCGCCAGCGAGGTCATCGCAGCGATCACCGCCGGCCCCGACGCACCGCTGCCCGCCAGCGGTCTCTCGACGGCGGAGCTGCGCTACATGATCGAGACGGAGCAGGCCGTGCACATCAGCGACATCCTGCTGCGCAGAACAGATCTGGCCTTCGTCGGCGGAGTGACCGCGGCCGTACTCACCGAACTCGGCGACGCGATGGCCGAGATCCTCGGCTGGGACGGCCAGCAGCGCGCCGCCGAAATCGAGGCGGCCGTCGAGAACCTCAACGACGCCCACCGCGTGCAGGTGACCGCCAGCGCGGCGAGCGTCTGACCGCCGGGCGCTGGTGATCTCGACAAGCTCGATCAGCGGTGGAGGCCCCCGCTGGTTGAGCGGGCGTGAGCGCAGCGAACACCCAAGTCGAAACCACACCCGCTGCGGCAAGTGATCTCGACAAGCTCGATCAGCGGAAGTTCAGCTCGATCAGCGGTAGTCCAGCCCGATCAGCGGTGGCGGCTGACCCCCGCTGGTTGAGCGGGCGTGAGCGCAGCGAACACCCGAGTCGAAACCACCCCCGCGCGGCGAGTGATCTCGACAAGCTCGATCAGCGGTAGTTCAGCTCGATCAGCGGTAGTCCAGCTCGATCAGCGGTGGGCCCCCGCTGGTGATCTCGACAAGCTCGATCAGCGGTGGTCCAGCGCCACAGCTCCATCCGCGGCCTGCGTCGTCAGGCCGCGGACTCCGTCGCCTCGACGGCGGACGATGTCGCGACGACGATCGCGCCGCTCACCGCGGCGGCGAACGCGATCAGCGTCGGCACCGCCCAGCCGGGACGTGTGCTGTCGCCGAGCAGCGCAATCCCCAGCGCGCTGGGAACCACCGTTTCGCCGACCACGATCGACGCCGCCGCGGCGCTGACGGCCCCGGTCTGCAGCGCGACGGTGAACAGATAGAACCCGCCGACGCCGCAGATCGCCACCGCGTATGCGGCCGGGTCGGTGAGTATCGCGCCGACGTCGAACGGGTCGACGCCGTCGAGAATCCTGATCGCCACGGCCATCAGACCGAACAGTGCACCGCCGCCGAGTCCCGCGACAACGGCGACTCCCCTCGGAATCACTCTGGTCACGGCAGTGACCGCCACGAAGAGCCCGACACCTACCCCGAGTAGTGCCCAGTGCAGCCAATTGTGGTCGCGGTGCCCCTCTTCGCCAGCGCCGATACCGAGCACAACGAGCGCGATCACCACGACGGCCACCGCGGTCCACTCTCGACGGCTGAGTCGGGCATCGAGGACCACCGTCGCCAACACCGCGGTGACAACCAGATTCGCACTCACGATGGGCTGCGCGAGGAAGAGTGGAGTGAGCCTGTCCGCGACCAGGTTTCCAGCGAAGCCGACCACATCGAGAACCAGTCCGAGCAGAAACGACACCGTGAGCATGGCCGTGATCGTCGAACGCAACGACGGCGCTGCCCCGACCGTGCCGTCCTCGACGCTCTGCGCACCGCGCGCCTGCAGCACCGACGCCGTGCCGTACGCCACCGCCGCGAGGATCGCAGCAACGATGCCGATGACCATGCGGTTCAGTATTCATCATCCGCGTGGAGAGAACGGGACCTCACGGCAACGCGACGGCCCGACGTATCAGCTGCCGTGCCCGTAGCCGGCGGGCAGGTTGACCGATTCCGCTTTCTCGACGGCGGTCACGGCGCCCGACGATGCCAGGATCACACCGCCGACGACCGCGGCCACGAAGGCGACGATCGCGGCAGGCCCCCAGCCCGAGCGGGTGACGTCGCCGAGAAAGATGATGCCAACAGCGCCCGGCAGCACCGTTTGTCCGACGACGAGCGCCGCGGCCGCGCCATTGACCGAACCCGTCTGCAGCGCAACGGTGAACAGATAGAAACCGCCGATGCCACTAATGAGGAGCGCATAGAGCGCGGGGTCGGTGAAAAGCACTCCCGGCTGCAACGGTGAAACACCCGTCAGCACACGGGAAGCCACGGCCATGACCCCGAAGATCGCGCCCGCGATGAGTCCCGCGAAAGCCGCGATTCGACGCTTGAGCACGCGCGCTCCCACGATGCCGATCACGATCAGCAACGGTCCGGCGACGAGCGTCGCCCATCCCATCCAGGCGTCGTAGTCGGAGCCCTCGCGCCCGGCAGATATCGCGAGCAGGATCAGCGAGAGGATGACCACCGCCCCCGAAACCCATTCTCTCCAAGTGAGAGTCACCTTCAGCACGATCGCGGCGAGCACCGCGGTCGCGACCATGCGCGCGGAGATGATGGTCTGCGAGAGGAACAGTGGGATCAGTCGCGCGGACACGATCGTCGCGATGAAACCGACGATGTCAAACGCGAATCCGATGAGGAACGGCACCGTCAGCATCGTCGCAGCGGTCGAGCGCAGCGTCGGATGTGGTGTGGTCGAACGCAATTCGGACCTGTGCTGAGCACGCTGCGCCACCCGCTCCGCGCCGAGCGCCTGCAGGACAGATGCCGCCGCGAACGAGAGCGCACCGATCACCGCGATGATGATTCCCATTGTCATCGCGACACCAGCACACACCGCGACCAGGTCGCCGTCACACCACGCGTCATACCGCGCTACTGAGTCTTGGCGTGGGGCTTGAGTACGTCGGTACCGACGAACCGCGCGAGTTCGTCGGGCAACACAACCGAACCGTCGGCCTGCTGATGGTTCTCCAGGATCGCAACGAGCCACCGCGTGGTCGCGAGCGTTCCGTTCAGCGTCGCGGCGACCTGCGGCTTACCCGACTCATCGCGGTACCGAATAGACAGGCGACGCGCCTGGAACGTCGTGCAATTCGACGTCGAGGTCAGCTCGCGATACGTCTGCTGCGTGGGAACCCATGCCTCACAGTCGAATTTGCGTGCGGCCGACGACCCGAGGTCGCCTCCGGCAACGTCGATGACCCGATACGGGACGTCGATCGCGGCGAGCATCTCCTTCTCCCAGCCGAGCAGTTTCTGATGCTCGGCGGCGGTGTCCTCGGGCTTGCAGTAGACGAAGCCCTCGACCTTGTCGAACTGGTGCACGCGGATGATGCCGCGCGTGTCCTTGCCGTAGCTACCCGCCTCGCGTCGGAAACACGTCGACCATCCGGCGTAGCGCTTCGGGCCGTCGGAGAGGTCGATGATCTCGTCCATGTGGTAGCCGGCGAGCGGCACCTCCGACGTTCCGACGAGGTAGAGATCGTCGTCCTTGTCGAGGTGGTAGACCTCATCGGCGTGTGCGCCGAGGAAGCCGGTTCCGCCCATCACTTCCGGGCGGACCAGCACCGGCGGGATCATCAGCGTGAATCCATTGGCCGTGGCCTTCTGCGCGGCCATCGTGAGCAGTCCGAGCTGCAACATCGCGCCCTGACCGGTCAGGAAGTAGAACCGCGAGCCGGAGACCTTCGCGCCACGCTCCATGTCGATGAGGCCGAGCGACTCACCGAGTTCGAGGTGGTCCTTGGGATTCTCGATCTCCCGCGGCTGACCGACGTGCTCGAGAACGACGTAGTCGTCCTCGCCTCCGGGAGGCGCGCCCTCGACGATGTTGGAGATCGCGCGCTGCGCATTCGACGCGGCCTCGTCTGCCTCGTTCTGCCGCGCGACCGCAGCCTTGACCTGATCGGCGAGCTCTTTGCCCTTGGCCAGCAGCGCTGCCTTCTCGTCGCCGGACGCCTTGCCGACCTGCTTACCGAGCGCCTTCTGCTCGGAGCGCAGCGAGTCGGCTTCGACGATGGCTGATCGACGCGTCGAGTCGGCGTCGAGCAGAACGTCGACGAGGCCGGGGTCTTCTCCGCGGACGCGCTGCGAGGCGCGGACGAGGTCGGGGTCGTCGCGGACGATTTTGAGGTCGATCACGCCTGTCAACGATACTGGAGCGCCCGGCGGGCGGATCGTCGGACGTTGCCGCGCCTACTGCCAGTGCCCGCGATAGTCGGCTCGGCCGAACATCGACGCCGCGTCGTCGGCGCTCGGGGTTCCCGCGAAAGGGTCGGCTCCGGCCTTCACCAATGCCGCGACGACGTCGTCGAATCCCTTGAACACGGCACCCGCAAGGGGCGTCTGGCCCTTGTCGTTGGCGAGGTCGGCGTCGGCGCCGCGCTCGGCGAGAGCGGTCACCGCCTCGACGTTCCCGTGGTAGGCGGCGAGCATCAGCAGCGAGTCACCCGACTGATTGCGCAGGTCAACGGGCACTCCGGCGTCGAGGTAGGCGGCAAGCGATGCGGCGTCGCCCGAGCGGGCCATGTCGAAGAGTCGTCCGGCCAGTTCCTGGACGTCGGCACTCGGTTCGGGGTCGTCTGCGCTCACCCGTCCGAGTCTAAGCACAGGTATCGGCGCACCCGGACGCTCGGAAAGTGCATGATGGATGCCGATGAACGACGATCCCGACAAGGTGTCCGACGACGAGACGCCCGACCCCTCGGCGACCGACCACGTCGAACCGGTCACCGAGCAGCTCGAGCCGGTCACCGAAGAGTTCGAACCCATCGCCGACGAAGCGGGTGTTGAGGCTGGGGCCGGTGAGAGTGACCGACCGGAGGCCGAGCGACCCGTCGCCGACGACGCCGCCACCGCAGAACCCACGCGTCGACGCGGGGTGACTGGAGCGCTCGCCGCGAACCCGATGCGGGTGGTGCTGGCGGCGATCGTGATCGGTGCGATCGTCGCGGGCGGCATCGCGTTTGCGCTCGGCTCGTTCACCGACAACGGGAACGTCGGAAGCACCGACATCGGCGAGAACGAGCGCCTGACACAGAACGCGTTCACTCGGTCGGTCGCGGGCGACTGCCTCGATTGGCCCGACGGGCAGCCCGGCCAGCCGTCGAAGGTGGGGTGCGACCAACCGCATCGCTTCGAGGTTGCCGGTCCGCTCAACACCGCGGTCCTTCCCGGATCGGAATTCGGCGACTCCGCGGCGTGGCCCGGCGCCGAGCGATTCGCCGCGATCCGCGACGAGCAATGCCCGGTCATCGTCGACGACTATCTGCAGGGCAAACTCGATCCCCAGGGGCGCTTCTCCGTCGGCATGATGTTCCCCTCACAAGCGCAGTGGGACAAGGGCGCTCGCGAACTACGCTGCGGACTGCAGCAGACCGGCAAGGGTGGTCAGCCCGACCAGGTGACCGGCCGCGTCGTCGACAACGACCAATCGTTCTCGTGGCCACCGGGCACGTGCATCGGTATCGATCAGCAGACTCGACGCCCCACGGTGCCCGCCACGGTCGTCGGCTGCAGTGAGCCGCACGCGTTCCAGACGACCGGCATCGTCGACCTGTCTGCACGTTTCGGCAACCGGACGTCGGGCAAGCCGTGGCCGCAGATCGACGAGCAGAACAAGTTCTTGGCCGGAATCTGCCCCGCGCAGGCGCAGCGATTCCTCGGCGGCAAGGAGAAGCTCGACGCCACCACGCTCAACACGCAGTGGTCGGTGATCAGCGAGCCGAGCTGGCTCGCGGGCAGCCGCAAGGTGGTCTGCTACATCGGGTTGCCCGACCGCGGCGGATTCGCGACGCTCGTCGGCGACGCGCGCCAGACACTCCTGATCAACGGCAAGCTCCCGGCACCGCCGCCGCAGGCACCCCCCGGCCGAGTCCTGCCCACACCGGTCCCACTACCGCCCGGCATCCAACCGAACCCCGAAGAGGTCCCCGCCCCCGCGGGCTGATCAGGAGTACACCCATGCCCGTCGCCATGTCCGACGACGAGTTCGAGGGCCTGGTGTCCGATGCACTCGACACCATCCCGAAGGAACTGACCGACGCCATCGACAACGTGGTGATCCTCGTCGAGCCGAACAACCCCGAGTTGCCGAACATTCTCGGGCTGTACTCGGGCGTCGCGCTCACCAGCCGCGACCACGACTACGGCGGCTTCCTACCCGACACCATCACCATCTACCGCGAGCCGATCCTCTGGATGTGCCACACCCGCGAGCAGGTCGTCCACGAGGTCGCGGTCACGGTGATCCACGAAATCGCCCACCACTTCGGCATCGACGACGCCTGGCTCCACGCGCACGGCTGGGGCTGAGGGTAGGAGCGCGGCGCGTCGGAGTTGGGCGCGGGCCGGGGCGCGGAGGTCGCGCCGCGTCGCGCAGAAACTAGGGGAAAGAACCTTTCCCCGACTCTTGTGCCTTTGCTCGAGTTGTTTCTCGCGCAAGGGCACGGGACCCGGGGAAGAGCCACGCCAGCGCGCTGGAACTAGGGGAAGAGTTGCGCGACGTCGCGCAGAACCCCGCCGACCTGCACGGCGCAGCGCTGAACCCGGCGGTGGGTGCACCGCGCCGCGCAGAAACTAGGGGAAAGATTCTTTCCCCGACTCTCGTGCCTTTGCTCGCGTTGTTTCTCACGGAAACGTACACAACCCGAGGAAAGAACCCTTCCCCTACTTCCCGCACCCCTACTTCCCGCACCCCTACTTCCCGCACCCCTACTTCCCGCACCCCTACTTCCCGCACGACGGCGCGCACGCCCCGCGGGGCTGAACCCCCAGCGGCACAAACCTTCCCCTACTTCCCGCGCGTCGGAGCGCCGGCACGGCCCGCCCCGGTCCCACGCAACCGCCGCGCGCCCCGGCCACCTACCCCATCGGGTCGGCGACGAGGGGCTCGTCGACGAGTGCGAACGGGGCGCGGGTGGCGCCCCAGCGGTGCGGGACCCACAGGCCGTCGGTGTACTCCAACTCGACGGAGCCGGTGTTGGGCAAATGCGTTGCGGCAGCGAACTTTCCGTCGATGCCCGCGAGGTGTGCGGCGACGAGTCGAATCGCCGCGCCGTGGCTGACCAGGTACACGTCGCGGGCGTCGGGTCCGCTGAGGTAGCGCTGCGCGAGATCGGTGACCGCGGGCAGGTACCGCTCGAACACCATCGTGAGCGACTCGCCGCCGGGGATCGGGGCGTCGGGGTCGCCCGAGTACCAGCGGTCGAGGATCTCGCGGAAGGCGCCGTGCGCCTCGTCGTCGGTGCGGTCCTCGAGCTCGCCGGCCTGCACCTCGTGCACCCCGGGCACGACTTCGGCGTCGGCGCCCCACACCGACGCGATGACCTCTGCGGTCTGCTGGGCGCGCGTCGCCTGCGAACTCAGCAGCACCGGCCCGGCGTCACCGGTGCGCTCGACCTGATTCTCCAAGCCGTACCGAACTGCTTGTCGCACACCGAAATCGGTGAGCGCGGCGCCGGGTAGTGCGGTGTCGAGTCGACGCATCACGTTCGACGTTGTCTCGCCGTGGCGAACCAAATACAGACGGGCCATCAGTCATCACCATCCTCGACATCTCCATCTCCTCGACGCATCGCCGAGACCCACTCCATGCCCGGTCGATGATCCGGCGGCGGCGAGCCGATCACGCCGCGCGCCGTC
This sequence comes from Gordonia sputi NBRC 100414, assembly GCF_000248055.1. Taxonomy (GTDB): domain Bacteria; phylum Actinomycetota; class Actinomycetes; order Mycobacteriales; family Mycobacteriaceae; genus Gordonia; species Gordonia sputi. The sequence goes on along the minus strand of NZ_BAFC01000065.1, from coordinate 68,717 downwards.
CACGACCCCAGATACACGATGTGCTCGGCGTCGCGATAGAGCGCTTGAAGCGCTTCGGCCACCGCGTCGTCGTCGATATGTCCGACGGCATCGAGGAAGAATCGATACTGTCCGGGATTGGACTCGCCGGTATCCGGATCGCGCCGAGGTCGAGATTCGATTCGAGTGAGATCTATTCCACGCGAAGCGAATTGATTCATCGCCGACATGAGGCTACCGGGCTCGTTCGGCAGTTCGAGGATCACGGCGGTGCGGTCGGTGCCGGTCGGCGGCGGAGGCGACACCGGTCTGCCGACGAGGAGGAATCGCGTCGTGGCGTCGACAGCATCCGACACGTCGTCGGCGATCACGGTCAGCTCCGACAGTTCTGCTGCCAGGCGCGTGGTCACCGCGGCGTCGACCTTACCGGCGGCAACATCTTGTGCCGCACCGGCATTCGATGACGCGATGACGAATTCGGCTCCCGGATAGAGCTTTTCGACGGAGGATCGGACCTGAGCCGACGCGACGGGGTACGCGGCGATCCGTTTCACCTGCGACGCATCGATGGCCGTGGGAGCGGCGATGGCGAATGCGACGTCGAGCACGGTTTCGGCGACGACCTGCACACGCTTGGAACCGTCGGGGACGAGCGCGTCCATCGTCGCCGGTACCGATCCCTCGAGCGAACTCTCGATGGGGACGCACGCGAAGTCGGCGTCTCCGGCGCGGACCATCGCGATCGCGGCGGCCGGACTGGGCGCCGCCACCTTGGACACCTCGTCACTGTCGTCGCGGCGCGGAACCCCTGCGGCGCCCGTTTCGGTCGCGAGGATCTTGTCCAACGCCATCTCGGTGAAGGTCCCTGCCGGACCGAAGTACGCGAACACTGACACGACCCGAGCTTAGTCGACACAAAGTGAACATCTCCCTGACCTGCGCAGACAAACCGTCGACCGTCGACGAAACGTCGAAGAAGCGCCCGCTCGACGCCGAGCGCTGCACCGAAAGCGGCAGCCCCCTCGTCAGATTCCACGCGATTGCAACCATTGACGGATCACCCGAAGCGACTTTAGGTTAGGGTTACCTATTATGAGCTGGACAGCACATCAGCCGACCGGGAGTGAGTACCGCATGACACGAGCCGTCACCGACAGACCGACGGACGCCGAGGTCATCGCCACCGCATGTCGAAGGGCGGGAAGCGCGATGCTGGCCGTCGAATCACCCGTCGAGCCGTCGCAGAGTGCACTGCACAGCCACGAGGCCGACCTCGCCACCCCGACCCAGGTCGACCTGGTCCACCTCTTCGACACGCAGGCGTTCATCCTGGTCCCCACCGGGGGACCGGCGATGCGAGCGGCCGTCGAGAGTCCCGACGGCTTGCCCGCGATGGTCGAGGTCACCGACTGCGCACCCATCGACCTGCGCGAACGGGTCCGCTCCCTGATCTGGCTCAACGGACGCCTGCACCACGTCCCGGCCAATCTCGAACGCGACCTCGCCGTCGAGATCGCCACCGAGCACCCCGACGAAGGGCTCCTCGACATCGGACACGGGCGGTCGATGATGCGACTGCAGATCGAGACCGCCGTCGTCGCATGCGGCGCGGGTGCGGCGTCGGTCGCCGCAGACGAACTCGCTCGCGCAGAGCCGGATCCGTTCTGGGAGTACGAGAACGACTGGATCAGTCACCTCGACGCCGCGCACGCCGACATCGTCGACCAACTCGCACGTCGACTTCCGCGTCACCTGCGGCAGGGCCGGGTACGCCCACTCGGACTCGACCGCTTCGGACTACGGTTCCGCGTCGAGGGTTCGGCCGGCGACTCCGACGTCCGACTTCCGTTCCCCCATCCGGTGAACGACGTCAGCGAGTTGTCGCGCGCGCTGCGCAACCTGGCCGGTTGTCCGTTTATGAACAGCCTGCCGGATTAAACAAGACTACCCCCGCCCAGTCGAATCAGAAGACCCCCTCGTCTCGATCGGCTGGACTGCCAGGGCGCGCGGTCGGGAGGGCTGCCGACCGCGCGCCCGACTCTTCCCCGGGTTCCAGCGCGGCCGCGCGACTCTTCCCCTAGTTCCGGCCCGCGCGCTCAGCTCTTCCCCTAGTTCCGACCCGCCAGCTCGGCTCTTCCCCTAGTTCCGGCCGGCCCGGGCGGCTCTTCCCCGAGTCCCTTCCCCTTCCGCGCGAAACAACGCGAGCAACGGCACAAGAGTCGAGGAAAGAATCTTTCCCCTAGTTTCTGCACGACGGCCCACACCCACAGCGGCGGTCAGCCCACCGCCGCGCAACTCTTCCCCGGGTTCCCGACTGACGGCGCGACCCTTCCCCGGGTTCCAGCGCGGCCGCGCGACCCTTCCCCTAGTCGCTTGCCCTTCCGCGCGAAACAACTCGAGCAAAGGTACAAGAGTCGGGGAAAGAACCCTTCCCCTAGTTTCTGCACGACGGCAACGCACCCCACGGGGTCCAGCTCGCCGCCGCGCACTCTTCCCCTAGTTTCTGCGCGACGGCCACGCACCCCCACGGGGTCCGGCCCACCCGCGCGACCCTTCCCCGGGTTCCAGCCCAACCCCGCCCCAGCCCGGCGCCGTAGGCTGTCGGCCATGGTCGACGTGAGGCGCGGGGTCGGTGCGATCCTCCGACCAGCGCCGCAGCGAGTCGTCGAGGTGGTCGACGACCCCCGCGAGCGGCGTGCGTTGATCGTCGAACTCGTCATCGTCGGCGTGCTGACCTTCGGTTTCTCGGCGATCTCGGCGATCCTCTCGCTGATCGAACTGCAGCTGACCAGCGGTGTCGGCAACGCGACGGTCGCACTCAATCCGAGCCGCTCGTCCGTCGGGCTGATCGATTTCCTGCGGCAGCTCATGAGCGTGCTACGACTATTCGCGATCGCCGGACTGGGCGTCTATCTCCTCTGGCGGTCCGGCCTGCGCCTGCGCACCGTGGGACTCGCCCGCCTCAGCGGCCGCGACGTCCCGCCGGGTCTTGTGCTCGCTGCCGCGATCGGACTGCCCGGGTTGGCGCTCGTCGCCGCGGCACGAGCTCTCGGAATGAACGCTCACCTCGTCCCCAGCGAGGTCGACGGTCCGTGGTGGCATTGGCCGGTGCTGATCGCCATCGCAATCGGCAATGCCGCCGCAGAGGAGATCATCGTCGTCGCCTACTTCATCACGCGGCTGCGACAGCTCGGCGCGTCGGAGAACGCGTCGTTGGCCGCGAGCGCCCTACTGCGTGGGGGTTATCACCTGTACCAGGGTGTCGGCGCGGGCATCGGGAACGTCGTGATGGGTCTCGTCTTCGGGCGCTACTACCAGCTCGCCAACCGGGTGTGGCCGCTGGTCATCGCGCACGCGGTGATCGACGTCGTGGCGTTCGTCGGGTACGCACTGCTCCACGATCACCTCGGTTGGGTCGGCTGAGCACACGCGATCGGCCCGTGCGCTGTGTGAATGACGCTTGGTGCCCAGGCGCCCGCGTACATTTGATCTGATGAACGAGCCAGATCCGCGCTACATGCGGCGCCGCGGTGGTCCGTCGCCGCACGAGCAGCAGCCGCGGAATCCGGCGCCCGTGCCGCCTGGAAGAGACCGCGCTCCCGCAGGTCAGCGGCGAAATCCCGCACCGCAGCCGCCCGCTGACCAACGACCTCGCACTCCCGCACCGCATCCCGCTCGCCAGGGCGACCCACGGCAACAGGGACAGCCTCGACGTCCCGCGTCCCCAAACGGCGCCCATCCAAACGCCGCACCCCCGAACGCCGCACCCCCAAATGCCTACGACCCGACCCGCCAGGTGCCGGGGGCCAACGGAAACGATCGGGGTCGACGCGCTGCGGAGTACCAGCCACCGTTGGCGTGGTCGGCGGCGCCCGATCGTGCCCGGCCCCCGCAACCGAGTCCTCGACGCCCCGCGCCTCCCGGACCCTCACGACAGCCCTCCCCGCGCGGCGCAGATCACGCCGGACCCGTGAACCCCAAGCCCTCGCACGCCGCGGTCGGCGCAGCAGCGGGTGCAGCGGCGGGTGCCGGTGCCGCACGCGCGTACGCGCCGACGCAAAAGCCCGAGCCGGTGTCGCCCGACGACCGCCGGTCGCGCGGCGGATCGTCTGCTCCCCCGCGACGTCCGGATCGTGGTCAGACCGCAGCCCCCGCGTCGCCAGCTCGACGCCGCATGCCGAAGTTCCGTCGACCGAAGCTCGGCCGACCCAGACGCATCGGCAGGATCATCCTGATCATCCTGCTCGTGATCGTCCTCGGGTCGCTGGGACTGTTCTTCTACTACGACAGCAAACTGCACCGCGTCGACGCTCTGCCCGGTTACGCTGGCCGTCCCTCCGACACCCCCGGCACAACCTGGCTGATCGTCGGCAGCGACTCCCGCGAGGGATTGACCCAGCAGCAGAAGGACAATCTCGCGACCGGCGACAGCGACGGGTCACGCACCGACACCATCATGCTCGCGTACAAGCCCCCCAGCGGTAAGGCCACGCTGATCAGCATCCCGCGCGACCTCTACGTCCCGATCCCCGGTCAGGGCAGCTACAAGATCAACGCGGCCTACAACTTCGGCGGTCCGCAACTGCTGGCGAAAACCATAGAGCAACTCACCGGCATCCGGATCGACCACTACGCCGAGATCGGCTTCGGCGGGTTCGACACCCTCGTCGACGCTGTCGGCGGCGTGAACATCTGCATCGACCAATCGCTCCACGACCCCAAGGCGGGACTCAACCTGACCAAGGGGTGTCACGATCTCAACGGGCAACAGGCGCTCGGTTTGGTCCGCACCCGAGCATTCCCCAACGCCGACCTCGAGCGCGTCGTCAATCAGCGAAAGTTCTTGTCGGCCTTGATGTCGAAGGCCACCAGCCCAGGCGTGCTGCTCAACCCGTTCCGCCTGTTCCCGTTCATCAGCGGTGCGGTCGACGGCTTGACCGTCGACAACTCGACGCACCTGTGGAACCTGGGCATGCTCGGGTGGTGGCTCAGCGATGATCCGATCACCACGACCACACCGACCGGCGGTCCGGAACAGACCGACGACGGCGACTCACTTGCCGTGGGAGACAACACCAAACAATTCTTCGACGCCATCCGCTCGGGCCAGCAGATACCGAAGGACCTGCTGTCCGATCAGGGCGGCGCGATCGGGTGATCGGGTGATCTCGCACGATCACACCTGGGGACCGGCTGGTTGTTGGTCGGCCACTCCGACCCGATCGAAATTAGGACTGCGCCGTCCGCCGCTCGAACCCCGCGCAAGGCCTTTCGCGCGACCGCTCAAGATCGCTGGCCACAGAGCGCAAGATTTTGTACTCGGACTTCAACATCCCGACGGGCTCATCCCTTTGGAAGTGCACCTCCCGGCTCGAAGCCCTCGATTGGCTGAAGCACTGTCATTGCCCCGACAGTGTCTGCACGTCCGGCACGCTGGCCCAGTCACCTACTTTCGATTCTCCGCGCTCGCCACATGCGTCCATTCCCAACCGGCCGACTTCGGCACGGATATTCGCACTCCAGCGCTCACCCTGGGTCACGCAACTGCGATTCAGCGCCCTCAGGAGACACCACTGTATTGTCGGGTCCGAACCCCGACATTGCGAGGCCAAACGTGACGGTCAACAACAACCAGGTGCCTACCGTACCCCCATGGCTGGGTGGCGGTACTCACGTCCCGCCACCTTCGATCGACGACGACGACGTCAACCAATCAGACACTGAGCAATACCAGCAGTCGCGTTCCGGTGGCGAGGAATCTGATGTCCGGGCAACCGTAGGTCCGGTGGTGCCGCCGACGCCGAACGTGCCCATACCACCCCCCGGCCAGCATCCGACAGTTCCTGAGGCCACGTCTGCGCTACCGCAAACGCCGCCAATTCCCTCGTGGGTCCCGCTGCCAACAACCACGGAGCGTCGGCCACCTACTGATCCGACTCACGCAGTGCCACCTCAATCACTGCCACCACACGCCGGCCCCCCGTTTGCCGCACTTCAACAAGGGCCGCCCCAACAGACCCCACCCGAGCAAGGCCAACCGCAGGGTGTACCCCATCAGTTCGGGGCCCCCACAGGATTCGGTGTCCCAACAGCATTCGGGGCCCCCACAGGATTCGGAGCGCCGCACTTCGGCGGACCCGTTGCGCCGCAGGATCAGTACGCACCCGGACTCGACTCCGGCATGCTCCTCCGCAAGGCACGTCGACCACCGCGATCGGGCTGGCGACGCACGGTGCACCGCATCTCCGGAGGCACGATCAGCCCCAGCGAGTCGCGCGCAACGGTGTATCACGACGAATTGGTCAGGCAGCTCAATGCTCCGGTCCACGGAGACTTCCGGATCGCGGTGCTGTCACTCAAGGGAGGCGTCGGAAAGACAACCACCACAGTGGGTCTCGGCTCGACGTTCGCCAGTCTGCGAGGCGATCGCGTGATCGCCGTCGATGCCAACCCCGACCTCGGGACGCTGTCACAGCGTGTTCCGCAGCAGACATCGTCGACGGTGCAAGACGTTCTCCTCGACGAGCAGATCCACCGCTACTCCGATGTCCGACGACACACGTCACAGTCTGCGAGTCGACTGGAAGTCCTTGCCTCCGAACGTGATCCGGCCACCGCAGAGACGTTCGACGAGCAGGACTACCGCACGGTGATTCAGGTTCTCGAGCGCTTCTACAACATCATCCTCACCGACTGCGGAACAGGACTGTCGCATTCGGCGATGGACGGCGTCCTCGACCTCGCGCACTCGTTGATCATCGTCTCGACGGCCGCCCTCGACGGTGCACGCAGCGCCAGCGCGACCCTCGACTGGCTAGAAGCGCACGGCTACGGCCACCTGGTGTCACGGGCGATTGTCGTCCTGAGCGGACCCCGACGTGGCAGCGCCAGCATCGATCTCACCCAACTGGCGCAACACTTCCTCGCACGAACCCGTGCCGTGCAGGTGATCCCGTTCGACGACCACCTGTCCGAGGGTGCAGAGGTCGATCTTGATCTCCTTGCCAAGTCGACGCGGCGCGCGTTCGTCGAATTGGCCGCAACTGTCGCTGAGGATTTCGCTCTTCTCGGCGACCACCGTCGTCGTGACTACGTTGATCCGCGGTCAGCACAGCCCTGGCAGCAGTAACGACATCCGAACGCGCGCTATGGCTCCACGGTCGTGTTGACGCGGAGATACTGTGCGAGCTGTGTGCGACCACGGTTGAGCCTGGATTTCACCGTCTGCACGCCGACGCCCTGATGCTCGGCGATGTCGGCGTAACTGAAGTCACCGAACTCGCGCAGAACGACGGCCTCACGAATATCGTCGGAAAGTTGTTGCAGCGCATCGCGTAACGCATCGCGCAGCGCGATTTGCTCGTCGAACCGAGGGGCCGAGTCATCGGCGTCGAGCGTCACCGGCGCCTCGGGATCGCTGAAGTCGGTGAGCGTGGTGTTCGCCTTACGCTTGCGGATCAACGCGAGCGCATTGTTGGCTGCGATCCGGTGCATCCAGGTGGAGAATCTCGCCTCGCCGCGGAACTTGTCGAGGTTGCGCCACGCGGCGAGCAGCGTCGCCTGGAGCGCGTCCTCGGCGTCGTGCTGGTTCCCGCAGATCTGCAAGCAGACGGCCCAGATCTGGTTGCGATGGGCGTTGACCAGATCCGCGAAGGCGCGTTGGTCGCCGTCGCGGGCAGCCATCACGAGTGCCGCTTCGTCCACAGATGCTCTCGATCAATCACACGCCTGCGCACCGGTGACGGGTGCCACCGGTGCGCAGACTACGTACGTTGTCCAGTACTTTGCTCATTGCGCTTGCTTCCCGCGCGTCATGCTTGTCGGTCGATTCACAGGTGGTAGTCGCCCCCGTCGTGATGTCCACTACCACCGTCGTGATCGCCGTAATCGTGGTCGGCGAGGTCGACGTCGTGGCCGGTCGAATCGTCGTGCTGCAACGTCGGATCGTCGTCGTGCAGGACCGCGGGATCGGCCGACACCGCACCGCCGTCGTTGTGGCCATCGCCGTTGTCGTGGCCGCCGTCGTTGTGACCGTCGTGGTTCTGGCCGTCTTCGTGATAGATGCCGTCCTCGACGACAACGCCGTCGTCAGCCGGCACGACGGGCTCGTCGTCCATGTCGGGGACGGTGCTGTCGTCGGCCGGGGCGTCGGACTCGAATGCTGCGTACAGCGCGTGCTCGAACACTCCCGGCGGAGGGGCCTGCACGTCGTCGGGCGAGATGCCCAGCGCAGTCAGGATGGAGTCGTCCTCAGCGCTCATCCGTGTCTCCTTCGTTCGTAGCGGGCGGCTGTTTGTTCGACTGCGCGCCGGCTTTCTCGGTTAGATGCTGCCAGGTGCGTGTCAGGCGCGGTAGGCCGACATCGATGACACCGCCGATGCGATCACCACGACGTAAAGCACGATCGAGAGCACGAACAGTACCGCGAACGCGATCAACGAGTACTTTCCGAGCTTCTTCGCCTGGTCGGACGCGTGCTGCGCGCCGACGCGGTCGCCGGAGAGCCAGAGCGTCGCGACACTGCCCGCATTGCTGAATGACGCGAAGGCCAGCGGCCAGAAGAAGAGCAGCGCCGCGGCCGCCCAACCCATGTTCGACGGCGGGCACGACGTCGACGGGTTCTCCTGCAGCGATGGGCGCTGCACGGAAGCCGCATTCAGGTCACGACCCGATGGCCGCATCACGGTGGTGCGGCCGTCGAGTCCGGCCTGGGTTGCGCCACGGTAAGCGGGCATCGGCTGGTTCTGGCTGGGGTACATCGCGTCTCCTCAGATCGTTCGGCGCGCTTCTCGCACCGTCAGAGATTGGATGCGCCGACACCCTCCGAATGTGCCGCGCGGCGTCGAAAACCTTCTGTGAGGTAGGTCACTCGGGTCGTTATCGTTTCAACTGGAGCTTCGACGCCGTGTACGCGATCAGAAGCACGCCGAGCAACGCGAGCGCACTCGTAGTCAGGAGCGCATTGCCGAATGCGGGCTCCCAGAGGTGCGCCCCACGTGTCTGTGGGGCCAGCGGGGCGACTGACGGCAGGTCCACCGCCATCGCCGATGCTGCGTACCCCCAGTACGACGGGAAGAGCCACGCGAGCTGCGACAGACCCGGCGCGCTGAGCCGAAAGAGCCCGCCGCAGAACACAAGTTGCGAGATGACGAGGATGACCAACGGCGGCATCGTCTGTTCGTTGGATTTCACCGCGGCCGAAATGGCAAGTCCGACAACCGTACTCAGGCAGGCGATGAGCGCGACCGCGCCGAGCAACTCGACCGGCGCCGCTCCGACGACACCTCCGGACGGCAGCCCCTTGCCCAGATAGCAGATCACCACCATCACCACCGATTGCGCGATCGCCACGCCGAAGTAGACGCCGATCTTGGCGGTCAGGTACGAGCCGGGTCGAAGTCCCACTGCGCGTTCACGTTCGAAGATGTCGCGTTCACCGACGAGATCGCGGACGGTCAGCGCCATTCCCATGAAGCAGGCACCGATCACCAGGATGACGAGGACCTGAAGCGATTCGCCCGCGGTGTCTTGCGCCGTGTTTACGCCGAAACCGGCACTGCCGGGGATCACCAACGTCAGCAGCCCCAACACGACCGGCATCACCACGAGAAAGGCAAGGTAACCGGGATCGGCAAGGATCAGTCGCAGTTGCCGCCGCGCTATCGTGCTCGCCTGGCGCTGAGCGCTGGTCTGGGGAGGCGTCCGCACGACCCGCGTGCTCGGCGTCGAACGGTGTCGATGCGAGACGTGTCCGTCGGCCCGCGCGAGGTGCCTGCGGTGGGCATCGTCGGGATGGCTTGCGACGTAGGCAAATATCTCGGCCCAGTCGCTACTCCCCATCGCCGGCGTGACCTCGGCAGGGTGTCCGCAGAACGCCGTCTTGCCGCCGGGTGCGAGCAACAACACCTGATCGCACATGGCGAGGAGGGTCAGCGAATGCGTGACGACGATGACCGTGCGCCCGGCGTCGGCGAGTCGCCGCAGCGTGGCCATGACCTGTCTGTCGAGTGCCGGATCAAGACCCGACGTCGGCTCGTCGAGGATGAGAAGCGAAGGGCCGGTGAGCAATTCCATCGCCACCGACGCTCGTTTGCGCTGGCCACCCGACAACGCGTCGACGCGGGTGTCGAGGTGCTCGGACAGTTGGAGTTCGCCGAGCACTCCCGCGATCACGCGGTCGCGCTCGGATTCGGGAAGGTCCTCGGGGAGCCGAAGCTCGGCGGCAAACCGAAGTGCCTGCCGCAGAGTCAGTTTGCGGTGCAGCACGTCGTGTTGGGGCACCATACCGATGCGGGTGCGCAGGGACTCGTACTCGGCGTGGACGTCGTGTCCGTCGAACAACACCCGACCCGACGTCGGAGCGGTCAGGCCGGCGACGATCTTCGACAGTGTCGACTTGCCCGCGCCGGATGGGCCGACGAGTGCTGTCAACGTGCCCGGCCGGGCGACGAGATCGACGTCATGAAGGAGTTCTTTGGTGCGGTCGACGACGAGTCCGATGCCCTCGACCTGCAGGCCGCCCCCAGAAGCGTTGGACCCAGAAGCGCTGTAGTCGGAAGCGTTTGGCCCGGAAGCGTTTTCAGCTGCGACGAGACCGCTGCGGCTGACGACGAGGTCGGTGTTACCGACGGTAACGGTGTCGCCGTCGGTGACTGCCACTCGCCCGATCCGGTGTCCGTTGACGAATGTGCCGTTGACACTGCCGAGATCCTCGAGATGCAGCGCGCCGGACCCGCTGATGAGGCGGGCGTGGTGTCGGGAGACGAGCACGTCGTCGACGACGAGGTTGTTCGTAGGGGCACGTCCGACGAGTGTCACTGCTCGCGTGTCGGTGAACGGGTCATGCTGGATGTCTTCGGTCGCGAGCGGGGCGTCGAATCTGGCAGACGCACAGGCTTCCCACTCAGGTGGCAACGGCGGCCCCAGATGTACCGCTGCCGTCGAGGTGATCGGGAGATCAACCACCGCGGCACCCGACGAGACGAGCGTTGCCCCGTCGACACTCACGAGATGCCATGTGTCGTCACGCCATTCGATCACGAGATGGTGTTCGCGCACATCCCGGTGGTCGACGACGATGTCGTTGTCGAGGGCCGATCCCACTGCGATCCGCGTCGTGTCACCGAGCGCGTACACACGCGATTCGACGCTCACGCTGCCGCGCATCGGAACAGTGGTTGTCATCGAATGTCCGCCTTCTGCATGGGTGAACGACGCGCACGCGCCGCGACGAACGCCGGGCGGCTGCCCCCGCGATCTGCGTTGGGGCTGCCGCCCGGCGTTGTTCGAACGTTGGTGGCCCGCCGATTCGACGGTCGATCAGACTGCAGGACAAGCAGACTGATGGTCGATCAGACGGATGCGTCTCCGTGCAGATCGGCGTGAGCGTCGTTGTGCGTGGCGTGATCGTCGTAGGTGTGCGAGTCGGTGCCGTACGTCTCGTGCGACTCGTCGTGTGCCGACGGATCGGTGGCGCCGTCCGGGCCGCCGTAGATGTAGCTCACGGTGTCGGCGTTGCCGTCACCATCGGTGTCGGAAAGCACGGTGTCGGGAACGCCGTCGTGGTCGACGTCGAGGACCGTGGTGTCGAATTTGCCGTCGTGATCGGTGTCGATGAGCTTGACGTCGGGGGTGCCGTCCTGGTTCAGATCCAGCGTGGCGCTCGTGACGTTGCCGTGGGTGTCGAGGGTGTCGACCTCACGGACCTCGCCACGCTCGTCGAGGATCGAGCGCAGGTCGGCGTGTCCGTCGCCATCGGTATCGGATTCGACGATCGTGGTGCCGTCCTCGCCGGCGTAGGCAACCGTATCCACCTTGCCGTCATGGTTGGCGTCACCCTCGACCAGCGTGACGTTGCCCGCGTTGTCGAGGTAGGCGTTGAGGTGATTTCCCGCATCGTCGGTGAGGTGGACGACGTCGGCGTTGCCGTCACCGTCGGTGTCGACAGCTGAATCAACGTGCAGGCCATTCTCCGACTCAGCGGGAGTCTGCTGGGGCGCCGCGGCCTCGGTCGGCGCGGCGGCCTGGGTCGGTGCCTGGGCCTCGGTCGGTGCCTGGGCCTCGGCCTGCGGAGCGGCATGGGTCGGCGCGGCTGCCTCAGTCGGTGCCGCTGCCTCCGGCGGTGCTGCGGTGGGAGCCGGTTCCGAAGGCGACGAGGTGTCGGAGTGCGCATCCGCGGGGCTCACAGGGGGCGTGGCGTCAGACTTCTCGGCGTCAGACTTCTCGGCGTCAGACTTCTCGGAGTAGGGCGCTTCCGAGGTGATGTTCGGCTTGGCGTCGTGCTCCGAATTCGATTCGGGGACCTGGGTTTCCGTCGGCGCGGAGGAGTCAGCCGACTGTGTAGCCGAGTCCTGGGCGCCCGAGTCCTGGGCACTCGAGTCCTGGGCACTCGAGTCCTGGGCACTCGAGTCCTGGGTACCCGAGTTCAGCTCGTCGGCGGTGACCGTTCCGGCGGGCTTGCCGTTCTCGGTGAAGGTCACGTCGCCGTTGTCGCCGATGACCGCGTCGATCTTGTTTCCGGCGTCGTCGTGCATGTGGACCGTCTCGGGCACACCGTCGTGGTTGGTGTCTTCGACGGAGTCGGTGGTGATGTTGCCCTCGACGTTCAGGCCTGCGAGCTTCGGATCGGGTGTGCCGGTCATGTCACGACTTCTTTCTCTCGTGCCCGTCATCGGGCGGGCTTGCTTGTGCGTTCAGGGATTGGATGCGACCGGATGCGTGGAATGTTCCGCGTTCTAGGAAATCAATCCGGAGCGACTCAGAAATGTCTTGCCGTCGTCGATCGACGCGAGCCCGAATATGGTCATCCCCAGGTTGTTGGACGTGTTCGCGTAGGTCGCGGTGGCGGACTTGGTGGCAGTGTCGTCGGCGATTTCCGCTGCGGACACGCGCGCAGAGTCCTCCACAAGGGTTCCCTTGCCGTTGCTCAGGGTTCCGTTCCGGAGCGACGTGATGGTGCTCTGCACCTTGGTCGAGTCGGAGTAGAAACTGATGAACGCGTCGATTCCCCCGTAGGACTGCTTCGCGAAGAACGACGCCAACGACCCGTCCTTCTTGATGTTGCACATCAAGGTGAGCGCACCGCTCTGGGTGAAGTCGCTCTTGCGGCAATCCTCGACGCCATCCTGCAATGCGGACGGCAGCAGGTTGTAGAGCTGCTTCTCATCGGTGATGATCGCACTACCATTCGCAGCAGTCTGCGCGGCGGCCGTCGAGCTTCCGGCCGCCTGATTCGGGTTGTCATCTCCGCTACTACGGTTCACGAGGGCGATACCACCGACCACGATGCCGATCAACGCAACGACCGCCACACCGATCAGCGCGAGTCGACCCCACTTCCGTCCACCCGACGACGCCGGTGTCGGCGACGGTGTCGGCGCAACGCGTTGCTGTCCCGGCGGTGCCTGTGATGCACCGGACTGGTAGCGCCCGCCCGGCGCCTGCTGCGTGGGCGGTGTCATCAACTCGGCGGCTGTGGGAGCAGCCGGCCGCTCACGGGTGTCGACACCGCGATCACCGACCGCCGTCACCAATGCACCCTGTGCCACAACGGTTTTCGGGTCGTCGAGCGTGGCTACCGGTCCAACCTCACCGAGCCGCTGCTGGATCAGCGGGATCCGCGACGACCCACCTGTCAGATACAGGGCGGTCAACTGCTCCGGATGCGTGATCCCTGCGTCGAGCAGTGTTGCCCTGGTCAGACGCAAGGCCTGCTCGGCCGCCGGGGCGATCAACTCGTCGAATTCGTCGCGGGTGATCTGTAGGGTTTGGCGGCCCTGCGGGGTGTTGTTGATCGTGATGGTCGCTGACGGCGCTTCGGACAGCAGCTCTTTGGCGCTTCGGATGGACTCCTGCAGGCTCTGCACGACGTCGACCGGCGCACGTCGACGCAGCCACTCGACCAACTCGGGGTCGCGATCGGCGAGGCGCTGCTCCACCCATCGCTGAATCAGCGCATCGATGTTCTTGCCGCCGAGGCCGTTGTCACCGCGGGCGGCGATCACCTGGAAGGCGTTCGGTCCGGTCACGGTGAGCACAGCGATGTCGAGGGTGCCGCCGCCGAAGTCGAAGACCGCGATCCGCGCACCCGGCTGCATGGCATGGGAGCGGCTGTAATGGGCTGCCGCAGCACGCGGTTCGGAAATAGTGCTGATCCGTGAGCCGTCGATTCCCGCGCGCATCGCCGCCTCGACGAGCACTCCGACCTGCTGCGGGGCCCACGCCTCGGGGTGGGTCAAGACGACCTGCGTCGGCAACTGCCCCGCGTGCGCTGCCTTGCCACGCGAGATGATCGCCGACATCACCGCGGCGACCGGCAACGCCGACGGCATCGTGTAGCCGGCGATCACCGTCGTCGGAGCACCGGTGATCAGTCGCTTGGGCGAAGCGACGAAACCGGTCGGATTCTGCTGCGCGAGGTTGCGCGCGGGCTCACCGACGGAAATCCGGTCGGGGGCCGCGACATACACACTCGACGGCATCAGATTGCTCGTGTGCGAGAGCGACAGCGTCTCGATGCTTCCGCTTGTCGCACCCGAATGCGCGGCAGCGGAATTCGACGTACCGAAGTCGATGGCGAGAATCCAGGTCGGTGACATATGCGTGTGGGTGTCCTGTGTGCTGCTCGTGAGCCGGTTGCTCATCTGGGGGCGGTCGGGGTGGTCAACGGGGTGTAGCTGCGGATCAGGGCGACGAGTGCCGCATCCTCGGCCGCCGAACTCGTGGCGAGCGAACGCTGATGCGCCATCGCCAGACGACGCTGCGCCTCTGCGGCCACCGCATGCGACGGTGCCGATGGGGGTAGCCCGACCTGGCCGGCTACCGACGTTGCACGAAGGATGGTGTGCAACTCCTCGGTGACCGCCGCGTTCGGGTCGGTACGCAGCATGCGCTGGTAGTCCTCGAGCACGGTGACCAGATGCAACTCCGGTGTGTTGCGAAGTCCCATCGTGAGCGTCCGGATGTGGTCGCGCGCCGGATGGGTGAAAGCCAACTGATCAAGTCGGGCAAGGATACGGTGTGCCCGATGCAGAACGGCATACCGGGCTGTCGACGTGGTCAACGCGCCACGCAATTGGTCGATGCCCGACAGCGAGGTCAACCACGAATTGAGCTCCGCAGCTCCGCGAGCGGCGATCTGGCGACCGTTGAGAACGTCGTACTCCCCGAGCAGACCGAGTAATCGCGCGCGAACCTGCGGCGGCAGCTCGCTTCGGACGTCGTCGTTGTCGAAGGTGCGCACCACGTCGAGCCTGGACAGCGGCGCAAGGCGGGCCAACGCCGACGCGAGGTCTTCGGTCAGCATGCCGGTGTGGCTGGTTTGGGCCATGAGCCCGGAGATCGGCACGACGTCGCTGACCGTCTCCGACAGTTGCTTTGCCAGAACGCGAGCGTGGTCGGCGGCGTGGGGAATCGGGTCGCGCCGTCCGAGTGCGCCCTCGCCGAACGAATCGGCTCGCGACAGCACTCCGAGCATGTTGAGCGGGGGTGAACGGCAGCTGGGAGAGGAACTCGATCTCGTCTGTGCGCGGCGCGGCGTCGAACAGGAAGACCGCGGCGTCGGCGTCGACGGACGCCGTGCGCGTCTGCTCGAATCCGTCGATCACCGCACGTCGTGTGGCCGTGTCGTTTTCGGTTGTCAGCGTTGACAATCCAGGCGTGTCGATGAGTGTGAGCTGCCGCAACGACGCCGACGGCATCCACCGCTCGACGAACTGGATCTCCGCCGACCGCAGCGGTAGCTCGACCGGCTGATGGGCCGCGACGGCGACGCGGTGGCGTCGGCCGTCGACTCCGACGATCTCGGCGCGCGACGGGCTGCCGTCGGAGTAGACGGTGACAACGTTGGTGGCCTCGAGTGCGGCGGTCTCAGCAACGGGCGCCCCGATCAGCGCGTTGACCAGCGTCGACTTGCCAGCCTTCAAGCGTCCGACGATGACAACTCGGGGCGGCGACCACAGGATGGTGCCGATCGAGTTGGCGTGGGAGACGAGGTCGCCACCGAGACCGGCGAGTTGTCGCAGACCGCGATCGAGAGCGGCATGCACCGGATCGTTGCCGGAGGAGGCGGTCATCGTTTCACCTGCGCAAGATACTTGTCGGCCGACGCGATCCGCTTGTCGACGACCTCGAGGTTCGACGTCAGGCGGGCAACGGTCTTCTCCCGCGACGCGGCGTCGGATTGCGCTGTCTTCTGGACCTCGTTGATCGTGTTCTGCAGCGTCTCGATGTTCTCGCGCAGATAGTTTCGGTAGCGGATGACGATCTCTGGTCGCGACTGCGCAACGGCACTGTCGAGGAGGCGTCCGGTTGCGGCCTTGGTCGCGCCGATGGTCTCCCGCAGCCAGGTCAGCAGGTTCGCCTTGCCTGCTCGGATCGCACGGAAACCCAGGTTCACTCCGACCCACACCGTGCCGACCACGACGCCGACACCCATCAGGGCGCTCAGTCCGAGTATCCCGCCGAGCGTCGAGGAGCCGACAACACCCATGGTCAGCAGCGTCGGATCGAGCAGACCATGCCGCTTGCTCGCAACCTGATGGGTTTCGATCCGCTTGTCCTGCATGGACTCGACGATCTGTGCGCGCAGTTCCTCCCACACGGTGGGGTCGTCGGCGAATCGGGGGGCGACGACGGTGTCGTGGAGTCGCTGCAGGAACTCCGCGAGTGTCTGCGCCATCGCCAATTGGAGATCGGCGTGCATGTCCGCGGTGAACTTCTGTTCGCTGCGGCGCAGCACCTGCATGCCGTGCTTGTTGACGTACAGCGTCCACTTGTCGCGTACGTCGTCGAGGCGTCGTTCGAGACCGTCGACCGCCTGCTGTCGCAGCAACGTGAGGTCACGGGCGAGGTACTGCTCCCACTCCCGCGCCTGCTCCTGCAGATCGGTGAGTCTGTCGCGCTCAGCGGTGAGGTCGGGTAGCGCTTTGGCGCCAGCCTGCACGGCGTCGAGTTCGCGAGAGATCTTGGCGCGCAACACTTTCAGACCTTCGAGGCAGGTGCGCACGGCGTCGACCTCCGGCAGATCTGCCGCAGCGTCGAGCCGTCGGGTGAGTTCGGAGCGCAACGTCGCGATACCGCTCTCGTTCTCGAGCCGCTCGCGTTCAGCGGGTTCGACGAGGTCGGCGGAGATCGATGCCAGCAGGCTCGACACCCCGAAAACCGGGAACGGACGCCCGATCTCGCGGGTCAGCAGGCGCTCGTTCTCGCTCACGATCTCGCGCCATCTGCGCAGGTTCTTGTCCGTTTTCGTCACCACCACGACGACCGAGTCGACCGTCGACGACGCCTCGCGGACGAACTCCATCTCCGGGGCCGTCAACGGCGACGACGCGTCGCACACCAGCACCAGCACACACGCCTGTTGGGCCAACTGCGTAGCCAGTTTGGCCAACCCGACGTCGAGTCCCCCCACACCCGGGGTGTCGACCAACGTCATGTCGGAGACCCGCGCCGTGCGGACCCCGACTGCGGCGGAGGTCGGCAGCTCGTCGACCTGCGGGTCGCGGACATGCGCACCATCGGTGGTCACCCACTGCGCGAGTTCATCGACCGGTGTGGTCCGCGATGTCCCGGACGGAAAGAACAGTTCGGCGGTCTCGTCGACGTCGAGGGCAGCGTCGACGGTGACCGACACCGCGGTCGATGAGGTCACCTCGACCCCCACGGGGCACAGGTCGCGTTGCCCGACCAGCGCGTTGACCAGCGAACTCTTACCCCGCTGCACCTCCCCGACGACCACAACCGTGCGGGCCTGCCGATCCCGGGCCAGTTTGGCGGCAGCGACGTCGGCGAGGGTGTCCATCTTGTAGGCGCGCAGCACGGTCGACGCGGCGTCCACAATGGCCGACGCGTCGCCGGCAGCGGACTTCCGCTCCGTTGCGCTCCGCGCCTGTGCAGCCATTGCCTCGTCCCCGTACCCGATCCGTGTACGCGCCGGACACATTCGCCACGGCGCCGCATTGTCGGTGCACCGCCTGTAGACCAAAACCGATCTGCGGCCCGACAGGGCGTGAGTCTAACGTCCCGTCGTCGACGCTGTGCCATCTAGACGACGTGAATGACGCGGACATGCTTCATATGAGCGTCGTGTAATAGCCTGCTGAGCGAACTGAATGAACCGGTCGCGGCCACGCTGGCCCGAGTGCGCACCACCTGAGAGGGCGAGTAACACGATGAGAGGTAATCGGCGAGGACCCAAGACGCTGCTGGCGAGCGGATTCGCTGCGGTTGTTCTGCTGAGCGGGTGTTCCGTCGACGGCAACGCCGTCAGCGACTCCGACCCCGCAGCGAACGCGGTCGTCGACGTCAAGTCTCTCGACACGGGCAAGTACCCGACCGAACCTCGGGAACCATTCGGTGAGGCCACCGGAGACCAGGTCGTCACCTACGACGCGCAGCGTATGGCGCAGTACATCGTCGCGCCGTTCGAGATCGACGCCGACCTCACCGACATGGGTCTGCCGATGCAGGTGCTCTACAGCACGACCAATGTGCGAGCGGTCGTCGGAGACGACGTCGCCAACGTGAAAGCCAACGACGCGATCCTCTACGGTTTCGTCGTGTCGGCGTCGACACCTGACGAGACCATCCGGGCGGGCACCAAGCGTGAACTGAACAACTTCGTGACCAGGTACATCACCGCTGCCGACGCCACCGCCGCGGCGAATCAGATGGCCGACGCGTACCTCAAACGGCCCAAGTCCACCACCGTTCGCGTCGACGGGATGTCGGGGAGCCGGGTGATCTCGTTCCCCGGAAATGCCGACGGAACCACCGCCATGGTCTCCATCACCGCGCACAACACCTACGTGCTCTACACCTACTACCAGACGACTGACGCGCAGAAGGACAAGCTGGAGCCGGCGATCAAGAAGGCCGTCGAGCTTCAAAGCGCGTTGATCGACCAGTTCCCGGCCACGCCCACCAAGGCCGAACGGGAGGCGCGCAATCAGCCGAAGAAGGTGCTGATGATGGACCAGAACCACATCCTGATCTACGCGTTGCCCTACACCGACCAGGAGATCAAGGACGCGAAGGTCAAGACGCCCAATCCGGGTAACGTCCGGGCCGTGTACGGACCGCGATCGATGTCGTTCTTCTCCTCGGATCCGGCGACGGACTTCCGTCTGCTGAACGAGGTCGGATCGACCGCCAACGCAATGGACAGGGCAACCGTCTACCGGGCAAAGACGCCAGAAGGCGCGAAGAAGATCATGGACACGTTCGAGAATTCCAACCGCGCGCGCGGAATGAAGACGGTGCCCGCACCCCCCAACCTCCCGGCGGCACGCTGCCTCTCCGAGGTCACCCAGAACATCACGGGCTACTGGTGTGAGGTCAGCTACGGCCGGTACGTGGCCGAATTGGTCGGGACCGACCCCAAGGACGTGTACCAGCAGACTTCGGCCCAGTACGTCATCTTCACCAAGGCCGACCAGAACGCCAACTGAGCGGTCAGCGGATCGTCACCTGGCGGGTGCGCAGGCCATCTCGTGAGCTGCGCTCGTCGATGGTCAGATCACTTGTGGCAGTGAGCGCTTCGGCGAGCCAGGCGTCGAACTGATCGAGACCGGGGTACCACTCTTCGTGGTGCATCTCGTTGTCGAGGTCGAAGACGGGCACCAACAGTCCGTGCGTACGGAACGAGCCAGCGAACCGCGAGCCCTCACCGAGCGTGAGGTGCCCGGCCGCGTGCAGGCGTGCCAGCGCGTTCATCAGCACGTCCTCGGGTTCTGGTCGCACCCACCGCAGATGTGCGCGATCGCCCGCGTCGACCCACCACGGAGCTCCGACGCCGCTCTTGGGGTGCAGCCTCGCCGTCGGCAGCACGGTGTCGCTGGCGCGTTCGACCATCGGGGCGATCTCGGCGGGCACCTCCGCGCCGTCGGGGAACCACCAGGAGAAGTCGTCGTGGACGATGATGTCGAGCGGCGCATCGGCTTTCAGGACGTCGGCGAGTGTGCCGTCGAACTCGGGTGCCGGCCCCTCGTACTCGTCGCCGAGCTTCGCGTGTGCAGCCCACGAAATCGACTGGGCGAGAGCTGAGTTGACGTCAGCCGGATCGGGATCGGTCTGTGTTGCCGCGACTCCCTGTGGCGCGGTGCGGAATTCGCGCACCACCGCGGGGATGGCGCCGGGCAGGATGGTCGCCAACAGCACTTCGTTGCGTTCGCCCGGTTTGGGGGCGGGACGGGGCGCGTCGTCGGGCATCACCGACGTGGGTTCGGGCCATGTCGGCCCCGGCTCGATGAGGTCGAGTACCGCTGTCGCGGAACTGACGAACGACCGCAGTGCCACCAGGTCGCATTCGGCCGCGAGGCCCGCGAACGGACGGGGCGAGGGCTCGAGTGTCGCTGCGGCGCGGGCCTTTCGCGCGGCTACACGCTCTGCTCGATTACTCCCGGGACGCGGACCGGATCCTCGTTTGCTCTTCTTGGCCATGAGTCCACCCTCTCACGTCGGGGGTCAGTCGACGGTCACCAGCCAGTCACGGACCTTGGCCGGTCGGTTGGTGGCGACCCAACGCACACCGAGGTCTGCGCAGAGCTGGACGTCGGCCTGCTCGTCGACCGTCCAGCAGTAGGTGACGCGGCCCGCGGCTGCGGCCTTGTCGACGATGTCGGGGTGCATGCGCAGCGTCTCGACCGACGGACCGATTCCGGTCGCGCCGACCGCGGTCGCCGCAGAGCCGCCCAGGACGCGAGCCGTATCGCCGAGCAGGATCGTCGGCAGCATGGGCGCGTGGCGTCGAATCCGCCACACGCCCGCCGACGAGAACGAGATGACGACGGCGCGACTGTGATCGGCCGACGGCGGTGTCGCAACACCGAATTCGTGCAGCATCTCGAGGAGCTTCTGCTCGACGAGACTCCCGAAACGGACGGGATGCTTGGTCTCGATGAACAACCGTACGGGACGTCGCCAATCGAGGGTCAGCGTGAGCAACTCGCGCAGCGTGAGTACCGACGCGGGCGCGTCGGCGTCGTGCCAGCTGCCGAAGTCGAGCTCACGAAGCTCCGCGAGCGTCATCTCGCTGACCACTCCGGAGCCGTTCGACGTGCGATCGACGGTCCGGTCGTGGATGCAGACGAGTTCATGGTCGGCGGTGAGCCGGACGTCGCATTCGAGGCCGTCGGCGCCCTGGTCGAGCGCCAGTTCATATGCTGCGAGGGTGTGCTCGGGCGCCTGCGACGACGCGCCCCGATGTGCCACGACGGCGGGTTTTCCCGACCGCGACACCTTCTCGACGGTGCTCACGCGACCGCCACCCACCGCTTCTTGACGACGGGCTCGTCGGCGACGAGGACGTTCGGCAGGTGCCGCGACGCCCAGAACGCGAACGCCGCCGAGACCGCTGCGCTGATGGTGATCAACACGAGGGCGTCGGCGCCGGTCTGGATCGAGCCGGAAGCCAGGGAGACCGCCCAGGTGATCGCCGCCCAGATCGCCAGGGCGTTGACGAGCGCCCACGCGACCCAGAGGCGGTCGAGCGCCGCGCGTGTCATGCCGTCGACGCCCCGTTCGCGCCAGTCGTCGGCCGCCGCGTTCGCGGCCTCGTGCAGCAGCAGCGGAGCCCCGACCACGTTGATGACCGGGATACCGGCCAAGACGATGATCTGCCAGAGCGGGCGCGGATCGCGGCGTCCGCGGTGTCGGTAGGCGTGTTCGCGCACCGCGATCAGCCATCGCACAGCGGCGACGAGTGCGCCGATGACGGAGATCAACGCGACGAGTCCGCCGAGGATGACCAGCGCGGCACTCACGACGATCAACCACGACGGCAGCGCGGTACCCCGGTTGATCACCAGCAGGATGTAGCGGAGGAGATGGACGACGGCCGACGCCGCGAGGGCTCCGGCGCACATCACGAGCGCGCTTCGCAGTGTCTCGGACGCGCGCTCGGCAGGAGCGTCGAGCCGATGTTCGTCGATGGGATCGTCGCGGAGTCCCCAACGTGGCAGGTAGGTGTAGCGAGGGATCAGCCGCGGGCCGCGATATACCTGCTGCCGACGCTGCGGAAACGATTCGGGTGGTCGCCGTGCCACCCAGCGCACGTTGCGGCTGCGGTACATGCGAGGCGCCTGCGTCTGTTGCGGGCGCGGCTGGGGGACGGGGCGCGGCTGGGGGGCGGGGCGCGGTGCCGCGCGGCGGATGACAGGTGACCCGGCGGGAGGGGTTGGCGGCCCGGCGGCAGAGGTGGGAGTCCCCGGCGGGCGAGGAACCCGCGCGGCCGCCTGCGTGGACTCGACCACGACGAGGTTGCCGCCGCAGCGCGGGCAGTGTTCACGCCCGTCCCGGTGCGGTGCCTGAATCCGGCACCGCGGACACATGTCGTACATCGTGGCGCCGCTACTTCGCGTCCTGAGGGGGAGCCTTGTCGCCGTCTCCGGAGTCACCCGGTCCCGTCTGCACCGGCTTGCTGTTCTCGATCCACGCGAGCATTCCGCCGCGCACACACGAGCCGTCGATTCCCGCCTGCTCGAGGTACTGCAGGACGCGCATCGAGCGTCCGCTGGAATGGCAGATGACGAGGAGTTCTGAGTCCAAGTCGATCTCGTCCAATCGGCCGGGGATCTCGCCGAGCGGGATGTGCAGTGCACCCCTGACATGCCCCGCGTTCCATTCGTCGTCCTCGCGCACGTCGAGGAGGACACGGCCGGGCTGATCGGTGAAATCGTCCGGCAACTCGGTCACCGGTACCTGTGGAATGTCGCCCATGCTCACGTTCCCATGTTGGCACATCACGCGGACGCGGAACTGCCACCTCGCGCGAACTCGACGACCCGGCGTCGTGAGGACTTGATGACCTCTCGAAAGTGTCGATCAGGTGCCGGACACGCGATTTGACAGTGCCGGGCCTCGCCGACGCCATCCACACCCGATTATGTATGTCTACATAACGCTATCCACATGGGGGTTTGACAAGCGCCGCTTTAGGCAACTCGCGTGAGTATCAACCTGTGAATGAGGCTGTGAAAATGTGGACAACTTGAGCTCGAGTGTCCACAACGTGTGATCCCGGTCACTGATTCGCAGGTCAGCCAGCATATTCTGTTCACAACAGTGAAGTTGTCGCCGCTGTCGCGAAGGACTCAGTCGAGATCACAAGGTCTGTGGATAACGTGGGGACAACTGTGGACGAGTTGCTCAGCGAAAGTCGATCCGCTGGGTTTTCTCCACAGCGGACAGAACTCCCGAGACGGCGGCATCGGTGAGCGCCGCAGCGCCCGACGGTCCGTTGAGCAATCGAGCGAGGATCGGCTTCGGGGCGGAAATCACCGTGATCTCGACGTCGGGGTAGCGTTCGGCAACCACAGACCGCATCACTCCGATGCCGTCGACAAGTCCGACATCTCGGGCCTTCGCGCCGATCCAGATGTCGCCGTTGAACAACTCCTCGTCGGTGCCGGCGAGCTTCTTTCCACGGCGCTGCTTGACCCACGCGATGAACGCCTGGTGCAGTTCGGACTGCATTCCCTTGAGCCATTCGACGTCGTCGGCGTTCTCGGGTGAGAAGGCGTCGAGCCGGGCCTTGTTGTCGCCCGCGGTGTAGAGCCGACGCTGCACCCCGAGCCGGTCGAGTACCTCGTTGAAGCCGAACCCCGATGAGACGACACCGATCGACCCGACGAGCGAGGTGTGCGCGGCGAAGATCTCGTCGGCCGCGCACGCGATCCAGTAGCCACCCGACGCCGCGATGTCCTCGCAGAACGCCAGAACCGGTACGCCCTTCTCCGACGAGAGCTGCCTGATGCGCTCGGCGATGTACTCCGACTGCGCGGGTGACCCGCCCGGTGAGTTGATGACGACCACGACCGCCTTAACGTGCTCTGTCTCGAAGGCGCGCTTGAGCATCGGCTCGACCGAGTCGATGGTCATCCCGCGACCCGCTCCGACGTGCCCAATGACGCCATCGAGGCGCACCACCGCAACCTTGTCTGCGCGGGATTTCTGGAACTTCTTGACGATCTCGCCGAGGGGCCCGTTCATTGGATCGAGTCTAGTGCGCTAGTCCGACACGTCCCGACGCGACGCTGGTCTCGACCGTAGACTCGGGAGCCGTGGACATCCGGTGGCTCACGGCGTTTCTGGATTTTCCAGCCGACCAGTTCGGCGACGAGGTCACGTTCTGGCGTGCGATCGCAGGCAGTACGGTGTCACCGCCACGCGGTGATCACCGCGAATTCGCAACCCTCGAACCGTTCAGCGGCCACCCGCACCTCCGTGTGCAACGGGTCGGGTCGGGTCCGGGCGGCGTACACCTCGACCTCCACGTCGACGATCCGAGGCTGTCGGCGCTCGAGGCCGTCGAACTCGGCGCACACATCCGCGACGATCTGGGCGAATTCCTCGTCCTCGAATCGCCCGCCGGATTCGTCTTCTGCCTCGTCGATTGGACGGGCGAGTCGTCGAGGTCGCGACCGATCCGATGGCCCGACGACACGATCAGCATCATCGACCAGGTGAGCATCGACGTGCCCGCGAGCCTGTTCGACCGCGAACTCACCTTCTGGGCACAGCTCACCGGCAGGCCGACGCAGGCCACCTCGCGGCCCGAACTCGTTCGCCTACAACGTGATCCGCGCCTGGCCGTCGGAATCCTGCTGCAGCGAATCGACTCCGCCGGTCCGACATCGGCCACCGGGCACGTCGATCTGGCAGCGAACTCGGTGCAGCAGGAGGTGGCTCGCCACGAGGACTGGGGTGCGCGCGTCGTCGAACGTCTCGACAACTGGACCGTGATGGCCGATCCCGTCGGGCGGCCGTACTGCATCACGTCACGCAATCCGCGTACCGGCGACTGAACTGCGCGGCGGGACTGATAGCGAGCCAGGTGGGTCAGGGGCCCGGGTGGGTCAGCGGCTCGGGTGGGTCAGCGGCTCGGGTGGGTCAGCGGCTCGCCCGGAACTCCCGGAGGCGCTCGATCTCGGAGTCGAGTTCTGCGCGCTGCACCCGGGTCGGTTCGGAAAACAACTCGACGTCGACGTCGGGTCCGTCGCCAGGGCGCCACATCCCGGCGAGCCAGCCGTCGACGAGCACGAACCCCGGCGAGCGACCGTTGGGTGTGACAGTGCGTCGGTACGCGGCGTCGTCGGCGATCCGGTAGCGGTCGGCCTGCGCGACGAGGATGTGGTCGAAGGGTGCGATCAGCCGCACCGGCGCAGGCTCGTCGGGGTCGGCGAGTGGGAGGCCGTCGAGGTCGAAGAGGACCTCACCCGACGGCCCCTCCAACTCCACAAGTTCCCAATCGGCGGCCATCTCGTCGAGCAGTGGGCGTAGGCGCGTGAGCCCCGACCACGTCGCGATCGCCTTGGGCGAGGCCGGACCGAAGCCGCGAAGGTACAGGCGTATCAACTCTTTTCGAGCGTCGTCGCCGACGAGGGCCGGCTCACCGGGGCCGATCCAGTCGTCGAGGAGTTGGTAGGTGGGTGCGCCGCTGCCCTTCCACAGTCCGCGCGGGGGCACCTGGACGAGCGGCAGTCCACACCGCGCGTGGGCGGCGAGCGCAGCTGGGTCTTCGTCCGGATGCCGTTGCGCCAGTGCGCTTTTCAACTCGGCGCCGCTGAGTGCTCGCCCGCGAAGTAGTTCTGCTGCGTCGGCGTGGACCGCCTCGGGCGTCGACGAGACGAGCGCATGGCTTCGGTTCGCCCGCACCCCGGCGTCGATCGTCTCCTGCGCCAGAGCACGAATCCACCGCGCGTCGAGGCCGTCGAGTAGGAAGACGGTGCTGCGCAGGAGCGCGATCCTGACCACTTCGCGGTCGGTGAGCAGAGCGTCGAGCTCATCGGGACGAAAATCGTCGATCCGCGACGCGAGCGCATAGAAGGCGCTCGACGGATCCTGCGACTGGATCCCGACGATGCGGTCGATGACCTCGATGGCATCCTCGTCGACTCGGGTCAACAGATGCTGACGCGAGAGCAGTGTCCGATTGGCCCGCCTCGGCGTGATTTGAGTCATAGCGTGAAGTGTGTCTATTATTCTGGCTAATCGCACATCGCTGTGATGCCAGTCACTATTCTTGGTCCTGGTAGCACGCAGCCGGCAACACGCAGTCAACAACGAGTACCGACAACTCGGGACGAGGTTTTCATGGCCGTCAACGCTTCGGGACAACCACGAGTGGCGCCGACGCGTCGCGGCGTTCCGAACGCGGTCTACAACGTCCGGCAGTCGTGCGTCACCATTGGACTCAGCGTCGTCGCGTTGCTGGTACTTCTCTTCGCACTGATTCTCTACTGACCCAAACTCATTGGGGTGCAACACTTCTCGCTTCCGTCCGGCCTGCACGCGCCTGTCGCTACTTCAACTCGACTTGAGGTTTGTTGGTTCGTGTTTGTTGCATTCCCCCACTGTCTGGGGAAGGCTGGAACTACCCGCGCGAGCGTCCACAACACTCAGTAATGGCCCCGCGCGAGACCAAGAGCAGTAGCCGAAGCAGTGCCCGACGGTATGAGTGCTCGCAGGTTGAGCACAGACTCGACGGTTTGAGCAGAGAGAGGAAACCCGTGGCTGAATACACCTTGCCGGATCTTCCATACGACTACGCGGCACTCGAGCCGCACATCTCCGGCAGGATCATGGAGCTCCACCACGACAAGCACCACGCGACCTATGTGAAGGGCGCCAACGACACCCTCGCCAAGCTGGCGGAGGCTCGTGAGGACGGCAGCATCGCCGGAAAGGTCTACGGACTCTCGGCGACCCTCGCCTTCCACCTCGGTGGTCACACCAACCACTCCATCTTCTGGAAGAACCTGTCGCCCAACGGTGGCGACAAGCCGGAAGGCGACCTTGCCGCCGCGATCGACCAGCAGTTCGGCAGCTTCGACAAGTTCCAGGCGCACTTCACCGCCGCTGCCACCACGCTGCAGGGTTCGGGCTGGGCGATCCTGGGTTACGACACCATCGCAGGCAACCTGGTGATCCTGCAGCTCACCGATCAGAGCGGCAACATCCCCGCCGCGATCATCCCGATCGTGCTGCTCGACATGTGGGAGCACGCCTTCTACCTCGACTACCAGAACGTCAAGCCTGACTACGTCAAGGCTTGGTGGAACGTCGTGAACTGGGCCGACGCCGCTGAGCGTTTCGCCACCGCGACGAAGCAGGGCCCCGGCCTGGTCGTCCCGGCCTGATTTAGCGGGTACACACGCGCGAACCACACGCGGCGGCCACCTTCGGGCGGCCGCCGCGTCGCGTTGCGGGTGGGCCGCCGGACGCGCTGGTCGAGCGCGCCCTTCCGTTGGTCGAGCTTCCCTCGCTGGTCGAGCTTCCCTCGCTGGTCGAGCTTCCCTCGCTGGTCGAGCTTCCCTCGCTGGTCGAGCTTGTCGAGACCACCACACCGGTCGAGCGCGCCCTCCCGCTGGTCGAGCTCGTCGAGACCACCACAGTCGAGCTGCCCCCACGAGAGTGGTTTCGACTCGGGTGCTCGCTGCGCTCGCGCCCGCTCAACCAGCGAAAACTGAGGGCCGCTCGAGCGCGCACTCCTGCTGGTCGAGCTTGTCGAGACCACCCGCCTGTCGAGCGCACTCTTCCGCTGGTCGAGCTTCCCTCGCTGGTCGAGCTCGTCGAGACCACCGCAGTCGAGCCTCCCCCACGAGAGTGGTTTCGACTCGGGTGCTCGCTGCGCTCGCGCCCGCTCAACCAGCGAAAACTGAGGGCCGGTCGAGCGCCCCCCCCCGCTGGTCGAGCTTGTCGAGACCACCGCCGTCGAACTGGCCCCGCGACAGTGGTTTCGACTCGGGTGCTCGCTGCGCTCGCGCCCGCTCAACCAGCGGGGGGCTCGACCAGCGGAAACCCGCCTACAGCACGGCTGAGAGCGTGATCGCGGCGGCGCAGACCAGGGCCAGCAGCACGAGAGCGATCACGTCCCGACGGTGCGGGCCGGCGGTCGTCGCGGTGAGTCGGCCGGTGCCGCCGCGGGCGGTGATCGCCTCCGACATCTCCGAACTTCGACGCAGCGCCGACGACATCGCGGCGGTGACCATGTCCATGATCCCCATCTCGGCGGACGGGTGATCCGACCGCCCCGACGTCGGCCGCAGGCGGTGGACGGCGACGAGTAATCGGATCTCCTCGATCAGCAGCGGCAGGCCGCGAAGGCACAGGGCGATGCACACGGCCCACTCGTCGACCGGCATCCTCAGCTTCCGCAACGGCCACATCAGTCGCGAGAGTGCAGGTGCGACCTCGGCCATCGGGGTTGTCCAGATGACCAGGATGGAACTCGCGACCAGCACCAGACCCAGCGCGGTGGCACGAAGGAACAGGATGATCGCCTCGAGGCCGAACGACGCGTTGACCGCAGCGCCGATGGCGATCAGTCCCCAGAACCACCAGGGCGGACGGGGAAGCGCTCCGACCGGAATTCCGGCGATGATGGCGGTGACGAGCATGACCCCCGCGACGAGCCCCAACGACGGCCAGGTCGGCAGCACCACGGTCATCAGACCCAGCACGAACACACCGATCAGCTTGGTGCCCGCCCACAATCGGTGAATCGGAGAGTCGCCGGGCACCTGCCGCAGCGGGACGGTCCGCATGCTCATGGCATCCCCCGTTGTGTCGTGTCTGGCCCTGTCGAGCTGTATCCGGGCGCCGCGTCGAGCACCAGCGTTCCGTCGGCCAGGCGCACGCGTCGGGTACACAGTTGGCCCAGCGAGGCGAAATCGTGGGAGATGATCACGATGGTCATACCCTCGGCGCGCAGTTTCGCCAGCAGTGCCACCACGTCGTCGCGCGCCACCGGATCGAGGCCTGCGAGCGGTTCGTCGAGGATCATCACCTGCGGTGCCCGCGCGATCAATCCGGCCAGCACGACGCGTCGCATCTGCCCACCGCTGAGTGCGTCGACCCGACGAATCGCCATCGTCCGCGGGAGTCCGACCGATTCGAGCGTGTGCGCGACCTCGGTCGTGCCGATCTTGAGACCGCCGACCGCCATGATGTCGTCGCCGACGTTCTGCTTCTGCAACTGCAGGCGCGCATGTTGGAAGGCCAACCCGACCTCGCCGACGTGTTTGCTCACCGGCTCACCCTGCCCCGGCCGTTCCGGGAGGTAGAGCAGGCAACTACCCTCGGTCGGCTCGATGAGTCCGGCCATGATCCACGCGAGAGTTGTTTTGCCGGAACCGTTTCCGCCGACGATCAACAACCCCTCGCCCCGATGCACCGTCAGGTTCACATCGTGGAGTGCATCCACCTCCCACGGCGATCCGCGCAAATACGTGTATCCGACGCCGTTCAGCGAGAGCACCGGTTCGCTCGTCGGCTCCGGTCCCGAGCCCACCTCACCGCTCGACACCTCATGCCACGACGCGTCGAGTTCGAACTTCGTGGCGGCCCCCGCCTCGGCCTCGTGCAGCTCCGACAACCAGTCCGGGCGGTACGGCACGATACGACCGGCGACGAGGTGCACGACCCGATCCGCCGCGACGGCCTCCAGCGCCCTGTGCGTGATCATCACGACGGCGATGCCGCGAGTGCGCGGAAGGTCGCGGAGTACCTCGAGGAGTTCGGCGCGACCGGCAGGGTCGACCATCGACGTCACCTCGTCGGCGATGAGCAGCGCGGGATCTCGAGCGAGAGCAGCCGCGATCGACAGCCGCTGCTGCTGACCACCGGAGAGGTCGGACGTCTCGCGGTTGCCAAGGCCTGCCAGGCCCACCTCGGCCAGCAAGCCGTCGACGTCGACCTCGGTTCCTTCCGGGAGCCCCCAGACGACATCGTCGGCGACGCGCGCGCCGAGCATCTGTGTCTCGGGTCGCTGCAGCACCATGGCTGTGCCGCCGTGCCTGCCCAGTCCCGCGGCGCCGGGTCGGTGCACCGCTCCGCTCGTCGGACGCCTGCCCGCCAGGATCTTCGACAGTGTCGACTTTCCCGAGCCGTTTGCTCCGACGACGGCGATGAACTCGCCCGGTTCGATCCGGAGGTCGATGTCGGAGAGGATCTCGGGTCCGCCCGGCTGGTAGGAGAATCCCACGTGATCGAGCTCGAGGGGCAGCGGCGCCACCGGCCGATCGTCGTCACCGGCGTCGTCGAGCGTGTCTTCGCTGGGGATGTCGGCGAGCCGATCGATCACCGCACCCAGAATCCACCAGGCCACCACCATCGTGATGAAGGTTCCCGCGGCGCCCATCACCCAGATCCACACCCACCAGTACTGCTCGATGCTGTCGCGTAGCCCGTTGATGCCGTCGGCCAACGACTGCGCCGACGGCACCTTCTCAATCCAGTTGGCGAGTCCACCGATGGTGTTCGTCGTCGCTTTGATCACCAGCTCGCGCAGCGGCACCAGGATGAGCAGCACCACAACCGACACCCCACCGATCAGAGGAGCCGCGATCGCCGACACCCCCAATAGCGTCGGCCATCCACGACCACGACGTTTGATCTCGCCGACGACACCTCCGACGACCGCAGCGGCCAGCAGTGACGTGGCGGCCCTGGTCCCGGCCATCGCGAAGCTCACGGCCGCGGTCGAAACGGTCGCCGCAACCATCGCACGGGGCCGCGTACGCGCCCCGATCAGCGCGAGCGGAACAGGCGCGAGCACACGAACAGCACTGGCCAGCGGGATGACCGATCCGATGACGACCGCGGCGACAGCGAGTCCACCGAAGATCGCGATCCAGGCGATCTCGAGCGGACGCAATGCGCCGCGAGTCTTCACGCCGGGCATTTCGGACGGTGAGTGCACGTATCCATAGTGCCTGGTGACCCCGACCACGCCAGGGCCGCACCTGTCGTTACACCGTGTAAACGAAGCGTCACAACACGGCGCTTCGACTGGACGACGACCCGCAACGGGTGGATTCTCATCTCACGAACAGGGAGGTCAGAACATGCAGTCCTCTGTCCCGATCGGGCTCACACCGGTTCAACAACACGGGCATCTCAACGGAATCCTCATCTCCGGACGCTGGCCGGAATCGACACTCGAGTGGACCCAGACCCTCGTCGCCTCGGTGCGGATCGCGTGCCGCCCCGGCTTCCTACCGACTACGACGATCTTCCGCGTCGTCGAAGAACATCCCAATGACCTCGACGAACCCGCCGTCGGCATGATGGTGGCGATCGGGAACGTCGTCGACGACAGCTTCGTCGAAGCCGGCCGCTTCGACAGCAATCCACCCGCATTGGTGATGCTTCATCCACCGTCGCGCACCCGTCCGTCGCTTCCCGAATGCGCCGACGTCGCGTCCGGGTGTGTGTTGCTTCCCGGATTGCCGGAACTCGGTCTCGAGCACCGCGCCGGGTGGGCAGAAGCAGAAGCCGACGGCACGGTGGTCAACCTGCGCAACAAGGTCGGAATCGACCCCAACGCCGACCCCGACACCGCCGTCCTGGCCATGCTCCTCGTCGCCTGAGAGTGTCCGAAGCCTCGTTTCACGGGTGCCCGAACTTCGATTTTTGTGCCCCCTACCTGCACGAATATGGGTTTGCGATCTGTTGCAATCGCGTGTGAGGTCTGGCTAACCTCGACATCGTGATTGCTGCCCTCCTGTTGAGCTTCGGCGTGATCTTTGTCGCCGAGCTCGGCGACAAGTCGCAGCTGATGGCCATGACCTACGCGTTGCGTTACAAGTGGTGGATCGTTCTGCTCGCGATCACCGTGGCCACGACCGCGGTCCACGCTGTTTCCGTCTTCTTCGGCCATTTCCTCGGTTTGTCGATCCCGTCGAATGTCATGTCCATCGTCGCGGGCATCGCGATGTTGATCTTCGGCCTATGGACGCTTCGCGGCGACAGCCTCGACGACGCCGAGCAGGGCAAGGCCGACCGCGTCGGCAAGTCGGTGTTCTTCGCGGTGATGTCGTCGTTCTTCCTCGCCGAGCTCGGCGACAAGACGATGCTCGCCACCATCACGCTCTCAGCGCACAGCAACTGGCTCGGCGTGTGGATCGGTTCGACGATCGGCATGGTCGCCGCCGACGCCCTGGCCATCGCCATCGGCGCTCTCCTCGGCAAGCACCTACCCGAGCGGACCATCGCGATCGGCGCGTCCGTGCTCTTCTTCGCGTTCGCAGCGTGGTTGCTGTTCGAGGGTCTGCGCGACTCGTCGTCGGTCACGGTCATCGCGACACTGTCGGCGGTGGTGGTCCTCGCCGGTGTCGGGTCGTACTACATCCATCGGGTCCACCGCGCGGCAGCACTGGCCGCAACGGCACCCGCCGCCGAGCCCGCTCATAGCGGACATGCGTCTGACCAGCAGTGATCCCGCAGAGCCGGTAGTTTCCCGAGCGATCGGTCGGTTTTGGTAGGGTTTCCTACTTTCTGTGCTGAGTCCACCATTTATGGTGAGGCAGACCAGCTACCGAACGAAAGGCTCTCCCGATGGACATCTCCGGCTCTTCTGTACTCGTCACCGGCGCCGCATCCGGACTCGGAGCCGCGACCGCCGCGCGGTTCGCTGCCGCGGGTGTGCAGGTCTTCGGCCTTGATCTACAGCCGTCGATCGACAAGGCCGAGCCGACCGATGGCATCACCCTCATCCCCACCGACGTCACCGACGAAGCACAGGTGCAGGCGGCCATTGACACCATCGCCGAGGCCGGCGCGCCACTACGTGTTGCGGTCAACTGCGCGGGAGTCGGTTGGGCGTCGCGCATCCTGACCAAGGAGGGTCCGCACGATCTGGATCTCTTCCGCAAGATCATCGATATCAACCTCGTCGGCACGTTCAATGTCATGCGGCTCGCTGCCAATCAGATGAAGGACGAATCGACCGTTGACGACGACGGAACGCGCGGCGTCATCGTGAACACCGCGTCAGTGGCAGCATTCGAAGGCCAGATCGGTCAGATCGCCTATGCGGCGTCGAAGGGTGGCGTTCACGCAATGACGATCTCGGCCGCGCGCGACCTCGCACGCGTCGGGATTCGCGTCTGCACGATCGCTCCGGGAACGATCAGCACGCCGATGCTCGCGGGCATCACCCCCGAGTTCCAGAAGACGCTGGCCGAGGCCATTCCGTTCCCGCACCGCCTCGGCGAACCAGCGGAGCACGCACAGCTCGCGGAGTTCATCGTCGAGCACAACTACCTCAACGGCGAGACCATCAGGATGGACGGCGCACTGCGCATGGCGCCCCGCTGAGCTAGATGGCCGCCCTGCGCGGGGTCAGTCGCGAGCCTGGACCCCGCGCATGGTCGTCGGCACCTCGTGGCCGGGATCGACGTACGCGTCAACGTCCTCGGCCGCATCGGGATCCTCGCGCGCAGAATCCTCGACCACGAACCGTGACAGTCGGATGAGGGGTGCGGCCTCGGCGTCGAGTCCCGTGCCGTCTGCGGGGACCATCGGGCGCACCGGCCCCGACGCTCCGCCTTCGTCGCGGTAGGCCTCGACGGCGTCGCGCAGCATCGCGACCTTCACCTCGTCGTCGACGTCGTCGAACTCCTCGGGGACCAGCGGGCTCAACTGTGTCAGTGAGTCCCTGATCTCGACGACCTCACGGTGCAGGCGTTGTGTCGGCGATCTGCCCGCCTCCGGGAGCACCACCTCGGGGATTGCGCTCGTCA
This sequence comes from Gordonia sputi NBRC 100414, assembly GCF_000248055.1. Lineage (GTDB taxonomy): Bacteria > Actinomycetota > Actinomycetes > Mycobacteriales > Mycobacteriaceae > Gordonia > Gordonia sputi. Next base: position 35,211 of record NZ_BAFC01000065.1, on the reverse strand, counting down.
GGAGGCTCCACAACGGTTCGAGGGCGGCGGCGGCACGCCGATGGCGACGTCGTGCGGCCAGCTCGGTCCACCGCGAGTGCAGCATCGGAAAGCTGATGCCCACGAGAAATGCGACGATGCCGACGATGTCGAGGGTTCGCACCGCGATCAGCGAATTGACCGCGCCGATGAGGCCGCTCGCACTTCCGAGCACCGCGAGGACCTGCAGGACCGACGCAAAAGCGAGCAAGCCGAAGCCCGCGAGGAGCAGGCCGAGCGAGAACCGCAGGTACCCCTCCGACACGCGATAGAACTTGAACACACTGCGCACGCACGCACCGAATCCGTACGCGAGATACGCGCTGGCGATGATGTAGAAGAGCGCAAATCCCCAGTTCTTGAAGCTCCACTCGCTGACCGACGACGTCCGCAGCGAGTCCGGGGTGAACACCAGCGCAACCTGCAGACCGATCAATGCGACGACCAGCGGGAAGGCCTCGTGACCGGCACGCCGCTCGCGAGTGGCACGAGCGGTGGGAAAGAAGAACACGATGACCAACGCCGCCACGCCGAGTGCGAGCAACGCGTAGTACAGCCAGCGCGAACTGCCCACATAGACGTGCTCGTCGAGGTAGTGCGCGCTCGTTCTGGTGCTGACCACGAAGGCCAACGTCAGCGCGGAGATCGCCACCGTCATCGCGATGGCCTGAAGGCCCCCGCTACCGCGCCTGATCTTGTCCAGACGCCAACACAGCGCAAGCACGAAGGCGACGAGCGCGACCAGATTGATGATGTCGGTCATCTGAAGTCACCTCACAGCCAGCCTTTATGACCCCCGAGGAGCCGCTGTAGGCCCCGCACTTCTTTGTTGTCGGCCGTTGTCCCGACGCTGTTGCCCGCCGACTGTGCCCACGTCAGAATCATAGAAGCCAGCGTCTCGGCTTCCCACTCGCGGTCGTCGGAGTAGCACGTTCGACGCAGCGCGGCGTCGGATTCGTCTCCGGAGGCCGCCGGTGGGCCTGTCAGCGATGCCTCGCCGAGCATCTGGTGACCTGCGATGAGATGACCGAACTCGTGCACGATGATCTGATCTCTGTGCAACTGCGACGTGTTCTCCTGATAGAAGAAGTAGTCGGCATCTTTGGCCGCCAACCAGACACCATTGGGCATCCCCGCGGGCAGCGCGTACGGCAGTGGCCGGATCGGACGTCCACGCCGCTCGCCGTACCGCTCGCAGAGCTGGACGACGTCGAGCGGTAGGTCGAGGTCGAGGCCGTCGAGTGACCGACGAACAAGCGCCCACAGCGACCGCTGGCTGCGGCGCGAACCCTCATCGACCGACTTGTTCGACGTCACGGTGTCGCGGGGCCTGCAGTATCAGTCGTCGTTGGACAAACCGACGACGCGCAGGCGCGCCTCGATGGCGTCGACCTCGTCTTCAGTGAGACCGGCAGCTACGACGTCGGGCGGGTCCTTGGGCAGCCCCTGCTGCTCGCGCAGCACCTTGATCAGCTCGTTGACCACGGTCACCGAATCGCTCGACAGTCCGGCCAACCGGAATGCTGCAAGCTGGACGTCGGTGTCGGCCTGCAGCCGCATCAGATCAATCTCGTCGCGCGTACGCTGCGCTGCGCGATCTTCCAGGAAGTAGTGGACATCTACCCCGAAAGCCGCAGCGATTCCCTCGACCGTCCTGAACGACGGCGACTTGGCCTTACCCGAGCGAAGCTGACTGAGGTAGGACTCACCCAGCCTGAATCCGCGCTCCGTACTGCGAGCCGCGATCGCTTTGGCGCTGTACGCGCGTCCGTTTGGTCCTGGGACCGTACGAAACAGCTCTTCGAGCCGTCGAGCAAACAAACCCGGATCGACGGACGTGGAGCGTTCGTCGGACCCACCCCTACCGGCGTCACCCATGGGGTTATCCGTCCCTTGTGAAGTCATTCAACTCTCCGAAAGCCGACATTTGAACTTGCAAACATTAAAGCCCGACACGCATCCCCAATGCAACGATGGGCATGCTAGACGCACAGCGTTCCCCCACGTGCGAGCTGGCAACCAGCCATAACGCCAACACCTTACGGCCTTGTGGCATTATTCACAGTTTGATCACGAACACCTCCCCGCGGGTGAACATTTCATCTCGATCTGATTACAGGATCGAGGGTAATGCGGACCAGGGTACCGTTTACTCGGCCGTTCACGACAGAAAACGGACAGGAGCGCAGTATGGCGCATCGCGTCAGCAGCAACCGCCGCCCGAAGCGGTCGCGCATCCCTGCAGTGATTCTCGCACTGTCTGCCGTCCTTCTCTTGTCCATCGGCAGCGGCATCGGTTGGGCCGACGAACCCGACGACTCGGGGTCCGGAAACGGCGGTTCCGACCACTCCAGCTCGCACCACGGCGGTGACTACGGCGGCGGGGGGCACGGCGGCGGTGATCACAGCGGCGGGGGGCACGGTTCGGGCCACCATCACACCCACACCCCGACTTCACCGACGCCACCGACCCCGGTCGACCCTTCGGGCGGTGAGACCTCGACCGGCGAGAATCCGTCGACGACCGAGCGCGGGCCCACAACGCCGTCAACCCCCGGCTCCACGACTGACACCGGCACCACGACTGACACCGGCACCACGACGACCCCGGGCACCACAACCGAGCCCGGTACCACACCCTCGACAACCACCACGACCCACGCCGGCGCAGGTCAGGGTGGCAATCCACCGCCCAACCCACCCGCGGGCCCTGGACAGTCGAATCCGGGACCGTCGAATCTCGGTCCCAACCACAGCGCGCCCGGGCCGGCCGCGCAACCGCCCGCGGCCGCGTTCGCGGTCCCACTGGTCGCGCCGCCTGCCGCAGCACCACCGGCAGCGCCCGCGCAGCCCCAGAGTCCCTCGACCGGCGGCGGATCGTCGTCGAACAGTTCGCAGGCGGGCAGCAGCTCGGGCACACAGCAGGGCGGTGCGCCGTCGAACAATGGCAGCGGCTCCGCCGCGGCCGCCGCGCAGGCACCACCGGCCGCTGCGCCCGCGAAGTCGGGTGGCGTCAGCCTGAGCAGCTTCACGGGGTTCGTCGCCGACATCGCGCCGGGTGCACTGCTACTTCTCGGCGCCGTCGCGCTACTCGGAAGCGGTTCGTTCCTCGACGCTCTCCGCTCGACTCGCGCCTGAGCGTCGGAAAGCGAGAAGGTCGTCGGCAAACGGGAGCTCACCGACGGCCGAGCCGTCTCCTTCACCGACCGCCGAGCCGTCCATCCACTCGCGTAGGACCTTGGTGGCGAGCACGTCGTCTTCGTTGTATTCGAGCAGTCGGTCACGCTGACTCAGGTCGACGTCGACGCCACCGATCCCGACCGCCCGCCGGTACCAGTCCATCGAGGCCTCTCCCCCGGCTTCCGCATCGCGCCACCCGAAACCAGCAACGGGCGCAACACGTTTGAGCCCCTTGCCGTTCGGTGCGACAAAGTTGCGTCCCACCGCCTCGAAGATGTCGACCCACTCGTCCGACGCGATGAACTGCTCGACCTCGGCCCGCGTCGGCATGCCGGGCTCATCGCCGAACCGATCGGCAGACGCGCGTAACCACCTGTTCTCGGCCTGCTGCGAGTAGCAGTACGCGGCGAAGGTCTTGCCCGCTGCGTGGGCGTCGGCGCGCTCGGCCATCAGCCACGTCCAGAACTCGGCAAACGCCCGTCCCTCGTCGGCCGTCGGAAGCGGCGTCCAGGTGGCGAAGCCGCGATAGACGACGTCTCGAGCGGGATCGGTGTTGTCCGTGAGCAGGGTGCCCCACAGGTACGCGCCGTCCTCTCCGAAGCTCTCCATGTCGACGTCCACCTCGACGTCGGCTCGGGCCACGGTCGGCTCCTCGACGCGACGGACGAGTGGAATGTCGGCGAGCCACGCAATCGCGCAGATGACCGCGTCGTCGAAGCTCTGGTTGGCGGGCCAGTCTGCGGGCGGGTCGCCGTCGTAGCGGGCGAGTTGATCGATCGTCGTGATCCCGATCGCACGCAATGCGTCGCCCTGGTTGCCGTTGGCGACGAGGCTGACATCTCGACGTTCCTCCAGCTCAGGGCCGCAGCGCCCCCACCACGGACACCCGCGACACTCACCGATCCGACGCGGCGTCGTCGCGATATCTCCCGCCGCGACGTGCTGCCTGCGATCGAAGACCTCGCGATATTCGGGAAGCGACGTCCCGACCCTGTGCACGACGATGCAGTCGGCGTCGAGTCCGATGACCCCTGCGCGCAACTCGTCTTCTTCGACGTCGGGCGAGAGCCCCTCGTCGAGGAGCATCTGCGTCAGGTGTGCCAGTCGTAGCTGGTCGCGGCGGTTGCTTCGGGGCGAGCGGAACGGGTCGGGCGCCGGAATCCACCCCCACAGCGGACTGGTGACGAGGGTCGGTACCTCGCCGGTGTGCAGACGCGGGTTCTTCGCCGGATACGTCACGCGATGGTTCACCACAATGATCGGGATGTAGCCCGACGCCGCGTCGTCGGACTCGCCGACGCGCAGCAGGAGCTCTGAATGCCCTCGTCTGCCGTGTACACGGTCGGTCGGCAGCGTGGCATTCCAGATCCACCGCGCACCCGACGAGCATGCCTCTCGGGTGGCGGCAACGCGCTGCGCGTGCGGGCCGTCGTCGACGACGACAAACGTGTTCGACGGTTCGCCGCTGTGGAGTCCGAGCAGGAAGTCGCGGATGCGTTCACGTCGCAGCTGCGCAGACTCTTTGCGACGGGCCGCCTCAGGGGTGTCTGCCCGGTCGCGGACGAGGTCGGGATGGCTGAAATCCAGGGCGACCCGATGCTCGCATCCCGCCAGGTCGCGTGGATGCAACACGGCCGCGGCCACACCCCACCTCGATTCTCACCGGCTCATCAGACATCTGGGCTGTCGATCGCACCGCCGGTGTGACGGATGTGATCGGTCTGTATCGAGCCTATGCAATGCTTGTAGCAAACTGGCGCAGGGAAAGGTGCCCGCATGGGATTGTTCTCGTCCGACGGTAAGACTCGTGCTCAACGACGCGCAGAAACCAAGGCCCTCAAAGCCAAGGCGAAGCTCGACGCGAAGCTGGCTGCGAAGGACAGGCGCAGGGCGTCCAAGGAGCTGCACAAGTCGCGCACGAAGATCGTCGAGAAAGAACTCAAGGCGCAGCGCAAGACCTTGAAGGCCGAGGCAAAGGCGGCTCAGAAGGTCGCGAAGGCCGAGGCGAAAACCGTTGCCGCGAAAGCAAAAGCCACTGCCGACGCCAAGCCGTTCAGCCCCGCAAGCGTCAAGCGATTCCTCACCGTCGCACGCCTGGTCGCGCCCATCGCAGTGCCCGTGATCTACCGCGTCGCGGTCGCCGGCCGCGGCAAGATCACCGAACTCCAGGCCAAGCGCATCGGCGTGTCGCCGGCGCAGTTGGTCAAGTACTCGGGCAGCGGCGCACCCCTGCTGGCTCGTATCGACTCGCTCCGCACGTCGCTGCAGAAGGTGTCGGCGCAGGACACGTCGTCGGATACCAAGCAGTTCGTCGACGCCATGACCGCCCGCCTCGACAATCTCGCCATCGCCGTCGAGGCCGCCGAATCGATGCCGCCGCAGCAGCGCAAGACCGCACACAGGGCGGTCGAGAACGAGTTGAGCGCCATCGACGCCGACATCATGGCCCGACTCGGCGTCCGCACGTAGCGACACCGCACGTCGACCCACGCGCGGCGTCGAACATCTCTGCTGCTTCGACGCCGCGCCTACGATGAGGACCATCCAGACCGACCCCAGGGGGCGTCCCGACATGACAGACCCGACTTCCGGCGAGACACCATCCGACGACGCGTCGCGCAAGCCCGCCGCCGAGACGAACGACGCCGCCAAGAAGGCTGTGCCCCCACACGCGTCCGCCGCTGCGAAGTCGCCTGCTGAAGAGTCTCCCGCTGAGGCGTCTTCAACGCAGGAGTCCCCGACCGAGAAGTCCCCCGCGGCGAAGAAGTCAGCGCCCGCCAAGAAGTCCACGCCCGCGAAGAAGGCGCCTGCAGCGAAGAAGAGCGCGCCTGCCAAGAAGACTGCCGCGGCGAAGAAGACCACCGCAGCGAAGAAGAGCGCTCCGACGAAGAGTGCCGCGACACCGTCGGCGGCAAAGAACGCCGCGAAGAAGGCTCCTCCGACCAAGGCCGCGGAGAAAAAGGCTCCCCCGAAGAGCACTCCCCCCGCGACCACTCCCCCTGCTGCAGACGAACCGACATTGTTCGAGGCAGAGGCGCCATCGGCCCCGGTTTCCGAGCCGACGAGCGCCCAGGAGTCTGCGCCGACAACCACGTCTGCGCCAACCACACCGCCGGCGACGACTGCACCTGCATCCGCGCCGACGACCCCAGCGCCCGCGGCACCGACGGCCTCCGATCCCGTTGCCGAATCCGACGCCGCGAGAGCAGGTTTCGCGCGCATCAGATCGGGACGGACCGAGGTTCCCGCGGCCAATCCGGCGATGCCCATCGCGTTCGGCGCGATCACCGGTGCCCTTGCGGCACTCGCCGTCGCGTTGCTGATCGTGCTGCGTTGGCGACGGCACCACCAGTAGCTCTTCAGCCCGCCGGTAGCCTCTCGGCCCGGCAGCCATTCCTCAGTCCGGCAGCTTCTCAGTCAGTCAGCTTCTCAGTCCGACAACGACTCCGCCCGCGCGGTGATCGCATCGGCGATCGCCTCGGGCGCGCGCTGCGGCATCCAATGGTCGACGCCCTGCAAGACCACGAATTCGTATGGGGCGTCGATGAATTCAGAGCACGCGCGCGCACCCGCCTTACTCAAGAAGTGGTCCTTGTCGCCGTAGAGGTAGGTGGTGGGCACCCGCACCTTGTCGTTCGCGAGCGAACCGATCGACGAGAACCGCATGGCGCGATACCAGTTGATCCCTCCGGTGAGCGCACCGTAGTCGACGATCTCGCGTGAGAGTCGTTCGGAGAAGCCGGGATACATCTCGAGTCGCCCACCGCCGTGCTTCGCGCCATACGCAATGACCCGCTCGGGCACCTTCGGCAGTTGGAAGAACCCCATGTACCACGATTTCAGCGCCTGTCCGCGGGGCATCGAGCGCAAGAAGGCACCGGTGTGCGGAACGGCCAACGTCGTCAACGTGGCAACCCGATCGGGGTGACGGGCCGCAACCGAATACGACACTGCCGCGCCCCAGTCGTGTCCGACGAGGTGGAAGCGCGGCGCGTCGAGCGCGTCCGCCAAGGCAATGACGTCGTCGACGAGTTCGCTGATTCGATAGTCGCGCACCGACTGTGGTCGCGCGGCGGGCGAATAGCCACGCTGATCGGGTGCAACGGTACGCAGTCCGCGCTCATTGAGTAGCGGTGTCACGTCCTCCCAACACGATGCGCGTTCCGGAAAGCCGTGCAGCAGGATCACCGGAATGTCCGACGCCGCACCGGGTATCGGACCGGAATCGACGACGTCGAAGGTCCATCCGTCTCGGCTGAACTCGGTGATCTTCTCGATCATGGCTCTCCAGATGCTCGGTCGGATACTGTGCGGTCGGATACGGCCTGGTGCGCGTGCGTACCGTCTGACGACGTCGGCGACCCACCCCCGCGCTCGGCGCGAAAGGTGGGCCGCCGATGGTGCTCTGACCCTACGTCAACTAGTGGTGCGTCACGTCAGCTTGTAGACCGTGGTGCCTCCGACCGTGGTGGCAGTGAAGTTCTGGGCCACCCAGGTGGAGATCGCAGAGTTGCCTCCGGGACCACCCTGACCGCCGCCGATGTAGTACGCGATCTTGCCTTCCTTCACGTACTGCTTGAACTCGTCGAGCGTCGGTGCGGGATCGCCACTCCATCCGCCGATCGCCATGACCGACTTACCCGTCGCAATCTCGATGTTCGCCGCCGACTGCGAGCCGTTGGTCGCCGCCGCCCAGGTGCTGTTGGTGCTCTGCAGCAGCTTCACCAGTTCGGCATTGGTCGACGACTCGCCGCCCGGACCGCCCATACCCATGCCGCCACCGAACGAGCGCGTGCTCTGGGTTCCGCTGCGCGACTGAGTTCCGCCGTTCGACTGGGTTCCGCCGTTCGACTGGGTTCCGCCGTTCGACTGGGTTCCGTTGGGAGGCTGACCCATTCCCGGCTGTCCCGAACTCGACTGCGCGGTGCCGTTCTGTGCGGCGCCGTTCTGTGCGGCGCCGTTCTGTGCGCTGCCGCCTCGCGAGCCGCTCGGACCGCCCCCGCCCGGTCCGCCCATGCCGCCCTGGACGCCGTTCGTCTGCACGGCCGTCGGGATCGACCCGTGGTGTGCCGTCGCGGCAGTGGCGATCGAGAATGCCGCTGCCCCTGCGAATCCCGCGATCGCTCCCGCGATGACGGAGGCCACGAACAGCTTCTTCAGTCCGAGCGCACCTCCCACGAGCACACCGATCACGGCGAGCACGGCCACGACGCCGATGATCCACCGGCACCAGACCGGACCCCACTCGTTGCGGTTGAGCAGGACGATCGACCACCCTGCGGCGAGACCGATCATGGCGCTCAACGCAATTCGTCCGTCCCAGTTGGCGCGACGTCGCCACGCGAACACCCCACCGAGCGCAACCATCGCGGCAACAGCAGGCGCCAGAGCCACCGTGTAGTAGGGGTGGATGATGCCGCTCATGTAGCTGAAGATCATCGCGGTGACCAGGAGCCAGCCACCCCAGGCGACAACCGCGCCCGCCTCAGTGCGATGAATACCGTTGCGATAGTTGAAGATCGGGAAGCTGCGGATCATCAGGTACACGCAGAAGGCGATGGCGAAGAGCGCGACAGGGAGCAACCATGAGATCTCGTTGCCCATCTCCGAGCTGAAGAGTCGACTCAGGCCCGTCGATCCGCCGAAGGAACCTCCTGCGCCGCCGCCACCGCCGCCAGGGCCTCCGCCCGAACCGCCGCTGATGCGTCCGACGCCGTTATAGCCCCAGACGAGGTCCATGAACGTGTTGTTCGTCGAGCCGCCGATGTAGGGACGTGAGCTGGCGGACGTCAGAATCGTCGCCACCACGAACCATCCGGCCGACACAACGAGAGCCACAGCCGCGACGATGAGTTGCCCAATTCGCTTGAGCCAACCGTTGTTTGCGAACAGCAGGTAGGCGAGCCCGAATGCAGGCAGCACCAACAGGCCCTGCAGCATCTTCGTCAGGAAGGCGAAGCCGAGCGCGACACCCACCAGCGCCAGCCACCGGCCGGAGTTCGTCGCGATCGCCCGTGCCAGGCAGTACCCCGCGGCAACCATCAAGAGCACCAGCAGTGCGTCGGGGTTGTTGAAGCGGAACATCAACGCGGCCGCAGGGGTGAAGGCGAGCACCGCGCCAGCGATCAGTCCCGCGGCGGTCCCCTGCCTCGGATCGGTGATCACTCGACGCATCGTCGCGTACATCAGCGCCACCGCCGCGACGCCCATCAGCGCCTGCGGCACCAACACGGCCCAACTGTTCATGCCGAAGATGCGCACCGAGAGTCCGGTCACCCACAGCGACGCCGGGGGCTTGTCGACGGTGATGAAATTCGACGGGTCGAGTGCTCCGAAGAACCACGCCTTCCAGCTCTGCGAGCCCGCCCACGCGGCCGCCGCGTAGAAGGTGTTGCCGTATCCGCTGGCGGAGAGATTCCACAGGTAGAGCACCGCGGTCGCCACGAGGAGTCCTGCAAGCGCGAACGGACTCCACCACACCGGACGCCCGGCCAATCGGCGACGCCTGGGCGTCGGTGGTGAATCGTCGGCGGGCGGCGATACGTCGCGCCGCTCCAGAACTGCGGTCATCATTCCTCCAGAATCTCGGTGTGAGGCAGAAGTCTCGGTTGGGTTCGTCTACCAGAATCCGAGACCCCGCTACCGCGACCCTGGACCCTCGCTGGGAGAAGTCTGTGAACGCGGGCGTCCGTCAGTCGACGAGTGCGAGCACCCTCGCCGGACCACCCGTTCCGCCCGCGAACCGAGGCGCTCCCACGACGACGCGCGCACCCGCGGGCGGAACGTCCGTCAGGTTGGCCAACGCCTCCACCGCGTACCGCCCGGCACCGAGAATCGCTGTGTGCGCGCCGACGCCGCCCTTGATGTCGACGCTCAAGGTGTCGGTCCCCAGCGCCGACACCCCCCGTTCGGTCACCAACATCTGCGCCGCGGCGGGATCAAACCCTGGCGCGTCGGCTCCGCCTGTCGCGGGTTGCCACCCGGAATGCAGCGCCACCAAGGCACGCGCCGGAATGCGACCGTGAACGCGTTCGTACCCTTCGACGTCGCGTTCTGTCAGGACCGCCCGCCGATTTCCGCGCGCAGCGGCCGCGATACTGATCACCACCAGCGGCACCACGAGGTCGCGCGCCGGTATCGCGTCGACCGTTCGCCCGCCTGCGATCTTGTGCGCCGGGGCGTCGACGTGGGTCCCCGAGTGCTCGGCGAACGACATCCACCTGGTGGCGAAGCCCGAGTTGCCGGGCCCGACTCGGGACGTCTGCACGCTGACCACCGGCGGGTTACCGGGCCACATCGGGAAGCCCGGTCCCAGTCGATGGGTGAGGTCGACGACTCGCGTCGCACCGGGCTGAGCCGAGGCGCGCGCAGGTCGCGACGCAATACCGACCCCGGCCGCCGCGGCGCCGGCCGCAGCGGTCATCTGCAACGCGGTCCGACGACTGAACCGCCTGGCTTCCTCGTGCGCATGCCGCACCACGTCGTCGTCACACATAGCTGCCGTCACACATAGCTGCCGTCACTCATCGCTGTCGTCACACATCACCGGGTCACACATGAATCAGGCTCCTGGTCGGATTCGTAGGATCTGATCGGTTCCGGTGTCCGTTCCGACGAGAAGCGAGCCGTCCCTGTCGACCGCCAGGGCACGCAGTCGCCCATACCGATCCGACAAAGCCTCGTCGACGTGGACGACCCGCGTTCCGCTGTCGTCGAGCTTCACCACAACCAACTTCTCGGCCTTCTGCGCCGCGATGACGACTGCCCCGTTCCAGTCGCCCCAGCCGCTGCTCGGCAAGAACTGCAGTGCGGGCGTTGCGATCGTCGGGTTACCCGACTTCCAGATCGGACCGACCGCACCCGGTACCCGCGTGGGGTCGGTCATCGGCACCGATTCGTCGTAGATCACTGGTGCGCGGTCGGGCCGGTAACCGTAGTTGGCGCCGGGCCGGATGAGGTTGAGCTCGTCGTCGACGCTGGTGCCCTGCTCGATCGAGTAGACCCGTCCGCTGCCCGGTTGCACCGCGATGCCCTGCACGTTGCGGTGGCCGAGCGTCGCGATCGGGCTCGCGGGGTCGGGGTTGCCGGCAGCGGGCCTGCCTGTTGCGGCTTTGACGTGTAAGACCTTGCCGCCCAACGACTGTCGACTCTGCGGGTACCCAGCCGTCGCGTTGTCGCCGGTGCCGATCCACAGAGTCCCGTCCGACGCCGCGGCCAACCCGCATCCCGCGTGTCTGCCGCCCGCGTTCAACGGGATACCTGCCAGCACCGTTCGCTCCCGCTGCATGCTCGACCAGTCCTGCGACACCCGCCACGAGGCGACCGTGACCTGCTGCCCGGTGTTCGGCCACGGCAGCGGCACGCTTCCGACACCTTGCGGAATCTTGGCGCCCTGCGCGACCGACGATTCGGTGCCTGCCTTCTCGGCCTGACATGAATAGATTCGACGATTCTGCGCGAATCCCGGATCAACCGCGAGACCCATGAGTCCGGCTTCGCGGTGCACCCAGAGCGCGCTCAAATCGGCCCGGACAGCCTTCGGCGCCTGTCCCGGCCTGATGGCCACGAAACGGCCGGCACGCTCGGTCACGAGAGCCGTGCCGTCTGGTGCGGTGACGATATCCCAGGGGTGGCTCAGCCCGGTCGCGATCGAACTGACCGCAAGGCCGGGCGTGGCCTTCGCTGACGGGGCACCTGCCACGGTTCCCGCGATACCGGCTGCGACGACACACGAGATCACACCGGTTTTGAGTACGCTGCGCTGCGGCGACATGGGCCAACCGTAACGGCTCACACGCGTCCGGGGATCGAGAACCCGACGAATCGCCCTTGGCGGGAGATCCCGACCTCTACCGTCCCGGCAGGAACTTCAGCGACCGCACCGCGAGCGGGGTGACCGCGCGGTAGACACTCTTCGGAACTCCGGGTGCCTTGTCGATGCCGATGAAGCGCTGCTCGGCGATCGTCTGCGGCTCGGTGTACTTGAGCAGCCCCTCTTCGCCGTGGCGTCGGCCGACACCTGAGATGCCCATGCCGCCCATCGGCGCTGCGGTCGACGCCCACGCTGCCGCGTAGCCCTCGTTGATGTTGACGGTGCCGGCGCGCAACTGCTCCGCGATCGCCTGCGCCTCGTCGCTGCTGCCAGCGAAGACGCTCGCGTTGAGACCGTAGTCGGTGTCGTTGGCCAGCTTGATCGCTTCGTCTGTGGAGTCGACCGGATACACCGACACGACCGGGCCGAATGTCTCGTTGCGGAAGCAGGTCATCTCGTCGGTCACGCCCGACAACACGGTCGGCTCGAAGAAGAAGGGGCCGAGGTCGGCGCGACGCTTGCCGCCGGCGACCACCGTTGCCCCCTTCGACACGGCGTCGTCGACGTGCGCTTCGGCCGTCTCGACCTGTGCGGCCGAAGCCAGCGACCCCATGTCGACGTTGAAGTCGTAGTTGGCCCCGAGCTTCATGTTGCGGACAAACGTGCCGAACTTCTCGGTGAACTCCTCGGCGATAGCCTTGTCGACGTACAGCCGCTCGATCGAGATGCACAACTGGCCGGAGTTCGAATAGCACGCTCGCGCAGCACCTTCGACGGCGTGGTCGATCTTGGCGTTGGCGGTCACGATCATCGGGTTCTTGCCGCCGAGTTCCGCGGAGAAACCGATGAGTCGACGCCCCGCCTGCTCGGCGAGCGAGGCTCCGGTCTCCGACGATCCGGTGAACATCACGTAGTCGCAGGTGGCCATGATGGCCTGTCCCACAACACTTCCCGGACCCGGGACCACCGCGAAGAGCGCGGGCGGCAGACCGGCCTCGTACAACAGCTCAGCCAGCGCGAGCGAACAGTAGGGGGTTTGGCTGTCGGGCTTGATCACCACGCCGTTGCCCGCGAGCAGGGCGGCGACCGCATCCGAAACCGCAAGTGTGAGTGGGTAATTCCACGGGCTGATCACTCCGACGACGCCCTTGGGCTGATACCGCACCCGCACCTTGGTGGCACCGGGCAGCATGCCCTGCACCTTGCGCTCGGCGAGCATCTTGGGGCCGTGCGTCGCGTAGTACCGCGCAGTCAGCGCGACGTCGACAACCTCTTCCTGCGCGTACGAACGAGCCTTGCCCGTCTCGGCCTGCGCGATATCCATCAACGACGCCGCGTTGGCGAACACCAACTCGGAGAACTTCTTGAGCACCTTCGCGCGCTCTGCGGGCGACTGCTTGGCCCACCCCTGCTGAGCGGCACGCGCCCGCGACACCGCGGTCTCGAGATCCTCGGCGGTGGCAACCGGGATGGTCGCCATCTCGACGCCGCTGAACGCTTCGAGGATGGATCGGGTCGGGCGTGCGGCAGCGTTGTCGATCGCTACCAATGCGCCGAGTCGTTCGAAGTAGTCGGGGGTTGGCTTGGGCATCGGAGCCTCCTGCTGCGTGGGAAGTGGTCGAGAGTCGAGAAGTCGGAAGGTCAGGGTGCGACGAGGACGATGCCGTCGTCGTCGGAGTACACGGTGTCGCCCGGCGTGAAGGTGACTCCACCCAGCGTCAGCGGTACGTCGCGCTCACCTGCTCCGGTCTTGGTGGATTTGCGGGGATTGGTGCCGAGCGCCTTCACGCCGATCTCCATTCCACCGATGGTCTTGGCGTCGCGAATCGCGCCGTTCGCGATGATCCCGACCCAGCCGTTCGACCGGCCCAGCTCCGCGATGATGTCGCCGACCAACGCCGTGTGCACCGAGGCATCACCGTCGATCACCAGCACACCGCCGGGGTTCGACTCCCCGAGGATCGACTTGAGCAGGGCGTTGTCCTGAAAGCAGCGGACCGTCGTCACGGTTCCGACGAACTCACGGACCCCGCCGTACTGGGTGAACTGGAGATCGCAACTACGGACGTCTGCACCGATCTCGTCGACGAGGTCGGCCGTGGGAGTGAAAGTCAGCTCTGCCATGACGTACAGCATAGGTGTGACGCGCGGTCATGGGTACCTCAGGTTACCGGGCGGTAAGAAGCGCGCTCTCGATCAGCGCAACTGATCGATCGCGTCCGCGATCTCGTCGGGAACCTCCAACACGACGAAATGGCGCGAGACGATCGGCACCAGCCGACCACCGAGCATGCGCGCGTAGCGGGCCTGCTTCCACAGCCAGAAGCTCTGCCACGCCTTCGGCCCGGAAAGCGCGGCGACCACGATCACCGGAACCCGGGGCATCGGATGGCTCTTGCGCATGCGACGCAGCGACGCGTTGATCGCCGGGAAGGCCGCGTTCTCCACCATCGTGGCGAGCAGCATCGGCCAGTTACCGAAGACCCTCGCTGCCCAGTAGTGCTCGTGATCGTAGAACCCCTCCGGGGGCCTGGGTAGCACCACAGTCCGTACTCGCGAGAATCCGCGCCGCGGAAGGCGAAACCGCTCCGTGACTCCTCTCGCCGTGTCGATCATCCTGTGCGCGTTGTCGATTCGCACACCGAGCGGTACCACCCGCCACGGCAGGAGTACATACGAGCCGTCGAGCATCGCAACCGCCGCAGTGCGCGACGGATGGACTCGCGCGAAAGCCTCGACATACAGCGAGGCAACCGAATGTCCGACGATCGTCACAGGCTCCGCGATCCGCAGCGCATCGAGGACGCCCGTCATCCACGAGACCTCGAGCGCCAGGGTCAGCACACGACCTCGCGGAAGTTGTTCGGACAGGCCATATCCAGGGCGATCGAATCGAATCACCCGCCAACCACGCTCGACGAGTCGTGCGGCGAGATGGTCGAGATCGAACCAGTTACTCCCCATCGCAGCCATCAGCAGCAGTGGGCGCCCGACACCCTCGTCGACGACGTGGATGTGCTGGCCATCGACGTCGACGATCTGCCCGGGTGGCGGCCGATCGACCTCGCGACGACCGTCGGCCACCACTCAGCTCTCCTGCGGTTTGGCCAGCGGAAATGCCAGCGATTCGCGAATCGACTGACCCGTGATCAACATGACCACACGGTCGACGCCGACGCCGAGACCGCCGGTCGGCGGCATCGCGTATTCGAGTGCCTGCAGGAAGTCCTCATCGAGTTCCATCGCCTCCGGATCGCCGTCGGCAGCCAGAACCGATTGCGCGGTAAGCCTTTTACGCTGCTCCACCGGATCGGTCAGCTCCGTGTACGCGGTACCGAGTTCGACGCCCCACGCCACCAGATCCCACCGCTCGGCCACTCCCGGCTCGCTCCGATGAGCGCGCGTGAGCGGCGAGACCGACGTCGGGAAATCGGTGTAGAACGTCGGGAAAGTGGTGCGGTCCTCACCGAGATGCTCGTAGAGTTCCTGCACTATCGCGCCCGCGTCCCAGTCCGGACGGAACGCGATGTCGAGGCGCCTGCAGACCTCGCGGAGATGTTCCACCGACGTCTCCGGCGTGATCTCCTCATCAGCGCCCTCCGACACCACCCCGTAGACGGTCTTCACCGGCCACTGCCCGGAGATGTCGATGCGCTGCTCGTTACCCTCGTCGTCGTAGCGCACGATCACCGGCTCACCGTAGGCGGCGGTGGCCGCGAACTGGATCATCTCCCGCGTGAGATCGAGCATCTTCAGGTAATCACTGTGCGCCTCATAGGCTTCCAGGCTCGTGAACTCCGGATTGTGACTGAAGTCGACGCCTTCGTTGCGGAAGTTCCTGCCGATCTCGAACACCTTCTCCACGCCGCCGACGCACAACCGCTTGAGGTACAGCTCCGGTGCGATGCGCAGGTAGAGGTCGAGGTTGTAGGCGTTGATGTGGGTCGTGAACGGGGTCGCGTTCGCGCCACCGTGGATCTGCTGCAGTATCGGGGTTTCGACTTCGAGATAGCCACGGGCAGAGAGGAAGTCACGCAGCGACTTGACGACGACGCTCCGCGTGGCAAGCAACTGTCGCGAACGTGGATTGATCGCGAGGTCGACGTAGCGTTGCCGCACACGGGCTTCCGGGTCTGTCAGGCCCGCCCACTTGTCGGGTAGCGGACGCAGCGACTTTCCGATCATCGCCCAGCGATCCACAAGCACCGATACCTCACCCTTGCGGCTCGTACCCATGTCACCGTGAACCTCGACCAGATCACCGAGGTCGACGTCGGACGCGAAATCCCTTGAGCCGGAATCGAGTCGCGACACTTCGACCAGGATCTGCACCTGCCCGGACCAGTCATGGACGTCGGCAAAGACCACCTTGCCGAAGTCGCGCAGTCGCGTGATGCGCCCGGCGATCGACACCGGCGTACCTGCAGGCGCCGCGATGGCCTCCGCGATCGAGTGCGACGGCGGATCGGCGGGTGGATATGGGTCGACGCCGTCGTCGATCATCCTGTCCAGCTTGGCAAGTCGCACCCGGACCTGCTCCGGACGGTGGGCTGCGACGGCGTTCTGGGCCTCCGCCTCGGCGTCGAGTTCAGCGATCAACGCGTCGACATCGATGCCGGCGGGAATCGACGGCTGTCCCGCGGTGTACTGCTGCTTGCGGCCGAACCTTGGCAGCCTGACGAAGCCCTCGGTGACGACAGCCGCCAGCCCCGCTCGCGCGAGGATTCGGGTGTCCTCGAAGCAGAGGAAGCGAGGCTGCCAGTCGGGAAGGTATTTGGCGTTGGACCGGTAGAGCGACTCCATCTGAAAGAACTTGGAGCCGAACATCAGCACGGCGTAGCTCGCACGCATGACAGGGCCCGCGCCGATCTCCTGCCCCTTCTCGAACACGGCGCGGAAGGTGGCGAAGTTCAGCGAGATGTCGGTGATCCCGAAGTTCTCCGAGTCGCGGCACAGGTCGCTGACCATTGTCTCCACGACGCCGTTGATGCCGCTGCGATCGCGGCGCATCAGATCGAGCGAGACCCCGCGCTTACCCCACGGAACGAATGACAGCATCCCGACGACCTTCTCGTCGGGCTGTCCCTCGTTCAGGACCGCCTCCACAAGCAGGCAGTCACCGTCTGCGGGATCGCCGATTCGCGAGAGCGCCATCGCGAAGCCGCGCTCCTCCTCGGTGTCGCGCCAGGCGTCGGCCCGCGCGATCACGTCGGCCATCTCGGTCGGCGGAATGTCGCGGTGCCTGCGGATGCGGGTGGTGACGCCTGCGCGGCGCGTTCGTGTCACCGCCTGGCGCACGCCCTTCATGGTCGGCCCGCTGATCGTGTACTGGCGCGTGTGCAGGATCGCCTCGTCGCCGATGTTCAGCGAGGTGAACCCCGCGGCATCGAATGCTGCCGCGCCTCGCTCACTCGAACCCATCGCCGCGGGATGCCACCCGTAGCGCTCGCAGAGCACCAGGAATTCGGCGATCGCGTCCGGCCACGACTCTGGGTCGCCGATCGGATCGCCACCCACAAGACCCACACCCAGTTCGACACGGTAGGTGATCGCCGCGCGACCGTCGCGCGAGAAGACAACCGCTTTGTCGCGTCGCGTCGAGAAGTAGGCCAACGAGTCGTCGTCGTTGAATCGCGTGATCAGCGCCCGGATCAGTCGTTCGTCGGTCGCCGTCATCAGCGACTTGAGCCGCTGCGATCGGAAGAGCACCGACGCCGCGACGATCAGCGCGAGCGCACCGAACAGACCCAGTGCGCCATTGACCGGCGGATACGCGTGATGGCCGTCGAAAGTCCGCTGGTCGATCGCGGCGAACGCAACGACCCGATTGAACGCGTAGGGCAGACGCTCGGAGCGTTCCAGACTGCCCGGGAACAGCCACACCAGCGCGAACCCGATGCCGGTTGCCACGGCAAGTCCGACCACCAGCACCACGAGCGCGCGCAGTAGGGCGGCACGTCGAACCCGCGTGTAGAACTGCCGATATGTGACGAGCAGGAAGATAAGGGCCACGAGATCGATACCGAGACCGATCACGATGTTCATGCGCTCGGCGTCGTCGACGTCGAAGTCGTCGGCGACCGGCTGCCACAACAGCACCGCGTTTCCAGCCATGAACAGCAGCAGGTAGATGACACAGATCCACCACGCGATGCGCTTGCGCGCCGTCAGCGCGATGGCGACGAGGGCCAACACAAACGACCACGCGAAGCTCGTGTCGGGCATCGACATGATGAAGTCGTCCACGTAGTCGCGCGGAACGTGAATCCAGTGCCGAAAGAACGGGAAGATGCTCGACAGCAATGCGATGGTCGCCATGATTCCGACGACGAGTCCAGCGATCCGCGGCGCGTGGCTGCCGAATCCGCGGGGGTGGCGGATGCGCTCGAGCAGATCGGCCGAACGACGATCCGCCTCCGCCCGTTGCGATCGCTGCAACGCGACGTCGGGATCTGTGGGAGCACTTGAACGTGCGTGAGATGGGGACTCGACCGCCATGGATCAAAGGTAGTTCACCCGGGATTCGACGGTGCGTACGCTCCGCCGGTCAGGCAGTATCTCAGGCATGGACGACGACGCATTCGACGTACCTGTACGGGGTGACGGGATCAGGCTCGGTCAGTTCTTGAAATTGGCGAACCTCATCGAGTCCGGAGCCGAGGCGAAGGAGGTCATCTCCGACGGTCTCGTCACGGTCAACGGCGGTGTGGAAACACGCAGAGGTCGACAGTTGGTAGTCGGCGACGTGATCTCTCTGGGCGACGCATCAGCGCGGGTCACCGAGGGGTGACCGGCGACCTGCTCACGCACTCAGTCGCTTGAGCTCCGCCGCGGTGACGAGGCGTTCGGCCTCTGCGGGGAATCGCGGCGCCTCACGATGGCGGCCGAGTCGGCCGCCGGTGATGGCACTCAGCATTGAGTGTCGACGGGGTGTCTGGAACGTTGCTGCCAGCTTCATGACGATACGTTTCCTGCGTCAGAACGGATTCGATCTTTACTATCTTGTATTGCCGACTGTGTCGGCGCAACCTCACCCTTCGTATCGATCGTCACACAGGATTCGTTACCAGTCAGAGACCGACGCGCGGTTCAGCCCAATCCGGCGAGAAACTGATGTGCCCATTCCACGGCGGTCACACCCGGCTTGACCTCGAAACGCCCGTAATCGCCGTGTGAACCCGACTGCAAGAACCGGTTGAACTCGATGATCTGCTGCCGCGCTCGAGCGTTGCTCAGCTCGTTGACGACGTTGCCCGGCCCGCCCCTGGTCAGCATCTCGTTGACGATTGCCCCCGCCTCGGCCTGATACTGGCCGACCTGGCTGGGCGTCGGATCACTGGTTTCAGCGAGGTAGCCGATCACGCGCGTCACGTAGTACTCACGCGGCACGTTGCAGTAGAGATCCTTGGGCGCGCAAATGGTGAAGGCGCGCGGCAGCACGTAGCCCATGCCGTCAAGGCGTGGCCCACCGCTACCCTGCCCGGATAGGGGCGGCCCGACCAGATTGTCTTTCGACGACCGACGCGGATCTGAGATCAGCACAACTCCCGCGACCTGCTGCGGACGGATCTTCTCGTGGCCGGTACCGATCTCCGACGCGACGTCGCCTGCGGCGTCGGCACCCTGGCTGTAACCGGTGAGCGCGATCTTGGTGCCCGGGCAACGCTTGAGCATCCCCAGGGCAAGACCCTTGGTATTGGCTACGGCCTGCGCCTTCGACTTTCCGTAGATGGCGCTCTCCCACGGGAACGCCGTGGCGTCGTAGCCGACATAGGAGACCTTGGTGTCGGGCCCGAGATTCGACGTGACGGAACCGAGCAGACCTGGTCCGTCAGACCAGGTGCCGGGTATTGCCAACACGTACACCTTTGGGCATGGTCCCGGCGCGGCCGACGCCGACCCCGCCGATGCGACCACGACGCCACACGCCGCCAACACCACCGCAGCTGCCATCCCGAGAAGCGTGCGCACTGACCTGTACCTCCACGAACACGTATCCGCGACACGATCGCCGCGATCCAACCCACAGAGTGTAGGCAGGAATGCACCCATCCGGCAGCGTCGTCTCACCGAACTCTCATAGAACGTTTGTCTACAGAACCGAGTGATCCGACACATGAGGAGGCCCACGGTGGTCGACGTCTCGCGCACCTTCACTGTCCGACAGCCGCGTGAGGTGATCGTCGCCTATCTGCGCGACTTCGCCCACGCCGAGGAATGGGACCCGGGGACAGTGGAATGCACGCAGGAGGACAACGCCCCGATCGCACTTGGCACGCGTTGGCACAACAAGTCGAAGCTCTTCGGAATCTCGACCGAGCTGACCTACGAACTGACGCGCGACGACCCCGACCACGTCGTGTTCTCCGGCTCCAACAAGACCGCCACGACGTCGGACGACCTCTCGTTCACCGACCTCGGCGACGGAACGACGAGCGTCACCTACCGTGCGCTCGTCGACTTCCACCGCTTCAAGCTGATCGGCGAACCCCTCTTCAGCTCCATCTTCGGCCGCCTCGCCGACTCGGTGCCCACCCAGATGACGAGCGTGCTCGAGAAGCTCTGAGCGCCCCGACCGCCGGTCAAGCGCTTTTCGCTGGTCGAGCCGTCCCGCTGGTCGAGATCACCACCCAGCGGGGCAGGTCAGCGCTGCGCGACCTGCGTCGGCACGATCGGTGCGGGCAGATCCGACGCGCCCGCGAGGTACCGGTCCGCGGCGGCCGCAGCCGAGCGACCCTCCGCGATGGCCCACACGATCAGCGACTGTCCGCGCCCGGCATCGCCCGCGACGTACACGCCCTCCTGCCCGACGGCAGCAAAGTCGTTGTCGCGCTTGATGTTGCCTCGCTGGTCGTATTCGACGCCCAGCTTGTCGAGTAGGTCGACGCGCTCAGGGCCGACGAAGCCCATGGCCAACAGCACCAGATCGCACTCGAGCTCGAAGTCTGAGCCCTCGACCTTCTCGAACCGACCGTCGCGCATGACGACCTCGTGCGCCTTGAGCGCGGTGACCTTGCCGTTCTCGCCGGTGAACTGCTCGGTGTTGACCGAGAAGACGCGTTCGCCGCCCTCTTCATGGGCAGACGACACGCGATACATCAGCGGGTACGTCGGCCACGGGGTCGACTCGGCTCGCTCGGTCGGCGGCTTGGGCATGATCTCGAACTGGTGTACAACCTCAGCGCCTTGACGCAGCGACGTGCCGAGGCAGTCGGCGCCGGTGTCGCCGCCGCCGATGATGACGACCTTCTTGCCCTTGGCACTGATCTGCCCGTCGACGGTGTCGCCGAGCTGAATTCGGTTGGCCTGCGGCAAGAACTCCATCGCCTGGTGGATACCGTCGAGCTCGCGGCCCGGAATCGGCAGATCGCGACCGATCGTCGAACCCATGGCGAGCACAACGGCGTCGAAGTCCTGACGAAGCTGCGCGACGGTGATGTCGACGCCGACGTTGACGCCGGTGCGGAAGATGGTGCCCTCGGCCTTCATCTGCTCGAGACGACGGTCGATGTGGCGCTTCTCCATCTTGAACTCGGGGATGCCGTAGCGCAGCAGTCCGCCGATGCGATCGGCGCGCTCGTAGACGTAAACCGTGTGGCCCGCACGCGTGAGCTGTTGCGCCGCAGCGAGTCCCGCGGGACCCGAACCGACAACCGCAACCGACTTGCCGGTGCGCTCACTCGGCAGCACGGGCTGAACCCAGCCGCTGTCGAAGGCGTTGTCGATCAGTTCCACCTCGACCTGCTTGATGGTCACCGCGGGCTGATTGATACCGAGCACGCACGACGCCTCGCACGGCGCTGGGCACAGGCGCCCCGTGAACTCCGGGAAGTTGTTGGTCGCGTGCAGGCGCTCGATGCCTTCTTTCCACTGATCCCGGTAGACCAGGTCGTTCCACTCCGGGATCAGGTTGCCCAGCGGACAACCATTGTGGCAGAACGGGATACCGCAGTCCATGCAGCGGCTGGCCTGGGTCTGCAGCTCCGACTTGTCGAAGTCGTTGTAGACCTCTTTCCAGTCCATCAACCGCAGGTCGACCGGCCGCCGCTCGGGCAGTTCACGCTCGGTGTGCTTGAGGAATCCTCTGGGGTCAGCCACGTGCGGCCT
Organism: Gordonia sputi NBRC 100414; assembly: GCF_000248055.1. GTDB lineage: Bacteria > Actinomycetota > Actinomycetes > Mycobacteriales > Mycobacteriaceae > Gordonia > Gordonia sputi. The sequence goes on along the minus strand of NZ_BAFC01000065.1, from coordinate 13,094 downwards.
CCATGATCGCTTCGTTCACGTCTCGTCCGGACTTCTCTGCGGCGTCGATCGCGGCCAGCACGCGCTTGAAATCGCGTGGCATGACCTTGGCGAACGCCTGCTGGGTGTTCTCCCAATCGGCAAGTATCGCCGCGGCGACCGGCGACGCCGTCTCGCCGCGATGCTCACCGATGATGCCGGACAAGAACTCGATGTCTTCGTCGTCGAGTGGTTCGAGGTCGACGAGTTCGGGGTTCAGGTTGGTACCCAGCTTGTTGTCGGGGTCGTACACGTAGGCGATGCCGCCCGACATACCAGCCGCGAAGTTGCGTCCGGTGTCACCGAGCACCACCACGCGTCCACCGGTCATGTACTCGCAGCCGTGATCACCGACGCCCTCGACCACCGCCGTGGCACCGGAGTTACGCACGCAGAAACGCTCGCCGACGACGCCGCGCAGGAAGATCTTTCCCTTGGTGGCACCGAAGCCGATCACATTTCCGGCGATGATGTTGTCCTCTGCGACAAAGCCTTCCGGCGTACTCGCCGGCGGGCGCACCACGATGCGTCCACCCGAGAGGCCCTTGCCGACGAAGTCGTTGGCGTCGCCCTCGAGTCGAAGCGTGATGCCCTTCGGCACGAACGCACCGAAGCTATTGCCTGCAGAACCCTCGAAGTCGATGATGATCGTTCCCTCGGGAAGCCCTTGCGCGCCATGCGTCTTGGTGACCTCATGGCCGAGCATCGTTCCGACGGTGCGGTTCACGTTGGTGATCTTTGACGTGAACGACACCCTGGTGCCGTGATCGATCGCCTCACGACTCTGCGCGATGAGCTGCTGGTCGAGCGCCTTCTCCAAACCGTGGTCCTGCACGCCGGAGCAGTACAGATCCTGGTTCATGAACGGCGATTCGGGCGTCGACAGAATCGGCGACAGATCGAGCTTGCCCGCCTTCGACGACTTCCAGTGTGCGAGTGCCTTTGTCGTGTCGAGAGCCTCGACGTGGCCGACGGCCTCCTGCAGCGTGCGGAACCCGAGGCGAGCAAGCAGCTCGCGTACCTCTTCTGCGATGAACATGAAGAAGTTCTCGACGAACTCCGGCTTGCCGGTGAAACGCTCACGCAGCAGCGGATTCTGGGTGGCGACACCGACCGGGCAGGTGTCGAGATGGCAGACGCGCATCATGACGCAACCGGAGACGACGAGAGGCGCCGTCGCGAAGCCGAACTCCTCGGCTCCGAGCAGTGCACCGATCACCACGTCGCGGCCGGTCTTGAGCTGACCGTCGACCTGTACCGAGATCCGATCGCGAAGTCCGTTGAGCAGCAAGGTCTGCTGCGTCTCGGCGAGACCGATCTCCCAGGGGGCACCGGCATGCTTCAACGACGTCAGCGGCGACGCGCCGGTACCGCCGTCGTGGCCGGAGATCAGCACGACGTCGGCGTGCGCCTTCGACACACCCGCGGCGACCGTTCCGACGCCGAGCTCACTGACGAGCTTGACGTGTACGCGCGCTTGCGGATTGGCGTTCTTCAGGTCGTGGATCAGCTGAGCGAGATCCTCGATCGAGTAGATGTCGTGGTGCGGCGGCGGCGAGATGAGGCCGACGCCTGGCGTCGAGCCCCGCACCTCGGCGACCCACGGGTACACCTTGTGCGGCGGAAGCTGGCCACCCTCACCGGGTTTCGCACCCTGCGCCATCTTGATCTGGATGTCGGTGCAGTTGCTCAGGTAGTGCGAGGTGACGCCGAAGCGTCCCGACGCGACCTGCTTGATCGCGCTGCGTCGCCAGTCACCGTTCTCGTCGTGATGGAAACGCCGCGGATCCTCGCCGCCCTCACCGGAGTTCGAGCGCCCACCGAGACGGTTCATCGCGATGGCGAGTGTCTCGTGTGCCTCGGCCGAGATCGAGCCGAAACTCATCGCCCCCGTCGAGAAGCGCTTGACGATCTCGCTCGCGGGTTCGACCTTGTCGATCGGGATCGGGTCGCGATCGCCGAAGTTGAAGTCGAACAGTCCACGCAGAGTTGCCATTCGGGCCGACTGATCGTCGACCATCTTGGTGTACTCCTTGAACACCTTGTACTGACCGCTGCGCGTTGCGTGCTGAAGCTTGAACACGGTGTCCGGGTTGAATAGGTGGTACTCACCCTCGCGCCGCCACTGGTACTCGCCGCCGACCGGGAGCTCACGGTGTGCGCGCTCGGACGGACGGTCGTTGAACGCCAAGGCATGTCGCGTTGCGACGTCGGCGGCGATCTCGTCGAGCCCGACGCCTCCGAGCTGGCTGTTCATCCCGCTGAAGAACTCGTCGACGGTGTCCTGGTCGAGACCGATCACCTGGAAGAGCTGAGCGCCGGTGTACGAGGCGACCGTGGAGATGCCCATCTTGCTCATCACCTTGAGCACGCCCTTGCCTGCGGCCTTGACGTAGTTGTTGCGGGCGGTCTCGAAATCGATATCGCCGAGCACTCCGCGCTCGACCATGTCCTCGATCGATTCGAATGCCATGTACGGATTGACCGCTGCCGCACCGAATCCCACCAACGTGGCGACGTGGTGGACCTCGCGGCAATCACCCGATTCGACGATCAGGCCGACGCGCGTGCGCTTGCGCTCGCGGACCAGATGATGGTGAACCGCGGCCGTCAGCAGCAACGACGGGATCGGCGCGAGCGTCTCGTCGGACTCGCGGTCGCTGAGCACGACGAGGCTCACACCGTCGTCGATGGCAGCACTGACCTTGGCGCGGATCTCGTCGAGCGCCTTGCGCAACCCGGCACCACCCTCGGCCACCGGGTAGAGACCGTGGATCTGGATGCTGCGGAAGTCGGGAAGCGCGTCGTCCTCGTTGATCCGGACCAACTTGGCGAGGGTGTCGTTGTCGATCACCGGTGAGGGAAGCGCGATCTGGCGGCACGACTCGGGACCCGGGTGCAGCAGATCGGCTTCGGACCCGATGGTTCCGCCGATGCTGGTGACGATCTCCTCGCGGATCGCGTCGAGCGGCGGGTTGGTCACCTGCGCAAAGAGCTGCTGGAAGTAGTCGAACAGCATCCGCGGGCGAGCAGACAACACCGCGATCGGAGTGTCGGTACCCATCGAGCCGATGGCCTCGGCTCCGGTCTTCGCCATCGGCGCGACCAGCAGGTTGAGCTCCTCGGTGGTGTAACCGAACACCAACTGCCGCAACGTGACCCGGTGGTGGGACATGTGCTCATGCGGCAACGCTTTGACGTGGTCGATGTGGACGAGGCCCTTGTCGAGCCACTCCGCGTACGGATGCTCTGCGGCGAGTTCGTCCTTGATCTCCTCGTCGTCGACGATGCGGCCGGCCTCGGTGTCGACGAGGAACATGCGGCCCGGCTGCAGGCGCAGCTTCTGCACGACGTCGGCCTGGTCGATGTCGAGCACGCCGACCTCGGAGGCCATCACGACGAGGCCGTCCTTGGTGACCCAGATTCGGCTGGGGCGCAGGCCGTTTCGGTCGAGCACAGCGCCGACGACGGTGCCGTCGGTGAAGCACACCGATGCCGGTCCGTCCCACGGCTCCATGAGTGACGCGTGGTACTCGTAGAACGCGCGGTGCTCCGGCTTCATCGCCTCCTGGCGTTCCCACGCCTCGGGGATCATCATCAGGACCGCGTGGGGCAGGCTGCGCCCGCCGAGGTGCAGCATCTCGAGCACCTCGTCGAAGCGTGCCGTGTCCGACGCTCCGGGCGTACACACGGGGAAGATCTTCTGCGCTGCGCCGTCGCCGAACAGCGACGTGTCGATCAGTGCCTCACGGGCACGCATCCAGTTCTCGTTGCCGGTGACGGTGTTGATCTCACCGTTGTGGGCGACTCGTCGGAACGGATGCGCGAGCGGCCACGACGGGAAGGTGTTGGTCGAGAAGCGCGAGTGCACGAGGCCCAGCGCGCTCTCCACCCGCGAATCCTGCAGGTCGAGGTAGAACTCCCGCAGCTGCGGGGTGGTGAGCATGCCCTTGTAGACGAAGGTCGTGCCCGACAGGCTCGGGAAGTAGACGGTCTCGCGGCCCGGGCCGTCGGCGCCTGCACCCTTGTTGCCGAGCTCGTGCTGAACACGCTTGCGCACGACGAATGCCTTGCGCTCGAGCTCCATGCCCGACGCGCCGGCGAGGAACACCTGACGGAAGGTCGGCATCGCGTCGCGCGCGAGCGCACCGAGGCCGTTCTCGTTGGTGGGTACCTCGCGCCAGCCGAGCACGGTCAGACCTTCGGACTCGATGATCTTCTCGACGCCCTCGGCGGCGGTCGCGGCGTCGTTCGAGCCCTGCGGCAGGAAGGCGATACCGGTCGCGTAGCTGCCCTCGGCGGGCAGTTCGAAGTCGACAACCTCACGCAGGAAGCGGTCGGGGACCTGGATCATGATTCCGGCACCGTCGCCGGTGTTCGGCTCTGCGCCCGCGGCACCACGATGCTCGAGGTTGATCAGCGCGGTGATCGCCTTGTCCACGATGTCGCGGCTGCGACGACCATGCATGTCGACAACAAACGCAACACCGCACGCGTCGTGTTCGTTGGCCGGGTCATAGAGCCCAATGGGGCCTGGAGCGTGCTTCATGTATTCGCCTCACTAGGTGCGCGACGTTGCGCAGAGCTGTCACCCGTTTCGTCGTTGACAGCAGTCCTACCGAGCCAACAGAATCCACCCTCATCGTGGGCTGACCTGGGCTGATCCTGTGATCACTCGGTGGCTGCCTCGTGCCAGCGCCGTTGCTGGCGGGGGTGTGCCGACCCTGAGATCGCGCTGACACCCCACTGCTTCATGAGCATTGTCGAATATTTTCTCACGGGGGGTACCCAGTATTGAAATCCGGCTACCACATCGCCGCTGATTGCGCAGGTTACGCACAACGAACAAGGCGTCGAACCCCTATCCTGAGTCGGTGGAATCGCTGGTGACTGCTGTGGTGATCGACGACCATCCGTTCTTCCGGGATGGCATCTCCCGCGGACTCACCCAGAGTGGCCGCGTACGCGTGGTGGGTGAGGCAGGTGACGGCCCGTCGGGCCTCGAACTCATTCGCGGTGAGCTGCCGGATGTGGCCGTCGTCGACTATCAGATGCCGGGGCTGACCGGAGTCGACGTCGCGCACGCGGTCACCAGGGACGGACTGCGGACGCGGGTCCTTGTTCTCTCCGCTGTCACCGACGCGCCCATCGTCTTCGCTGCGCTGGAGAAGGGTGCGGCGGGGTATCTGAGCAAGGAGTCGAGCCGCGACGAGATCGTCGGAGCCGTCACGCGGGTTGCCAAGGGCGAGACGGTGGTCCCCGCGGAGTTGGCTGCCGGGCTCGTCGGTGAGATCAGGTCGCACGCGCGCAACGACGGCCCGGCGCTCAGTGAGCGTGAACGCCAGGTGCTCGAAGGCTTCGCCCGCGGCCTGTCGATCCCGCAGGTCGCGGGCGAGCTCTTCATCGGGGCGTCGACGGTCAAAACGCATGCACAACACCTGTACGAGAAGCTCGGCGTGTCCGACCGCGCTGCTGCCGTCGCCGAGGCGATGCGTCGCGGACTTCTCGAATGACTCGACCCTCACTGTTCAGACGCCTGAGCTATGGACGCTCGGGCAACCCGGATGGCCAGGCGCCGCAGCTCGGCCTGACGGAGCTGATCGACGAGCCGCGCATCTCCGAGATCCTGATCGATCACGCACTGCTCGGTGTCCGAGTGCAGGTCGTGCTGCGCATGTTGCTCTCCGTCTTCGTGCTGGCGACCGTGCTCCTCGATCCACCCGCCGACGGTGCCGCGTTCTGCATCGTGGTCGCGGTGCTCTACGCCGTCTGGTGTCTCGCAGGTGTGCTGGCGGCCTCCCGAATACGGGTAGGAATGATCCGATTCGCCTGGCTCGCTTTGTTTGTCGACCTCGCGGTCCTCGTCGTCCTGATCGTCGTGGCGAGTCGTTCCGATCAGGTCAGTTGGACCTCGGACGTACTCGTCAACGGATTCGTCGCCATCCCGATGATCGCCGCGACGCAACTGCGCCCCAGAGTCTGTGCGCTCGTGGTGATCCCGACCGTCGTCGTCTACTTCCTCGCGAGCGCTCTGGCCCGTGTCCCCAACGGCGAACCGTGGTCGCTCATCGCGATGCGCACGCTTGTCGTCGCGATCCTCGCATTGGGCAGCGTAATGCTCTCGACCGTTCAGCGTTCACGGGTGTCGACGATCGGATCTCTTGCGGCACAACGTGCTCGACTTCTCGACGAGACCGTCCGCATCGAGGAACGCGAGCGTCGCGACCTCGCCGAGCACCTCCACGACGGCGCGTTGCAGTACGTTCTCGGCGCGCGGCAGGAACTCGATGCGGCGCGCGACGGCACCGATCCCGACGCTCTCGCACGGGTCGACACAGCGCTGCGCGAGGCGTCGAGGCTACTGCGCTCGACGTTGGGTGAACTCCATCCCGCCGTGCTCGAACAGGGAGGACTCGCCGCGGCGGTCACCGATCTCGCGGCCTCGGTCGAACAGCGTGCCCCGCTGACGATCTCGGTGGACACCGTCGGCTGGCCGAGCGATCTGCGCACCACGTCCGATCCCATGCTGTTCGCAACCGCACGCGAGCTGCTGACCAACGTGGTCAAACATGCCGACGCCCATACCGTCGAACTGTCAGTCGAATTCGACGACGGCACAGCCCGTGTGATTGTTGTCGACGACGGGCGCGGCGTCGACGAGTCGACGCTCGATCGTCGCGTCGCCGAGGGACACATCGGACTCGTCTCGCGTCGGGTGCGCCTCGAGCAGCAGGGCGGCTCGTTGACCGTCACCCGACGTCCCGGCGGTGGGACCGCCGCGATCGCCGAGGTTCCGGTGGTCGACGTCGGAGCGCGTGCTCAGTCGAACGTCGACCCTCTCTCGGAGCCGTAACCCTGCCGGTCCGGACGCTGCGCGAGCCGACGGTCGAGGCCTATCGGCCAATCGAGCGCGACCTGCTCGTCCAGTGCCGCAAGACGTTCGACGATCGGCGGCTGTTGATCCGCGCCGCACTGTGACGCAACGGTTTCGTAGAGCGCGCGCAATCGCCGATGCACCTGAGCCTGGCCGTGACTGTGCCTGCGGATCTCATCGGTACCGATCGCGACATAGTCCGCCCACGTACGTCGATAGCCGCGCACAGCGCGTGAGCGTCGAACCGCGTCGGCGTGGACCCGCGGCGCGAGCATCAGCAGCATGTCCTCGATGTGGTCGAGCGCCAACACCACCGTGCTCGGATCATTGCCAGCAGTCGAGATCGCCTTGAGGGCGATATCCGAAATGGCCTGCAGCGCGGCAACAGGACTCACCGACGGCTGATGCATGTCGCCGAAGAGCAAGCACCGCAATACTTTGTGCTCTGGCACCGGCCCGCCCCGCGGCGTGCCGACCACCGCGATCACGCCGACGTTGTGCGGCACGTTGTCGCCGACCATCACCAGCAGATCGAATCTCACACCCCATGCCGCCGCGTAACGTTCCAGCATCGGCACGTTCACCGCGAGCAGCACCCGCCCTCGAGAACCTATCTCTCGCAACATGATCACATGGCGTGGCTCTTCGCCGAGTGTGGTGTCGGGAGCGGGCGCCACGCTCGGCAACTGGGTCTGGAGCGACTCCTCCGGGTACAGCCGACGGATCGACGCACGACCGTCCGCAGCGATCCACCGCATCAACTGCGCAACGTTGAGAACCGCGCCGACCTTACTGACCAACGCGACGAACAGGATCGCCGACACCACCGTCAGGAAGGCCGCAATCGCCGTCGAGGCGCCCGGGGTTCCGTCGTCGGGACCGGTCAAAGCGAGATCCATCGCCACCATCACGCTGAACACGAATGTGGCAAGGAAGAAGCCGACAGACCAGCGCATCACCGGCTCGCGCTGCAGCATGGGGATGACGCGGACCGAGATCTGCGACGCCCCGAACTGCATCGCGAGTGTCACCGCGGTGAAGACCAGACCTGTCAAAGTGGCTGTGGCCCCGGCGATCACGCCAAGCACGGTCGCCAGGGTTCCCGAGTCGACGTCGAGGCCGATGTTCTCGTCGATCGTGATGCACAACAGGGCCGCGATGATGGCGAGCAGCACGAGGATCACCGGCAGCCGCCAGGTGGGGACCACACGCAGCCGACGTCGCACCCGCCGCCAACGCACGGCCGTCGCGGCCCTACTCGGAAGTGCGACGCCACCCGGAACCGCCGCAACTGCCTCAGGCATCGGGTCCGGCGGTAGGTCTGGGACGCCGAATCGGCCCGCGAGCGTTTCCTGCACGACAATCTTCCACCGAATGAGCGGTTCCCGAAGCCGTTGTTCGCGTCGTACCGCTTTGTCGTACTTGCCTTCTCGGCTGCGGTAGAACCACCGCGCCCACGGCGACGCAGGTCGCGCAATACGAATCGCGCCGACCACCAACAGGACCGGAAAGAACATACCGACCAGTCCGGTCCACAGCTTGCCCTTGGCGAGGGTGATCGCCGCCAACACGACGTTCACCACGATGCCGAGAACGACGACGATCCGTGCCGGCACGGTCGGATCATCGCGGAACTCATCGGCCGCTGAGGTCAGGTCGAGCGGGCGAAAACCCATGAGGAACAACACGCCGATCGCGATGGCGACGAACACGGCGTCGACCGATGCCCGACCCTCCTTCTCCCAGTACACGTCTCGCAGATGCAGGATGAGTGCGAATTCGTCGAGCACGAGCGCACAACCGATTCCGAACAGAGCCGCGAGCACACAGTCGGTGATCGGAGTGTCGAAACGAGAGATCGCGATCAGCCCGAACCCCGACAACACCATGACGATCACGCCGAAGAACTCGTGGTGGAGGTGGAGTCCGCCCGGCGCAACATTGCCCGGCCACCAGCGCACCTCCGCGCGAATCAAACGAACGCTGATGCGGATGAAGATGAACGTCGCTATGAACGCGATCAAGAACAAGAACATGGGAAGACGACCGGGCTCCACGATCGAGTGGTGAAACCAGGTCATCTCAGTGCCCTCGACGGGGCGCGCACACCGTATCGATGGAGTGAGCCTACCGGCGAGCCGTCGCGAAGACGGCGAGATCAGCAACGACGACGACGAGGTCCGCGACCGGTGTGGTCGCGGACCTCGTCGTCGTATCTGAGTGGGTCACATCGGGGTGGATCACGCAGCCGCGTGGCTCGCTGGTGTGATGGTGCCGCTTCCGGTCGGGGTCGACGGCTGAGCAGGCGAGATGCTGCCCGTGGGCGTCGATGGCTGAGCAGGCGTCACATTGTTACCCGGCGTCGACGGCTGAGCGGGCGAGACGTTGTTACCCGGAGTCGACGGGACAGCAGGCGAGACATTGTTGGTCGGAGTCGACGGCACAGCGGGTGAGACGTTGTTGGTCGGCGTCGACGGCACGGCAGGCGAGACGTTGTTACCCGGCTGCGACGGGACAGCGGGCGAAACGTCGTTACCCGGCTGCGACGGCACTGCGGGAGACACCGTGCCGGCGCCGTCGGACTGCGACCCGCCGCTTGTCGACGAGTTGCTGTAGGGCGGCGTCGCGGCATGCGAGGTGCCACCGTGGCCCATTGCCGTCACGCCGAGGCCGATTCCGATGGCCGCGATGATCAGTGCGAGTCCGGCGATGACGCCGACGATCACGTTCTTGCGCTTGGGAGCAGATGCAGTGGCTGCACTGCCGGTGGCGCCGATGCTGGGGTCCTGTGTTGTGGTGAACATGACTACTTCTCGATTTCCCGGTCTCGCGGCCGATCTGGTGTTTTTCTTTCGACACCAATGAGTTTCGCCGTGATACGCGCGGTCTCACATCCACTGCGCGGCCGATTGGCCGGGTGATGAGCCCATCCACCGATCGGTGGATACGGAGACCCGCACCGCGCCGGCAACACCGTCGATCCCCGCGCCTCGGCGACAACTTTCCGGGCGACGTCGGGGCTGCCCTCTGCCCTCCGTCGACCAGCCAACACCCACAGCTGGGGCTAGGCGATGAGGGTGTCTGGAACCGCTGACAAGTTGGCAGATTCCGAACCGGAATTCACGACGCCGATTCCTCGCGGAACTCCCGCACGCAGGGGTGGTTGTGGTCACGCACGATCCGTCTTCGCGTTCTCATCCAAACTTCGGAGTAGTCGCAGTGGAGATCAATCAGGTAGCTTTTTCAGCGTGGCGCGCGCTTGTTTGCGCACTTCGCTGTCAGGATCGTCCAGGTACTGCGCGACCACTGGTCGTAGCCCCGACGGAAGCGGTTTGTACTGACGGATGGCTCTGATGCCCAAGGGACGAACACTGGGATCGTCGAGCTGGTCGACGACGACCTGCAAACCTTCTGGCAGCCCCTGCTTGACCAGCCACTCGAGAATCGCAGCCCGACCTGACCCGAGAGACCGATCAGCACCGAGCTTCGCCATCTGCTCATAGTCACTGGGCACCGCAAGGTAGAGAAGCGCGTTACCGATCGCGAAAGAGTTGATTTCTGGCAGTGGAGGATTCAGGTAGTACTGCTCCATCAGCAACGGAACAGCATCCGTACCCATTGCATCGATTGTCGTGAGGGAGCGATATAACCCATCCCGAAAATTCGCGAGATCACGATGATCCGTCAACCCTGAGTACTCTTCGACATTCCGCACCCAATCAATCAGCATTGGAATCAGCGCCGGATACCGCTCGGTTGTGTTAACGAGATCGCGCATCTGCCGAAAACGCAACCCATGGCGTTTGCTAATCTTCGTGATGTCAGCGGATAGGGCGGCATGCGCTGCTATCCACTCCGGAGTTGGCTCCATCTAGTGCAAATCCATTCGTATCAGTTTCACTTGGCCACTGTTAATCAGCGTCGTCAACATTCGATGAGATTCGCGTGAGTTAGTCGTTCAAGGTTCCTGAGCGCCTTGCGCTGACCGCAGCATCCACCTGAATGTCAACGTCGGTTTGCATGCCGTCTGTCACGGATACCCCCAATATCGCCGAATGCTGCTTCACTGCCACACAAGATGCGGACTGACCGCCGCCCGCATGGTGCCCAAGTTGAACGTCGCCGAGTCTGGCATCGAGTAGGGAACGAGAACCTGCATTGCGTACTCACGGTGTTCCAATAGCACTTCTAACTGCGAGCCCGACTCCCCGGCAACTTCGACTTCTGACACGATCGCGACAGATCGCAACTGATGCGACTCTGATCGAAGAGCATCCGTAAGGCGGTCTCTCATCGGTGTCTCGGATGCGGCGTACTGGTCAGCGTCGGACTGCGCGACTGCTACGACGGTTCTGCCGGTATCGAGCCTGTTCACAATCGCGACAGGATCGAGTCCGGGATTCTCACTCAGCAGCTCAGCTGCCAATTCGATTGCAGCATCCAGCAACTCATCGAGATCGGTCTGACATTCCGCGCTGGTCTCATCTCGCCACCTGGCCATCCACAACTCCTCACAGTGTGATCAGTCGAGTACATTTCCCCGCGATCAGAGCACAATAGCGCCCACGTGACGACCGTCTGCCTCCGCGCCGATCATCACGCGCGCGCCTGCCGATCGTCACGCCTCTCCGATGACTTTCCGGACGTCGACGGGTCTGCCCTCCGTCGACCCGTCAACATCAGGAGCACCCCATGGGGATCATTCAGATCGAACTGTTCACCACACTCGACCTCGTCGGTCAGGCCCCCGGCGGGCCCGACGAGGATCCCGACGGATTCAGCTACGGCGGCTGGCAGGTGCCGCTGCTCAACGAGACGTCGGACGCTCAGGTCGTTGCCGCTTACGCCGACACCGACGCTCTGCTTCTCGGCCGACGAACCTACGACATCTTCGCCGACTACTGGCCACATCAGGACGACGAGTTCGGCGCGTTGTTCAACAGGATTCCGAAGTACGTTGCCTCGCGCGGTTCGGCCGATCTGTCGTGGGGCGGCTCAACACAACTCGGCCCCGACCTTCCGTCGGCGATCAACGAGATCCGTGACCGCCACCAGCACGTCACGGTCGTCGGCAGCCTCGATCTCGTCCAAACCCTCTTGTCCGAGCGCCTCTTTGACCGCCTCGACCTCTGGGTCCACCCCATTCTCCTGGGCAGCGGCAAACGCATCTTCGACGCCGGCACGGTGCCCGCGAACCTCCGACTCGTCGACCCTCCCGTCGCGAGTCCGAGTGGCACGGTGTTCCTGCGCTACGAACTCGCCGACGGCGTGCCGGCCACCGGCGACATGTCGCAGCTCTGACAACTCGACCGGGGCGGCCTACGTGCGGCCACCCCGGTCGAGGAATCACTGACGTTGCGAAACGGCGTGGTTATGAACCGAAGCTCGGGAACTCGATCGAGCCGTTTCCGCCGGAGACCTTGAAGTTGGTCGTGCAGCCGTTGAACGTCACCTCGTCGACGTTGACCTTGGCATCAGCCGTACCGCCGGGCTGGCTGGAGATTCCGTACAGGTCGACGACGGCCTTCTTGCCGTCCGAGTTCGCCGCGGCGATGAGATCCGACAGAGTTGCATTCTGCCCGCGAGCGATGTTGCCCAACTGACGGGTCGCCCACCACTGGTTCGACGACGTCGCGTCGGCCTTGCCCGCCGTTGAAGGAGCTCCCCACACGAGGGTGGTGAACCCGCTCGACGTGCCGGTGTTCGCGCCTGTGATGCGGATCTGCCAGTTGGCATTGCCGTTCGACTTCTGGAAGGTCAGCGGGGTGTTCTTGAGATCGGCGAGCGGCAGTTGGCCCGGCGAGTGGTACGACGCCTGGCGCTTGGTCGTTGCCGAGGTCGCGAACTCCAGCGAGCCGTCGTCGTCGGAGGCCCTTCCGTCGGTGATCTTGCCCGCCTGGCCCTTTTCGTCGAACACGGTGTTGCCCCACCCGTTCGGGTTCGACGGGGTGGCGACCTTGGCGCAGTTGAAAGCCGGTGCGGCCGAAGCCGTACCCGGCAGTGCGAACGAGACGGCTCCCGCCGCGGCCGCGATGGCAACTGCACAACTGATCTTGCGGTTCATTCTTGTAAATCCTCTGTTCTAGCTCTGTGTCCCCGACCACATCGTCGATGACGACGTGAGAAAGCTAGCAGATCGAATGACCCACACTCACAGTGACCTCGCAGTTCGGACCCTTCCGACGACTCGGACAACTGCCCC